>DAOUHB010000167.1:0-19097 GCA_034428935.1 Anaerolineae bacterium | reverse complement strand
GCCGCAGTTGGGGCACGCGCTGCCCTGGGGCGCCGTCGCGGCCGGCTGCGGTCCCGGTGCCGTCGTGGCCGTGGGCGGCGCCTGCGGTGTTGGCGCCGGCGGCCGGACCGGCTCGGGCATCTCGGCTGCTGCCTCGTCCTCGGGCGGCGCAGACGACTCGGGCGGCTGTTCCTGGCGGATCCGCTCCACCTCGGACTCCAGCGCCGACACGTGCTGCCGCATCCCGTCGATCTTTTCGCAGATGGCCAGCAGCTCGGGTTGGACCAGCACGCCGCCATCGTAAAGGGCCAATGCCTCCCGGCCCAGGGCCGTCATTTCGGCCTCCAGCTCGCGCTGCGCCGTCCTGACGGTGGCCTGCGCCTGGTTCACGCGCACCAGGCGATCCGCCTCGAAGGCTGCCTTGTCCGCTCCACTCTTTAGCTTGTCCAGAAAGCTCGGCATGACGTTCTCCTTTCCTCTTGTGTACACTCCAGGTGCAATGGTCTTGCCGGTGAGTGATTATAGCAGCCTTGGCGGAGAACTGCAAGCCCGGTTCGCCCCATCTGTTCACCGTTCCACCCATCTGGCCGCCAATTGGCGCGGGGATGGGGATGTGGTATAATGGCTCCATCTCCTGCACGCCTGCTCATCCTCAAGGGGGGAGGGAGAAGACCAGCCATGCCTGACGAGCACGCAGAAAGCACGGGCCCCGCCGAGAGCGAGCCGGCGCTGGAAGCCCTGGAGCCTCGCCTGCGCGAGGCCGCCGCCTGGCTCGGCCTGCTGCCACCCGGCACTGCCCTCACCCCCGCTGCCGCCGCCACCATGTGGGGCCTGGCGGACGAGGCGGAGGTCCACGCCCTGCTGCGCCATCTCCTCGCCCGGGGGCTCGTGGAGGCGGCGCCCGTACGCGGTGCCGGCGGAGAAGAGATGCCTGCCTACCGCCCCCTGCCGGCCCTGGAAGCCGCCGCCCCCGCGTCGCACGAGGCGCTCCTGGACCGCTACCGGGCCCGGACGCGCGGCGGCGCCTGGCACACCCTGCCCGACGATGGGACCATCCACGGCGCCCTGGCCTGGCACCTGGAGCAGGCCGGCCGCCACGACGAGTTGCGGGCGCTCTTCGCCGAGGAGACGGCCACGGGCCGCAACGCCTGGCACGAGGCTCGCGAGCGGTTGGGGCAGGTGCCCGGTTACCTGCAAGACCTGGAACGCGCCAGGCTGCGGGCCGGCCGGGACCTGGCCGCCGGCGGCCCCGGCGCCGGTGCCGCCCTTGCCCACCAGTGCCGCTATGCCCTCATGGCGAGCTGCATCCACAGCCTGGCGCCCGAGATCCCGCCGGCTCTCCTCTGCGCCCTGGTCCGCGAGGGCTACTGGAGCCCGGCCCAGGGGCTGGCTGCTGCCCGCCGCATCCCCGACCCGGCGCAGCGCGGCGACGCACTGGTCGGCCTGGCAGCCGAGCCCGCCATGCCCGCCGCCATGACCGCGGGCCTCATCGCCGCCGCCCTGGCCATCGACGACGAAGAGCAGCGTGGCCGCGCCCTCCTTGCCCTGGCCCGCCGCCTGCCCGAGGACCAGTTGGGCCTGGCGCTGGACGCCATCCGTCTCCTGCCGGCCGAGGAGCAGCGCGCCCGGGCCCTCGTTGGGCTCGCCACGCCCCTGGCGCCATCCGGCTCCGCCGGCCCGGACCGGGGTCCGCCGCGTGACAGTCAAGAGCAGCCGGCACCTCAACTCCCTGCCCCCGTCCTGGAGCAAGCCCTGGCCGCGGCCCTTGCCCTCCAGGATTCAGCCTGCCGCGTCGAGGCGGTGGCCGGCCTGGCGCCGCATCTGCCCGCGGCGCTTTTGCCCCGGGCACTGGCGGCCGTCGTCGAGATCGAGGACGAGTCTCGCCGCGCCACCGCTCTGGGTCGCCTCGCGCCCCACCTGCCCGAAGCGCTGTGCCGCCAGGCGCTGGCTGCGACCTGGCGCATGCGCGATTCGGCGGCGCGTTGCCGGGCCCAGGCCGGCGTGGCGCCTCACCTGCCACCTTATTGGCGGGACAAGGCCCTGAGCGCCGCCCTGGACTGCCTGGGACGGGTTCACCACGCCCGCGTCACCCCTCTCCTGGCAGCCATGGCTCCCCATTTGCCGCCGGTCCTGCAGCCGCGGGCCCTGGCCCTGGCCGAAAGCCAACCCGACAGCCTGTCGCGGGTCAATGCCCTGGCCGCCCTCCTGCCCCACCTCGCCGTCGAGCACCGCGAGCCGGCAACCGACCTGGCCCTGCGCGCCACGCTGCTCATTCGCGGCGAGCCCGGCCGCGCCGAGGCCATCGCCCGGTTGCTCTCGCTCCTGCCACCCCGGCCTGGACGGCAGGATGAAGCGCAGGCCGCGCCCTTCCTGCCTGCCGGCGTTATGGAAAGCGCCTTGTCCATGGTCTCGGCCATGGCCGATGGCAGCGCCCGGGGCACGGCCCTGTCGGCCATGGCCCCCTTCCTCGACCGCCGGCTCGCCGGCGAGGCCCTGTCGGCGGCGCGGACCATCCAGGACGAGCGCGCCTGTGCCAGGGCCCTGGCCAGCCTCGCCCCACTGCTGGACAGCGGGCAGCAGAGGCTGGCACTCCTGCGGGTCGGATCTCTGGCGGACGAGAAAGCGAGGGCCATCGCCCTGGTCGCCCTGGCGCCGGTCCTGGCGCCCGGCCTGCTGCCCGGCGCCCTGGCCGAGGCCCGGCGCATCTCCGACGAAAGGTCCCTGGCGATGGCCCTCGCCGGGGTGGCACCGGCCTTTGACGAGGCCGGCCGGGCCGGCATCCTCGCGGTGGCGGCCGACGTGGCCGACCCGGCCATGCGCCTCGATGCCCTCCTGGGCGTGCTGCCCTGCCTGTCGGCCACCCAGCGGGTCGGGGCCATAGAAGCGGCATGGCGGGCCATCCAGGCCCTCGGCAACGAGCAGGCACGGGTGGCGGCCATGACCCGCCTCGCACCCCACCTGGCGCTGCCCGGGGACGAGGAGGGAGATGGGGTCACGGCCCGGCACGGCCAGGTCCTGGACGAGGCCCTGGCGAGCCTCGCTGCCATCCGGGACCCCGAGCGCCGTTGCCAGGCCCTCCTGGCGCTGATGCCCCACCTGCCCGCGTCGCGGCGCGACGAGGCCCTGGCCGCCCTGCCCCTCGACGGGCAACTGCCGGCGGCTGCCGTTCTGGCCCTCATCCCGCACCTGCCCGCTTCGCTCCAGGCAGCGGCCGCCGGCCAGGCGCTGGCCGCTGCGGGCCGCCTGCCGGGCCCGGCCCGCCTGCGCGTCATCGACGGCCTGGTGCCCTACCTGGACGGCGCACAACTGGGCGAGGCCCTGGCCGCCGCCCGATCCATCGCCGACGAGGAGGAGCAGGTCCAGGCGTTGGTCGCCCTCGCCCCGGCCCTGGACACGCCCGGCCGCCGCGAGGTGCTGCGGGCCGTGGGCCGGCTCCCCGAGGCCTGGAAGCGCGCGGCCATCCTGGCCGCCCTCGTGCCACACCTGCCCGGGGCGCTCCGCAGCGAGGCCGTTGCCCTGGTGCGAGAGCCCGACCGGGCCGCCGCCCTGGTCGCGCTCGTCGCGCCCGCGCCCCCGCGGCAGGCCGGCTCGGGGGAGGGCAAGCAGGCGCCCGGAGCGGCCGGCCTGCCCGGGGTCGTGCCCCACGTCCTCCGGTCGGCCCGCCGGGCGGGCGACTGCTGGGCCGGGGCGCTGGCCCTCACCACACTGGTCCGCCTGGCCGGCGACGACGAGCGCCCGGCCATCCTGCGGGAGGCCGTCGAGGCTGCCCGAGGCCTGGACGACGCCTGCTGCCGCGCGCAAACCCTGGCCCGCCTTGCCCCCCACCTGGCCGGTGAGGCCCGGCAAGAAGTGGCTGCCCGGGTGCTGCAAGCCGTGCAGGCCTGCGCAGCCGGACCCGGGGCCCGGCTGCTGGGCCAGGCATTGGCGGCGGTCGCCCCCTTCCTGCCCGCGGGGCAGGTACCGGCGGCCCTGGCCGAGGCGCGGCGACTGGCCGTGCCCCGGGCCTGGCCGCGCCGGCCGGAGGAGAATGCCCTGGCCGCCCTGGCCCGGCGACTGCCCCAGGAGACCGTGCGCCAGGAGCTGGCCGCCGCCGGCACCATCCGCGGCCTGCACCTGCGGGCCCAGACCCTATCGGCCCTGGCCGTGCGCCTGGCCGAGCTGGGCCACGGCCAGGAAGCGCTCTCCGCGGCGCGGCCCATCGAGCCGCTGACCTACCAGGTGGATGCCTTGTTGTCCCTGGCGCCTCACCTCTCCCTGCCCTGGCCGCGGGAGGCCCTGGACGTAGCCGCCGAGCTGGGCCGCCACGGCGCCCCCGTTGCGGCACGCATGGCCCTGCGCCTGGCCGAGTTGGGCGAAGCCGAAGAAGGATGGCGCGCCGCCCTCGGGATCGAAGGGGAGCGCTGGCAAGTGGAGGCGATGGTAGGGCTGGCGCCCTACCTCCCGGCGGGGCGTCGTGAGACCGCCTACGCCCGCGCTCTGGATGTGGCCCGCGGGCTCTCGAATGCGGGGGAGCGGCTGGGGGTCCTGGCCGGGATGGCGGGCCAACTGCCCGGCGATCTTGGGTCCGCTGCGCTGCGAGAGGCCCTCGGCGCGGCCGTCGAGCTAAAGGAGCGGTCCGACGGCGCACCGCGGCGTCCCGGCCAGCGAGCGTCGGCCACGCCCCTGGCCATCCTGGCGGAGCCCCTTGCCACCCTGGCCGCCGGCCCCGACGCCGCCCGCGCCCTCCGCGAGATCTGGCTGGCGAATGGGCAGGGCGAGCGCCTGCTCGGCCTCATGGGCCGCCAGCCCCGCCCCACGACGCTCCTCGAGTTGGCCGTCCTGGCCCCGCTCCTTGCCCGCCTGGGCGGCCCCGCTGCCCCCGGCGAAATCCTGGACGCAGTGCAGCAGGTGGCGCGCTGGTGGAGGTGAGGGCTAGGCCTCGCGCCGCACGGCAACGATCGTGATGTCGTCGAACTGGGGCAGGCTGCCGGCGAACTGCTGCAGTTCTCCGAGAAGCCGCTCCTCCACCTCGCCGGCCGGCCGGCCAGCCAGCTCGCGGAGCAGGTCCACCATGCGCGCGACGCCAAAGCGCTCGCCCGTGGGGCCCAGGGCATCGGGAACGCCATCGGTGTAGAGGAGCAGCAGCCCGCCACGGGGCACCTTGAGGATGGTGTGCTCCCAGCCGGGGTCGGGCACCACGCCCAGGGCGATCCCCCGCCCCGACAGGGGTTCTGCCTGAACCTCTCCCCCGGCGCCCTGGATCAGATAGGGGGGCGGGTGCCCGGCGTTGCAGTAGGCCAGGGTGCCCCGCTCCGGGTCCAGGATGCCGTAAAAGAGCGTGACAAAGAGCCCCGAGTCGCTGTCGGCCAGCAGGCGCTCGTTGACCGCCCGCAGGGCCAGGTCCGGCCGCCCGGGATAGTCGGCGGCATAGGTCCGCAGCAGGGTGCGGGTCAAGGTCATGTACAGGGCCGCGGCCAGTCCCTTGTCCGTCACGTCGGCGATGACCACGCCGAGCTGCCCGCCCGGTAGCGGGATCAGGTCGTAGAAATCGCCCGACGTCTCCCGGGCCGGCTGGAGCCGGGCTGCGATCTCCCAGCCGGGCAGCTCGGGGACAGAAGCGGGCAGCAGGCTGGTCTGCATGCTGCCGGCCAGGGCCAATTCCTGCCGGCGCACGCCCACGGCCTGCAGGGCACGCGCGGCCTGGGTAAGATAGCCGGCGAGCTGCAGCTCGCGCTCGCGCTGGTGCACCGCGCGCCCGTCCATCAGGTCGGTGCACAGCATGACCACGCCCACCGGATGACCGCCCGCCGCCAGGAGGGGCATCGCCCGCCAGACGTAGCGCCCACCCTCCGGCCCTCGCAGGGCGCGTGCCTGCCGGAAGGCGCGCGCCTCCAGCCGGTCGGCCTGCATGGGCATCTCGGCGCTGAGCAGCGACTGGCTGTCGGGCCGTTGGCCCACCTGGGCCACCAGCCGCAGCCGGTTCTCCTGTACCTGGGCAACCCACACCCGCGCCTCCACGACGCCAAAGGCCGCCGTCAGCCCGCGGGTCATGAAATGGGCAGCCCGGGCCACGTCCTCGGCCGCGTACATCGAGTTGATGGTCGCCGGCAGCAGGTCCTCTCGCGAGTGCTCGTTTCCCTGGCGAATCCCGGCCTCCAGGTAATCGAGGGCCAGGTCCCAGCGGCCCGACATGGCCAACAGATGGCCCACCCGGCCGGGGTGAAAGTGCCTCTCCAGGAAGCGCTGGTAGACCTGGTTCTTGACGCGATAGCTGTGCCCGCCCACCGGTTCCACCACACCGGTCAGGTGCAGGGGATCGACGTCCGGCGACAGGGGCAAGGGCAGGTCGGAGCGCAGCACCGTGCCGTGGGCCAGGAGTAGCAAAATGCAGCGCAGCAGGTCGGGGTCGTCTTCGATGACGTGGACCGCTTCTTGCAGGGGCGCATAGTGATAGACGTCGTCGCGCAGGAACTCGGCCACCACTTGCTGCACCTGCGCGGCGCGCAGCCGCGGCGGCGAGAGGTTCAGGCTCAGGTCGACGCACCGCTGGCACAGGCGGCGGATCAGGTACGGATCGCCGTTGGCTGCCAGCAGCAGGCGGCGCCGGGCCTTGCGCGACACCAGGACGCGGGCCGCGGCCAGCTCCTCGGCAATGATCGCCGCGCTTCGCGCGCCGTTGAGGTCGGCCAGAAAGATGCGGCGCGCGATCCCTCGAAAGGGCGACGATTCGCCCACCGTCAGCGCCGCCAGGCTCAGGGCACCGGACACGACGGCGACCACTCTCTGATCCTGGTCCTGCTGGTCCATGAACGCGGCGCGCAGCGAGGTCAACAACGCCTCCACCAGGTCGGTGGGCAGTGCTTCCAGGTGCTCGAGGATCAGCACGAGGTCGCGCTCCAACCTGTGGACCCCCTCGGCCAGGAAGGCGCGAAAGACGGCGCTGCTGGCCGTGCCTACGGGCGGCAGCTCCAGCGCCAGCCCGGTGAGGGGCTCGACGCGCCCGGCAATAATGCGCATCAGCGCGCCGAAAAAGCCGCTCAGCGTCGACGTCTCGACGGCGTATAGATCGACGTACACACAGGTCCAGCGCAGCGGCCCCGAGAGCATCTGCTCCACGTAGCGCAGCAGCACCGTCTTGCCCGACAACCGCGTGCCCAGGAGCGCGCAAAAGCTCCCTTCCTGGACGGTCCGCACGATTTCGTTGACGGCCTCCAGGTTGTGCCGGACGACGGCGGGAGCCTCCGGCGGGACCTCCAACCAGGTCATAGACCTTCCTCTTTGACCTTTCGGAACAGGTAATCGAGATCGTAGGATTGATGGAGGACCTTGGTAAAGACCGGCGAGGTGAAAAAGAACTCCCGGCCCTTCTGGTGCAGGACGCCCGCCAGGGCCAGAACGCTCGTCGCCTGGTCGATCTCGTCCTGGGGCAAGACGATACCCCGCTTGCGCAGCGCGGCGTCGAGAAAGGCCGGCGAAAAGCCCTTGCGCGGCTCCTCCGAGGCCATGAGCACGGCGTAGACCAGGGCCTTTTCCCGGTTTTCGGTATTCTGCATGAACGAGGTGAGCAGGTGGCTCTTGAAGCCTTCGTCGCCGTAGACGTCGATGAGGCTCTCCGGGCCGATCTCGCGCTTGCCGACGAGATCGAGCTGGCGGAGCAGGATGGTGCAATAGTACTGGATAAGGTTGGGCTGGCCGGCCGTCTCCTCGTAGATGCGGGCCACCACCTCTTCCTTGTTCCGAATGCGTACCCGCAGGTTTTCCATGGGGGTCTGGATCAGGTCCTGGGCCTGGCGCCGGGTGAACTCGCTGAGGCGGATCTCCTGGGCAAAGTTGTAAAAGGGCGAGTCGAGGAGATATTGCTCGCGCATCGCCTCGCGAAAGCCGGCCATGATGTACTGGCACGCCCCCTTGTTGGCCGAGGCGCGCAGCATGCGGAACAGCTCCCAACTGCCCCGCTGCATGATGACCAGGTTGTCGATCTCGTCGAGGAGAAAGATGATCTTGCCCTTGGATGCCCGGGCCATGCGCTCCAGGAAGTCGGGAAAGAAGAACACGTATTTCTGCATGTGCAGCCGCGGCAGCTCCCGCGGGTTCAACTTGCGCACCACCTCGCGCACGTAATCCTCGGTGCTCAACAGGTCGCTGCACTCCAGGTAAACCACCTGCGTCGGGTCCTGGGCTTGGCGTAGCAGGCGCTCCACCTCGCGCAGCAGCGAGGTCTTGCCGATGCGCCGGATGCCGAGGATGGCGTGGTTCGTGTCGGGGTTGCTCACCACCCGCGAGATCTCGTACTCGCGACCGAAGAAGCGGCTGCCGGTGACAGGTGCCCGCGTCTCGTAGGGCGCCAGGTTCGAGATGGGCACCTGGGCCGAGATCAGGTCCAGCAGCTCGCCGCTGGGCCGCCGGGAGCCCACGATTCGCTCCTGGTCTTCCTTACCGCAGACCACCAGGTTGTGGAGGGGGCTTTCCACGTAGCGACGCAGGGGCTCGCCCTCGCCTTCCAGCAGCACAAGGACGATCTGCCGGCTCAGGTTGCGCTCGCGCATGACGTCGGTCAGGCTCTGGACCAGGTGCTGCGGCGTCGTGTCTTCCAGGTCGGCGCGCTTGACCCACACCACGGGCGTGTTGTCTGTCAGGCGCAATTTCCACGACGAGAGGTCGACACTGAACAGCTCGTAACCCAGCGCCGGCTTGCCCTGGCGCACGCTATAGCCCAGGTCCTCGCTCAACAGGCGCAGAAGTGGAGGCCAATCTTTCATGTCGGTTCCTACCGGGCCATGACCAGGTCGTAATCAGCCATGATGTGCAACACCCGCCGGGCCACGCCGGCCGACATCCCGGCTCGCGAGGCCAGGCGATCGATCGCCACCCACTCGCCGGTGGGCGGCAGCCAGTCGTACAGATCCCGGGCCAGGAGGGCAGTCTTTTGCTCGCCCACAAAGCACGCCGACACCCGGCCCGGTTGCGAGCGCAACAGGCGTTGCAGCCTGCCGTCGGGCGCCGCCACGGCCTGGATGCCCGAGCGGGCCACCTGTCGCGCGGAGAACCAGGGGCTGCTCGCCACCGGCACGTTCTTGTAGTGCTCGTGCCAGTCGCCCTCCGAATAGGCCAGCCTGCCCCCCTCCACGACGGTCTTGCCGTCGACGAGGAGCCCCGCGCCGCGCGTCACCAGGTCGCAGTGGATGCTGGCCTGCACCGTGCCGCCCAGGAAAAAGCTGGATCCGAGGGCCACGTGCGCTGTGCCCGCCGCCTTTTCGTCCAGGAGCATGTTGCCTGTCAGGCTCTCGACGGCGGGGTTCAGCCCCACCCCGATCTCGGCCAGGTTGCCCCAGTCCAGGTCGCCCACGGCCTTCGCGTGGCGGATCTGGGTCTCGGCCAGGTGCCGGGCCACCGGGCCGTCCTCCGGCTCCATGCGCGACAGGCGCCCATACTGAAAATGGAGGATGATCTCCTGGCCCGGCCCGATGACGAGGCCCGGAATGGAGCCGTCGACGACGATGCTGCCCGTCGCCGTACCCTCCAGGGGGGCGATGTAGGTTTCGCCCGAGGGCACGTTGCCCCAGGCCCCGTCGGTGATGATCCCGTCGCTGGCCACGGGCAGCCGCTGCCAGCCCCCGATGTCCGCCTCCAGCCGGTGGGTGGCGCCGGCGGCTGTCCGGGTGATGAGCTCCAGGGTCTGCCCGCGGGCCAGGGCCACTTCCAGGTCGTGGCAGTCGCTCACCAGCCTGTCGCAATCCACCTCGGCCAGCTTGAGCGCGTCCAGGTTGGCCCCGGGCATATGGCCGATGCGTGTCCGCGCCGTCCAGTTGGTCTCCAGGAACCACTCGCGGAACGGCTGGCAGTCGGGCGCACCGTTCACGCACACGAGAATGGCGCGGGCCTCGCGCACAGCACCCTGGGCGAGCAAGCTGAGGTCGCTCTGCAGCGGAATGCGCCGCTGCACGGCTGCGGGCACCAGGATGGTCGTGTGGGGAACGAGCAGGCTTTCGGCCGCCGCGGCGATGGCCATCGCCGCCTCGACCGTCGTTTCGTCCGCCAGGATCACGAGCTGCTGCCCGGGCTCCAGGCCCAGGCAACGCCGCACGAGCTGGCGGGCACCGGCGTGGCTGTCAGGATCGCCAGACACAGGTCTCCTTTCGATCAGGCCCCGGCGCCCATCCGCGGGCGTCCCACCCCCCAAGGCCTCCGGCACCTCTGCCGGTGCCAGGCCGGACCTGAGCATCATTCTGGCCTGGTATTATATCATCATGTTCGCTCTTTTGACAACTGCAAGTTCGTTGACAGTATCGCGGCCCTGTGATATCATGATCGCGCGCCTTGTATAGGAGAGTGGCATGAATTCAATAGCCTTCGAGTTGTTTGTCCTCGCGCTGCTGATCTTGGCCAACGGGCTCTTTGCCATGTCCGAGATTGCCGTCGTTTCAGCCCGCAAGACCCGCCTGCAGCAGCAGGCCGAGGAGGGCGACAGGCGAGCCCGCGTCGCCCTGGACCTGGCCAACGCACCCAACCAGTTTCTGGCCACCATCCAGATCGGCATCAGCCTCGTGGGCGTCCTGGCCGGAGCCTTTGGTGGGGCCACTATCGCCGCCAAGCTGAGCGGGGCCCTGGACGACGTGCCGTCGTTGGCACCCTACAGCGACGCCATCGGCGTCGGCGTGGTCGTCCTGGCCATCACCTACCTGTCCCTCGTCATCGGCGAATTGGTGCCCAAGCGCCTGGGCCTGAACAACGCCGAGCGCGTCGCGGCCGCCGTCGCGCCTGCCATGCGCGGCCTCTCGCGCCTGGCATCGCCCATCGTCCGCCTCCTCGACTGGTCCACCAGCCTGGTGCTGCGGCTGCTGAGGGTGCGCACCGAGGAAGAGGAGCCCGTGAGCGAAGAAGAGATCAAGCTCATGATGCGCCAGGGCACAAAGGTGGGCGTCTTTGAGCCCGAAGAGCACGAGATGGTGATGCAGGTCTTTCGCCTGGCCGATCAGACCATCAATGCCATCATGACGCCCCGGCCGGAGGTGGTCTGGCTCGACCTGGATGATCCGCCCGAGGAGACGCGGCAGTTGATCGCTGGCGGCGGGCATTCGCGCTTTCCCGTGGCCCGGGGCGACCTGGACCACGTCCTCGGCCTGGTGTATGCCCAGGATCTTCTGGCCCGTGCCATCGAGGGCGCCCCCCTGGACCTGGAGGGGTTGGTGCGGCCGGCCCTCTTTTTGCCCGAGAGTGTCACCGCGCTGGACGCCGTGGGGCGCCTGAGGGAGACGCGCTCCGACGCCGCCCTGGTCATCGACGAATTCGGCGGCTTCCAGGGCGTGGTGACCACGTACGACATCCTGGAGGCCATCGTCGGCGACCTGCCGGGGGCCGGAGAGGAGACCGAGTCAGAGGCCGTGCAGCGCGAGGACGGGTCGTGGCTGCTGGACGGCATGCTCTCCGTCGACGAGCTTCGCGACGTCCTGGCCCTGGCGCAACTCCCCTACGAGGGCAAGGCCCACTACCAGACCCTCGGCGGCCTCGCCATGGTTGCCCTGGGCCGCATCCCCAGCACCGGCGACCGCTTTGACTGCTGCGGCTGGCGCTTCGAGGTCCTGGACATGGACGGGCACCGCGTGGACAAGGTGCTTGCCAGCCCGCAGGAAGAAACCTGACCCCCCGGCCCCTTTCCCGACACGGCAAGGGGGAGTCGCGTGCCGAGTTGCCCCCCCTCTCCTCCGCCGTTTCGGGGGAGAGGGGTTGGGGGTGAGGGGGTTGCAGCGAGGTAAGGGGGTCGCCGTGGGGCGACGTCTTACAGCCCGCGCAGCAGGCGTACCGCCGGGCCCACGGCCGCCTCGGGCAGGTTGTGGAGCAATAGCGGGCCGCCAAATCCGGCGGCACGCAGAGCGGCGACGAAATGCCGATAGTCCAGGCGCCAGCCGGCGCCGCCGGGGAACAGCTCCTTGGCGTGGGCCGCCACCAGGTCCGGGCCCAGCAGGTCCAGGGCCTCGTCCACCAGGGCGCGCACCCGGTCCGCGTCGCCCCCGGCCTGCAGGTTGACCGGGTCCAGTATGACCTTCAGGCGGGGCGAGCGCATCTCGTCCAGGAGGCGCCGGGCAGCCGCCGGCGAGTCGACGACGTTCGCCTGCTCCGGCTCGATCCCCAGGACAAGGTCGTGCTCGTCGGCGATGGCAAGGGCGCGCTCCATCGCCCCACGCAGATCCTGCCAGGCGTCCGGCAGCGCGTTGCCCGGGTGCCAGCGCCATTTGTCGTCGGGGTCTCGCGTTCCGGTGCACAGGGTGATGGTCGAGGTGCCCATGGGGCGGCACGCGGCGGCCAGGACCGCCAGGCGCCGCAGCCCTTCCTCACGGCGCCGCGGATCGGGATGGATCATGTTAAAGGTGCCCGACACGGCGGCCATCTCCAGGCCCCGGGCCTCCAGGGCAGCCCGGATGCGCACCAGCAGCCCCGGTTCGATCTCGTCGGGCATGGAAGGCAGCCCGGCGCTGGCCGTGTTGAACTGCACGGCCCGCAGGCCGTGGGCCTGCACCGCGTCCAGCACCCCCTCCAGCGAGGGCCGCTTGAACGTCCGGGCAAAGATCCCCAGGATCACCGCTCACCCGCGCCGCGTGCCCGGGGCGCACCGTCATCCGGCAGGCCGAGGAGGGCAGGGAGGTCCCGGATCGAGTCGAGGATGTGGTCCGGGCGCACCCCGCCGTTCAGCTCCGCCTCGTCGAACTCGCCCGTGCGCAGCAGGACCGAGGGTATGCCAAAGTCGTTGGCGCCGCGGATGTCCGTCGACACCTTGTCGCCGACCATGACGACCTGGCGCCGGCCGAGGCCCATCGTCTTGAGCACCAGGGCAAAGGCATAGGCCTCCGGCTTGCCAATGTAGGTCGCCTCGACACCCGCCGCCTGCTCCAGCATCCTGGCCCAGGCGCCGACGTTCAACTGCTCGTCCTCGGCACCGCTCAAATCCAGGAGCTCGGACTGCATGCCCACCAGGCGCGCGCCGCGCAACACCAGGCGCAGGGCCCGGTTCATGTTCGCCCAGTTCAGCCCCTGGCGATAGTCGCCCACCACCACGTACTCCGGATCCTCCTCGTCCTGGGGCAGCCCGTCGAACTCGCGGCGCCCCTCCCCGTCGACGAGGACCCAGCAACTGCGCACCCCCTGCTCGCGCAGGTACGTGGCCGTGGCATACGACGCCGTCACCACCTCCGACTCGTGCGCCTCGAACCCCCGGCGCTGCAGCTTCTCGGCGCAAGAGGCCCGGCTTTTCAGCGTGCTGTTGGTCAGAAACCGGATCAGCAGCCCTCCCTCTCGAAGGGCCGCCAGCGTCTCCACGGCCCCGGGATACACCTTGCCCTGGAACTCCAGGACGCCGTCGATGTCGAAAATCACCCCGGCAATGGGGGCCTCGCCCGCCTTGCCATGCTCTGCTTGGCTCATGGTTGCCTGCCTCACTTTTCAGCCCTCGGGCTCGGTCTCTTCGGCCGCAATTATAGTCCAGGACCGCTCGCCGGTCAACATCCCTGACGGCGTCCGGCACGTTTTGGCAGCCGCAGCCAGGTGTGATACAATGACAGCAGCACTGCGATGGAAAGGAGTTTCCGGCATGGACATCCGCGTCTATGACTGGCAGGGCAACGAGCGCAACGTGGACTACCTGCGCGCGAGGTATGGGGATTTCATCATCCACCCGGCGCCGCCGGGTGAGGGCCCCGTTTACAAGATCGCGGCGCTGCGGGAAAAGATCTATACCGCCGCCACGCTCGTCGTGCGCGTCACCAACAAGGACGGCGCCCCCATCGAAGGATTGCAGGTGGCCTGGTATTGGCCCGACGCGCCCGACGATCCCTACGCCGGGCCCCAGGGAGGCCTTCCCCCGCAGATGCGGCCCCAGCGCGCGGTGACCGGCTTTACCAACATCAACGGCGACACGGGTTTTGGCATGGGCCGCGGGGCGTACTTTTTCCCGAGCCAGGGCCAGATCGGCCCCCACGCCACCTGGATCTATGGCCAGGCCACGCGCTCGGACGTGATCCTGGGCCTCGGCATGTTGGGACAGACCAACCACGACCACTATGACGTCGAGTTTGTCAGCGTAACCGACGAGGGAACGCCGCCACCGCCCGACTTTCCCCGGGAAGAGATCCTGGCCGAGCTGGCACGCGTGGAGGAGGCTATCGGGGCCATCCGCACCATGATCGGCTGAGGCCCGCTCAGGGCTTGTGCGTGTTCTCCAGCCGAAAGCCGTGGCCGCGCACGGTCACGACGTACTGGGTGCCCGGGTCCACCTCGGCCAGCCGCTCTCGCAAGCGACGGGCCAGGGCGTCGATGGCCTGCTCCGAGATGCCATCGCGGTCGTCTTCCGGCCAGACGGCCTCTACGATCTCGTCGCGACTGTAGACACGGCCCGGCTCGTCGTACAGGAGCGCCAGGAGGCGGTACTGGGCCAGGGACAGGGGCGGTTCCAGCTCCTGGCCGGCCACCCACACCCGCTTGCTCTCGGGGTCCAGGCGCAGCCCCTGCTCCGGCGTCTCCAGGAGCACGGGCGCCGTCGAGTCGGCAGCCACGAAGGCCATCTTGCAGCAGTAGGCAATCTGGATCTCGTCGCCGTCCTTGAGCATGTAGGCGCTCTGCACCTCCTGGCCGTTAATAAACGTGCCGTTCTTTGAATCCAGGTCGCGCAGGACGTATTGCTCGTTTTCACGGGTGATGGACGCGTGCCGCCGCGATACCTGCCGGTCGACGATCACCAGGTCGCAGTCCTCGTCGCGACCCACCAGCAGAACCGGCTGGTCCATGTAGAGTCGTTTGCCCGGGTTCGGTCCTTCAAGGACCAGCAGCATGGCAGTCTCTGCGGACACGGACGCACCTCCCTGTCAACAACCTTGACAACTTGACCATTCTACGATAATCTAAAGGCGGCGGGAGGGGATGCACGATCCGGCCCCCTCTCGCCAATGATGCCGGGAGCGAACCATTGACGCGCAGTCTATCACCGGGAACCGTTCTACGCGAACGCTACCGAATCGTCGAGCTCGTCGGGCGCGGTGGCATGGGTGCCACGTATCGCGCCGATGACCTGCGCCTCAAGGGGCGCGTCTGCGCCGTCAAGGAAGCGCTGCCCGATCCCGACGCCACTCCCGAAGAGCTGCGCCAATCTCGCGAGCAGTTCTACCAGGAGGCCAGCACCCTGGCCCGCCTGGACCATCCCAACCTGCCCAAGGTCTCGGATTACTTTACCTTCCAGGACCGGGATTACCTGGTCATGGACTTTGTGCCCGGCCAGGACCTGAAAGAGCTGCTGGCCGCGTCCATGCGCCAGGGCCATCCCCTGCCCGAGCGACAGGTCCTGAGCTGGGCCGCGCAATTGTGCGACGCCCTGGACTACATGCACAGCCAGGACCCGCCCGTGCTCCACCGCGACATCAAGCCCAGCAACATCAAGGTCACGCCCGCCGGCAACGTCAAGCTGGTGGACTTTGGGCTGGTCAAGGTGGTGCTGCCCGACGACCAGCGAACCATCACCGTCGTGCAGGGCCGGGGCACGGTGCAATACATCCCCCTCGAACAGTATGGCGGCGACACCGGCCACACCGACGCCCGCTCCGACATCTATTCCCTGGGCGCTACCCTCTACCATCTCCTCACCGGGCAGCCGCCCCTGGATGCCAAGCGACGTTTTTTGCGGCCCAATTCGCTGCCCACGCCCCGCAACCTGGTGCCCGACATCTCGCCCCAGACAGAGCACGCCGTGCTCTGGTGCCTGGCCATGCACCCCGACGAGCGCCCGGAGACCGTCGCCGAGGTGCGCCAGGCCCTGCTGGCCCCCAGCATTATCAGCCGCGCGGCCGCCCGCGTCCTCGAACGAGATTGGCCGGTGGCCCAGTTCGTGCGCGCCAACCGGCGCGTCCTGGCCATCCTGGGCGCCCTGCTCCTGGCAGCCATCCTGCTCACCGCCAATCCCGGCGAGCTGCCCGCCGCTTCGTCGCCCACGCCCGCGCCCACCGAGACCCCCGCCAGCCTCCGGATGGACACCCCCGAGGCCGACGGCGGGTACGACCCGTCGACCACTGTTAACCAGCCCGATCGTTAGCTTGCCGCTCGCGCAACGACACCACGGCCACGTAGCCCAGGGGCAGCAATCCCCAGGCAAAGCCGACGATGAGGCCCCGCAGGCCGGGCGCCACCTGTTCCACGACGCTGCTGCCGGGCAGCCCCAGCCCGTAGAATAGATAACCCACCAGGCCGGTCACGCCGCTCCACAGCGCCAGGCGGACGAGGGAGCCCATGCCCAGCGCCCTGGTGACGGCCATCACTGCCCCGCCGGCCAGGCCCATTCCCGCCAGCGCCAAAAAGAGATCCACCCAGCGCACCCGTGGCTCGGGCGGGGGCGGAGGCTCGGTCACCGCCGGCGCCGTCGGCGAAGGCGTGGCGCTGGGCCTGGGTGTCGGCGAAGCGGTCATGGTCGGCGTCGGCGAGGGCGTGAGCGTGGGCGTCGCCGTCGGCGTCTGGCTGGGTGTCGGCGTCAAAAAGACCGTCGTCTCGCCCATGATGACAAACAGGGGCCGGGAGCTGGTCGCCGGCTCGCTGGTGGCCCGGATCTCGATCTCGCCCGCCATCTCCAGGGTAATGGTCGCCTGGGCCACCCCGTCTACCGTCGTCGTTTCGTAGCGCCACTCCAACAACTCGGGGAGGTAGCGCGCCTGGAACGTCACCGGCGTGCCGTCGGGCACGGGGTTGCCGTTCTGGTCCACGATGACGCCCGTCCGGACCTGGAGCGAGTCCCCCTCCTCCAGCTTGATGGGGCCCGGCGTGCCTCCCCCGGGGGACGGATCGTCGGCGCGATCGACCGAGATCTCCTGGCGCGGATCGGGCGACAGGACGGACGCCAGCTCGTAGCCCACGCCCTTGACGGTCACCGGCGGCCGGCCGGTTGGTGCGTACTCGAAAAAGAGGGCCCGTACCGCGGCCTCCACAAAGGGCTCGGTCTTGTCATAGACGCCGTAATAGGCGGCCAGCTTGCTGACCTCCGTCGTGTCCAGGTAATAGGGCGCGCCAAAGGCCATGACGACCACGTTCTGCGTTTCGCGGGTGGCCGTCCATTCGCGCAAGAACTGCTTCAGCGCCGCCGAGCTGGGGTAGGCATCGGGGGCATAATCCAGCATGGCAAAGATAATCCAATCCGCCTCGCGCAGCAGCGCCTCCATATCGGGATTGCCAAAGGTCAGGAGGTTTTGCAGGTCGTCGAACGTTCGGGACACGATGCGGTCAGGATTGATCTGCCCGCTGCCCTCCGGCCCGTACATGCGCAGGATCACGTCGCGCAGCAGCTCCGGGTCCAGCATGTAAAAGGGGGCACACAGCTCGCACTCGCGCGCCTCGCGCACGTCGGTAAAGATCAGGACGCGCTCGTCGCGGCGCGGCGGGCGGGTCAGCCCCAGGGGCAGCTCCTGCGCGCGGGGATAGAGCAGGGTCACCGCATCCTGGGCAATCTGGGCCACGGTACCCCCACCGCTGCCCACCCGACCGGGGAGAAAATCGCCAGCCACGCAGTTCTCCAGGCGAAAGCCGGAGGCGAGCACCGCCTCGGCTTCCTCCGCCCCTTCCTCGCCCCGCTCCGCCGCGCCCGCCTGGCAAAGCCCGCGCTTCATGCTCAGGACGCGCCGCACCGACTGGTCGACCCGGGCGCGAAAGTTATTGTCGAGCTCGTAACGCGACTGGAAAAAGAGGATCGTGTCCTCGATGTTCTGCATCTGCTCTTCCCAGGTATCGCCCAGCGAAAACCGGGAGAGGGTGAGGATGTCGTTGCCCGCCTGGAAGGCGTCAAGGGCAATCTGCCGGTGCGGAAAGGCATCCAGCTCCGGGCTGTAGTGACGCCGCACCGCCGGCACGCCCAGCGAGTCGCTGACGAGAACGCCGCCCCCGTCGCGCCAGGCAGCCAGCTCGGGCTGGGAGAGGATCTGCTGCAGGGCCTGGGGATTGAGGCTGATGGGCTTGGTGACGATACGGATGTTGCCCTGGAATCCCCGGTAGCGGATGTGGGCCGTCATCAAGGCCTCGGTAGTGTCGGTTGGCACGCTGCTACCCGTGATGGCGAAAAATGGCGGCAGGTCCAGGATCTGCAGCTCCTGGAGCGACTTGTCGACGGTGGCGATCTCTTGCTCCAGGCTGCGGTCGCTGGCCCCCAGGCCGGGCAGGTGCTTGGCCACCGTCGCCACACGGCCGTCGCTGCCCAGGTGTACACCACGCACGTAGGCCTTGCCCAGGCGGCCGACCCAATAGGGATCACCGCCCAGGACCCGCGTCCCCAGGTCGCCGCTCTGCCCCGGGCGCGGCTCGCTGAGCACGTCCAGCGACGGCCCCAGGAGCAGGTTCACGCCCACGGCGCTCAGCTCGCGGCCGGCCAGCTCCCCCGTCAGCCGCGCATACGTGTCATTCCATGTGGCGCCCAGGGCCATGAGGCTCGGCAGAGGGGTGAACCCGCTTCTCAGGTCGGTGTAGGGATAGCCGTTGCCCTCCTGGCTGGAGGCGATGAGCAGCGGAATGCTTTGCGCCGGCTGGGTGACTACCTCATTGACCGTGACCTGCGTCGTGGCGGTCACCAGCCGCGACGTCGAGGGCTCCAGCGTCTGCGTCATGGGTAGGCTCACGGTCACCGGCACGGAATGCGTCAGCGTCACGGGCAGCGAGGGGCTGAACGCCAGCTCCTGCAGGCCCGTCGTCAAGGCGCGGACGTCCTGGGCCGTAGTGGTCGAGTTGATGAAATTGCCGTTGGCGGGCGAGATGATGACGCCCCCCACGCGCAAGAACTGCACCAGGTGCGCCACATCCGACGTGGCTGACACGTCGCTGCCCGGAAAGGTGACCAGGAACAACTGCCCGACCTTGTCGGCCGTGCTCATCTCTGCCATCAACTCGTCCAGCCAGGCCTCGTCGGCCTGGGCCACCGCGGCACTCGTGGCCGGTTCCTGGGCCAGGAGGGGGGCCGGCGGCAGCGAGGAAAGCAGCAGGCACAGGAGCAGCAGGCGACCGGCCAGGTCCATCCTGGACAACCCCTTGGTTATCTCCTGCCTCATGGCTGGTTCCCTTCTCCGTTCATACCACCATCGGGCCTAGTATACCCTCGAACGCCCCTGTCGTCAAACCCTGCGGCCGGTTCTCCC
>DAOUHB010000166.1:0-21214 GCA_034428935.1 Anaerolineae bacterium | reverse complement strand
GTCGTACTCGGCGCTGATCAAGCAGGCGGACGAGGTTGGGCTGGAGAGCCTGATCGTGGCCGACGGGCTGGGGTGGTTTGGCGAGTGGTACGAGTCGACGGGCGGAGCGTCGAACTATGTGCTGGACCAGATTCCGGGCTGGGCGACGGACGCGGGCAAGGCGTTCGCGGAAGAGTTCGAAGCGCAGAACGGTTTCCCGCCGAGCCCATCGGCGGCGGGGCTGGCCTTTGACGGGACGAACTTTTTCATCGAGGCGGCCAAGAAGGTGTACGAGGCCGAGGGGGAGCTGACGAGCGAGAACCTGGCGGCGTTTGCCAAGGACGAGATCCAGACGGGGAACTGGTCGTACACGGGCGGCATCGTGATGAACGAGTACAAGTACACGCCCGAGACGGCGCCGGACCCGATCACGGGGAAGGGGTACTATATCTTCCCGGTGCTGCAGTACTTTGACGGTGTGGGCAAGATCATCTATCCGCCAGAGTGGGCGGAGCAGAAGCTGGCGCCGCGGGGGACCGAGCCGGAGGTGCTGACGCCGTCGGGCGAGGCGCTCCCGGAACAGGAGCCGGTGGAGGCCACGGAGGTCTTCAAGCTGGGCGTGCTGGGCCCCTTTAGCGGGCCGACGGCGCGGACGGGCGACGAGTTCAAGGGGGCGGTCCAGACGGCCTTCGAGGCGATCGACTACCAGATCGGCCCGTACAAGGTGGAGCTGGTGTGGATCGACTCGCAGTCGGACCCGGCCAAGGCGTCGCAGGCGTACGAGCAGGCGATCGTGCAGGAGGGGATCCAGGCGGCGATCCTGAACTGGCACAGCTCAGTGGTGGTGGCGTGCATGGAGATCGCGGCCAAGCACGAGGTGCCGCACTTTTTCGGGTTTGGCGCGACGGAGGTAGTGAACGAGACGTATGCCTCGGACCCGGAAAAGTACAGCTACTGGATGGGGAAGACGTGGCCGAGCCCGGAGAAGCTGAGCATCGCCTACGTCCAGGCGCTGGAGTACTATATCCAGGAGGGGCTGTGGACGCCCGAGGCCAAGACGGTGATCGTCTGGGGTGAGGACACGGACTGGGGCCGGAGCTTTGGCGGGGCGATCAAGCGGCAGTTCGAGGACGTGGGCTGGGAAGTGCTCTCGGAGGAGTACTTTCCCATCGACCAGACAGAGTATTACGGGCTGCTAAACCGGGTGAACGACCTGAACCCGGCGGTGTTTGCGGGGACGGCGGCGGCGCCGCCGGCGATCTCGTCGCTGGTAAAGCAGGCGGACGAGATCGGCCTGGAGAGCGTGCTCATCGCGGACGCGCTTGGCTGGGTAGGCGAATGGTACGACCTGACGGGTGCGTCGTCGGACTATGTGCTGGACCAGATCCCGTCGTGGGCGACGGATGACGCGAAAAAGTGGGCTGCGGACTTTGAGACGAGGTACGGGATCAAGCCGAGCCCTTCGGCGGCGGGCCAGTCGTTCGACATGACGAACTTTTTCATCAAGCTGGCCAATCGCACGTTGGAGAAACACGGGACGCTGAGCAGCGAGACGCTGTACGAGGTGGGCCAGAGCGAACTCTGGGCGGGCCAGCTGGTGTACGAGGGTGGCCTGATCCACAAGCGGTACGAGTACAACGCGGAGACGATCCCGGATCCGGTTGTGGGCGAGGGGTACTTTACCTTCCCGGTGTTGCAGTACTTTGACGGTGTGGGCAAGATCATCTATCCGTCCGAGTGGGCGGAGCAGGAGTTTGAGCCGAAGCCGTAGGTGAGACGCAAATCCGGGTGGCGCGCCCGGCGCGCCGGGCGCGCCACCCATCCGCCGGAAAGCGGCGGGATCTGGCGATCCCGCCAGAGCGGGGGAGCGAGATGTGGCGAACCCGCCGGAGCGTAGGGTGGAGCGTGGGGGGATTATCCCGCCGGAGCGGGGGTGGATTGAGGTGGCCGCCGCAACGAGGGGGCCAGGGCGAGGATCTGAGGTGAGAATGCATGCTATTACATGCTGAGCAAGTCGTGAAGAACTTTGGAGGCCTGACGGCGGTCAACCACGTGGACCTGGAGGTCGATGCGGGGCAGATCGTGGGCCTCATCGGGCCGAACGGGGCGGGCAAGACGACGTTCCTGAACTGCGTGGCGGGCACGTACAAGCCCTCGGCGGGGACGGTGCGTTTTGACGGACAGGACTGCACGGGCTCGCCGGCGGAGGTGATGTGCCGGCGGGGGCTGTCGCGGACCTTCCAGATCCCGCGCCCGTTTCCGAAGCTGACGGCGCTGGAGAACGTGATGGTGGGTGCTATTTTCGGCGCCGAGCACGCGAGCCATAGCCCGGCACAAAAGCGGGCGATGGAAGCGCTGGAGTTTGTGCAGTTTCCGCTGGATGTGCACACGCCGGCGGACTGCCTGAACGCGGTGCAGCTCAAGCGCCTGGATCTGGCCCGGGCCATTGCCTGTGGCCCGCGGCTGCTGTTCCTGGACGAGCTGGCCTCGGGGCTGACGCCGGCGGAGCTGGACGCGATGATGGCGCTGATCCTGCGCATCCGGGATACGATGGGCGTGGGCATGATCGTGGTCGAGCACATCATGAAGGTCATCACCGGCATTTGCGAGCGGGTGTTGGTCATCCAGTACGGGACGCCGATTGCGGCGGGCTCGCCGCAGGAGGTGATGAACAACCCGAAGGTGATCGAGGCCTACCTGGGCGAGGAGGTGGTGGCCGATGCTTGAGCTGAAGGACCTCAATGCCAACTATGACTTCTTGCAGATCCTGTGGGACGTGAGTTTGCACGTGACGGAGGGCGAGCTGGTGGCGCTCATCGGCCCCAACGGAGCGGGCAAGACGACGACCCTGCGGAGCATCGCGGGCCTGTTGCCGCCCAAGAGCGGCGAGGTGTTGTTCAAGGGCCGGAGCATCGGCCGGCTGCCGGCGCACACGATCAGCCGCCTGGGCATCAGCTACATCTCGGAAGAGCTGAACCTTTTTACCAACATGTCGGTGCGCGAGAACTTGCTCCTGGGGGCCTACGCGATCAATGACCGGAAGAAGGAGATGGAAGTCCTCGAATTTGTCTACCACCTGTTTCCCCGGCTGGAGGAGCGGGAGAAGCAGCTGGCGGGCACCATGAGCGGCGGCGAGCGCAAGATGTTGGGGATTGCGCGGGGGATGATGTCGAGCCCGCAGCTTATGCTGGTGGACGAGCCTTCGCTGGGGCTGGCGCCGCACCTGACGCACGACGTGTTTCGGGCGCTGATCGAGTTGCGCAAGCGGGGGGTTACGATCTTACTGGTGGAGCAGAACGTGAACGCGACGCTGGAGATCAGCGACCGGGCCTATATCCTGGAGCACGGGCGGATCGCGATGGAGGGCCCGGGCCGGGAGATGAAGAACAACGCCCACGTTCGCAGTGCCTACCTGGGTATATAGGGGGAATGATGGAACGAGCAGTGGTTCAGCGCACGTTTGCGGAGAGGGCGTCGATCTGGCTGCGAGGCAGAACGGCGGCCGTGATCGTGATTGGCTTCTCGGTGCTCCTGGCGGTGCTCATCGCCGTCGAGTCGGGGGCTTCGCAGTTGGCCAACGTGGTGGTCACGGGCGGCATGTGGGCGCTCCTGGCGGCCGGCCTGGCCCTCGTCTTTGGCGTGATGAACATTCCACACTTTGCCCACGGCGAGTCGTTCATGGTGGGCGCCTACGTGGGCTATTTCGTCTTCACGCCCATCAGCGCCTACCTGAAGGAGAACCCCAACGGCACGCTGCAGTTGCTGGCCCCGCTGGTGGGTGTTTTGGCGGCCATGGTGGTGGGCGCGGTTCTGGGCGCCTTCCTGGAGCGGCTCATCTTTGCGCCGCTGCGCAAGAGAACGCGGGCGGGCTGGGTGATGAACACGTTCTTGCTGACGGTGGGCCTGTCGTTCGTCATGACCAACGGCACGACGCTGTTGCTGGGGCCCAACTTTCGGGGGATTCCGCGCTACTACGATTTCGAGCCCCTGGAGTTCCTGGGCATGCGCGTGGCCTTTGACCGCATCTTTGCCTTTATCATTGCCATCGCGGTCATTGCCCTGCTGACGTGGTTCATGCAAAAGACGCGCACAGGCCGGGCCATCCGTGCCGTTTCTCAGGACGAGACCGGCGCGCAGTTGGTGGGCATCAACCTCGGTTTTGTGCACACCCTGACCTTCTCGCTGGCGACGGCCATGGCAGCCATGGCCGGGGCGGCGCTGCTGTTCATGTTCCAGGCTTATCCCACGGTGGGGCTCAAGCCGCTGTATTTTGCCTGGTACGTGGTCATGCTCGTGGGCCTGGGCAACGTCTATGGCGCCATTTTTGGCGGGTTCATCGTGGCCCTGCTGCAGACGGCGACGCAGCAGTTCATCGGCATCGCCTGGGAGGACGTCGTGCCCACGGCGGTCATGATCCTGATCCTTATCCTGATCCCCTCGGGAATCTTTGGCAGCGAAGTCAAGGGCATCCAGGAGCAATAGCTAAGGAGAGTATGTATGAATCTTCAAGATGGTGTCCTGGAGCACAGTGAAGCGGGCGGCATCCTACCCCGAATCAAGGGAGGGTTGGCGAGCATCGGCTTTAGCCCGCTGGGCCTGGTCCTGATCGTGATCGTGGCGGTGCTGCCCTTTGTGCCACCCTTCAACCAGGAGCACATCCTGCGCTGGCTGATCATGGGTGCCTTCCTGGCGGCCCAGGCGGTGGCCTTTGACTTCACGGCCGGATACATCAACGTGGTAAACTTTGGGTTTGCCGCCATCCTGGGCGTGGGAGCCTACACCTCGGCCATCCTGGCCAACACCTCACCGGTGCTGGCCGTGCAGCCAGGGATCTCGCCCTGGATTGGCATCTGGGTTGGCGCCCTGCTGGCCGGGATCATCGGCCTGGGGCTGGGCATCCTGACCCTGCGGCTGCGGGGCATCTTTGCTGCCGTCATGGCCTGGTTCGTGGGCATTGCCCTCATGGGCCTGGTGCGGAACATGACGCCGCTGACGCGCGGGCCCCTGGGCATGGCCCCCCGCAGCCTGCTGGAGACCACCTCGAACCGGCCCTACTTTTACGTGATCCTGGCCATGTTGCTGGTGGTCTATATCACGCTCAAGCTGGTGACGCGCTCCAAGTACGGCCTGGCCTTCAAGGCCATCGGCCAGAACTTTGACGCGGCGCGCGCCTCGGGCATCAACCCCACCACCTACCGGGTGTTCAACTTTACCCTGTCGGCCTTTTTCGCCGGCTGGCTGGGCGGCTTTTACGCCCACTATCTCGGCTCGCTGACGCCGGCGACGGTGATGCATACCAGCAAGACAGTGGAGGTGCTGGCGCTGGCCTACATCGGCGGCAGGGGGAGCCTGTGGGGCGGCATGGCCGTGGCGTTTCCATTCGTGTTCTTTATCGAGGCCTTGCGCTCGAACCTGTCGGACCTGCCGGGCCTGCACCTGGTGATCTATGGCGTGCTGATGATCCTGGTCATGGTCTACTACCCGGGCGGGCTTGCGGGCTTGTATGCCTGGGCCAAGGACAAGCTGAGCGGGCTGCTGAAACGCGGCGACAAGCCGGCGGTGCCGCAGGTGGAGGGCTGACGTCGTGCAGGGAGGGGGAAGGAATCCGGCATGAGCAGGATTTTTGTACCAGACGCGGCCGAGATGCCGCGCACGGCCGACGCCGTCGTCGTCGGCGGTGGCATCGTGGGCGTAGCGACGGCCTTCTGGCTGTCGCGGGCGGGGCTGGACACGGTCCTCGTGGAGATGCGCGACGGGCTGTCGACGCTGACCACGCCCAACTCTATCGAGTGCTTCCGGGCGCAGTTCACGGAACCGGCCATGGCCGAGCTGGCTTTGCCCAGCATCGCCATCTTTGAGAACCTGGCCGAGGTCATCGGCATTCCGGGCTATGACGTCTCGCTGCGGCACCAGGGCTACCTGTTCGTCACCGACGACCCGGCCACGGTGCCCGACATGAAGGCCTCGGTGGAGCAGCACCGCCGCGTGGGCGTGACCGATTCCGAGTTCCTGGACCACGACGAGCTGCTGCGGCGCTTTCCCTATCTCTCGGACCGGGCGGTGGCGGCCACCTTTCGCCAGAACGACGGCTGGCTGTCGTCCCACGAGGCCACGCAGGGATTCGCCAAGGGATCGAGCGCCCGCTTTCTGCTGCAGACCCGGGCCACGGGCATCGGGCTGGACGGCCAGGGCGTGTGCGGCGTGGAGACCAATCGAGGCACCATCAGCACCCGGACGGTGGTCAACGCGGCGGGGCCGTTTGCCGGGGTCGTCTGCCGCATGGCGGGCGTCGAACTGCCCCTGGAGCCGGTGCGCCGCCAGAAGGCCTTTATCTCGCCCCGGCCGCAGATCCCCCAGGACGCGCCGCTGACCATCGACGTGATCCAGGATGTCTACTGGCGGCCGGAGACGGGTGGGGCGTACATCGCCTGGGTGGATCCCGACGAGCCGGCGGGCGATCCGCGGGAAGACTTGCCGCTGGATTGGGACTATCCGGCGGTCGTCCTGGACAAGCTGGTCCGGCTGAACCCGTTCTGGGACGAGATCGCGGCCACGCTCAAGGGCGAAGAGATCCATCCGAGCGCCGGGCAGTACGTCTACACGCCCGACGACCAGCCGCTCATCGGCCCGGTGCCCGAGGTCGCTGGCTTTTACGTGAACTGTGGCTACTGGGCCGGCGTCATGCTCTCGCCCGAGGCGGGCCGGCGCATCGCCCGCCTGGTGACCGGCGAGATGAAACCGGAAGAAAACGCCCTGCGGCCGACGCGCTATGCCGAGGGCATCGTGTACGAGGGCGGCAGCTTCTTGCGGGGCCGCCACTAAAGGAGTGATGATTTGCTCAACGATCAGGAGATTCAACAGATCCACCAGACCAGCATGAAGCTGCTGGAGAACGTAGGTGTCGAGTTTCCGCACCCCGAGGCGCTGGAGGTCCTTGGCAGCCACGGCGTGCGGGTGGACGGCTCTCGCACCTTTTGGACGGAAAGGCAGTTGCTCGCGGCCCTGGAGTCCGTGCCAAAGCAGTTCACGATCCAGGCGCGCAACCCGGAGCGGAACGTGACGATTGGCGGCGGCGAGCCGGTCTTTGCTCCCTGCTACGGCGCGCCCTTTCTGGTCGACGCCGCGCCCGGGAGCGACGGCCTGCGCTGGGTGGGCAAACGCGCCCCGACCCTGGACGACTATGTGACGCTGGTCAAGCTAGTCCAGGCGCTGCCCAACCAGGACATGAGCGGCCACCTCCTCGTGGAGCCCGACGCGTCGCCGGTGCGGATGCTCCACGCCCACATGGTCCATTCGGACAAGGCCTTCATCGGCAGCACGGCGGGGAAAAAGGGCGCCGAGCACACGCTGCGGATGGCCCGCATCCTCCTTGGCGACGACGTCGGCACGAGCGCCGCCGAGGACAAGTACGTGACCATCAGCCTCATCAACAGCCTCAGCCCCCTGGGCTACAGCACCGAGATGCTGGACGCGCTGCTGACCTTTGCCCGGGCACGCCAGCCGCTGGTGATCGCGGCGCTGATGATGGGCGGCTCGACGGGCCCCATCACCCTGGCCGGCGTCCTGGCCGCCCAGACGGCCGAGCTGCTGGCGGGCATCGCCCTGACGCAGCTCGTCAGCCCGGGCACCCCGGTGGTCTTTGGCTCGACGTCGACGAACATTGACATGAAGTCGGGGGCCCTGGCCATCGGCAGCCCCGAGCTGTCGCAGATGATCGCCGCCCACGCCGACCTGGCGCGCTTTTACAAGCTGCCCTCGCGCAGTGGCGGCGCCCTGACCGACGCCAGCTTCCCCGACGCCCAGGCGGGCTTTGAGTCGATGATGAGCCTGCTGACGACGGTCAACAGCGGCGTCGACTTTATCCTGCACGCGGGGGGGATCCTGACCTCGTACCTGGCGACGTCCATCGAAAAGCTCGTGCTGGACGACGAGATGTGCGGCATGGTCCGTCGCTTCCGGCAGGGCATCGTCGTCGACCCCGACACCCTGGCCTATGACGTGGTCGCCAAGGTGGGGCCGGGCGGCAATTTCCTGACCGAGCCCCAGACCGTGAAGCGCTGCCGCAAGGAGTTCTGGAAGCCGGACCTGTGCGACCGTGCGGGGCTGGAGGCCTGGACCCAGGGCGGGCAGCGCGATGCCGTGGAGCGGGCCAGAACGCGCTGGCAGAAGCTGGTTGCCGAGCACGTCGATCCGCCCCTGGACGCGACGACGGCCCGGCAGCTCCAGGAGTACGTGGAGGCCGCGACCCGCTGATGGCCGCCGGCCCTTTTCCGCCCCCCTCCCCCTCTGAGGGGAGGGAGTGGGGAGCCTGGAATGAGAGAAAGGATTAAGACATGCTCGTCAAATACCGGATGACACCCGATCCTATCATCGTTCGGCCCGACGTGTCCATCGCCGAGGCGCTGGACCAGATGCGGCAAGACGGCGTCCACCGCTATCCCGTGGTCGATTCCAGGGGCAAGCTGGTGGGCATCGTCACCGAGTCGGACCTCTTGTACGCCTCGCCGTCGTCGGTGACGTCGCTGAACGTCTGGGAGCTGACCTATCTCCTGAGCCAGGTCAAGGTCAGGTCGACCATGACCAAGGACGTCATTACCGTGGACGAGGAGGCGCCCATCGAGGACGCCGCCCGCCTCATGCGCGACCACGACGTCGGCGGCCTACCGGTCGTGCGCCGCGGCAAGCTGGTGGGCATCATCACCGAGTCGGACCTGTTTGACGTGTTCCTGGAGTTGCTGATGGCCCAGGAGGCGGGCCTGAGGTTGACGGTGCTGGCCCCCTACGTGAAGGGGTCCATGGCCCAGATCACCGCGGCCATCAGCGAGGCGGGTGGCTTGATCCACTCCCTCAACTCGTTCGTGCCGGAAGACCCCGAACAGTGGGGGTGCATCTTGAAAGTCGCCGACATCTCCAGGGAAAAGCTCCTGGAGGCCGTCGAGCCGCTGGTGCTCCAGGTGCTCGACATCCGCGAGATCGAGGAGTAGTGACTTGACCTGGGTCGCGACTGGACAACTATCGGGAGGTGAGCGACTACGGAAAGGGATTACAAGGGAGTAACACGACGACCTTTAACCAACCAATTCTTAATCTCTGGAGGGAGAAGGAACGATGAGCGAACTATTGGAACAGATCTCGACCGCTGTCATCGAGGGCAACCTCGACGACATCGAGGATCTCACCGAGGACGCCCTGGATGAGGGGCTGAACGCCGAGCAGGTCTTGAACCAGGGCCTGATGGCCGGCATGGACTATGTCGGCGTCGAGTTCAAAGCCGGCAACATGTTTGTCCCCGAGGTGCTGCGCTCGGCCAAGACGATGCAGATCGCGATGGACATCATCAAGCCGCTGCTCGTGGAGAGCGGCGTCAAGACCGCGGGCAAGGTGCTGCTGGGCACTGTCAAGGGCGACCTGCACGACATTGGCAAGAACCTCGTCGGCATGATGTGCGAGGGCGGGGGCTTTGAGGTCAAGGACATCGGCAAGGACGTGGCGCCCGAGCAGTTCGTGGAAGCGGTCAAGGAGTGGGAGCCTGACGTGCTCGGCATGTCGGCGCTGCTGACCACGACCATGCGCGCCATGGAGAGCACCATCAAGGTTCTCGAAGAGGCGGGCCTGCGCGACCGGGTCAAGATCATCATCGGGGGTGCGCCCGTGACCCAGACCTTTGCCGACCAGATCGGCGCCGATGGCTATGCCTCCAACGCGGCGGGCGCGGCCGACCTGGCCAAGAGGCTACTGGCCAGCTAGGGTTGAGGTCGAGGCGTGCCCTCGACCCCAATTCCATCTCAAGAGAAGGAGAATCACTCCATGAGGACAAACTATCCAGTCAATTCCGGCGTACGCTTCCAGATGCTCTCCGACGAGCAACTCGAGGAGCTGTTCGAGGGCGTGCTCCACGTGCTCGAATACACTGGTCTGGACGTGTACCACGACGAAGCACGAGACGTCCTGAAAAAGGCGGGCGCCTGGGTGGAAGGGCTGCGCGTGCGGCTGCCTTCCTACATGGTCAAGGACGCCCTGGCCAAGGCCCCGCGGTCGTTCACGCTGTGGGCCCGCGACGGCAACCCGAAGCACGACATCCACATCGGGCCCGGCCGGGCGCACTTTGGCCCTGGCCCCACCTGCCCCAACTTTATCGACATCGAGACCATGGAGCGCCGGCCCTACGTCAAGACCGACGTACCGCCGGTGGCCACCATCGTCGACGCCCTGCCAAACATCGACTTTTGCGAGTCGCTGGGCACCGTGGGCGACGTCCACCACGAGCTGGGCGCCCTGTACGAGTTCGCGGGCATGTTCCCCAACACCAGCAAGCCCATCGTCGCCTGGTCGTACGACCGCTTTGACTCGGCCGGCATCCACGAGATCGCCGTGGCCGAGGCGGGCGGGCAGGCGGCCTTTGAGAGGCGGCCCAACTATGTCCACTACTGCGAGCCGCTCTCGCCGCTGGTAAGCACCTTCGAGGCGCTGGACAAGCTCATCTTTGCGGCACGGCACCGCATTCCCCTGGTGTTCACGCCCTGCCCCATTGCCGGCGGCACCGCCCCGGTGACCCCAGCGGGCATCATCACGCAGGCGGCGGCCGAGTCGTGGATGGGCCTCACGCTGGCGCAGACGCTGCAGCCGGGCCTGCCCTTTATCATGGGTGGGGTGCTGTCGGTCATGGACATGAGCAGCATGATCCTGGCCTACGGCGCGCCCGAGCTGCCGCTGATGATGGCCGGCCTCACCGAGCTGGCGCACTTTGCCGGGCTTCCGCTGTGGCAGACGGGCGGCTGCACCGACTCGAAGTGCTTTGACGAGCAGGCCATCATCGAAGGCTCCATGGCGGTCTTTTTCTCGGCACTGAGTGGCGGCGACCTGTGCCACGACGTGGGCTACACCGAGAGCGCCATGACGGGGTCGGTCTTCCAGCTCGTGGCCATGGACGAGGCCATCGGCTACTCGCGGCGGATCACGCGCGGTATCGAGGTCACGCCCGAGACGCTGGCGGTGGACGTCATCAAGGCGGTGGGGCCCAACGGCCACTACCTGCGGCAGCAGCACACCCGCAACTTCTACAAGACCGAGTTCTGGTATCCCAAGCTCTGCGACCGCCGCAACTTTGAGGAATGGGAGATGATGGGCAAGACGACGTTCAAGGACCGCACGGTGGCCCGCGTCCAAGACATCCTGGCCACCCACAAGCCGTCGCCCATCAAGCCGGAGACGGAAAAAGTCATCGAGAAGGTCCTTGCCGAAGCCGAAGAACGGGTCAAGAATTAGGAGATACAAGATGAGTAGACTATACGAGCGCATTTCAACCGCCATCATGGAAGGCGATCCGGAAAAGACGGCCCAACTGGTGCAAAAGTGCCTGGACCAGGGCACGACGTCCAAAGAGGTCCTGGACAATGCCATGGTTGTGGGCATGGGCGAGGTCGGTGTCCGGTTCAAGGCCGGCGACATGTTCGTGCCGGAGGTCCTCATGTCGGCCGACGCCATGCAGGCGGGCCTTCAGGTCCTGCGGCCGCACCTGGTGGCCAGCGGGGTAAAGCTCATCGGCAAGATCGTGATGGGCACCGTCAAGGGAGACCTGCACGACATCGGCAAGAACCTGGTGAACATGATGTGCGAGGGTGCGGGCTTTGAGATCATTGACATCGGTTTCAACGCCGACCCGGAAAAGTTTGTCGAAGCCATCAAGGAGCACCAGCCGGACGTGGTGGGCATGTCGGCCATGTTGACGACGACGATGCGGGCCATGGCCCACACCATCAAGGCCATCGAAGAGGCCGGCCTGCGCGACCGGGTCAAGATCATGGTCGGTGGCGCGCCCGTGGACGCGGCCTTTTCGGAGCGCATCGGGGCCGACGGCTATGGCTCCAACGCGCCCTCTGGCACCGAACTGGCCAAGAAGTTTGTCGGCGCGGCCTAGCACCGCGGATCATGATGAACGGCTCCGGATCATCGCCTTTCACTTCGTTCAAGACCGTGGGGGAACGACCCGTCGTGGTCGTGTCCTGCCAGGTGTTGCAGGACATGCTCGTTCGCCTGCTGCCCGACGGCATGGCGCAGCAAGTCACCTTCATGGACTACGGGCTGCACAGGGTGCCGGGCAAGATGACGCCCGCGCTCCAGGAGATCCTGGATGGGATCGAGGAGCCGAGCGTGGTCATGCTCGGCTACGGGCTGTGCGGCAACGGTCTGAAGGGCCTGCGGGCGGGGAAGCACATCCTCCTCGTGCCGCGGGTGGACGACTGCATCGCGCTGCTTCTGGGCTCGCACCGGGACTATATCCGGGAGTTCGAGGCGGTGCCGGGCACGTACTACCTGAGCAAGGGGTGGCTGGAATCTGGAAGCCATCCGCTGAAAGAGTACCAGGAGTACGAGCCCAAGTACGGCGCGGAGCAGGCGGCCTGGATCATGGACCAGCAGTACCGGCACTATGAGCGGCTGGTGCTGGTGGCCCAGAACCAGGAGGACCTGGACGCCTATCGTGAGCAGGCCCTGGAAGTCGCCCGCTTTTGCGAGCGATGGGGCATGCGCTTCGAAGAGCGCCTGGGCTCCGACGACTACGTGCGGCGCTTTGTGGCCACGGCCTCCAACCTGGACGCGGCCGATGCGAGCGCTGACTTTCTGGTCATTCCGCCCGGAGGAGAGATCCGGCAAGAGCAGTTCATGCGGTGATCGCCAATCTAATAGGAGAAGGAACCATGCAAGTACGAAAAACGAATTATACTGTGAACGCCACGCCGACATTCCAGGTTCTCACCGAAGACGAGATCGAGGCCATCTACTACTCGGCCCTCTCCGTGCTCTACGAGACGGGCGTTCGGGTTTACGAACCGGAAGGCGTGCGAGTTGCATACGAGGGCGGGGCCATCGTCGAGGACACGCAGGCGGACAACAGCCTGGTCAAGATTCCGCCCTGGTTGGTGGACAAGGCGCTGGCGACGCTGCCGCGCAAGGTGGTGGTCATCGGCCCCGACCGCAAGCACAAGATGGAGCTGTACAAGGACTCGCTCTACTTCGGGTCCGGCTCCGACACGCCCTATACCATCGACCCCTACACGGGCGAGCGCCGGCGCGCCCTGTACAAGGACGTGAAGAACTTTGCCAAGCTGGCCCAGGCGCTGCCGAACATCGACTTTCACATGTCGCTGGGCATCGTCCAGGACACGCAGGTGGGCACCTATGACCGGTGGCAGTACCTGGCGATGCTGGAAGGGACCAACAAGCCCATCAACATCACGGCGGTGGACATTGACGGGCTGCGCGACCAGTTGGAGATGGCCTACATCCGGGTGGGCGGCAAGGAAGAATGGCGGAAGGGACCGATCTTTTCGCTGTACATCGAGCCGGTGTCGCCCCTGAGCCACAGCGAGGAGGTGGTGCAGAAGCTGCTGTTCGCCTCGGAGCACGAGATCCCGTTCGTCTACACGCCCTGCCCGCTGGCGGGCGCGACGTCGCCCTGCACGCTGGCCGGGACGGCGGTCCAGGCGCTGACGGAGAGCCTGTTTGGCATCGTGTTGAGCCAGACGGTCAAGCCGGGGGCGCCGCTGATCATCGGCGGCCTGATGTCCAACATGGACATGCAGACGACGGTCTACTGCTACGGCTCGCCGGAGATGGCGCTGCTGAGCGCGGCCTACACAGACATCACCAAGTGGCTGGGCGTGCCCGAGTACGAGACGGCGGGCTGCTCCGACGCCAAGATGTTTGACGAGCAGGCGGCGATGGAGGCGACGATCAACATCGCCACGGCGGGCCTCATCGGCGGAAACATGATCCACGACGTGGGCTACTTGGAGCAGGGCCTGACCAGCTCGGCAGAGATGATGGTCGCCTCGGACGAGATCATCGACCGGGTGAAGCGCATCCTGCGCGGCATCCCGGTGGACGACGCCACCAAGGCCCTGGACGTCATGGACACGGTCGGCCCGGGCGGCCACTACCTGGAGCACGACCACACCTACACGCGCTTCAAGACCGAGATCTGGCGGCCCAAGCTGACGGACCGCCTCAACTGGGAGAACTGGACGGCCGCCGGCAGCAAGAGCTACCGCGATCGCGTCCACGAGCGCGTCGTCGAGCTGCTCGAGGCCGAGACCGAGCCCCTGATGGACGAAAAGATGTTCCAGGAGATCAAGCGCGTCTGCGAGTCGGCCGACGCTCGCCACAAGGACGAAGAGCTGGACTTCCAGTTGTTCGTCTAACCCATACGGCGCACGAGTAAGGTCTCCCGGGCAGGGCAATGGCGCCCTGACCGGGAGACTTGACTCCGCCGGACCCTGATCGAGGTCAGGACACAGGTCCTGATCTCGATCAGGGGCTTATGGTCGCCCGGTGCAGGCAAACCGGGCGCCCGAGGAGGAACGAATTGGCAACAGCCAAGATCACGTCGGGTATCTGTGGCTTTACGGCCACGGTGCGCGCCAGGAAGAACGGCCGCAAGGTCATGCTCGAGATCGACAGCGACTGCGCGGCGATCCAGGCGCTGGCTGCCGGGCTGACGGAGGTGGACCCCTTCCAGGAGATCACCTTCCGCGGCCAGGGGCCGCAGACGCTCAAGGCCGGCGCCGAGCACTGCTATCACCCGGCCTGCCCGGTACCCGTGGGCATCATCAAGGCCGTCGAGGTCGAGTCGGGCCTGGCCCTGCCGGCCGAGGCGCGCATCGAGCTGTCAAAGGACGGCGAGGACTAGCCGCCCGTCGGGGGCACGCGACCATGCACATCGAACGGGCCGGCATCGCCGATGCCCAGGCAATCCTCGACCTGCAAAAGCTGGCCTACCTGCAAGAGGCGGCCATCTATGACGATTACAGCATTGCGCCCCTCCGGCAGACCCTGGCCGAAATGGAGGAGGACGTGAGACGGCAGGTTGTCCTGAAAGCCGTGGTCGACGGGCACATTGTCGGCTCGGTGCGGGGCCTGGCGAGCGGCGATACCTGCTACGTCGGCCGGCTCATCGTGCATCCCGACCATCAGGATCAGGGCATCGGCAGGCGCCTGCTGGCCGAGATCGAGGCCATGTGCCCCGCGGTGCGGCGCTACGAGTTGTTTACCGGGCACCGGAGCGAGAAGAACCTGCACCTGTACGACAGGCAGGGCTATCGCCCGCTGCGCACGGAACGGATAGACGACCGGCTGACGCTGGTTTTCCTGGAGAAGACCAATCCGGCCCGCGGGTGCGAGGACCGTTCCTCCACTGTCCGGCCGAATTCATATAGGTAACGGGGAAGATCCTTTGGACACGAAATCTGCTCCCAACCTGGTGTTGGGAATTGACACAGGTGGCACGTATACTGACGGTGTGTTGCTGGAGTACGAATCGCGCCGCGTGCTGGCCAGCCACAAGGCCCTGACCACCAAGCGCGATTTTTCCATCGGCATCGAAGAGGTCATCGAGGGGATCCGCATCGAGGATCCCTCGGCCATCCGCATGGTCTCTATCTCGACGACGCTGGCGACGAACGCCATCGCCGAGAGCAAGGGCAAGCGGGTGGCGCTGCTTCTCATCGGCTATGACCCGGAGCTTCTCAGCCGCTTCAAGCTGGACAGTCGCCTGGCGACCCCCAACTATTACTTTTTCGACGGGGGCCACGACCTGTACGGCCGCGAGAAGAAGGCCCTCGACCTGCAGGGCATCCTGGCCAGGGTTGTGGAGCTCAAGGACAAGGTGGACGCCATCGCCGTTTCGGCATATTTTAGCCCCTTGAACCCGGAGCACGAGAACCGGGTCTACCAGGCCATTTCGAGCGTCTGCGACCTGCCCGTGGTCCTGGGCCACCAGCTCTCCACCAGGCTTGGCTCGGTGGAGCGGGCCACGACGGCGGCCCTCAACGCCTCGCTCCTGGCGGTGCTCCAGGATTTCGTCATTGCCGTGCGACGGGCCATGGAGCGACGCCAGATCGACGCGCCCCTCATGGTGGTCCGCGGCGATGGCACGCTGATGAGCGACGAATTTGCGGCCCGCACGCCGGTGGAGACCATCCACTCGGGGCCGGCGGCCAGCGCCATCGGTGGGCGGTTCCTGTCACGCACCGACGATGCCCTCATCATCGACGTGGGCGGCACGACCACCGACATTGCCCTCATCGTGGACGGCCAGGTGACCGTCAGCGAGGAGGGGGCGACGGTGGGCGACTACAAGACGTCGGTCAAGGCTGCCAATTTGCTGTCAATCGCCCTGGGGGGCGACAGCCACATTGGCCTGGGCCACGACAAAGAGATCCTCCTGGGGCCCGAGCGGGTCACGCCGCTGGCGTACCTGGCGTGGCAATATCCGCAGGTGCACCGCCAGATCAAGGCGCTGGCGCTGCGCACCTGGTCGCAGGCCACGCCCGAGTGGCTGGAGTATTGGTTCCTGCTGCGAGATCCTTCCAGCGTCAAGGATTTGCATTCGACGCGGGAGCAGGAGCTGGTGAACCTGCTGCGGGATGGGCCGCGGGCGGTGCCCGAGATCCTGAAAGAGCTGAAGCTGCTGCACGTTGCCCAGGTGGCCGTGCCAGAGCTGTTTCGCCAGGAGATCGTGGGCCGGGCAGGGCTCACCTCCACTGACCTGATGCACATCGAGGGGCGCTACGACCTGTGGGACGCGGAGACTTCGGCGCTGGCGTGGAAGGTGTTCTGCCAGTTCCAGTTCCGCGACGTCGACGAGGTGCGCCGGGAGGTGTGGTCCCAGGCCAGCGAGATGATCCTGCACGCGGTCCTCACCTTCCTGTCGGAGCGTCCGCTGCAACTGGGTGACCGGGATCGAAGCCTGGATCGCAACGGCCGCGGGGGCGACCGCGCCCTTCGCGGCTCTCAGGACAATGACATGGCGCGTTGGTTTTTCTACAACAGCCTGTACCACGCCCATCCGCACCTGGAGACGAACATTCGCCTGACCAAGCCGATCATCGGCATCGGCGCGCCGGCCAGCATCTTTTTGCCGCCGGTGGCCGAGGCGCTGCACACCGAGCTGCTCCTGCCCGACCATCACCAGGTGGCCAACGCGGTGGGCGCTATCGCGGGCAGCGTCATGGTGGAGGAGGAACTGCTGGTCTATCCGCAGCTCTCGCGCTCGGGGCTGGAGGTTTTCGGCTATTTCGTGCAGGCGCACGACGAGCGATACGAGTTCGAGGAGCTGGGCGAGGCGCTGGCACAGGCGCGGACGTTGAGCCAGCAGCGGGCTCTGGGAGCGGCGCTGCGCTCGGGCGCCGACAACCCGCAGGTGAGCGTCGAAGAGCTGACGGACGGGCTCGATACCTACCGGATTCGGGCCCGGGCGGTGGGCAATCCGCGGTTGACAAGATGATTATGCGGGACATTCAAGGCAAGAGGAAATAATAATGGAACTGGAACGTGTAGACACCAAGCGCGCGTACGATCTGATTCGCAAGCGCATCACGACCCTGGAGCTGGCGCCCGGGGCGGATATCAACGAGCAGGAGCTGGCCGCGGGCCTGGACATGGGCCTGGTGCCGGTGCGCGAGGCGCTGAAATGGCTGGTCCACGACGGCCTGGTCCACATCACGCCGCGCCACGGCATCCTGGTGAGCGACGTGAACCTGCCCGACCTGGAGCAGCTCAGCGAAATGCGGCTGGCGCTGGAGGGCCTGAGCGCGCGGCTGGCGGCGCAGCGGGCCACGCCGGACGACATCGTGGTGCTGGAGACGTTGCGCGAGGAACAGGCGCAGACGCCGTCGGGCGACAGCCACCGACAGTTCGACGTGGACCACAAGTTCCACGAGGCGGTGGCGCGGGCGGCCCACAACAAGTACCTGGCGGAGTCGCTGGAGCGGCTGTTTGGCCTGTCGCAGCGGCTGTGGTACCTGGTGCTGCCACGCCTTGGCTTCTTGCCCACGGCGGTGGAGAAGCACGTCAACCTGGTGGAGGCCATCCAGGCGGGGGACGCGGGGCGCGCGGAGGCGATCATGCGCGAGCACGTGGCGGCGTTTTACACGCAGGTGCGGGAGATATTGGAGGAGGGGTGACCCCCTCCCCCCCGCTGCAGCCCCCTCCCTGCGGTCGGGGCTTGGGGGCGGGAGAATCGCCGATCTGGGGGCTTGGACCGAGTCTTTCAGGGACCCAGGCACGAGATCGGGGAGACAACGGGTTGCCGCGGGAGAGGACCGTCAGGGTTGACGGGGCACCATCTCCAAAAAAAGGGGGGTGGGGGCTGTTATTATACAAAGGAGGGATTGTGGTGAGCGAAAACCGTTTGCTGTACCTGTCGTATTCCGACGTCCAGGGTCTGGGGGTGACGATGGCGGAGGTCATCGAGGCGCTGGAGATCGCGTTCCGGGAAAAGGGGAAGGGCAAGGTGGAGATGCCGCCGAAGCCGGGGGTGCACCCGACGAACCCGGACAACTTTATCCATGCGATGCCGGCGTATATCCCGGCGCTGGGGTCGGCGGGGGTGAAGTGGGTGGCGGGCTACCCGGAGAACTACAAGCGGGGGCTGCCGTACATCACGGGGCTGCTGATCCTGAACGACGTGGAGACGGGGCTGCCGCTGGCGGTGATGGACTGTGTGTGGATCACGGCGATGCGCACGGGGGCGGCGACGGCGGTGAGCGCGCGCTACCTGGCGCGGCCGGAGTCGTCGACGGCGGGCATCCTGGGCTGCGGGGTGCAGGGGCGGACGAACCTGGAGGCGCTGAACGTGCTGTTTCCGCTAAAGAAGGTGCGGGCCTATGACGTGCGGCCGGAGATGGCGGAGCGCTACGCGCGGGAGATGAGCGAGGAGCTGGGCCTGGAGGTGAGGGCGGTGGCGGAGCCGCGGGAGGCGGTGGCGGGCAGCGACCTGGTGGTGACGGCGGGCCCGATCCTGAAGGTGCCGCACGCGACGATCAAGGCGGGCTGGCTGGAGGAAGGGGCGTTTGCGTCGGCGGTGGACTATGATACGTATTGGGACCGGGCGGCGCTGAAAGAAGCGAGCAAGTTCTGCACGGACGACGTGGCGCAGTTGCTCTATTACCAGGGGGCGGGCTACTTCCAGGACATCCCGCCGATCTACGCGGACCTGGGCGAGCTGGCGACGGGCCAGAAGCCGGGCCGCGAGACGCCGGAAGAGCGGACGATCACGGCCAACCTGGGCCTGGCACTGGACGACATGGCGGTGGCGCCGCTGGTGTACAGGAAGGCGGTCGAAAAGGGCGCCGGCACGTGGCTGCGGCTGTGAGCGAGGAGCACAGAGACATGATCCCGAATCTGTTCAACAGCAGGAAGAACGGGCTGGCGTTTACGCCCAAGATGGCGGTGGTTAACGAGGAGCAGTTGGAGCAGCTTCACATGGCGACGCTGGAGTTGCTGGAGCGCACGGGGGTGCAGATCACGCACCCGCGGGCGCTGGAGATCCTGCACGGGGGCGGGGCGCGGGTAGACGGCAACCGGGTGCGGATGCCGTCGTGGATGGTGGAAGAGGCCATCCGCAAGGCGCCGGCGCGTGTGGTGCTGGGCAAGAGGAACGGGGATCGGGCGGTGGCGCTGGAGGGGGACCGGGTGTGGTTCGGCCCGAGCGTGGACTGTATCGATTACCTGGACCCGGCGACGGGGGAGCGATCGCGGTTTACGAGCGAGCACTGCCGGATCACGACGACGGTGGCGGACGCGCTGCCGAATTACACGTGGGTGATGACGATCGGCATGGCGGACGACGTGGCGCCGGACGTCGCGGACCGGGTGATTGCGAAGCAGGTGTTGACGTACACGGAAAAGCCGCTGGTGTTTTGCTGCAAGGACGTGAACAGCGTGCGGGACATCTATGCGATGGCGATGGCGATCGCGGGGAGCGAGGAGGGCTTTCGGCAGGCGCCGACGGTGGTGCACTACTCGGAGCCGATCTCGCCGCTGCTGTACTACGATCCGGCGGTGGAAAAGATCCTGTTCTGCGCGGAAAAGGGGATCCCGCTGATCAACTATCCGGCGCCGCAGGGGGGAAGCACGGCGCCGGCGACGTTTGCGGGGGAGATCGTGCAGGGCAGCGCGGAGTCGCTGAGCGGGCTGGTGCTGGCGCAGTTGGTGCGGCCGGGGGCGCCGTTCATCTACGGGGCGTTCACGACGATCATGGACATGAAGACGACGATCTTTTCGTACGGGGCGCCGGAGATGAGCCTGATGGTGGCGGCCATGGCGCAGTTGGCGCAGCGCTACGGGCTGCCGTTCTTTGGGACGGCGGGCTGCTCGGACAGCAAGGTGCCGGACGCGCAGGCGGCGGCGGAGGCGGCCTTTTCGTGCCTGGCCTCGGCGCTGAGCGGGGCGAACCTGGTGCACGACCCGGGCTGGCTGGACCACGGCTCGGTGGCGTCGCCGGGCTATATCGTCCTGGTGCACGAGGTGTTGCACATGGTCAACCAGTTGATGGGCGGGGTGCCCATCAGCGACGAGACGCTGGCGCTGGACGTCATGGATCGCGTGGGCCCGGGCGGGCACTACCTGCAGGAAGACCACACGCTAAAGCACTTTCGCGACGTGTGGTATTCGAAGCTGTTCGACCGGTCGATCTATGCCCGGTCGGGGGACGGCGTGCCGGGCTTTGACGACCGGCTGCGGGAGCAGACGCTGAAGGCCATGGAGCACGAGCCGGCCCCGCTGCCGCCGGAGGTGGCGCGGGAGCTCGAGGAGATGGCGAGGCATTGGACCTAACCCCCCTTCCCTGCGAGGAAAGAGGGGGAGAAGGGTCCCTCCCGGGGGAGGGGAGGGGCCTCAGGGGGTCCGGGTTGCGTGCCGGGCCGGAGTCGCCCCTGGCCCGGACGGCCAGGACGGGCGACTTGTCGGGGGAAGCTTGCGGGGAGACGGCCTGGCCCCGACAAGTCGGGGAGTCCGGATTCGGATTGCGTGTGACCGTATGTGTTAATATACTTGAGACAACTCTGCTCAAGAATTTAGGGTATAATATGGTGAGCAGAGGAGAGTGAATGATGTCTGGAAACGGAACGGGGCGGACCGAGCACACGGGTGACCAGGATCCCGAGGTGGTGCCGGTGGCCCAACGGCGACAATATAGCGTCGAGGAAAAGCTGCGCATCATCAACGAAGCGGATGCTTGCACTGAGCCGGGTGAGATTGGTGCTCTCTTGCGGCGAGAGGGGATATACTCCTCGCACCTCAGCCGCTGGCGCCGGCAACGGGACCTTGGCCAGCTGGATGGCCTGGAGCCGGCGAAGCGCGGCCCCAAGACCGCGGCGGACACGGCCCTGGCCAGAGAGGTCGCCCGGCTACAGCGCGAGAACGAGGCGCTGCGAGCTCGACTGGAACGGGCGGAAGC
>DAOUHB010000165.1:0-71884 GCA_034428935.1 Anaerolineae bacterium | reverse complement strand
GGGACAAGGTGCGGAACGCGATGGACGTGGGCCTGGACGAGATCAGGGGCGTGGCGCGGGGGCTGGGGTTCGACCTGTGCGGGGTGGCGCCGGCCGCCGATTTCCCGGGCGTGCCGGGCTGGGCGCGCTCGGTCCTGGTGCTGGGCATGGCGGCGCTGGACCCGGCCTGGGACCTGGAGATGTACGTCGAGGAGGGGGGCACGCGCCGCTGGAGCAAGTGGGCCTACGAGCGGCTGGCGGCCGGCGCGGCCCGGCTGGCCCTGTGGCTCGTCGAGGCGGGCCGGCGCGCCGGGGGGCTGACCTACGAGGACAGCCTGGCGGTCATCGACCTGAAGGCGGCGGCCATCCGCGCCGGGCTGGGCGTGCGCGGGCTGAACACGCTGGTGGTCACCCGGCGCTACGGGCCGCGGGTGCGCTGGGGCGCGGTGTGGACCGACCTGCCGCTGCCCGCCGGCCGGCCGGTGATGGACTATTACTGCGTGAGCTGCACGGCCTGCCTGGCCGCCTGCCCCACGGCCGCCCTGGGGCCCAGGGGCCTGGATCGGGCGCGCTGCATCGGCGAGTTCGCGCCCGACGCGGCCATGGTCGAGCTGCAGAAAGAGCTGCTGCGCTTTCCCACGCCCCACACGCGGCTCCAGTGCTCGGCGTGCGTCACCTCTTGCCCGGTGGGCAAGCGGCTGCCGGCGCGGTTCTGGGGGCTGGACCCCCATTAAGTCGCTCGTTTTGTGGGGCCGCGACGCGGCCGGGGAGGCTTTTATGGCACACATTGCCGTTGAACGGCTGGCGGCCGCCAACCAGGCCGACCTCAACCGCTGCGACAACACGTTCACGGTAGAGGCCGAGCTGGCCCTGTTCGCCGACGATGGCCGGCCGGCGTACACCGTGCGTCCCGTGGCGCCCTACGTCAAGCGCTATGGACCGGAGGTCTACGATGCCGGGCCCTACATCGAGCGCGAGGATCACGCCGCCTGGCTGGCGTACGTCGACGGCAAGGTCGCCGGGCAGATCCTGGTCCGGGAGCACTGGAACCGGTTCGCCATCGTCTGGGACATTGCGGTAGACCCACCCTTTCGCCGCCAGGGCGTGGGCCGGCGGCTGATGGAGCAGGCGATCCGGTGGGCGCGGGAGCGCGACCTGCCCGGCGTGATGCTGGAAACGCAGAGCATCAACGCCGGGGCGTGCCGGCTGTACGAGGCCTGCGGCTTTCGCCTGGGCGGCTTTGACCGCCACCTGTACCGTGGCCTGGACCGGGACACCCGCGAAATCGCGCTGTTCTGGTACCTGCTGTTCTAAAGGAGGTCGAGCCCTGATGACGTCTGAGCAACACTACCCCGAGCCGACCGTCGGCGCGCTGATCTTTGACCCCGCCGGCCGGCTGTTCCTGATGCGATCGCACAAGTGGGCCGGCAAGTACGTGGTGCCCGGCGGCCATGTGGAGCTGGGGGAGAGCCTGGAGGACGCCCTGTGCCGGGAAGTGGAGGAAGAGACGGGCCTTGCCATTTCGGACATCACCTTCCTCGGCGTGCAGGAGTTCGTGTACGATCCGGCGTTCTGGAAGTCCCGGCATTTTCTCTTCTTCGACTTTGCCTGCCGCACGGAGGGGACCGAGGTCCGCCTGAACGACGAGGCGGAGGAATACGCCTGGGTGAGCGTGGACGAGGCGCTGCGCATGCCCATCGAGCCCTACACGGAAAGAGCCATACGCGCCCACCTGGCGCAAAAAGCAGGCGGGCCGCTCGACCGGTCGTTGATGCCGGACGCCGCGCAGCCGGCCCCGGCCACTGGCGGGGCCCATCGTCCCGCGGTGCAAGCCCGCTACGTCCACACCAACCTCATCGCCCGAGACTGGCGGGCGCTGGCCCGCTTTTACGAGACGGTCTTTGGCTGCGTGCCTGTGCCGCCGGAGCGGGACCTGGCCGGCCCGCCCCTTGAGTCCGGCACCGGCATCCCCGGGGCGCACCTGCGCGGCGTCCACCTCCGCCTGCCGGGCTATGGCGACGCCGGGCCCACGCTGGAGATATTCACCTACGACGACCACCCGGAAAAGCCCGCCACGGCCGTCAACCGGCCCGGCTTTGGGCACGTGGCGTTCAGCGTGAGCGACGTGGCTGCCGCCAGGGCGGCGGTGCTGGCCGCCGGTGGCCGCCCCGTGGGAGAGGTCGTCACCACCGGGGTGGCGGGCGGCGGCCAGATCACCTGGTGCTACGTTACCGACCCGGAGGGAAACGTCATCGAGCTGCAGGAGGCGCACTGAGCCGTCAGCCGGCGTGCGGGCCCCAATCCTATTAGAAGATCTGCCCGTACTGCTCAGCGACGCCCACGAACTCGGCCTGCTCCGCCGTCTCCATGGGCCGGAAGCGCTCGGCGGCGTCGAGGATGGCCGGCAGCAGGCGGGCGTCGCCAGCGCTGATGGCGCCCGTCACCGGCTGCGACAGGGTGAAGCGCAGCGCCCGCTCCACGGCCTGCGGGTCCTCCAACGGCTCGTACCAGGTGTGGTAGCGCTGCGGCCGGCCGTCCCATGGCCCCCGGGCCACGGCCTTGATGGCCATGCTGCCCACGTCCTTTTCGGCCGCCTTTTGCAAGAGTGCTTCCGCCTGCCGCCGGTATTCGCCGTCGGCCCACATCCTGCCGTTGACGGGGAACAGGATGCTGTCCATGTCAAAGCGGTCCAGGGCCTCCATGAGGACGGCCGGCGCCTCCATGCCATGGGACGTAATGCCGATGTAGCGGGTGAGCCCCTCGCGGCGGGCGTCGACGATGGCCTCTAGCGAGCCGCCCGGCGCGAAACACTGCTCCAGCTCGTCCATGGTCGTCACGGCGTGGAGCTGGAACAGGTCAAAGGTGTCAATGCGCAGCCGCTCCAGCGAGCGGTGCAGCTCTTCCCGGGCCTCCCGGCGGTCCCGCAACTGGGTCTTGCAGCCGACGAAAAAGTCGTCGCGGTGCCTTTCCAGCCAGGGACCCAGGCGCAGCTCGGCCTCGTGGTAAGACGGCGCCACGTCGATGTGGTTGACGCCGTGCGCCAGGATGAGCTCCATCGTCTCGTCAGCCTCGCGCTGGTTGAGCTGGCCGACGGCAAAGGCGCCAAATATGACGATGGTGCTCATGTGTCCCGTGCGTCCAAAACGGCGTGTCTGCATGGCTTCCTCCTGTTCGAGATCGGTTGTATGGGCAGTATAGCACGCTTGCAGACAGGCGTCAATGGGCCGGCGGCACCGGCAGGCCGAGCAGCACCCGCGTGTGCACGCCCGGCACGCTTTCGACCGCCAGGGTCCCGCCGACGACGGCCATCATCGTGCTGTGCAGCGCCAGGCCCTGGCCTCCGCCCGCTTCCGGCAGGGTAGGCCCCGGCAATCCCACGCCGTCGTCTTCCACCACGAGCTCCAGGCGGTCCTGTCCCTGGTCGCCGGCCGCGGGGCGCCAGGCCAGGCCGACGCGCAGGTGCAGGGGGCGCTCTCCCGCCTGGTCGCGACCGTGGCGGGCAGCGTTGCGCATGGCTTCCCGCGCGGCGTAGAACAGCACCTCGGCGGCCAGCGGCGCCAGCCCCCGGGCCCGGCGCGCGGCCTTCTCGTCCACCTGCCACGATACGCCGGCAAAGGCACCGTTCATCTCCCCGACCAACGTCTCCTGCAGGGCGCCGACCAGGCCGAGCTTTTCGATCTCCGGGGAGACGACGACCGGCATCTCGCGCAGCAGGTTCGAGACCTGGCGGTGGGCGTCGGCCAGCAGGTGCAGGGGGTCGTCGGCCGCATCCCCGGCCAGGGACTGCCTGCCGTTGAGAGTCAGCATGGCGGCGTGTAACAGCGGCAGGACCTCGTCGTGCAGGAGGCGGCGGGCCCTCTGGTCGAACACGGCGCGGCTCAGCTCCCCATAGTCCCGGCTTTCGGCCAGGCGCTGGCGCTCGAGGGCCAGCAGCCGCCGCGCCACCTCGATGCTGGCCAACGTGTCCATCAGCCGCTCGCCGCTCGCCTGGGCAATCTCGATCTCTTCCTGGGAGTACAAGCCTCCATCCTGCTTCTCGCCCAGGAGCAGGACGCCGATGAGCCCCTGGTCGCTGCGCAGGGGCACGGCCCAGGTGGCGCCGCCGTACCTTGCCGGATCCAGCGCCAGGCAGGCTGCCGGCGAGGCATCGAGCTCGGCGGCCAGCCCGCTCGCAGCCGGAGGATTCCGGCCGTCCTCCGGACAGGCCAGCGTCGTGCCGACCAGGGACGTGAGGGGCCCCAGGGGGACGAGGTAGGCGACGCCGGCGCCCAGGACGTCCTGGCACAGGGCCCGGAACAGCGCCTTGCCATCGCGGTCCAGGGCCGCGGGAGAGGAGGCCAGCAGGTGCTCGTAGAGGCGGGGGCTGGCGACGAAGGGACGCAGTTGATCCATCGTTCGCTCCCGCTCGGCAAAAGAACGCCACGTCAGCAGGGCGAAAAAGAGGGTCATGAGGGCCGTCGTCAGCAGCAGGCCGTAGATGGGTGGCAACTGCAGCGCCAGGCTCCACCCCACGACGACCCCGTAGCCCGCTGCCAGGATCACTGCCCGGCGCCACTGGCGCACGAGGCCCTGCCGCGGCAGGGCCTTGCCTGTAAAGACCTCGTAGGCGGCGATGGCCCGTCCCAGGAGGATGATTGCCAGGGCGATGAGGGCGGCGATGGCCAGGTCGAACCAGGCGACCAGGTACGACAGGTTGGCATAGACGTCATACAGCGCGCGCTGCCGCGCGCTGGCCACGATCCACAGTATCACCCACGTCACGAGCAGGCTGACGGCAAGCAGCACGCCCGAGGCTGCCGCCAGCCACGGGCGGGCCCGGCGCCGGGCCAGATCGCCCATCACGCGTTGGGAGGGCTCGGGCCGGCGCAGCGCGTCGAGGGACAGGACGATGCACAGCAGGATGTAGGGCGGGTAGAGCAGCATGACCACCGGGATGCCGCCCACCGCCGGGGTGACCGCCAGCTCCAGGCGTGCTACCTGCCAGTAGGCGGGCAGCGAGTTGGCCACTGCCAACAGTCCGACGAGGGCGGCGCACAGCCCGCCCACCAGGATCAGCCATGCCCGCTGCCGCCGGCGCAGGCCGCCCTGCCGGTTGTCCCAATAGCCCGAGTACCACAGCATGACCGCGTACCAGGCGAAGGGCAGAACGACCACGGGCAGCCAGCCGGCGCGCCACCAGAACTCGGTGCCCGGCCCGACAGAGTCCAGGCCATAGGCCCGGATGGCCGAGTGGCTGACGAAAAAGGCGGCGCCCGTCAGCAGCCCGCCGCCGGTCAGCCATATGCCCCGCGTGCGCCGCTCGGCGTTCAGCAGGACCGTCAGCCCCAGCCACAGCAGCAGGACCGTGTTGAACAGCGACACGGCCATGGCCGCCCAATCGAGGAGGAGCTCAACCCACATGGCCCGGCGCCAGGCCCACCTCGCCCAGGGGCACCCACTGCCCGCGCTGATCAGCCACCCTGGGCGTGCCGTCGTCGTCCCACACCGCCAACTGCCGCCGGTGATAGATGACCGCCGCCCGGGTGCGTGCCACCTTCTCGTCGGTGGGCGTGGTGTTGAGGCCCCACGCGGCATAGATCTGGCCGTTGGTGCGGCTCACGGCGCGCTTGTCGTGGAAGCCGAGCCGCTCGGCGATCTGCTCGTTGGTCGCGCCCTGGGCCAGGAGGGCCACCACCGCCCGCTCGTTTGGCTCCAACAGGGCAAGGGGGTCGTAGGCGTCCTTGTGGCGCACTTCCTGCACCCGCGCTTCGATCTCGGGGTCGATGTAGCTCCGCCCGCCGATGGCGTCGCGCAGAAGGGGCACGATGCTCTCGGGCAGCAGGTAGTTGCTCTTGCGCACGTAGGCATAGTGGCTGAGCATGCCCGAGCGGAGAAAATCGCGGTAGTAGGCGTCGTCGTCCTGGATGGAGTAAAAGACCACCGGCTGGCGGGGATGCTCCCGCCGGATGGCAACGGCCGCCTGGATGCCGTTCATCTCGCCTGCGAGGGCCACGTCCATGAGGACGGCGTCGGGCGCGGCGTCCAGGCAGTGGGCCACGGCCTCCTCCCCGCTGGTCACCGTGCCGGTCACCCGCACCTGGCCGGTGGCTTCGAGCCCAGCTTTCAGCCCGCGCTGCAGCCTGTCATTGTCCTCGACAATCAGCAAGGTGAGCATGCGCTGCCTCTTCTAGCGAAAGAGCAAAGGGATCGCCACGAGCAGGAACAGTGCCCAGGCGACGTAGGCGATGGCGCCCCGGCTGAACGCGGTCTGCAGCCGCCCGACCCACCCTTCGGGCCCGGTCCTCAACTGGCTGTAGATCAGCCAGGCCAGGATGCCGATGTTGACGCTGTTCCAGCCGATGATGGTCAGGCGGTTGATGGTGATGCCCCCCAGCACCGTCCGGTAGATCGTGGCCGACAGGGCATACAGGCTGACGAGGACGGTCAACGCGGCCACGGCGACAATGCCCTGGCGCAAGAGCCGCTGGCGCTGTGGCGGGAGGTCGCCCGCTGCCAGAGGCGTGGCCCCGAGCAACAGGGCCATGATGGCAAAGAGCATGACGTTGTAGACGATGAGCACGTCCCGATCTCGGAATGGAGCCATAAAGTTGAAGGGAATGACAAACAGGTAGATGACCAGGATCAGCAGCGTCAGGGGCAGGAGCAGACGCATCAACGTGGCGATTAGCTTGCCCAGGCCTTGCTGGGCGCTCTGCCTCGACGGGGGCAGGCCGGGATCGTAGGCGCTGGCCACCGCCAGGATGGGCATCAGGCCCGCCACGCCGACCAACAACAAGCGCCGGATGAGCTCGGGCAGGATGACGCCGATGGCCTCGAACAGCCCTGACGCGATCACGGCCAGGGCTACGCCGGCCGCCAGGTACAGGCCTCCCGTAAAAGCTACTTCGATGGATTGCCTCAGGAAGGCAAAGCGCTCCCCATCGCCGGGCGCCGACCACAACAGGCTGACCCCCGTCGCCGTCCAGGCCAGGAGCGGCAGGTGGACGGCCACCAGGATCTGATAGTCGGGGGATCGCTGCCAGACGGTGGCAAACAACACCGCGTAGGCAGCGATGCCTGCCAATCCGGCAACGGCCAACGCCGGCGCCTTCCAGCCCCTGTTTGACGCCAGGGCCAGGAAGGCGATGACGAAACAGGCGCCAACGGGTGCCCAGACCAGTGCCAGGAAGGGCAGATCGTTGCGAACCTCGAAACGAGGGTCGGACAGGATCCAGAAAACCAGGCCCAATCCGACGCTCAAAGGCACCGCCAGTTGCCAATTGACCTTACGGCCCTCGGCACTTGCCGGAGCGGCTCCATCCAGGCGGTAGTGCCAGGCTGCATAGAGCGCGACCTCGGGGGATTCCCTGTAGCAGGCGTGCATGGCGGACGAGAACTCGTCGGCCTCACCTTTCCGCAAAGAGTCCCGGTAAAGGTCCTCCAGGGACCTGGCATCGTCGCGGCGGGCCCGGATATGCGCGGCATAATCCACGATGGAAAGCTCCTTTCGCCACTTTTGCTCGAGTTTGCACCAGTAAAACACAGTTCCAGTCGCCTGTCAAGCACCCGAGTGCGCCGATTGCCGGCCCTGAGGCATGGATTCCAGGGTGCCAGGGCGGCGACGGGGGCGGGCCGCCCGTGATACAATGTGCCTGAACAGCGAGAGGAGCGAGCCGATGAAAGTCAAGATGATCCTGCCGGCCCTGACCGAGGCCTGGAGCCCCGATTGGCGGCCCATCAAGTACGCTCTCTTCCCACCGTTGGGGCTGGCCACCCTGGCGGGCTACCTGGCGGATGACGACGAGGTGAGCATCCACGACGAGCACGTCGAGGGGCCGGCCAGGCTCGGGGTGCCGGGTGGGCGGGACGAGCCGGACCTGGTGGCCATCCAGGCCTACATCACGTCGGCCTACCGCGCCTACGAGCTGGCCGACGCCTACCGGGCCAGGGGCGTGCACGTAGCGCTGGGCGGGCTGCACGTCACCTCGCTGCCGGAAGAGGCCGCCCGCCACGCCGACACGATCTTTCTGGGGCCGGCGGAGGAGGCCTGGCCCCGGTTTCTGGCCGACTTTCGGGCAGGCCGGCCGGGCAAGGTCTACCGTTCCCGCGAGCGCACGCTGGAGGGTTTGCCCCCGGTCCGCCGCGACCTGATCAAGCGGCACCTCTACCTGGTGCCCAACTCCCTGGTTGTCTCGCGAGGCTGCCCCCATGCCTGCGACTTTTGCTACAAGGAGGCCTTCTTCCAGGGTGGCCGCTCCTTTTACACCCAGGCGGTCGACGCCGCGCTGGCCGAGATCGAGCGGCTGCCGGGCCGCCACCTTTACTTCCTGGACGACCACCTCTTTGGCGATGCGCGCTTTGCCGCGGCGCTCTTTGACGGCATGGCGGGCATGGGGCGGCTGTGGCAGGCGGCGGGCACGGTGCAGGCGGTGCTGCGGCCGGGCCTGCTGGAGAAGGCGGTGAACTGCGGGCTGCGCAGCCTCTTTGTCGGCTTCGAGACGCTCGAGCCCGGCAATCTGCGCTCGCAGCACAAGGGACACAATCTCGGCCAGGACTACCGGGCGGCCGTTCGTCGCCTGCACAGCCTGGGCGTCATGGTCAACGCCAGCCTGGTCTTTGGCATGGACGGCGACGACGAGACGGTCTTTGATCGGACCGTGGAATGGGCCATCGAGCAGGGCATCGAGACGGCCACCTTCCATATCCTGACACCCTACCCGGGCACCGCCCTCCACGGGCGGCTGGCAGCCGCGGGGCGCATCACCACCAGCGACTGGGACCTGTATGACACCCGCCACGCCGTCTTTCGCCCGGCGAGGATGACGGTGCAGACCCTGGAGGAGGGATATCGGCGCGCCTACCACGAGTTCTACCGCTGGGGCTCGATCCTGCAATCCGCCTCGGCCAAGGGGACGTGGACCGGGCAGCTGCGCCACGTGGCCTACAGTGCCGGCTGGAAAAAGCTCGAGCCGTTGTGGGACCTGGTGATCCGCGCCAGGCGGGTCTCGGGGATGCTGCCCCTGCTGGAGGCCCTGCTGGCCTGCCCGCCGCATTCCATGCCCCGGCGATCTCCGCGCGTCCCGGACCGACTGCTTGACAGAGTACCGCCGGCCCATCCCCGTTCGTAGTGCGCGGTTCATCGCGCTCGCGCCCGCAATAGAATCCCGAATCCCCGACTTTTATGCTCCTCTAACGAGAGGGATGGATCTACCTCCTGCCTGTGCGCGTACCATAGAATACATACAGCCGACCGAACGAGAGGCGGACTAACCAGCAACAGGAGGATCGGAAAAAATGTTGGGACTGAACGACGTGAAGTCAAGGGCGAACTCGGCCGTGGGGCGTCGGCCGGCGACGCTGGCCGCGGGTGCCCTGCTACTGATTGCTTTGCTGGTCGGTGCCTGCGGGCAGGCGGTACCGACCGCTGTCCCGGATGCCGATGCGGATGCCGAGCCGACCCTGGAGCCACAGGCTACGGAAGCACCCACCCAGGAGCCGGCGGCGACGCCCACCGCCGAGCCCATGCCGGCAGCCATCACCCCGGCGGTGACGGTCGCCGACCAGGCCATCATGCACGGCATGGTGACGATTGCTCAGGTAGTGAGCGCCGGGCCCGGCTGGCTGGTAGTTCACGCCCAGCAAGACGGCAATCCCGGCCCGGTGCTGGGCTACAGCCCCGTTAACGAAGGCGAGAACGCGGACGTGACCGTGATGATCGACGTGACGCAGGCAACCGAGACGCTGTACGCGATGCTGCACACCGACGCGGGCGAGGTGGGCACTTACGAGTTCCCGGGAGTCGATGGCCCGGTGTTTGTCGGCGAGCAAATGGTCAGTCCGGCCTTTGCGGTCACAGGTGGCCTGGAGGCGGCACCCACCCCTGAGCCGGCCGCTGCGTCGCCAACGGATGCGCCAACCCCCGAGGCGCCCGCGTCCGGCGCGGCGACGACCGCCACGGACGAGGGCGAGGTGGAGCTGGAGGACTTTCAGTTCGTGCCCCGGGTGCTGACGGTCAAGGTTGGCACCGAGGTCAAGTTCTCCAACAAGGACGACGTGACCCACACCGTGAGCTCGGACACGGGGCTGTTCGACAGCGGAGGGCTGAGCAAGGGAGAAGAGTTCTACTATACCTTCACGGAACCCGGCGAGTATCCCTACTACTGCGCCCCCCACGGCGGGCCGGGAGGTGTTGGGATGTCCGGCACGATCATCGTCGTCCCATAGCACTCGCATCTGAGGGGCCGGAATCGAACCCCACTCGACGCACAGCCGGCCCCTCAGCGATTGCGCGCCCCCTGTTGCACCGGCGGCAGGGGGCGCGCCACGCGTCAGGTGGTTTTGCGGGCGACGACGGCCAAACCCCGCGACTCGGCGGAGGGCGGCTGGCCCCTCCAGCCCGCGCACAGCTTGACGATCTCCAGGCCGGCCGCCGCCAGCAGTTGCCGTATCTCGCCCGCGTTGTAACAGCGCACCGAGAAGGGTGTGTCCCGCCGAACGCCATCGCGAATGACGATGCGCCGGTTGATCCAGCGCCCGGTCATCACGTCGAAGGAGCTGCGGTCGATCATCAGGTTGCCCTCCTTGTCCAGGTCAAAGGGCACCTCGCTCATCCTTCTCCTCCTTGCCGGCCATTGCCGTGGGCACTGGCGCGCTGCCATAATACAGGTTGGTGACGCCCAGATCCTGAAAGATCCTCCTGGCCCGGACGACGGACTCGGGTTCCGGGGGAAGCAGGTCTGCCAGCCGGTAGTCCAGGCCGAGGGCCGCGTACTTGCCCTTTCCCAGGGTGTGGTACGGCAGCACCTCCACGCCCAGGGCGCCGCCGAGCTCCCGCGATACAAAAGCGGCGATGGCCTCGACGCTGGCGGCGTCGTCGTTGATGCCGGGGATGAGGGGCACCCGAATGACGAGGGGCAGCCCGGCACGGGCCATGCGGATCGCGTTCTGGAGGATGAGCCGGTTGTCAACACCGGTCACGCGCCTGTGAACCGCCGGGTCCAGGTGCTTGATGTCGACAAAGACTACGTCCATCGCGGCCAGGATCTCCTCGCACCTGTCCCACGAAAAGTGGCCACAGGTTTCCAGGGCCATGGGCAGCCCGCCGGCCTGGCAGCCGTCGACCAGCGCTTTCAGAAAGCGTGGTCGGGCCAGCGCCTCGCCGCCGGAGAACGTCACCCCGCCGCCCGATTGGCGATAGAAAACGCGGTCCCTCTCGACGGCTGCCAGCACCTCGCCCGCCGACATCCTCTTGCCCATGAGCACGCGGGCGCCGGACGGACAGACCTCGACACACCGACCGCAGGCTGTGCAGCCCGGCGCGTCCCCCCGGCCGCCGAGGCCGCGGGGCCCGGCAATTTGCTGCGGGCAGGCATCCCGGCACCGCCCGCAGTCCAGGCATCGTTCCTGGAAGAAGGCGACCTGCGGTGCCGGGCTCCAGGATTCGGGGTTGCAGCACCACGCGCAGCGCAGCGGGCAGCCCTTGATAAAGACGACGGTGCGAATGCCCGGGCCATCGTTGCCCGACCAGCGCTGGATCTCGAACACCACGCCGGAAGGGTCGGCGCCACCACCTTGCTCCATGGCTGCCTCACCTGTCCAGGGACTCACAGGGCCTCGTACGTTGTCCGCGCCAGGATGGCGTCTTGCACCTCCCTGGAGAGGGTGACAAAGCGCGTGCTGTAGCCGGCGACCCTTACCAGGAGATCCTGGTAGTTCTCGGGGTGCCGCTGCGCATCCCGCAGGGTCTCGGGGCTGACGACGTTGAACTGGACGTGAAAGGCCCCCAGCTCGAAATACCCCCGGATCATGGCCGCCAGGTTACGCAGGTCCCGGTCTGTCTTGAGGGCATCGGGCGAGAGCTTGACGTTGAGCAGCGTGCCGCCCGAGTGGCTCTCGTGGCTGATCTTGGCCACGGATCTCATGGCCGCGGTGGGGCTCGTCACGTCGGTCCCGCAATGCGGCGAGCAACCCTCGGTCAGCGGGGTGCCGGCCAGGCGCCCGTCGGGGGTGGCGCCGACCACCGCTCCGGCCGGGATATAGTTCGAGATGCCCATGAAGGCCGAGTTAAAGGGCTGCCCGTGCCAGTCCTTGTATTTGCGGATCTCGTCGTGGTAAAAGTTGCTGAGCTCCACGGCGAAACGATCCACGCTGTCGTCGTCGTTGCCGTACTTCGGGCACTTGATCGCGCTGGCGCGGATCGCCTCGTAACCCTCCCAGTTGCGATCCAGCGCCTCGCACAGCTCTCCAAGGGTGACGGACTTTGCTTCGAACACCAGCCGCTCCACGGCCGCCAGCGAGTTGGCTACGTCGGCGACGCCGATGCCGGTCAGCACCGGCCCGACGTTGTAAAAGGCTCCGCCCCTGGCCAGGTCCTTGCCCTTGGCCAGGCAGCCGTCTACCAGGGTCGACATGAACGGCCGCGGTGCCAGTTGCGCGTGGACGTCCTGGGCAATGACCGTGGCAATCACCGTCTGTCTGATCAGGTAGGCGAGCTGGGCGTAATACGCTTCCTTGACCTGCTGGAACGTCTGGAAGGAAGCCGGATCTCCCGTGGGCAGTCCCCGCTGTTCTCCATCCAGGCGCCCCCGCCCATCGTTCAGGGCATACTCGAGGGCCGAGGCGAGGTTGATGTTGGCCGCCGCAGTCCATTCGCCCACCTTGCGAAAATGGGGCACCACGCAGCCGCAGTTGTTCCAATCGCGCGCGTCGGCCGGCGACAGGCCGGCCGCCAGGAGCATCGCCGACCCGGTCCGGTCGTTGTGGACCGCCGGAAAGCCGGTGCCGAGGCGGATCAGGCGGCAAACCTCGAGGAGAAACTCCTCGGGGCTGTCGGGGTGGATGCGAACGCTCAGGCCTGGCTGGTGGGTCCGGACGTTGGCCGTGGCGCGCAGACACATGTACGACAGAGCGTTGGTCCCATCTGTGCCGTCCCTCTTCCGGCCGCCCACCGTCAGGTTCTGAAAGGCGCAATATCCTGCAAAGAACCTGGCCGTGTTGGTCGAGATGGCCCATACCCACTCCGAGAGCTTGATCCACAGGCACTCGATCAGCTCCTGGGCCTGTTCCGGCGTGAGGATGCCTGCCGCCACGTCTCGCTGGTAGTAGGGAAACATGTACTGGTCAAAGCGCCCCAGGTTCAGGGCCACGGCGTTCTCCGCGATGGCCCGCCCCACCTGCACGAACCACACCATCTGCATCGCCTCCCAGAAGGTTCGGGGAGGGTTGGCGGGGACCCGGCGGCAGTTCTCGGCGGAGCGCAGCAGCTCCTGCTTCCTCGTGGGGTCCGGTTCTGTCCGGGCCAGCTCTTCGGCCTTTTCAGCATAGCGCTCGCCCAGGCGAATGAGCGCGGTGCTGGTGATAATGGCCGCCTGATAAAAGTGCATCTTTTCCAGGTTCTCGGCGCTGGTGGGCTCCAGGAGGCGGAGATGCGCCTCGGCTTCGGCCCTGATCCCGGCAAAGCCCTGCGGAAAGATCACGTCTTGAAAGTCGGGCGTGATCTCGCCCACGTAGGCGCGCCACTTGGAGTCATTGTCCACCACCCCGGTGTCGACCACAACGCGTGCGGTCTCGTCGGGCAGCCGGGCGAGGTAGGCCTCCTCCAGCGATTGGCCCTTCCAGTAGGCAAAGACCTCGTTGCGCAGCACCTCTTTTTGCCGGGCCGTGATCCGGTACGGGTCCTGCTCGCGGATCTCGAAACGTTCCATCTCTTCTTCGACCCAACGCCACGACACCTCGGGGTTCACGCAGCCAGCGCGCCTCTCTCCTCCCCGATTGCCGACGATCAACTCGTTGGGGTAGATGGTGACGGGGATGTGCTCGCACGCTTCCTGGAAAGCCCGGGCCCGCCTGACGATGAGCGGCTGGCCGCCGGTCTCCCGGTGCGATCGCGTGTAGCACACAGCTCGCTCGATACAGATGGATGGAATAGCCTCGTTGTAGTCTTTTTTGATGCGCTGGCCGCGCGTTGGCCCTGCCTGGCCCTGCCCGATGGTGGTTGCTTCCGGTGCGCTCATGCTCTCAGCTCCTGTCTTTGCGCTTCAACTCGCTTGATCTGGGATGCCAACCAGGTGGCTCGTGGCGGGCCGGAGCGTGCGGTGTGTGGTAAGAGGCCTTCACAGCCCACCTTGTCGAACTACGATCTGGGGTCCAGTGTAATATGGGAACGGCGCGGCGTCAAGCTGTAGCGCCGGCGTTGCTGCTTGAGGTCCCGCATTCCGCCGCACCTGGCGCTGGGGCTGGGGCGTTGCGAAGGATGAAAGCAGGGGCCGAACAGGCGCTCGGCGATCCCAGAGGATGGCGGCCTTCGCACGGCCCTGCCACCTGTTCTGTCGCCGGTTGCCTGTGGCGGCGAGTTGTGGTATAGTGGGGGAGCAAAAGGATCGGCGGTGTCCCAGTGATCGGTGGAGATCGACTCAGGGAGGTGCAGGGTGGCGTACCCACCGTTGGGCTTTGAATGCAAATGGGCCGTCGTTGGGCTTGCTGGCAGGGAGGTGCGTTCCGCTCCTCCGTGAGGGCCGCCCGTCTTGCTCCGTAGGGAGTGGGACGGGCGGTTTTGCGTTCTCCAGCCCCAGGCGCATGACGTTCTCTTGTGGCCCGTGCGCAAGGTACCGAACTGCGGCAGGCAACCCACAGTGGATAGGAAAGCGTAGTAGACAGGACGGACAAGAAGGAGGCACACTCTATGCGACCTGTGTATGCTGTTTCCGGTGGGGTGAGCAAGTTTGCCAAGGCGCGCCCCGACAAGACCTTTCCCGCGTTGGTCAAAGAGGCATATGACTATGCCATCGCCGACCTGGGCCTGACCCACCGCCAGTTTGTCGAGATCGTCGATGGGTCAGTGTCTTCCTATTTCTCCGATCATTTTGCCCGCCAACTGATGGCTGCCATTATGGCTCAGGACTACCTGGGCTTGTGCCCGAAACCGAGCCATCGCGTGGAAGGTGGGGGCGCGACGGGCGGCATCTGCTTCCAGGAGGCGTGGAAGGCCGTGGCCTCGGGCTACATGGACGTCTGCCTGGCCTATGGCTTTGAGACGATGAGCCACGTGGCGACGTGGAAGGGCAACGAGTTCATCGCCCTGGCCTCCGACGTGAGCTTTGACTATCCCGTCGGCGGGTTTTACTCCGGCTACTATGCCATGATGGTGACCCGCCACATGAAGGAGTTTGGCACCACCCCGGAACAAATGGCCCACGTCTCGGTCAAGAACCACATGAACGCCTACCATAACGCCTACGCTCAGAAGCGAGAGAAGCTCACCATCGCCGACGTGCGGAATGCGCCGATGGTCGCCTGGCCCTTGACCCGGTTGGACATCTGCGTCATGTCCGATGGCGCGGCGGCCACCGTGCTGTGCAGCGAGGAGGGCCTGGCCAGGATAGAAAAGGCCGGCGGCCAGCGAATCCCCCGCGTCGTGGTCTCGGGCATCGGCCGCGGCACCGACGCCATGCGCATGGCCGACCGCCCGCATCAGAGCTACGACGACTTCCAGAAGTACAACATGCTGCCCAACGAAGACACCGACGAGACCCATGCCTACTACCGCGATCTGTGGTCGCGAGGTTTTCGCTACCCGGGGGTGCACTCCTTCCGTGCCGGCCGCATGGCCTCGAAAGAAGCCTACAAGAATGCAGGCATTCACGATCCCCTGGGCGAGATCGACTTTGTCGAGCTGCACGACGCCTATACCAGCTCCGAGATCCAGACCTACGAGGACATGGGCCTGTGTCGCTACGGCGAGGGCGGGCCCTTTGCCGCCAGCGGCAAGGCCTTCATGCCCAGCGTCGACTACGGGCTGGACCTGCCCGACGAGTCCGCGTGCGCGGTCAACCCCAGTGGCGGCCTCATCGCCTGCGGCCACCCGGTGGGTGCAACCGGGTTGATGCAGGCCGTGTTTGCCATCTGGCAGTTGCAGAACACCATCGACAAGCACTTTGGCGATGGGACGTTGCAGGTAGCCAACGCCAAACGGGGAGCCATCCACAGTCACGCAGGGACGGGCACGTATGTCACGGTCAGCATCTTGGAGAAGGAGGACTGACATGGCCAACGACAAAATGGAAGAGACCTTTGGCGGCTACGTGCTGCACACCGTGCCGTTCCCCGGAGAGCTTGACGAGGCCGCCCTGGCAGGCCTCAAGAAGATGGCGCCGATACTTATCGAGCAGCCTTACAGTATAACTTATCTCCATTCCTATGCCCAGGATTCGCCGTTCTTTGCCGGCCTGAGCAACGGGCGCCTCCTCGCCAACCGCGATCCCGAGACGGGCTATACCTATGCCACGCCTCGCGGCCACGACATGTACACGGGCAACGAGACCGAGTGGATCGAGATCCCGGCGGAGGGTACGGTGCACGCCTTTACCGTGTGCCACTTTGGCAGCGAGGAGTTTCTGCCCGAGACACCCTACGTCCTGGTACAGGTCGAGTTTCCGGGGGTAAACACCCTCTTCCTGGCTCGCCTGGTGGGCGTGGACCCCGCCGAGGCCAGCACCGACTGGATCGGGATGAAGATCAAGGGCCGGTTCCGACGGCTGAGCAAGTTCAAGCCGACGGACCTGTACTTTTATCCTGCCGGATAGAGGTCAATAGGCCGGGAGCGGCCCAGGAGCCAAGGGCCGCTCCCAACCCTCCGTCCATCACCAGGCGCCCTTTTTGCCTTCCTCTTGACGGCTCTAGTCGCCGTTTCTGGCCTCGATGGCCACAAAGCCTGCCGCCCCGGGGCCGATGTGCGTGCCGATGATGGGCGTGACCTCGGCGTACATTGGCTCTTCCCCTCCAGGAAACATGTGCGAGGCCAGTTGGCGGAGGAGGTGTGCCTTCTCCGGTGCGTGGGTGTGAACCAGGGCCAATTTCTCGAACGGCATCAGGGGGGCCAGATAGTCCATCATCCTGGTGGTCGCGCGATTCTGGGTGCGCACCCGCTCCATATCGAACTCCCCGGAATGCATTTTGAGCAGGGGCTTGATCTGGAGCACGGAGCCAAGGGTGGACTGAAAACGGCTCAGCCGGCCGCTCCGCCGCAGGTACTCCAGGGTGTCCAGGGCAGCGATGCAATGGGTGCGAGAGGCCTGGTCCTCCAGGGCTGCGACGATATCGCTCAAGGGTTGGCCCTCGGCCGCTGCCCTCGCTGCGGTGAGGGCCAGCAAGCCGATGCCCAACGTCAACTGTCCCGAATCGAAAACAGTGACGGGTACCTTCTTGGTCTCCTGTGCCGCCAGGCGGGCGATTCCCACCATGGCACTCAGGGCGCTGCCGATGTGAATCGATACGATGGCCGTTGCGCCATCGTCGGCAAGACGCTCGTACGTTTGCACCAATTGCCCGGGACCGGGGACCGAAGTCGTGGGATGATGGTCAAAATGGGGCAGCCCTTCGTAGAACTCCTCGTGGGTCATCTCGACGCCGTCCAGGTAGCTCTTCTTGCCGACGTTGATGTACATCGGCACGACGCTGATCCCATACCTGTGCACCAATTCTATCGGCAAATCACAACTGCTGTCCGTTACTATCCTAATGGTCACTTTATTCTCCATCGGCACTTCCGCAGGGGACACGCCGGCGCCCTGCTCGTAGGCTCTTGCCCGGCGTCAATGGAAATTATATCCTCAAGTGACCATCCTGTCAAGATATCGCAAAGATTTCTTATAGGTTTCTAACCAAGTCAAGGTAGGATACCTGCCAGAAGCTGTGCTCACAATGTGACTGTGATCGTATTCCCACCGGTTTTCGTTCTTCTGATCCGCCGATTTGCACCTGCATCGTTGTGCGATATAATAGCAGATGGGGACCCCTGGAGCGCGCCCTGCGCTCGATTCGCGAACGCGCAACCTTGAGGGGTCTATCACGGGCTGGAGCTCCGGCGCCGGTGGAGAAGAGGGGAGCGAAACATGGCTTACTATCTGAAACTGTATCTGGCTACGCTCGTCGCATTCCTGATCATTGACATGGCCTGGCTGGGCCTGGTGGCACGCACGTTCTATAGCAAGCACCTGGGCTTTCTCATGGCTCCCAGCCCCAACTGGCTGGCAGCGGGTGTCTTTTACCTGCTGTTCATCGTTGGCATCCTGGTGTTCGCGGTCCTACCGGGGCTGCAAGCCGGCTCCCTCGTGACGACCCTCTGGCGCGCGGCTCTGTTCGGTCTCATCGCCTATGCCACCTACGACCTGACCAACCTCGCCACCATCCGAGACTGGCCCCTCCTCGTCACGGTCGTGGACATGATCTGGGGGACGGTCTTGAGCGTGGTCGTAAGCCTCGCCGGGTACATGGCTGGCAGGTGGTTGAGCTAAGAGACCGAAAAGATCTCGACGCTGTGGGGCACCGTGGGCGTGGGACGCCATAGAAAAGAGAGAATGCTCGGCCCAGGATAGCCCAGCCTGAGCTTCTCGCCAAGGCTCGAGTCAGGTGTCACGCGCTCCTACACGGGCTTGCCGCGTGGCACCCGAGTACGTCGCGGGACGGTGAGATCCCGGGTATCCTCTTGAGCAAGCGCGGCCAACCGCGAAAACCTGGTTGACGCCCACTCTGTTGTTTGATATAATTCTGGCAGGGACCCCCTGGAGCGCGCTGTCTTCCCATCGTGCTCCAACCCTCCAGGGAATCTGTCGTCGGAGAACCATGTGACGTCGATGGCGCTTTCCCTTGCGCTGATCCTGCTGGCCTTCCTGTGCGGCTCGCTCCCGTTCTCCGTCTGGCTGGGCAGAATCTTTTGCCGGACGGATGTGCGGCGCTTTGGCGACGGCAACCCCGGTGCGACCAATGCCTTTCGGGCCGGCGGCGCGCTGCCCGGGCTGCTGGCATTGATGCTCGACGTCAGCAAGGGAGCCGCACCGGTGGGAGTGGCCTACTTCGACCTGGGCATCCGCGGCCTGCCCATGTACCTGGTTGCCACGGCCGCCCTCCTGGGGCACGCCTTTTCGCCCTTCCTTCGCTTCAGAGGTGGAAAAGGCCTTGCCGTCTCGTTTGGCGTATGGATCGGCTTGACCCTATGGCGCGTGCCCCTGCCGGCGCTGCTGCTGGTCCTTTTCTGGACCGCGCTGCTCGACGCGAGTGGCTGGGCCGTGTTGCTGACCGTCATTGGGTTGGGCGTCGTTTTGCTCGCCTGGATGCCCGACCCCTTGCTCCTGGCCGTGCTGGCCGGCCAGTCCGTCATCCTGACCTGGACCCACCGCGGGGATCTGGGCCGGCGACCTCACTTGCGTCCCTGGCTCGCGGGCCGGCTCTCGACCTGAGGGACGGCGACGGATGAGCCGGCTCCTGATACACGACCCGATCTATGACATCCTCATCTTTCAGGTGATCCTGATCGCCATCGTGTTGAGCAACACGCGGACCATGCGGCGAGCGCTGCGGCACCCTGCCCCGGCGCGGTTTCCCAGGGTCTCCATCCTTGTGCCGGCGCGCAACGAAGAACGCAACGTCGAGCGCTGCATCCGCTCGCTGCTCGCGCAGGACTACTCGGATTTTGAGGTGCTGGCCCTGGACGACGAATCCACGGATCGGACCCGCGCGATCCTCGAAGCGCTGGCGGGCTGCGACGCGCGGCTGAAGGTGCTGGCCGGCCGGCCACTGGAGGCAGGCTGGTCGGGGAAGAACTGGGCCTGTGCCCAGCTCGCGGCACAGGCAGCCGGCGACCTGCTCTTTTTCACCGATGCGGACACCTTTCACCGGCCCGGAGCGGTGCGCGCGGTGGTGACTGCCATGGAAGGCGAGGGTGCCGATCTGATGAGCGGCTTTCCACGGCAGGAGGTGCTGACGTGGGGTGAGAAGCTGCTGGTGCCATTCTTTTCCTGGGTGATGTACTCCTTCACGCCCCTGGCGCTGGCCTACCGCGTCAAGCTCCCGGCGCTGGCTTGCGCCATAGGGCAGGTGCTGGTGATCCGGCGCGCTGCCTACCAGGAGACCGGCGGCCACCAGGCCGTCCGCTCCTCGATCCCGGAGGACCTGGCACTGGCCAGGCGGTTCGCGGCCATGGGCTACCGCTGGCGCATGATGGAAGTGGCGCACCTGATCTCCTGCCGCATGTACCGGAGCGGCCGGGAGGCGTATGCAGGCTTTGCCAAAAACCTGTTCGCCGCCTTTGGCTTCCGGCTGGTGCCCTACCTGTTCGCCTGGCTGTGGCTGCTGGTGCTGTTCCTGAAACCAGTCTACGATCTGGGCCGCTACGCACTGGGTTCGGCACTGGATGTGCCACTCGCCGCCGTCCTGGGCTGCATCGCGCTGGCGCTGGTCTTGTGGTTGTTCTCCTATCGCCGCCTGGGTCTGCCCCTGGCGCCGGCGGCCCTCTATCCCGTCACACTGCTTGTCATGGAGGTCGTGGCCTTTCGTTCGATGTGGCTAAGCCTCACCGGCGGCCTCACCTGGAAAGGCCGGTCCCTGGCCTGTCCACGGGCCAGGTTATGGTAGGGAGGATCATGGCTGATTACGATGCGATTGTCATCGGTGCGGGCATCTCGGGGTTGACGGCGGCGGCGTACCTGGCCAGAGGCGGCGCCCGCGTGCTGGTGTGCGAACAGGCCGGGCAGGTCGGCGGCCTGTTCAATTCGTTCTGGCAGGACGGCTACCTGTTCGACGGCGGCATCAAGGCCGTGGAGAATGCCGGAATTCTGATCCCCATGCTCGCCGAGCTTGGCCTGCTGTCGCAGGTGCGCTTGCACAAGAGCCCTGTGGCGCTGATCACCGAGAAAACCGTGCATCCCATCCAGAGCCTGGCGGACGTTGAGGCATACTTCCAGTTCCTGGCGGGGCACTTTCCCGACCAGAGGGATGGCCTGCAGGAGGTGCTGGCCGATGTGCTGCACATCGGGGATCTTCTCGGCGCGCTGGTGGGACTCGTGCGCTCCTCTTTCGACGAGCTGCCCGGCGAGACAGCGGCGCCCGAATCGCGGCCAAAAGATCGCCTCGCTGCCCTTGGCCACCTCCCGGCGACCCTCATGCACGTCCGTGCTCCCCTACGGCGTTACCTGGGCAAGCGCCTTTCCAACCCGGCCCTGGTCAACCTGCTGAGCCATCTCTTCCCCGATGGAACCGGCGCCCTGTTCGGCCTGGCCTATTTCAGCATGTTCCTGGATTACTACTACCCGGAGGATGGTATCCAGGCCGTGCCCACGGCGCTGGCCGGAGCAATCGAGGCAGCGGGCGGGGAGATCTTGCTGAACACCCGGGTGGCCCGCATCTGCCTGGAGCACGGGCGCGCGAGCGGTGTCGCGCTGTCCGACGGAACCGAGCTGCGTGCCTGGCACGTCGTGGCCGCCGGCGATGCACGCCAGACCTTCACGGAGTTGATGCCCGCGGCGGCTGTCCCCCCGTCGTTCACCAGGAAGCTGCTGGCGGCCGAGCCCTCCCATTCGACCTTTGCCGTCTTCCTGGGGCTCGACATTCCCGTCGAGCAGTTGAATCTACAGGGATGCGGGCACCTGTTCTACGCCCCCGATCTGACCGGCATTGGGGAAGCGGACCGCGACCGTGAGGACTATTTTGCCCGCGTGCCGCAGGAGCTCTCGGTGCCCTGCCTCCGCCAGGCGAGCCTGGCGCCCAGGGGGAAAACCGGCCTCATCCTCTCGGCGCTGACGTCATGGCACTATGCGCGCAACTGGGGCCTGGACGGCGGGAAGCCAACCGAGGGCTATCGCCGGCTGAACGAGAAGGTTGCGCGCCAGATGGTCGCCAGCCTGGAGACGTTCATCCCCGGCCTGTCCCATCACGTCGAGCTGTGTGCCACGGCGACGCCGTATACGCTGCAACGGCGCACGTCGAACTTTCAGGGGGCCATCATGGGCTGGAGCTACGAGCGCGAGAAGGCCTTTCAGCGGACGAGCCTGTTTCGCATCGCGCGCAGCGTGGAGACGCCCGTTCCCAACCTGCTGATGGCCGGGCACTGGTCTTTTTCGCCCGGTGGGTCGCCGGTGGCGGTGCTGACCGGAAAGCTGGCCGCCAAGAGGATCCTCCGGTCGACCAAAGGGGGGCGCGCCATCGCCCCGGCCGATACACGAAAGGATGCCAGGTGACGATCGAATGAGACTATTGGAAGATGCCGTGCTGCGGGATCGGTACGACGTGATCGTCGTCGGCGCCGGGCTGGGTGGGATGGCGGCGGCCAGCCTGCTGGCCAAGCGCGGCCTGTCGGTGCTGATGATCGACCAGCAGGACAAGCCGGGGGGCTCGTGCACGTCTTTCAAGCGCCAGGGCGTTGTGTTTGACGTCGGAACGGCCATGCTCTATGGCTTTGGCGAGAAGGGGTTCAAGCCGTTTCGCTTCCTGATGAACGAGCTGGAGGAGCCCATCGACGTCGTGGCGCACCCCACCCTGGCCCGGATGACCATCGAGGGCAGGGAGGTGGTGTTCTGGCCGGACGTGCCGCGCTTTGTGGAGGAGCTTGGCCGGCTGTTCCCCGCGGAGAAGGAAAACATCCGCGCGTTCTATGCCGCCTTGTACAAGCTGTACGAGAACATTGTCGTCAAGAACGAGGTGGTGGTCCCTCCTTCCGAATATTCGGCGCGGCAGGGGCTGCGCAGCCTGCTGAGCAATCCCCTGGGCATGCTCAAGATGCGCAAGCTGCTCTCCACCAGCACGCGGACCCTCCTGGAGGAGTATTTTTCCACGCCCGAGATATTCGACTTCTATGACAAGCTGTGCTCGGCCTACTGCTATTGCACTGCCGCCGAGACCCCGGCCGTCCTGGCAGCCACCATGTTCCTGGACAATCACATCGGCGGGGTGTACTATCCCGCCGGCGGGGCACAGATGCTGCCCAACAAGATCGAAAAAGCCTTCGAGCGCTATGGCGGGCAGACGCTGTACCGCCACCTGGTGGACGAGATCCTCATCCGGGAGGGAACCGCCTACGGCGTTCGCCTGGACAACGGCCTGGAGATCCCGGCCGGCCGCGTGGTGGCCAACGCGACGGTGTGGAACATCTATGGCAAGCTGGTCAGGCCCGAGCACATTTCACCCGAGCGCCTGGCCTGGGCCCAATCCCTCGTCCCGACCTATCCCAGCATGACGCTCTATCTCGTCGTCGACCGCGAGGCGCTGCCGGCGGGCGTCCTGCCCTGGGAGGTGTTTATCGAGAACCGGAAAGAGATCGACAGCTCGGACCTGACGCTGTACGTCAACGCCCTGGTCGACAAAACGCTGTGCCCGCCCGACAAGCTGGTGATCACGGCCATTGCGCCCAACCTGTGCTCGTGGCCGGGCCCCGCCGACCCGGCGTACCGATCCGCCGAGTACAGGGCGCTGAAGGTGCAAGAAGCGAACCGCATGGTGGACCAGATCGAGCAGCACTATCCCGGCTTTCGCGATCACATTCAGAGAATGATCGTGGGGACGCCCACGACCATCGAGCGCTACCTGCTGAAAAACGGCGGGGCGGTGGGCGGGCCCAAGAACATGATCGGCCAGGAGATGCTCCGTCGTCTGCACGCCAGGAGCGAGTGGAAGAACCTGTATTTCTGCGGCGATTCGACGGTGATGGCCACCGGCGCCCCGGCCACCGTCGTCTCCGGGGTGGGGGCGGCCTGCGTCGTCCTGCGCGACCTGCACAAGAAGGACTATGACCGGCGCAGATTTCCGAAGCAGTACGTTCATTTCGTGGAGCTACCCTACAGGCGGCCAGCCTTCGGGGGCACGGAGGCGATATCCGGGGAGAACGCGCACCTGGCCGCGGCGCAATGCCAGGGCTGCGAGCACCCGGCCTGCGTCGCCGATTGCCCGGCCGGCGTCGACGTGCCCGGATTTCTGCGGCGAATGGAGGCCCAGAATTACGCCGGGGCCGCGCGCCTGTTGCGCCAGCGTAACCCCTTTTCGGAGGTGTGTGGTTATGCCTGCCCCGTGGACGAGCTGTGCCAGCGCCGCTGCCACCGGCGAACCTATGCCGGGGATGCGGTGCGCATCGCCGAGCTGGAGCGCTGGGCCTGTGAGGCGGCAGGGCCCGAAGGGTGGCTTCCCCGGGCTGGAACCAGGAGGGACCGGAAGGTTGCCGTCGTAGGGGCGGGCGTTGCAGGCTTGAGCTGCGCCTACTACCTGGCGCTGGCGGGATGCGCCGTGGAGCTGTACGACGAGCATGCACTGCCGGGCGACCGGCTCGCCCGGTGGCTTCCCGAGGGGGTGCCGCCGGCCGCATTGGGGCGGGATGTGGAGGGGATTTTGCAGGCCGGGATCGTCTTCCTTGGTGGTCGGAAGCTTGAGCAGGGTTTCGTAGATAACGTGCGCGTATCGCACGAGGCGCTGGTCCTGTACGCCGGTCCCTCCGGTTTGGCAGAGGCGGATGGGACAGGATTGCAGCCGGCAGATCTGCGCCAGGCATGGACCGCTTCGCCCGGGACGTTCGTCTGCGGCCGCCCCGAAGACGAGGGAACCGTGGCTGAGGCAGCGGCGGCCGGCCGCCGGACGGCAGTGGACGTCGTCCAATACCTGGAAGAGATCTAAAAACGCCGTCGTCTTTGTTCCCGCCCGGCCGGAAGCCAAAAATCTAACAGATCTCTAACGTTCATCTAATGCAGTTCTAACAAACCTTTGCTAATTGTCGGGGCAAAGCCAAACACCACAAATCAAGAGAGCGAGCGGCTGCGTGGGCAACCACGTCTGCGCGTCTTGAGATGTGGAAGTGTGGATACCGGTATCCGGGCTGTGGAAACCTTTAGAGAGGAGGTGTCTGTTAATGGCAAGAAATATGACTCGCTGGGAGCCAAGGAGAGATCTGGTCTCGATGCAGGACATGTTTGATCGGTTCTTTGATAGGGCGTTCGAAGACTGGTTCTTCCGCCCGCTCATGGACCGCGCCGACGGTGAAGGGATGTCGATGGCCGTGGACATGTACGAGACCGAGGCGGCGGTCGTGGTCAGGACCGCCATCCCCGGCGTCAAGGCCGAAGACATAGACGTGTCGGTCACCGGCGATAGCCCCACCATCAAGGCCGAGGCCCGAGAAGAACGAGAGGTCAAGGACGAGAACTATTTGCGGCGCGAGCGCCGCCTGGGCACCTATCGCCGGTCTGTCACGCTGCCGGCCGGCCTGGAGACCGACCGGGTGAATACCGACTATGCCGATGGCGTGTTGACCCTCGAGTTCCCCAAATCAGAAGAGATCAAGCCCAAGACAATCAAGGTCAGGTCCGGCGAGTCCAGAACCGCTGAACGGTGGTAATCTGGGCCTGGACAGGGACGGGCGGTGGATGGGCTCTCTCCCCGCCCGTCTCTGCCGGCCCCATGGAGTGTGGAGTACGACCGAGCACAAGGGTCTGAAGATCTATCTAAAGGAGGAGATAACGATGAGACGCTTGTGGAGAGCTGTTACCTCGCTAACTGTCGTGCTGTTGCTGCTGGCCCTGGCCGTGCCTGCCCTGGCACAGGATGGCCCCTCGGGCCAAGAGGATCTCGAGTTGATGCTCTTTACCGCCTATCCCAGCCGGGTCATCGGTTTTGACGAAAGCTCCGAGATAGACCTGACGGTGCGCGGCGGGGCAGAGCCCGAGATCGTTTCCCTGGAGATGGAAGAGATCCCCGAGGGCTGGACCGCCACCTTCTGGGGTGGGAACACCCTCGTCAAGTCGGTGTTCGTCGAGCCCCGAGAAGATGTTTCGGTCGAGCTCCGGCTCGAGCCGGCAGACGACGTCGCCGGGGGCGTGCACCGGTTCATCGTGCTGGGGCGGGGTGAAAGCGCCAGCGTCCGCCTGCCCCTGGAGCTGACCGTCGAGGAGCGGGTTCCGGCCAGGTTGACGTTCGATACCGGCCTTCCCACTGCCAGGGGGGGACCAAGCAGCACCTTTCGCTACACCGCCCAACTGAAGAACGAGGGCGACGAGGACCTGACGGTCAACCTGGTGGCCGAGGCCCCGGTCGGCTTCGAGGTCACCATCCAGACGGGCGGGACGGAGGTGACCAGCCTGCCCCTGGAAGCCAACGCCTCCAAGAGCCTGAGTATCCAGGCCGAGCCCTTCCTCGAGCTGCCCGCGGGGACCTATCCCCTGGAGGTGCGCGCCGAGGGCGGCGGCACCCAGGCCAGCCTATCGCTGGTGGCCGAGATCACCGGCGAGGCGAACCTGAGCGTTACTACGCCCGACGAGCGCCTGTCGGCCGAGGCCTATGCCGGACAGGAGACGCCCCTGAAGGTGATCGTGCGCAACACCGGCAGCGCCCCCGCCCGCCGCGTCAAGATGAGCGCCAGCCAGCCGTCGGGATGGTCGGTGACCTTTGAGCCCGAGGAGATCGGTGAGGTGCCGGCCGGCGAGCAGGTGGAGGTCACGGCCAACCTGCGGCCCGCCGAAAAGGCGTTGGCCGGCGATTACATGGTCACGGTGCGCGCCCAGCCGGAAGGCAGCTCCAACAAGTCGGCCGAGCTTCGCATTACGGTCCTAACCTCGACGCTATGGGGCATCGTGGGCGTGGGCCTCATCGCCGTGGCCGTGGGGGTTGTAGGCCTGGCAGTCCTGCGCTTCGGCCGGCGATGATACGGGGAGGAGGTCCCGCCATGGGCGACTATGTGATCGAGACGCACGATCTGAGCAAATGGTACGGCGACCACGCCGCCGTCGACGGCCTCAATTTGTGCATCCGCCCGGGCGAAATCTTTGGGCTCCTGGGTCCCAACGGCGCCGGCAAGACGACGACCATCCTGATGCTCCTGGGCCTCACCGAGCCGACGTCGGGCAGCGTCACGGTGCTGGGCATGAACCCTGCCCGCCAGCCCCTGAGCGTCAAGGCCAGGGTCGGCTACATGCCCGACGAGGTGGGTTTCTACGACGAGCTGAGCGCGCGGGCTAACCTGAGCTACATCGCCCAACTGAACGGCCTGTCGCGCGCCGGGGCCCGGCAGAGAATCGACGATGCCCTGGAGCGCGTGGGCCTGACCGGCGTGGCCGACCGCCCGGTGTCCACCTTTTCGCGGGGCATGCGCCGCCGGCTGGGCGTGGCCGACGTGCTCCTGAAAGAGCCCCAGCTCGTCATCATGGACGAGCCGACCCAGGGCCTGGACCCGGAAGGAGCCCACGCTTTCCTGCAGACCATCCGTGGCCTGAGGCAGGAAGGGATCACCGTCCTTCTCTCCTCTCACCTGTTGCACCAGGTGCAGGCCGTGTGCGACCGCGTGGGCCTCTTTCGCAAAGGCCGCATGGAGTTGGAAGGGTCGGTGGTCGACCTCGCGCAGGAGGTGCTGGGCGGCGGCTACCACATCCGCCTCCAGGCCGACGGCCCCGCGTCCGATCTGACGGCGGCGCTCCAGGCGTTGCCCGGCGTCGTCGGCGTCGAGCAGGAGAACCGGAACCACTATGCCGTGGCTGCCTCCGGGGACCTGCGGGCCGAGGCAGCGGAGGCTGTCATGGCCGCCGGGGGCCGCCTGCTCAAGCTGGACATCGAGGAGCCGAGCCTGGACGACATCTATACGCGCTACTTTGAGGAGGTGAGCCATGGCGTCGCGAGCTGAGACGATCCGGCGTGGCCGCGCCCGAGAGGGTTCACCCTGGACCGGCCTGTGGGCCGTCGTCGGCAAGGAGATGGCCGATCACCTGACCAGCGCCCGGATGCGCATCCTGGAGGTCCTCATCGTACTCACGGCGGCGGGCACGGTCTATGCCGCCGTCCAGAGCCTGGCCGGGGGCGACGACGCGTTCCTGCTGCTGCGGCTGTTCACCACCGCCCAGGACCCGATCCCGGCGTTCGCCGGCTTTCTTGGGTTCCTCATCCCCCTCATCGCCATCGCCCTGGCCTTTGACTCGGTCAACGGCGAGTTCAGCCGCAGGACCATGTCGCGCATCCTGGCCCAACCCATCTACCGCGACGCGCTCCTCCTGGGCAAGTTCCTGGCCGGCCTGTTCACCCTGGCCCTGGTGTTGGCCGCCATCTGGCTGATCATCATCGGTGCCGGCATCGTCGGGCTGGGTGTACCGCCGACAGGCGAGGAGGTGGGGCGTATCCTGTGGTTCCTGCTGGCTTCGGTCTTTTACGGGGGCATCTGGCTGGCGCTGGGCATGGTCTTTTCCATCGTCTTCCGGCAGCCGGCCACGGCGGCGCTGGCCGCTATTGCCGTCTGGCTGTTCTTTGTCGTCTTCTGGCCCATCCTGGCCGGCCTGCTGGCCCAGGTGCTGCAGCCCGTAGACGTGGGGACGTTGGGCGAGCTCCTGGCCCAGAGGCAGTTGGAGCTGATGCTCAGCCGCCTGTCGCCCAACACGCTGTACAGCGAGGTGATGCTGGCCATGCTGCAGCCGACGCTCCGCTCTGTGGGCCTGGTGTTGCCCATCCAGCTTCAAGGCGCTCTCCTGGGCGCGCCCCTGCCCCTGCACCAGAGCGTCCTGCTGGTCTGGCCGCAGTTGACGGGCCTCATCGCCGCCACCATCCTGTTGTTCGCCCTGGGCTACGTACTGTTTCAGCGGCGGGAGGTACGGGCCTAGTCGCCGGCAAGGAATACCGGTTGTCTTTCGGAACAGGGCAAGCCGCTGCTGCAGGGCAGCGGCTTTGCGTTCCGGGGCCGTGCCCGGCCATCACTTAAGAGCCGGAGCCTATGCCGGTCCTGAACCGTCTCATTAGTAGGCAAACCGTCGGTTTTCCGTGGGGCAAGCCGCCCTGAATTGGACTATAATGTAAGCTGGTTCTTGTCCCGTCGCGCTCGCGACGGTGGCAACGGCAGGTGGCGCATCGGTTCGGCGGACGGCAATCGGCAACGGAGGAAGCCCCGTGAACAATTGGTGGTGGCCAATTGGCCGGCTCGTGGTCCTGGGCCTGCTGGTCCTCGGAGCGTGCTCACCAGTGCCCGTCTCTACCGGGCCTCCCGCGGCGGCGCCCACTGCCGTCCCCATGCCCACGTCCACGGCGGCCGTCCCGGAGGGCGCGTACGCCACCCAGGACGCAGATCGCCGGGCCTCCATCCTCAGCCGCGCTACCGCTTCGCCCTTTCCCACCGCAGTGCCCGTACAGGTGCAGACCGGCCAACCCTCGCTGGCAACGGCCCGGCGAGGTGGGCTCTCCCTGGAGATCCGCCTGCCCTCCGACCTGTACCTGGCCGGTGAGGCAGGCCAGGCCGCGGTAGCCGTGCGCAACGACGGCCTGGAGCCGCTCTTTGTGCAAAGCGCTTCCCCCGGGCTCGCCTCTTTGTCGTTGCTGGATGAGCGAGGGCAGCCGCCTGATCCCTGGCCCTGGGTGCCGGCCTCGTTTCCCGGGTGGCGCCGCACGTTTCCCGTAGAGCTGGCCCCCGGCCAGGTGCTGACGGACACCGCGGGCTTTCAGGTCCCGCCTGGCATCAGCAACGGTCCGGGCCCGGGCTATCTGCTGTGGGCCGAGGTGCGCTTCAGCCGCCCCGACCCCGGTACACCGCGGGGACCCGACAACCTCTGGCTGCCGTTAGAGGCCGGGCCCATTCCCCTGCGCATCGTCCAGCCCGGCCCTTCACAGCACCTGGTGGCCACCCTCCTGGCCGACCACGAGGGCTGGCACCTGAGCGTAACTGACGAGAACGGCCGGGTGCCGCCCGGGCCGCTGCGAGGCTATCAAGAGATCACGTCCTACGGCTCGGCTACCGCCGGCCCGCTGCGCCACAGCCCCGGCGGCCAGTGGTCGGCTGCCTGGCACGAGAACGAGTGGGACCCGGCGAGCGAGATCTGCCTGCGTGCCTGGGTTGCGGCACCCGGCTACGTCACGGCGGTCGCCACGGCAACCGTGCCCGGCACGAGCGCGGCCCGCTGCATGGCCCTGGCGCATGAATTGCCGCTGCGCCAGGGATTCTCTTCCATAGAAGCCGCCCAGGCATCGCTGGCCTACCCTCTCTACCGCCCTTCATTCCTGCCGGCCGGCGCCCGGCTCGAAGAGGTGCGGGTCGAAACCACGGCCCATGAGCCCCGGGGCTGGGGCGACGCCGTGTTGGCCTACGGCCTGGCAGATGGCGGCTGGCTGGAGCTGAGCCAGCAGGCCACCGCCGAGCCCTACGCCGGCTTTGGCTGGGGCGGAGCGCGCTACGAGACGGAGGCCCGCGTCGTGGCGGTTGGAGGGGTGACCGGCTATGCCGTTCAGCGTGCGGGCGCGTGGCTGATCGACTGGAAGTGCGGCGACTTCGGCCTTGAGCTGCGCGTCCCCGTGGCGGCGTTGAGCCTGGACGAGCTGGTGGCCATCGCTGCGGGCGTGGAGTCTCCGGAAGGCAGCTGCCCCCCAGCGCCGGCTCCCGGACCACCCACCGCCAGCCCCGCTCCTCCGACCCTGGCGCCGCCGCCCACGCCGGCAAGGAGAGGAGGGTGAATCTGATGCGATTCAAGGTAATGGCAGTCCTCGTGTTTCTGTGGGGCCTGTACCTGGCATTTTCGGACGGGCAGTTTATCACTCCCTGGTTCGCCATCCTGTGGGGTGTCCTGGGAGCGGTCGCCCTGTGGCAGCGCCGGCAGCAAGACGGGAGGATCGAGCACGCTCTGCCTGCCAGGGTGCAGCTTGTCCTGGCGCTGTGCCTGGTCGTCGCCGCGCTGGTAGCGACCCACTGGACCGACCCTGGCCGTCGCGACCTGATCCAGCGGGGATACACGCTGTTCACCGTGGCCGCCTATGGTGACGGCCTGGCCTGGGCCTGGTCATCGGCGACCCGGGCCGGGAGAGCTGAGGGCAGTGGATGAGAGAGGAGGCCCAACCGTGGACGGCGTTCGCAGCTTGGGAACTGTCCTGCTGATCCTGGTGCTGGCCCTGCTGCTGGTCGCCTGCGGCCCCGAAGCCTGGGAGCAGGACCCCGAGGTGCGGGCGGCCAGGGCGGCCTGTGGGAAGGAGTACGACTGCATCGAGCGCCACGCCGTCGAGACCCTGAACCCTGACGTCTGCCGCCTGGCGGGCATCGCCATCGACGATATGTGCCTGCAGGCCGTCTACGAGGCCGCGGACGACCCGGCCATCTGTGAGCGAATCTACCTGCGGGGTGTGCGACCAAACTGCCAGGCCTACTATGCTGACCGGGCGGCACGTGCGGCGCCTTCGCCCTCCTCGCACGCCCCATCGCCGGTACCCTCTCTGGCGGCAACGCCGGTTCCGTCCCCGGAGAAAGTGGAGGAGCAGCCCCAGCTGGCAGAGTCCATCACCTTGGCTCAGCCGTCCCCGCCGGTGACCGCCGGCACGCCGTACACCGGCACGGAGTTCGTCATCAGTTGCCACCAGGTGTACCCCGGGCTGAACTGCGGGTCCAACGTCGAGCCCATGGCCGGCGCGCGCCTGGCCTTTGTCGATCCGCGGCCCGGGCTCGACGGCCACCCCAACGCCATCGACCTGGAGAACAAAGAACTCCAGGTGCTGGGCGAGGAGGCCTCGAGCCTGGCGGGCTGGTCGCCTTCGGGCGAGCACCTGTTGACCCGCCAGGTCGAGGGCCATTTCACGGTCTACTCCTTTGACGGGACGGCGGTCAAGGAGCTGACGGGCCTGCCCGCGGAGCCATTCTGGGCGCCGCCGGATGCCTTCTTTGGCGCCGTCGACTGGCTGGCCGTCCCGGCCGCGGATGGGGCGCTCCAGGCCGTGCCGCTCCCGGCCGGTGAGGCACGGACCGTCCTGCCCGCGGGCAGCCTGGGGGCGAATGGCCGGGGCCGCGTCCTCTGGGCGGCCGGCGGCCGGCTGGCCTGGACCCCCAGCCTGGACCAGTTGGCCGAAGCGGGTGAGGGCGAGCAGGTGCTGCACATCGGGCGGGCGGATGGGAACGCCGAGACCATCACCTGGCGCCTGAGCGACGACGTGCAGGAGGCCTATTACCAACTCGTGGACTGGGCACCCGGCACCTCCTTGCTCCTGGCAGGCCGGGGCATGTTGGCCAATTCGGCCTGGTCGTGGGGTGTTCCTCTCGTGGCCATCGACGCCGGCACGGGCGAGGTCCGGGACCTGGGCGCGTCCATGCTCCTCACGCCCGAGTCCCACGCCTGGCACCCCTCCCTGCCGGGGCTGCTGGCCCTGGCCGAGGGGAGCAGCCGCTACCTGAGCGACCCCAACCGCCTGACCCTGTTGGACGTGACCACCGGCGATCTGCGGGCCCTGACCGGCGAGGGGCTGTCGGTCTTTGAGCCCGCCTGGTCGCCGGATGGCAGGCTGCTGGCCTATGCCGCCGTCGCGGTGCCGGCCGATGCCGAGGGCAGCGGCGAGGCGCTGGAGCGGATGCTGGAAGGACGGGCCATCCACGTCGTGGACTCGGAGAGTGGCGACAGCCGCGCCGTGACGGATCCCGGCGCGGGGGCTGCCTGTATGGACGGCTGGCCGCGGTGGTCCCCCGCGCCGCACCTGGGCGACATGGGCGATGCCCGGCTGCTCTACACCCGGCAGCACGACGGCTACACCGACGTGCGCGTCGTGAGGCTGGACGGCAAGAGCGACAGGCTTCTCCTCACCGGCCTGCCCGATCCCACCTGCTTCTACGGGGGCTGCGGCTGGGACCAGATGCTGGCCTACGACGCCGATGGCGTGGACGATGCCATGCGTGAGCTGCTGGACGACTACAGCCAGGCGCTCTCGTCGGGGCAGGTCATCCGCGAGGAGCTGTACACGCAATGGCCTGATCTTTACCCTGAGCCTGGATAGCGTTGGCCCGGATTACGACGCCGTCGACATTCCCCCGGATGTCCAGGCCATTGTGGACAAGATCGTGGGCTCGTTCTTGTTGACTTTTGGTCTGCCGGACCCGTGATCGCCGCGTTGGCCCGGCCATCCGGATTTGAAAGGAGAAGTCGTGTCCAAAACAGCCAAGATCGTCATCCTCGTCGCCGTGTTTGCCTTCGGGGCGTGCAGCCTGGCCTGCGTCCTGACCGCGTTTGCCGTGTACCGCTACCAGCCGGCCGTCGTCGCCGCGCGCGGCTATGACATGGCCTGGCCCACGCGGCCCGGCCCGGCAGGCAGCCTGGTCAAGAGCTATCAGATGTTCTTCGAGATGCGCCCCTGCGAGTACGAGCTCCTCGGCTGGGCCGAGGGCGGACAGCTCTACTACCGGGAGAGCTGCCGCAAGCGCGATTCCCAGGTCTCCCAGGTCTGGGCCTACGATCCGGACCGGCGGGGCCGGCCACGCCCGGCAGGTGTGCCCCCGAACCTGTCCCGGCAGGTCGTGCCGCGCGAGTCGCTCCTGGAGTGGGTCCGCTCGCCGCGGGTGTGGCCCGCCGACGCCGAGCCCAATGTGCGCCGCCTGGAGGTGCGCGTCGATGGCCTGGCCTCGCCGGACGGGCAGTGGGTGGCCGCTGTCGTGCGCCACATCTATGGGCCGGAGGACGTCATCGTCGTGGGCGAATAGACGATGGGCACCGTGCCACACTCCTGTAACCGATAGCCATCCTCGCTCGTCTCCATATCGGGAGGAAACGACGCCATTGACGCTCGATGCCGAGTTCGAGGCCCTGTTCCACGAATACCAGCGGGCCATCACCGCCTACCTGACGAACCTGCTGGGCGACGAGGGACGGGGCCAGGAGCTGGCCCAGGAGACCTTTTTGCGGGCCTATCGCGCCCTGGCGCGCGGCGTGCGCGTGGAGCATCCGAAGGCCTGGCTGTACCGCATCGCCACCAACGCCGCCAACGACCAGTTCCGGCGGGCGCGGCTGGTGCGCTGGGTGCCGCTCCTGGACCGCGACGACGACCCGGCGCTGCGTACCCCCGGCCCGGCCCAGGGCGTGGCCAACCGGCTGGCGCTCCAGGCCGCCCTGGCCCGGCTGGCGCCCGGGTATCGCGTCCCCCTCCTCCTGCACCTCTCCGAGGGCCTGTCCACGGCCGAGATCGGCGAGGTGCTGGGCATCAGCCGGGCGGCGGTCAAGGTGCGCCTGTTCCGCGCCCGGGAAAAGTGCCGGGCGGCACTGAAAGAGGCCGGCGGCGTGGAATGGGAGGGTTCGACGTGAGCGAGTGCAGACAGGTGCGGCTGCTGTTGGCGGTTGCGCCCCGCGAGTGGAGCGACGGCGGGCGGGCCCGGGTGGAGGCCCACCTGGGGACATGCGCCGCGTGCGCCGCCCTGGCCCGTGACTTTCGGGCGCAGGAGAGCATGGCGGCGGCGCTGCCCCGGTCCGGCCTCGAGCCGGCGCGGCAGCAAGCCGTGCTGGACCAGGCCCGGCGTGGAGCCGGCGGGCAAGCCTGGCGCGTCCGGCTGTCCAACGCCTTGGGCGTGGCCGCCGCCGCCCTTTTGGTCCTGTCCCTGTCCCTGGCCCTGTCGGCGCTGCTGGGCCGCGCTCCAGGCCAAGAGGCCTTCTCGACCCCCGCTGCGGCGCCGCCTACACCGGAGCCCACACCGGTTCCGACGCCCACTCGTAGACCGGCGGCTGCCGTTGCGGAATCGGCTGGATCGCCGCTTATCCTGGTGGACAACGGCCCACGCAGCGGCCTCAGTCCGGCCGAGCCCTGGCCGCCACCCGACCTGTACACCCTGCTTGGCGAGGGCGAGTACCGGGTCCGGCATCGCTTTGCCCGAGGCGGCCTCCATGCCGTGCCCGGCGGCAGGATCCCCGCGCCACCGCCCATCACCGCTAACGAGCTGGCGGGCGTCGACCTGCTCATCGTCCCCTGGACCGGCTGCTATGCGTCCGGTGGCAGCGTGGACGTTGGCTTTACCGAGTACGATTTCAACCTGACTTCGGAGGAGGCGGCTACGGTCCGGGAATTTGTCGCGGGGGGCGGGCAGGCGCTGTTTGTCCTCGATCCGACCTACAACTGCCACTTTGAGGCGCTGTCCATCCTCGGGTTCGAGACCGACGCGGGTCAGGCCGTCATCTGGCAAGACGGCGCGCTCCACCCGGCGACGGGCCGGCTGGGCCGCCTGTCCTACTCGCTGGCTGCCCAGCACCGCTTCCAGCCGCTGCGCTCGTCGAGCGGCGAGTCGTGGGCCGAGGTGGACGGCCAGGATGCCCTCGTGGTGGAACCCATCGGCCGGGGGCGCGTCGCCGTGCTGGGCCTGCCCCGGCTGGTGGACGGCAGGCGCACCGTCTCCGACGAGGCGGACGAGGGGCAGCCGGCGCCCCTCTATGCCGAGGACAACCTGGCCTTCTTGCTGTCCGTGGTGGAAGAGCTGGCCGGTGCTCCCTCCGGCCTGGATGTGGAGCGCATCGCCTGGGAGGGGCGGCGGGGCGCGCTGCAACAGGCGACCGAGCGCCTGGCCCTGCGCCTGGACGCCTGGACGGAGGAGCGCATCGCCTGGGCAGCACCTGGCGACGCGGAACGGCAGGCCCTCCGCTCGGAGGTGCTGGCCCTGCGCACCGGCCTGAGGGAAGGCGTGGGCCTGCTGGACCGGATGCTGGAGAGCGGTCCCGATGCGGAAGGGTACGAGGCGCTCCGCGGCGTCTTGCGCGAGGTGCTGGCCGGCGCGAACCGCCTCGACGACGTCTACGGGCCGGCGGCGAATGAAACCTGGGAGGCGCGGCAGGCGCGGCGGTTACAGCCCTGGCTACTTGGCCTCCTGGGTGGCGCGGCGCTCCTCGGCGTCGCCGCCTGGCGCGTGCGGCGCCTGGACGCGGAACCGGCGGCCCTGGCCCGGCAGGTTGTGGCGCTGCTGCCCCACACCGCGGCCGGCCTGCTACTCCTGGCGCACCTGCTGGCCGCCGCCGACCTGGTGGGCTTTGGACTGCGCGCCGGCGGCTACCCGCTCAACCGCTGGGGCGTGTGGGTCTATGCTGCCATCGCCGTGGCCGGCACGTTCCTTTTCTTTTTCGCCCGCAGCCGGGCGTTCGGCAGCCTTGCCCGGCTGGCGCTACCCCTGCTGGCGGCCCTGGCCCTGATGCAGGCTCATCTGCTCACCGACCTGGCGGGGGCCGAGTACGCTACCTACCGGGACTATGAGGCGGGGATCGCGCTGCTGGGCAATCTCGTGGTGGCCCTGGCCTTCTGCCTGGTCGGGGTGCTCTACCGCCGGCCCCGCTGGCTGGCGGCCATGGGCGGCGCGCACCTGGCACTGGTCCTGGGGGTCATGGTCGGCACTTCCATCCTGTACGCCTCGCGCCAGGGGTTCGCGTCGTGGCAGGTGACCCGGGTCCTACTGCCGCCCTCGTCCCTGCCCTACCTGGCCATCGTCTACGGGATGGGCCTGCTGGCGGCCCTCCCCGTCCGGCCGCGGGTCTACTGGCGTGTCGCCGCCCTCGTGCTGGTGGGGTTCGTCGCCGCCGGATCCCTGTTGCTCATCCGCGATCTGGCGTGGACCTCGTCCTCGGCGCCGGCCTTGATCGACTGGCTGTCGAACCTGCTCCTCATCCCGCTGCTGCTCTGTGTGGGGCTGCTCAGCGCCGCCTACGCCTGGCACGCCCGGCGGGCAGCGCACGGTGGCGGGCCCCTGGACTCTCCCCTGGCCGCCGTCGTCTTGCTGCTGGGGCTGGCGGCGCTCCTCACGCCGCTGCTCCTGGGCGATTCCCTGCTGCCGGCGAGCGGCGCCGAGATGCCCTGGCGCGGGGCGGATTACCTTGTGCCCGCCGGTGCCTGGACGCTGCTGCTGCCCACCGCCCGCGTGCTGGCCGGCGTTGCGCCGTGGGCCGTGCTCGCCGCCGCGGCGCTGCAAGCCCTGCATGGCTTCATCGCGTCCCGACCGCCCGGGTGATATCGGAGTTCCGGACTTTTCCGGGGACGCTGACCCAGTGCGCGGCCCTGCGCCGACAAGTCGGGGACTCCGGTTCGTGCGGGCTGGAGTCCCGGACTTGTCCGAGAAGGCTCGCCGGTGCGCGGCCATGCCCCGACAGGTCGGGGACTCCGCGGGTGCGTACAGGTTGGAGTCCCGGACTTGTCCGGGGAAGGTTGCCGGGATGCAGCCCTGCCCCGACAAGTCGGGGACTCCGCGGGTGCGTACAGGTTGGAGTCCCGGACTTGTCCGGGGAGGCTTACTCGGACGCGGCCCTGCCCCGACAAGTCGGGGACTCCGCGGGTGCGTACAGGTTGGAGTCCCGGACTTGTCCGGGGAAGGTTGCCGGGATGCGGCCCTGCCCCGACAAGTCGGGGACTCCGCGGTTCGTGGGGGTTGGAGTCCCGGACTTGCCCGGGGAGGCTTACTCGGACGCGGCCCTGCCCCGACAAGTCGGGGACTCCGGTTCGTGCGGGTTGGAGTCCCGGACTTGTCCGGGGAAGGTTGCCGGGATGCAGCCCTGCCCCGACAAGTCGGGGACTCCGCGGTTCGTGCGGGTTGGAGTCCCGGACTTGTCCGGGGAGGGTTGCCGGGATGCGGCCATGCCCCGACAGGTCGGGGACTTCTGGCATCGTGCAAGCTGGCGAACCTTACAGCCGCTTCAGGGCCAGGAGGGTCATGTCGTCCGAGGCGGGCGCGCCCCTGGTAAAGTCGTCGACGGCGGCTTCCAGGGCCGATACCAGGCCCGCGGCCGAGCCTCCCCCGCGCTTCTCCACTACCTCCCTCAGACGCTCCATGCCAAACTGCTCGCGATTGCCGTCAAAGGCCTCCGTCAGACCATCGGTGTAGAAGAGCAGCGTATCGCCGGGCTGGAGGCTCGCGCTCTGCTGCTCGTACGATGTGTCGTCCAGGATGCCCAGGGCCATGCCCGTGCGGGTCAGGGGCACGATCTCGCCCGTGGCCGGGCGATGCAGAAGCGGCGGGTTGTGGCCCGCGTTCACGTAGGTCAGATCGCCCGTCTGGAGGTTTAGCCGCGCGTAGAACATTGTGACAAACAGGGCCGCGCGGGCCTCTTGGACGATGAGGCGGTTTGCCCGCGCCAGTCCCTCGGCCGGGGTGATGCTGTGCTCCATGGAGGCGCGCAGTACGCTGCGCGCAAAGACCATGAACAGCGAGGCCGGCATCCCCTTGCCCGACACGTCGGCGATGACCAGGTTCAACTGTCCATCCTCGGAGGCCACCAGATCGTAAAAGTCGCCGGCCACCTCCAGGGCCGGTCGCCAGTCGGAGGCCAGCTCCCAGCCGGGCACGTGGGGCATGCGCGTGGGAATGAGGCTGGCCTGTACCTGGCGGGCCATTTGTAGCTCGCGCTCCATGCGCGCCTTTTCGACCGCCACCTGGTACAGGCGGGCGACCTCCAGGGCCGGGGCCACCTGCATGCCCACCGTGTTGAGGAGCTTCAGATCGCCCGCCGAGAAGGGCTCCGTGGTGTCGCGCACCAGCAGGAGCGCCCCCAGGGCACGCTGCTCGGTCTTGAGCGGAGCGCAGAGCAGCGACAGCCCGCCTTCGCTCCTGTCGAACACGACATCCCGCGGCACGTCGTTCTCCACCTCGGCCTGCCCGGTGGCGACGACGCGGCGGACGAGGTCGGCGGCCAGGTCCGGGGCGGCTCGCAGTCCTTCCGTCGAGCCGACGGCCGCCATCAGCTCCGGGCAGGGAGCATCGCCGCACAGGGAAAGGATCACCCCTGCCTGCGCCGGGATAAGCCGCGCCGCCTCCTGGAGGGCGAGGGTCGCCATGGCTGCCGGCTGGGGCGTGGCCGCCAGCTTTTCGGAGAGGGTGTAGAGCAGGTTCAGCTCGCGGTAACGCTCCAATACCTCCATGGCCAGGGAGCGCTTTTCCGCCTCCTGGCCGGCGGCATAGCTCAAGAGCCTGGCGACCGCGGCCAGGTGCTCGGGCCGCGCCCGGCCGGTCACCCAGCCGATGGGCTCTTCCTGGAGGATCACCGGATAGCGGCCGCTCGTGCCGGCACCGTCCGTGCCGGCTTCGATGAGCCACCGGCCGTCGGCGTCCTGCAGGCCAATGTCCTGGCCCAGGATCTCGAGCATGGCGTCCAGCACACTTCCCAGCTCGTTGCGCCGCCGCAGGAGCTTCTTCAGGCTTAGCTCGGCCACGATTCCGCTCCCAGGACCATCTCGGCGATCTCGAGCAGCTCATCCGGGTCGAAGGGCTTGGTGAGATAGAGATCGGCCCCCGACTGCTCGCCGAGCTGCCGGTCTGCCGTCTGACCCTTGGCAGTCAGGAGCACCAGGTACACGTCCTGCAGGCCGAGGTCATCGCGGACGGCCCGGCACACTTCGTAGCCGTTCATCCTGGGCATCATGATGTCCAGGAACGCCAGGCGGGGTTTCTGGGCACGGATCATCTCCAGGGCCTGGATACCGTGCTCGGCCATTAGGATCACGACCCCACGATCTTCCAGGTCTTCCAGCGCCTGCTCGATGAGCAGGCGGATGTGGGCTTCGTCGTCGGCGACAAGAACAGATCCAACCATCTTGTCCTCCTTACCGTGGTCGGTGGTGCCCGCAGTCAAGCTGCGGGTTCAACTCAAGCCATTACGGGTACTGCTCGAGGGCCTCGATGTCGAATTGGGCAGCGTATTGGGCCCAGTCGGCGCCATAGTATTGCGTGGAAAGGCGCGCCAGGGTGCCGTCGCCGTGCATCTCCTGGATGATCTCGCTCAGCCTTTTCACCAGGGGCACCGGATCCAGATGGCTGCTCTTGTCCACGGCCGCGGCCACAAAGTCATAGTACAGCGGCCCGCCCAGCCGTTTCAGCGGCAAGCCGCTCTGGATGGCGGATCGGCCGGTATCGGGATCGGTGAGCACGGCATCCAGCCGGACGCCATCGCCTGCCGCCAGATCCTGCAGCGCCGAGGTGTCGGTGTCATAGCCGACGATGATGGGATCGTCGATGGCAAAATCGATCTGCTGGGTGGGGACCACCAGCGTGTGCTCCAGGTATGCCTCGTAAGCACAGCCGGCGCACACCCCGATCCGCTTGCCCGACAGGTTCTCGGGCTTGACCACCGTGTCGTTGTCCTCGTGGACGAACAGCACGGCCGCACCGCTGGTGTACGGCTGGGAGAAGTAGAGGGCCTGCATCCGCTCGGGGGTGATGACCATCGAGCCGATGCTCGCGTCCCAGAGGTCGTCCCAGTTGCCGCTCACCACCTGGGTCCAGCGTGGCGTCACCAGGCACAGCTCCACGCCGAGCCGGCTCGCCACCTCTCGCGCCACGTCGACGTCGAACCCCTCGAACTGGTTCTCCGTCCGCTGATTTGGCGCGCACCGGGTATCCTGCGCCCGGACCTCGTCCGGATTGAGCTCCGACTGCGGCGCATAGTCCGCCTCTGTGGCGACCACCAGGGTCCCCCGCTGCAGGATGGCTGCCAGGGATCCGGCCGGACCGGGGGTCGCGACGGTGGGAGCTGGCGTGGGGCCACAAGCGGCCACCAGCACCAGGACCAGGCCGGCGGCCAGCCACCATCGAGGTCCCGGGTCAGGACGGGATGGTTTCGTCGCTCTTGCCATCGTTTTCCGGCTCCTTTCTCGTGGGCAGGGTGAACGAGAAGGTGCTGCCCACGCCGGGCTCGCTCTCGACCCAGATGCGCCCGCCGTGATGTGTCACGATCTCGCGGCTGATGGCCAAGCCCAGCCCGGTTCCCCTGGGCTTGCCGGTCAGCGTGTTGCCCACCTGCACAAACTTCTCGAACAGGTGCTCCTGGTCGGCAGGGGATATGCCGATGCCCGGGTCGGCCACGCTCACGACGACCTGCCCCGGCTCTTCCCAGGCGTGCACGGTGATGGTCCCCCTGGCCGTGAACTTGACCGCATTGGAAAAGAGGTTGACCATCACTTGCACCAGCCGATCCCGGTCGCCACACACGGCCAGCTCGCGGGGCACGGCCCGGACCAACGACAGCCTTTTCTCCTCGAACAGCGACGCCGTGCCGGCGGCGGCCTGGTCGACCACGTCGGCGATGTGGAGCGGTTGCATGTGCCACTCGACCTTGCCCGCCTCGATCTTTTCCAGGTCCAACAAGTCGTTGATCAGCTCTGTCAGCCGCTGGCCCTCCAGGAGGATGATGTTCAGGTTGTCCTCCACCTGCTTGAGCGTCTTTTCGGTCCTGGCGTCGCCCGTGGAGATCAGGGGAACGATGCGCTCTTCGATGCGCTTGTGAACCAGCCGGGTAAAGCCCAGGATAGAGGTCAGGGGCGTCCGCAGTTCGTGGCTCACGCTGGCCAGGAACTGGCTCTTGGCGACGTTGGCCGCCTCGGCAAGGGCCCGGGCCTCCTGGCTCATGGCAAAGAGGCGCGCGTTGTCGATGGCAATGGAGGCCAGGCCCGCAAAGCGCGTCAGCAACTCGACCTCGGCCTCGCCAAAGGTCCGGCCCGGTGCCCCGTTGTAGGCCAGGCCGAGGACGCCCACGGTCTCTGAGCCCGAGGTCAGGGGCACGCCGACGCCCGCTCGAAGGGTATCGGCAGGGAAGGCCGGCAACCGCCCGTGCCAGGCATCATAGTCGTCGATGGTGACGGGTTGCCCGCTCTGCCAGACCCGGCCGGATAGTCCTTCCCCCCGGCCCACGCGCAGACCGACCATGGGCTCGAAGGCGCCAATCCCCACCTTGCACTCGATGGCGTCGCCCTCCAAATCGGCGATAAAGACAAAGCCGTGGCCCGTGCCCAGCAGTTGGCCGGCACGGGTCACCAGGTCCTGGAACAGCTCCTCCAGCTCCAGGCGGCTCATGAGCCCCAGGGCGGTCTCGTGGAGCGCTGCCAGGTACTCGTTCTGGTGGCGCAGCCTTTCCTCCACCCGCCTGCGCTCGCCCATCTCCGAGCGCAGGCGGGAGTTGGCGTCGGCCAGGTCCCGCGTTCGCTCCGCCACCCGGCTTTCCAGCTCCTGGTAAAAGACACGCAGTTGGGCCGTCATCTGGTTAAAGGCCCGCGCCAGCACCCCCACCTCGTCGTCGGTCATGACCGGCGTGCTCTGCGACAGGTCCCCGGCGGCCACCTTGCTGGCCGTCTGAGCGATGGCCAGGATGGGGCGCGCGATCTGCCGCGCCAGGAAGTACAGGCCGATGGCCAGGGCCGCGGCTGTCACGGCGCCCATGACCAGGATCGCCCGGGCCATCCGGGCGGCCGGGGCAAAGGCCTCGGCGCGGCTCATCTCGGCCACGAGGGCCACTTCCTGGTCCGGCAGCCAGCGGTAGACGCCGACCACGGGCACGTCCCGGTAGTTCCGGTACAGGCTGGCGCCACTCTCGCCGTCCAGCGCGGCGGCGATCCCCTCCGAGGTCAAGTTCTGCAGGCCCGCAATCCCTTGCGTGCGCGGCGCGGGCGCGGTGACCGCCGTCCCCGCGGCATCCACCAGGTAGCTCTCGCCGGTCTCGCCCAGGCCGGAACGCTCCTGGATGATCCGCTCCACTCGTTCCGAGCTCAGATAGGCTGCCAGCACCCCGATTCGCCGCCTGCTGTTGTTGAACAGGGGGGTAGCCACGGCCATCATTGGCTTGCCGCTGTATGGCGAGGGGCGGAAGGGCTGCACGTAGGTGTTGGAGCGCCCCTGCAGATAAAGGGGGGCCTCGGCCTGCGAAGAACCCTCGTGGCTTCTGTCAGTGGATACGACGATCCTGCCCTCCAGGTCCATGACGAATAGCTCTTCGGCATCCGACATGCTGCTGACGATGGATATCAGATTGCCGGCCAGCACGTCCTGCGATGCCTGGCGGACGCGGGGCGATTGGGCCGCGTCCAATGCCCGGCCGGCCTGTGCCTGGATGCTGGGCATCCAGGCCACAAAGACGAGGTTCCGGCTCTGGTCGTTGACCCAGCGGGTGAGGGCGTCCTCCTTGAGGCTGGCGACGGCCGCCAGGCGATCGATCACCGACTGTTGGAGGTCGTTGGTCGCCTGCACGTACACTGCATAGCCGACCAGGCCGGCGGTCAGCAGTGACAGAACCAGAAAATAGCCGACCAGGCGGGCCATGAGACTCTTTTTCCAGAATCCCATTGCCGATATCTATCGAACCCCCTTCTTGGAGCTTACAGGCTGTGTGGCGAGCGGCCTGGCTCTCAGCGTGCCGCGCGCAGGCGGGTAACGTCCATCTTGCCCTTGTCAGGCAGCGGCCAGGACTCGTCTTGGGCGCTCCATTACAAGATAAGAATTATACTATTGTTTTCAAAAGAATGCAATTCTCATACCAGGCAAGGTGGGCGGCCAACCGCGGGCAACAAAAGAACTGGCCGGCCGGCCAGTTCTTTTTTTATTTCTGCTTGAGCCCAATCATGGGCGATCGTTCGTCGGTTACGGCTTATCCTTATCCTTGTCCTTGTCCTTGTCCTTGTCGTTGTCGTTGCCCGTGTCCTTGTCCTTGTCCTTGTCTTTGTCCTTGTCCTTGTCTTTGTCTTTGTCCTTGTCTTTGTCTTTGTCCTTGTCCTTGTCTTTGTCCTTCGAAGCAGCGTCTGGCGTGTCTTGCGATCCTTCTTCCGGTGCCCCCGTGTCGTCGCCGTTATCGTCGCCCTTATCCTTGTCCTTGCCCTTCAGACCCAACTCTTGCCAGACCAGGCCCCAGCCGCCAAGTTCATCCTTCATGTCCAGCAGCTCTTCGGGTGCCATGTCCGCCTTTTCGCCGGCAGCCAGGGCGAGCTTGATCTCGCCGAAGCCAAAGTTGCCCTCGCAGAACCACTCCATGACGTCTTCGTAGGGCACGCCGTACTCCTCGGCAAGCCTCTCGCCCACGGGATGGGGATCGACCCCGACGCAGGTGCCTGCGGGTTCCGGGGTAGCCGACGGCTCGACGGTGGCGGTCTCGGTGGGCGTCGGTGTGGCGGACGGCTCGGTCGTGGCGGTCTCGCTGGGCGCCGGCGTGGCCGAGGGCTCGGTCGTGGCGGTCTCGCTGGGCGCCGGCGTGGCGGATGGCTCGGTCGTCGACGTCTCGGTGGGCTCCGGTTCTTCCTGGCCAATGGCGGCGGCCGTCAGGTGCGCGCTCAGGTCAAGCATCGCGTTGTCATAAGCGGTCATGGCCGCTGCCGCGTTTTCTGCATCCCCGGCAGCCGCCAATTGATCTGCCTCCTGCAACCGCTCGCTGGCAAACGAGTTCAGCAGGCCGGCAGCGACTTCTGAGCTGGTACTCAGCCGCAACTGCAGCGATTCTACCGCTCGATCGAGGCCATATAGCAGATCGCCGGGGACAGCCGCATCCGCGGCATAGATCGCGCCACCGCCTCCCCCGACGAACATCACGGCCAAAGCAACGAGTACACGTACCATTGGGTTCCTCCTTGTGTCATGAAACTGGTACGGCTGCCAGAACATCCTTCGAACTCGGCCGGCGGGTCCCACACCAGCAGCGGCCTGGCGGGTGCGGCGCACCCGTCCCGTGAACGCCAGCCGCTGATAAGCCAGGCTCTCCGGGTCCGGCGGCGGCACCTCGCGCAGGCAATCCAAAGCTCCCGCCAGCTCCTCGTCGATGCGCTCAAACTGCATGTCCATTCCCCCCTGCGATTTGCCTTCCGTTCAGGGCTTGCTCCATGGCGGCCAACCCTCGATGCTGCAGGGCCTTGACCGCCCCCACCGTGGTACCCAGAATCCGAGCGACCTCCTGATTCTCGTACCCTTCCAGGAACTTCAGAATAATCACCTCTCGCTGCTGCGGAGTCAGGCTCATCAGCGCCGCCCTGGCCTCCGCGCGCAAGAGCGAGGCGTCGGTTCTTTCTTCCAGGTCCAGTGTTACGCAAGCCGTGTCCTCTTCCAGCGAGTCGTGGTTGCGATGGACACTCCGCCTGGAATTGTCTACGACCAGGTTGTACGCTACCCGGTAGAGCCACGCCCTGAGGTGACGCCTGGGGCCGGATCTTTTGGCCAGTTGCTCCAACAGCCGGCAAAAGACCTCGGCCGCCAGGTCCTCAGCTAGCTGAGCCTGGTGAACGTGATGGTAGAAGTAGCGGTACAGGGCGGGGAAGTATGTGTCAAAGATGGTCGCCAGAGCTGCCTCGTCTAGCTGTCGTGCTCGCCGGAGCAGATCTCGCTCCTCGATCAAATGCTTTTCTCCCAGGCCCAACGTGACCTCAATAGATCAGACGCACGAGCCGCGCCAGAGATACGCAATGTTGCGAGAGCAGGGGCCAGACCGCCCCAGGGCTGCCTACAGCCAGGCCGCGAGGAAGAGGCCGACGGCCATGAGCACGGGCGTGATGACGTTGAGGAGAACGTTAAAGCCCATGAAAGGCACGAGTTGGGGCACGTTGTCTGCATAGCGGCGCACGCCCCGGACCGCGGCCACGCCCACGGGCAGGATCAGCAGGGCCAGCAGGGTGGCTGCCGGCAGGTAGCCCAGCCCCACGCCGACCACGAGCGAGGCATAGGTCGCCAGCACGTTCAAACCGAACACGACGCTGCCGGCTCGCCTGCCGAGCAGAATGGGCAGGTTTCGGCGGCCCGCCGCCCTGTCGGGCTCGACGTCGGGGAACTGGTTTAGCAACTGCAGGTTGTTTCCCAGGAAGAAGGGCGGGAGGGCGGCGAAGAACGCCGGCCAGGAAAACGCACCGGTGAGCACATAGTATGTGCCCGTCACCATCAACAGGCCAAACCCGGTCCCGGTGTTGATCAGGGTGAGGGCGGGCAGGCGGGTAATCCAGGTGGTGTAGGTGAGGATGAGCAGCAGGCCCAACAGCCCCAGGGGTACGATGGGCCAGCCCCGAACGAGCCAGAAGTAGAGCCCGACGAGGACCGTGATGGACAGGCCGCTCACGGCGATGCCCAGGGCAACCGGCGCCAGGTCTGGCCTGTCGGGCAGCGTCCCGGTGCCGCCGCTAAAGGGGGTCCGGTTGGTTGTGAAGTCGAGTCCACTGCGGAAATCGAGGTACTCGTTCAACGCGTTGACGCCAATGTGCGCCGAGATGCCGCCCACAAAGGCCAGTAGCAGGTAAAAGAGGTTGATGCGCCCGTGGGTATAGATGGCCGCCGCAGCGGCCAGCAGGACACAGCCCACATCCAGGTACATATAGTCGAGGCGCATCACGCCCAGCCAGGGGAGCTTTTTCTTCATCTTGGTTCCGTCAACATGGTTGTCTGCACCTTCGAATCCGGGCGGTCCCCCTGCCCCTCAGGCCAGCCGGTTGATCGGCTCGCCGCGCATGAAAGCGACAATGTCCTCGAGCGTCACGTGCAGGATGCGCCGCACGGCGCCGTCGGTGTACCAGCCCACGTGGGGCGTCACCACCACGTTCAGCCCGCCCAGGTCGTGATAGGTGTCGCGCTCGCCCTCCAGCACGTCCAGGCCGGCGCCGCCCAGGTGGCCCGAGCCGAGGGCGGCAATGAGGGCCTGGGTGTCGACCACCCCGCCACGGGAGGTGTTGACCAGGATTGCCCCCTGCTTCATCAGCGCCAGCCGGTCCGCGTTCAGCAGGTGATGGGTGCTGTCGTTGAGGACCACGTGCAGGGTCACGGCGTCGCTCGCGGCCAGAAGCTCTTCCAGCGGGACGTAGCGGAAACCGATGGCCTGCGCCGCGTCCCGGTTGGGGGCCACGTCGTGCGCCAGCACCTCCATGCCAAAGGCGCGGGCCAGCCGGGCCGAGTGGAGCCCGATGCGGCCCGTGCCGACGACGCCCAGGCACTTGCCGTACAGTTCGACGCCTTGCAGCCCCCGGTCCGAAAAGACGCGTTCCTGGGTGTAGCGGTTGTGCCCCGTCACCACGTGCCGTGCCACGGCCAGGAGAAGCGCAAAGGCGTGTTCGGCGATCATGTGCGCGCCATAGTCCGGCACGTTACAGACCACCACGCCGTGGCGCCTGGCCTCGTCCAGCTCGATATGATCGTAGCCCACGGAGCGGGTGACGATGAGCCTCAGCCCGGGCAGCCGCTCGAGGACCTCGCGGCCAACCTGCCCGAACTGATCGCGCATGCACAGGACGTCGGCGCCCTCCGCCGCAGCCACGATCTCGGCGGCCGTGCGCAGTGGCGGAAAGATCCGGAACTCGCAGCCCTCCAGGCGGATCTCGTCCCGGTTCTCAAAGACGAAATCGGTAAAGGCGACCGTCAGCACTGGCCCCTGCCCTTCTTGACCTGGACGATGAACGCCGCGGCCCGGCGGGTTAGCTCTTCCATGTCGCCGGCGTCCAGCAGTTTCTGGTTGATGAGGCTGCTGCCCACACCCAGCGCCACGGCGCCGCTCTTGATAAAGGCCGCGGCCGTGTCCAGGTCCACGCCCCCCACGGGGATGATGCGCACCTGGGGCAGGGGGGCGAGGATGGCCTTGACCACGTCGGGACCTCCGACGCTCGCCGGGAAGAGCTTGACGAAATCCGCGCCGGCCTGCCAGGCCTGGAGGATCTCGGTCGGCGTGTAGCAGCCGGGCACCGCCGGCACCCCGTAGCGGTTGCACAGCTCCACGAGGGCCAGGTTGAGGGTCGGCGACACCACGAAATCCGCCCCCGCCAGGATGGCTGCCCTCCCCGTTTCCGGGTCGAGGACGGTGCCGGCGCCAAAGGCGACCTCCTTGCCCAGCGTTTCCCGGGCCCGGGCAATGACGTCCAGCGCCCCGGGCGTGGTCATGGTCACCTCGATGGCCTGCACCCCACCCCTGCGGATGGCTTCGGCCGCCGCGATCAATTGGTCCGACGACTGGGCGCGCATGATGGCGATGACGCCGGACTCCTCGATGATCCTGATGGTCTCGCTCTTTTTCACGTTGCTCTCCCTAACGCGACGTCCTCTTGCCCCCGCCGGCTACGTCAGCCTTGAGAAGCGCCTCGATCTCGGACTTCTCGACGATGGGCAGGTCGAACATCAACGTTTGCTTCAGCCGGGTAAAGGCGTCGCCCACCAGCACGCCCTTGCGCAGCCCGTCCTGCCCGAATCCCTCGGTGAGGAGGCCGTAGTAAAAGCCGGCGTTCCACGTATCGCCGCCACCCAGGCGGTCCCAGAGGGTGATCCCCTTGACTGTGGGCGATCGGAAAAAGTGGCCCTCGGCGTCCATGGCGGCCGACTCCCAGCGATGGGCTTCGAAAGAGTCGGGGTAGCGGATGGTGATGGCCACGATCTGCACCCGGAGCAGGTCGCGGACGCGCCGGGCAAACTCCTGGATGTCGTCGTCCTCGATGTGCCCCATGTCGCCGTCGACTACCTGCCTGGCCGAGTATTGGCCGCAGGGGATGTCGTAGAGCCTGGCCATGTCCTCGATGGTGGTGATGAGCACGTCCACGTGGTCGGCCACCACGGGGGTGAGCGTCTGTCGCGCCTGCTCGGGCGTCCAGAGGGTGCCGCGGTAGTTAAAGTCCATGCCCACCAGGCAGCCGTCCGGCTTGGAGGCGATGGCCTCCTGGAAGGCGGCCAGGCAGTAGTTGCGCTCGTAGCTGCTGTGGGTCGCCAGGCCAAAGGTGATGCCCGAGCTGTGAAAGAGCAGTGCGTCGCGCAGCGCCCCGCCCCAGTCCACCATGCCGGCGTCCAGGCGCGAGGCGGCCGAGAACATGCGCTGGTAGATGCCGGTGTCGCGCCGCGGCGTGCGGCCGATCTCGTAGATCAGCCGCCCGATGGGCTCGGTCTTCGGTGCCCAGGCAATGTGCTGGACGTCCACGCCCTGCTCCCGGGCGATGTTGCGCAGCGCCCGGCCGTAGGGGTTGTCGGGCACGCGGGTGATAAAGGCCGACGGAATGCCCATCCTGGACAGTCCAATGGCCAGGGTGTACTCGCTGCCGGCCATGGACAGGCGGACCAGGCGGCTGCGTTCCGGCCGCTCCATGTCGGCCGGTGTGTCGCGCACCATCACCTCGCCAAAGGTGACAAAGGCCGGCCCGCGCCCGCCAAAGCGGGACAGGTCGTCGCGCGAGATCTGATAATATTGGCTGTCGCTCATGTTCTCCTCGTCGAAATTAGCGTCTTGCTATGACGTACCGCCGGGCTTGACAATGACCTTGATTGCTCCGCCGACCCGCCCCGTGTAGGTGCTGAAGGCCTCCTGGATGTCGTCCAAGCTGAAGCGATGGGTGATGAGCGGCTTGAGGTCCAACCGCCCATCGGCCAGGAGGGGAATGGCCCGTTCCATGGCCCAGCCGCCCTCGGCCTTGGGCCCGGTGATGAGCAGGTTCCACTGCACGATCTTGTTGAGGGGCACCGTCACCGGCTCGTGGTACACGCCGTTCATGGACAGGCGCCCGTTCTTGCGCACCAGCTCAAAGGCCTGGGCCGCCGGACCCGGCTGGCCGCTGCATTCGACGACCATGTCGGCGCCCACGCCGCCCGTCAGCTCCATAACCGCGGCGACGGGGTCCGTCTCGCGGACGTTGATCGTCACGTCGGCGCCCAACTGCCGTCCAATGGACAGCCTCTCCTCGCGGGTGCCGGTCAGGATCACGCGGCCGGCCCCCATGAGCCTGGCCAACTGGGTGGCAACCAGCCCCAGGGCGCCCGGCCCCGTGACGACCACGGTCTCGCCCGGGCGAATCCATCCGGCGCGCTCGTAGCCGTACATGGCCGTGCCCGCGATGGTCAGCACCGCGCCTTCTTCAAATGAGACGTTCTCCGGCAGCTTGTGGAGGGTGCTGTCGTGGCAGGCCGCGTACTCGGCAAAGGCGCCGTTGCTGATAAAGCCCATGTGCCGGTGGCCGAGGGACAGCTTGCCATAATTGAGGCAGGTGGTGTACAGGCCGCGCAGGCAGTTCTCGCAGCGGCCGCAGCCCTTGTGCGGCTCGCCCGCCACGCGGTCGCCCACATTCAGGCGGGTCACGTCGGGCGCTACGGCGGCGACGGTGCCGGCAAACTCGTGGCCGGGGATGAAATTGCCCACGGGGGTAAGGCCTTCCCAGCCGCGGGCGATGACGCCCGGGTCGCTGCCGCAGATGGCGCAGGAATCGACCTTGACCAGTACTTCTCCCGGGCCGATCTCGGGTACCGGCACCTCGGCCACGCGCAGATCGCCATAGGCGAAAAGCACGGCAGCCTTCATCGTCTGTCGCATACTCAGAGGTCTCCTCTCCTTGTGGGGGCGGTGCATGGGTCCCAGCCCCAGATAGATAGAATCATAGTTGAGCAGCTTTGTCAAATGCCGTTGCCAGCCGATACGTGGCCAGCATCTCGTCATAGGGGCGGTCGCACTCGATGGTCGTGAACCAGCCCTCGGGACGGCTGCGCAGCAGGTCCAGCGGCAGCAGCCCGTCCCAGGAGTAGGCGAGCTGCAGAAACGCACCACGCCCCACGGTGCGAATGGCAGTCACGCCCCGCGCTGCGCAGGCGGCGGCGAACCGCAAGAACTCGTCCGTCAACCCCTGCCCTTCGCGGCCCGCGGCCACGCTGAGCGACTGGAGATTTCCCGCGGGCAGCAATCACAGGTGCTCCAGAACTGTTTTGGCTCTTTTGCGGGTAAAAGCCTCTCGTCGTTCACTTCGCGCGGCAGTATACCACCGATCTCCGCGGAAGGCAAAGAGTGCCGGCCCGGCGCCTTACCGCCTAGCCGGGAGTCAGCTCGTCCATCATGGCCCGCACGCGGCGCAGCTCGTCCTCGGTGATGGTGTGGCCCAGCTCCGGGTAGAGCCGGGCGGTGACGTTTCCGCCCATCCGGCGCAGGACGTCGGCCGACTCCAGGACGCGGTCCCGGGGGATGTGGGGATCGTGGTCGCTGCACGCCAGGAGGATCGGCGTGCCTGACAGGGATCTCGGCGAGTCCCAGGAGGTGCCCTCCGGCCCGATGAGGCCGCCGCTGAGGGCGGCGACGCCGCCGTAGCGGCGGGCGTGGCGCGCGGCGAACTCCAGGGCCAGGCAGGCACCCTGGGAAAAGCCCAACAGCATGGTCCGATTGGCCCCCATGCCCGCCTCTTCCAGGTTTTGCAGCAGGCCCGCGAGGGTTTCCAGAGCGGACGAGAGGTAGGGCTCGTTGTGCTCGATGGGTGACATAAAGCCGTACGGGTACCAGGAGCCGCCCGCGGCCTCGGGCGCGAGGTAGGCAAAGCCGGGATGCCCCAGAGCGTCCGCCAGTCCGAGGATGTCCTGCGCGCCGGCGCCGCGGCCATGAAGCATGATCATGGCCGCCCGGGCGCGCCCGATGGGCTGCCCGGCCGACAGCACCGGCTGCTGGCCGTGCAGCTCCCATTCCTGGTTATGCTGGCTCATGAAGGGCGATCTGTGACAGCCGCAGCTCGGGGAGGGCCGCTTCGATCCCGGCGCGCCTGGGCTCCAGCCAGGGGGGCAGCTTGAGGTGGGTGCCCAACTCGGCCAGCGATTCGTCCCGGGTAAAGCCCGGCGGATCGGTGGCGATCTCGAACAGGACGCCGCCCGGCTCGCGGTAGTAGATGGAGCGAAAGTATTGCCGGTCCATGACGGGCGTCACGTGCAGCCCTCGCCCCATCAGCTCCTGCCGCCATGCAAGCTGCTGCGCGTCGTCGTGGGTGCGGTAGGCGATGTGATGCACCGTCCCGGCGCCGCCCCGACCTGCCTCTCCATTGGCGAGGTGGACGACGTCAATGACCGAGCCGGGGCCCGTGGAGGCTGCCCGGAAGCGAAAGCGCGGGCCTTCCTCCGCCTCCAGCTCAAAGCCCATCGTCCTGGTCAGGAGGTCTACCGTCGGCTCCGGGTCGAGCTCCCACATGGTGGCCCCGTGAAAGCCGCGGATGGCGTTCTCGGGCGCAACCGGGCCGTCACGCCAGGGATCGATTCCGGCCGCTGCCGGGTGGGCCACCAGCTCCAGTTGCAGGGCGTCGGGATCGAGGACGGGCAGGACATCCTGGCCAAAGCGGCTCTGCCGCTGTCCAAAGGAGGCACCAGCCCTTTGCAGGCGCTCCTCCCAGTAGTCCAGCGTGCCCTCGGGCACGAGAAAGGAGGTGGCAGCCACCTGCCCCGCCCCCCGCCGGCCGCGCCGGGCGCCGGGCCAGGGAAAGAAGGTCAGGATGCTGCCCGGCTGCCCCTGCTCATCGCCGTAATAGAGGTGATAGGTGCCGGGATCATCAAAGTTCACCGTGAGCTTGACCAGGCGCAAGCCCAGGACATCCGTATAAAATGTCACGTTTCGCTGCGGATCGCTGGCGATGGCCGTGACGTGGTGAATACCGGGGATCTGTCTATCCATTATCAACGTCCTCCAATCGGTGCAAAGCGCACCCGAACAAGGTTCTCGCTTGATAATACCATTCTATGGACACAATGTCAAGAAAAGTATCATTTGTATTTCTGTTATTGGTCCCTGCCCGGTACGGCGGCATCGTCCAGGGACCTGGGCCAGCCTTCGCAGGCCGGGGCGGGATGGACAGCTCTCGCCACTCTTCGAGTACAGGCGGAAGCGACCAGGTTGGCGCTCGGCCACCGTCAAAGTTGGCAGCGCTGCCTGGCCGTGGTACAATGGCGGCCATGGGTACCCTATATGTCGTCGGCGCACCGGCCGCCGAACCTGACGACGCGACGATTCGGGCGCGGCGCATCCTCGGCAGCGTGGCCCTCGTCGCCGCCGCTGACGTGCCCGTGGCGCGCGATCTGCTTGCGAGCCTCGAGATCGCGACGCCCGTCACGCCCGCCGCCAGGCACGACACGGTCCTGCACGCCCTGACCAGTGGCGACGTGGCGCTCCTCCTGTCCGGGCGGTCTCCCACTCCCGGCGCTGACGAGCAGAGCCTGGTGGGCGCGGCGCTGGCGGATGGTTTTGCCGTCGTGCCGGTGCCGGGCCCCGTCCTGCCCCTCACGGCCCTCATCCTGTCGGGCCTGCCCGTCGATAGCTTTGTCTACCTGGGGGATCTTCCCCGCGAGCCCGCGACGAGGCGCGCGCTGGTCGTGTCGATGGCCGACGAAGCCAGGACCCTCGTCCTCCTCGTGGCCGCGGGCGAGCTGCCGGAGCTCGTTGCGCTGCTGCTGGGCGCCTGGGGCGACCGGCCCATTGCCCTGTGGCCCGCGTCGCCCGGTGCCGTCAAAGATGCCTGGCGCGGCAACCTGGACCAGGCCCTGGCGGCCGGCCAATCCCTCGCCGGGCAGGACTGGGTGCTCGTCGCCGGCGGCGCCCCCCAGGAGAGGGGACGCCCCTGGGACGAGGACCGGCTGCGGGGCGAGATCCGGGCCTGTTTGGAGCAGGGCATGGGCGTGGGCCAGGCGAGCCGCGAGCTGGCCGCCCCCTCGGGCTGGACGCGACGTGAGGTGTATCGTCTCTCGGTAGAGGAACACGAGCGAATGAGCGAATGAGGCAGCCGTGTTTGCCGATTTTCTCGTTCTCCGCTAGAATCCGAAGGTTTGCGAGAAAGCACTCGCCGAGGAGAGCTTGTGGACCTGTTGAGGCTGGCAACCCGGAGCGTTCCGGATGCCTATCGGGCAAACTTTCGACACTTTTACTTTGACATCGCGTGGTACGGCGTCCTGGCCGCCAGCGCCATCGCCTTTGTCTCGGTCTATGCCGCCCGCCTGGGAGGCACTGCCTTCCAGATCGGGCTGTTGAGCGCCGGCCCGGCCGTCGTCAACCTGCTGGTCACGCTGCCCGCGGTCCGCTGGCTGCGAGAGCGCCCTCTGAACCCGGCCGTGGGCCAGGCCGCGGCCCTGCACCGCGTCTGGTACCTGTTCTGGATCGTCCTGCCCTGGCTGCTGCCCCCCGGCGCGCAGGTGTGGGTGCTCATCGGCTTGACGCTCCTTATGAGCGCGCCGGGCGCCCTGCTGGCGGTGGGCTTTAACGCCCTCTTTGCCGAGGCGGTGCCCCCCAACTGGCGCGGCCAGGTGTCGGGCGTCCGCAACGCGCTGTTGTCGGTGACCTATATCCTGTTTTCCCTGCTGTGCGGGGCCATCCTGGACCACATGGCCTTCCCCCTGGGATACCAGGTGGTCTTTGCCATCGGCTTTGTGGGGGCTGCCCTGAGCACGCTGCACGTCTGGCTCATCAAGCCCTGCCCCAACGGCGCATCCCGGCCGCGGGTGGGACGCTCCCTGGGGGACCTGGCGACCCCGGGGCGAATCCGCGGCCCGGTCGATGCCGTGCGACCCGGCGGCGGCTTGCGCTTTCTCCTCCGCGGGCCTCGGGCCCCGCTGCTGACGAGCGACGTGCTGCGCGGCCCCTTTGGCAAGCTGCTGGCCGTCCTGTTTGCCTTTCACGTGGCGCTCCACGTGGCCATTCCCCTGTTTCCACTACACTGGGTCAACCGGCTGCACCTGACGGACCAGGAGATCGGCCTGGGCACGGCCGTTTTTTACGTCTGCGTCTTTGGCGCGTCCACCCGGCTCGCGCATATCGCCCGCCGGCTGGGCAACCAACGGGTGACGGCCGTGGGCGCCATCATGATGAGCACCTACCCGGCCTGGATGGCTCTCAGCGGTGGCCTGGGGTTGTTTCTCGTGGGCAGCGCCTTCGGGGGGCTGGGTTGGGCCCTGGTCGGGGGCGTCATGGTCAACTATGTCCTGGAAAAGGTACCCGAGGACAGGCGGCCCGACTACCTGGCCTGGTACAACCTGGCCCTCAATGCCGCGCTGCTCCTCGGGTCCTTGATCGGTCCACTGCTCGCCGGCATCATCGGCGTGCCGGCGACGCTATTCGTTTCGGCTGCCCTGCGCCTGGTGACTGCCCTGGCCATCCTGCGCTGGGAGTAGGGCGGGGCTATTCCTTCTTGTTCAGGAAGCGGCTGATGACCGTGATGCTGTCGTGGAGCTGCACGCGGTCGCCGGCCTTGAGCTCGCCCAGGGGCTTGTCGGCCCAGGTGCGGGCATCGAGTTGGAACACGCCCAGGCGCGCGCCCCGGGTCGAGACCTGTTTTTGCACGTAGGCCAGGCCCACCAGCCGTCCCTCGCTGTCTACCGAGGCGCTGGTCACAGCGCCCACCACCCGGCCCTTGCGATTGACGACGACGTCGCCCTGGCGGGGCATCCTGACCCGCTCCTCTTCCAGTTCGAACCGGATGAGGCGCGCCTGGCGCTTTTGCTCGTGGGCCACGTAGGCCGCCTTGCCGACGAAAAACGGCTTGTAGAGCTTGACGTAGGGGTCAAATCCCGCGTCGGCCGGGTTGAGGTCCAGGGGGCCGGCCAGCTCGTGCCCATAGAGGGGCAGCCCGGCCTTGATGCGCAGGCTGTCGCGGGCGCCCAGGCCGGCGGGCTGGAGGCCAAGGGGCCGGCCCTCCTCCAGCAGGGCGCTCCACAGTGCCGGGGCGGCCGCGGGATGGACGAACAGCTCGAAGGCCATGGGCTCGCCGGTATAGCCCGTGCGCGCCAGGTAGAGGTCGTAGCCGGCGAGCCGGCCGTGCAGGATCTCGTTGCGCTTCATCTCCAGCAACGGCTCGATCAGTGCATCGTCCGGCTCCAGGAGCGCCAGGAGGATGTCGCGCGAGCGCGGGCCCTGCAGGGCAAGCTGGACGCGCATCTCGCTGCCGCCGGCCGGATCGCGCATGTCGCGAATGGACACGGTCTCGGTGCCCAGGGCCCGCGACCAGGGGCGCTCGGGATCGATGCACACCCGCCCCTTTCGCACGGCGTTTAGCCAGGCCCAGTCCTTGTCGTTGTTGGCGGCATTGACCACCATCCAGTACCGGTTCTTTTCCAGGCGGTAGATGTACACGTCGTCGACGACGTGGCCCTGGGGATCCAGGAGAAAGGAATAGTGCGCCCGGCCCACCTTGAGGAGCGACACATCGTTGGCCGCGACGGTGTTGAGGAACAGGTGCACGTTGTCGCCGGTGAACTCAAAGAGGCCCATGTGGCTGACGTCAAAGAGGCCGGCGGCGCGGCGCACGGCCAGGTGTTCCTCCTGCACCGAGTTGTAGCGCACCGGCATCTCCCACCCGGCAAAGGGCACCATCTTGGCCCTCAGCCCCAGGTGCAGGTCGTAGAGGCTGGTGCGTTGCAGCGGCCCCGCCTCGGGTTCCTCCCACTCGAAGGGAGGCAGGTCTTCCAGGCCCCCGGGCGCCTCGGCCCGGGCGCGCTGCCCGACCCAATAGGGCTTGTGAAAGGCCCAGCCCACCATCTCCTCGTCAAACATCTCGGCTGCCGGTGGTTTCTTGTCCCACTCCTCGGCCACCTCGTGGCTCAGCCGGCGGACCACCACCGGGCCGGGGGCCTTGGCGTAGAGGTCATCGGGGTCCATGGAGACGTACCCGTCGGACAGCGCGCGCAGCCAGTGGGCCACGCGCGATTCCAAGGACTTGTGGATGAGAAGCTGGAAGCGGGTCGACTCCTGGCCCGGGCGCTTTAGCAGGCCGGCGCTCATCAGGCGGCCGTCGGGCTCCAACACCCACGTGGGCTGGCTCTCCCCCGGGCCCAGGGCATAGACGTCGTTGGTCATGGCCACGTTGCAAAAGCCGCGGGCCTGGGGACCTTCGATCTCGACGATGTCCCACTCGCCGCCGGGGTCTTTGGTGGGCTTGTGCAGGAAGTAGTGATGGGGGTAACCGCTGGGGCAGTAGTCGGCGCCCAGGTCCGCCCGGCAGGCCATGTCGATGACGTCGGCCTTGGCCTCCTCCAGGAGGTCAAAGTCGATGCGCGCCCGGTAGACCGGCCCGTAGCGGCCGGCGTAGGCGTAGGGCCGCATGGCCTTCAGCAGCCGGGCCAGGAGCTCGGCCAGGCCCTCGACCTCCGCTGGGCCAAAGCCCCGTTGGGTGATCCAGGGGGTGCCCAGGCGAATGCCGCTGGGGTTGGCGGCGCTGCGATCGCCGGGGATGGTGTTGCGGTTGAGCACGATTCCTGCCAGGTCCAGGATGCGCGCCGCCGGCTCGCCCATGAGGGGTGTGCCCGCTACCCCGTCGGGGCTCACGCCCTGGTCGGCGCGCACGCTCTTGCAGTCCACCAGCAGCATGTGGGTGTCGGTGCCGCCGTAGGAGACGCGCAGGCCATGCCGCTCCAGCTCGGCGGCCAGGTGGGCCGCATTGTCGATCACCTGCTGCTGCAGCTTGCGGAACTCGGGCAGGCGGGCGATCTGGAAGGCCACGGCCATGCCGGCCATGGCGTTGACGTGGGGCCCGCCCTGCTCGCCTGGAAAGACGGCGCTGTCGATCCTGGTCGCCAGCTTTTTGTCGGTGGTCAGGATACAGGCGCCCCGCGGGCCGTAGAGCGTCTTGTGGGTCGTGAAGCTGATGACGTGGGCGTGGCCCACCGGGCTGGGGACGACGCCCGCCGCCACCATGCCGGCGATGTGCGAGATGTCGGCCAGGAAGTAGGCGCCCACGGCGTCGGCGATCTGGCGAAAGCGGGCCCAGTCGGGCATCCAGGGGTAGGAGGTATAGCCGGCGATGATCATCTTGGGCTTGTGCTTGCGGGCCAGCTCTTCCACGGCATCATAGTCCAGCCGCTCGGTGGCTGGATCGATGCCGTAGGAGACGACGTTGTACTGCTTGCCCGACCGGTTGGCCGGGCTGCCGTGGGTCAGGTGCCCCCCGTGGAGCAGATCCATGCCCATGACGGTGCTCCCCAGGGGCACCAGGGCGCTGTAGACGGCGCTGTTGGCCGGCGATCCGGAAAGGGGCTGGACGTTGGCCCACACTCCGTCGGGCGGAACGCCGTTGGCCGCAAAGGCCTCGGCGGCGCGACGCTGGGCCAGCGACTCCAGCACGTCCACGTACTCGACGCCCTTGTAGTAGCGGCGGTCGGCATAGCGCCGGTAGTAGGCGAGTTGGCTCTCGTAGTCCAGGATCTCTTCCTGGGTGGCGCCGTGGGTGCTTTCGTCGGGATAGCCCTCGGCATAGATGTTCTGAAAGACCGAGCCCAGGGCCGCGCGTACCGCTTCGGGCGCCTGGCTCTCAGAAGGGATCAGGATCAGCTTGCGCCCCTGCCGCTCGGCCTCGTGCTGGATCAGCCCGGCGACGGCAGGATCGAGCGACGCCAGATCCTGGTGGAAGAATGTCAGCATATTGTCCCCCCCTCTGTGTGCCGGTCCAGCCTTCTGTCCTCTGGCTGGACCGGCACCCTTCGCTGCCTGCCGGCAGCTCGTTCTATTCTACCCTGATGGCGGCGTAGGACTCGTACGCGTTGCCGTCCAGGTCCTCGACGACAAACCCGACGATATAGTCTCCCTGGGCAGCGTCCAGGTCCTGCCAGGTAAACATCTGGTCGCCAAACGTCAGGGTCCCACCCTGCTGCGTCGAGATCTGCTCGATGTTGCCCTGGGCATCGAGGTCCTGCCAGGTCTCCAGCACGGTGAACTGGTCACCCGTCTCGGGGATTATCTCCCGCGGAGAGCCGGTGCCCTCCTCGCCGGTAAAGCCATAGACCCGCTGCAAGACGCCATCGCTGAAGTAGAGGCGGGCATAGCGCGTTTCGCCGTCGTCGGCGTAGGTGTAGATGCCGTCCACGGTATAGACCGCTTCCTCGAAGGAGCGGCCATAGCTCTCGGGCGTGAAAAGGGCCACAACCGAGTCGGTGCCGTCCGAGATGGCAAACACCACCGGCTCCCACTCGAACTCCAGGCGAAAATCGCCGCCTTCGGGCCACACGGGATAGTAGACGCCGTCGATCTCGCGCGTATCGCTGCTTTCCAGATAGTCCCGGTCCGCCACAAAGATCGAGCTCGCCGCCTGATCGTAGAATCCCACGAACAGGTAGACGTAGCCGATGTTCTCGCCCTGGATGTCGGTGCTGATGAGCACCGGCTGTCCGGGGGCGGCTGTATCGGACGAGAGTTCGATGGGGCCCACGTCGATGGCGCCCAGGCCGGGTGCCTCGATGCTCCTGCCCTCTGGAATGACCAGCTCGGCCGCCCCCTGCTGGAAGGAGCGCCCGGTATAGTGAAACGCCAGGAAATCGTCCCACAGCGAGGCGTCGGCAAAGCGGCTGGCGATGGCCGTGTACGACTGCGGGCCCGTCACCGGATTGCCATAGAGGTTCGAATTGGGGTAATAGATCGAGATGCCGGTGGCGCCGGCCTTCTTGCTGCCGTGCTTCTCGGCTATGACCGCCTGGTCGATGGCGGCCAACACACCGTCGGCGGCCGCGGCCACCTGCGAGTCGCCCGTGTGCTCCTTGAACAACTGCACCAGGTTGCCCAGGTCAAAGTAGGAAGGCGGCACCTGGCTGCCAAAGACGCTCGTGAACGACAGGGCATAGGTCCGGGCGCGGGCCAGGGCCGACTGGTTGGTGCCCTGCAGGACGTAGGACAGGTCGTTGAGGCTGCCCATCAGGCCGGGCATCGCCGAGAGGTCGACGGCCGTGAGCGTGCTGCCGGCGCCCATCTGCTGCACCAACTGCGCGGGCGACGCCTGGGCAAAGCCGCCAAAGAGCCCGCCGAGGGGCGACCCCTGCCGCAAGAATTCCGCGCGGGCCTGATCGTCCACGATGCGCTGGTCTTCTTCGATGTAGCTGTCGACGATGAGCCGGCTGAGCTCGGCGCCGTCGGCGTCGGGGTTCTGAAGCAGCGCTTGCAAGAAGCTGGTGTAGGCCCAGCCAAGGGCCGGCTCTGTCTCCTGCGAGACCACGGCGTAGCGGGCGTGGGGTGCCAGGGCGGTCAGCACCTCCACGTGGCCCATCAAGCAGGCATCCAGGCCCACCATCTCGAACTGCTCCAACCCCGTCCGGGCCCGGATCTCTTCCAGCGCCTGGTCCATCTCCATCAGGTAGAGATGGTCGCCGGGGATGGCATCCGCCAGGGGGATGCCGCTCTCTCCGCGGCCGCCGGGCGCTGGATCGCTCCAACCGCCGGGCCAGCCCATGCCATGATCCGAGAGGATGAGCACGTGTTTGTCGGCCGGAAAGTTCTCCACGGCCCACGTCACAAAGTCGACCAGCGAGGCGCCGTCCGCCATGTTCACCTCACCCAGGTCGGCCAGCTCTTGCGACCCCAGGCGGCCGAGATCCTGGTCATAACTGACGTGGAAGCGCTTGGTCGAATGCCAGTTGCCGTCTGCCGTGTAGCCGCCCATGTAGCGGTCCAACTGGGTCACGATCTGCACCCGCTCACTCGATCCGGCGCGCTCGGCCTCGTTGAGGTCGAGGTAGATGTCCTGCTCCAGGATCTTGTCGTCGGCATCCTGGTAGAGCATCACCAGCCAGTTTTGGCCTTCACCCGAAGCCGCCGCGGGCGCGGGGGCGAACCGGGTGGCCGTTGCCACGGGCCGGACGGGCGTCGCAAAGGCCTGGGGCTGCGTGGCCTCCGGGAACGGGGCCAGGCCTCCCAGCCCGCCGTCACCCGATCCGCCTCCACCGCCTCCCAGGAGGCTCATGGCCAGGAAGCCGCAGATGCAGACGACGACCAGAAGCCCGAGGATCAGCCAGATGCTGCGGCCGCCAAGGGGCAGGTTGCGCAGCAGCGACTGGCCCGGCACGCCGGTGCTGCCCGTGCCGCCCCCGCCTCCGAACAATCCCCCGCCTCCGGTACCGCCCGTGCCGCCGAATCCGCCGGTGCCTCCGCCTCCCGACGTGGGCGTCGGGCGCGGGGCGCTGGGCCTTTCGCGCCGCGGGGCCTGGGCGCGCTCCCTGGGCTCCGTGCTGGTGCGCCGCCGGCGCTGCACGCGGGCGGTCTCTTTCGGTTTCTGGTCCGACCCCCCTCCCTGGCTGGCCATCAGCCAGCCGGGGCCCATGGGGCTTTCTATCTCGCCACGGCTTCCGGCGTGGCCTGCCATGGCCGAGGCCGGCACCAGGCGTCCACCACCGATGTCAGGCGTCTTCCTTTTCATACTGCACCTCCTCGCAGTCGAAACCAGCAGCCGGCATATCCGACCGCAATCCTTCCCTGTACGGCAGGCTGACAGCGTCCCCCGGAAGGACAGACCGGCGGTCTGTCCCACACTGCCTGTATAAGCTGTCAGCCTGGCCCCGGAGGACAGAACGGCCGTCTGTCCAACGTCCTCCGGGCGGGCCCCTAGTCTGTCTTTTTGCGTGGCTCCAGCCTGGCAGGCAGCCGGTACAATCTTACCCCAGTTGCATTGCAAATCGCATTACAGATAGCCGGCGCCGTTGGAATGGAGGGCAGTTCGCCGATGCCTTTGGCCCCGTACGGGCCCTCGGCAGTCGGGTGTTCGACGATGTGAACTTCCATTTCAGGCATGTCGGCCATGAGGGGGCTCTGGTAATCGGACCAGCGCCTTGTCAGGGGAATGCCATCCTCAACCCGGTACTCTTCGCTCAAGGCCGTGCCGATGCCCATGACGATGCCGCCCTCGATCTGCCCGCGAAAGGCCAGGGGATTGAGGGCGCGGCCGCCATCGGCCGCCGCCACGACGCGCAGCACGCGAACCTTGCCGGTCTCCCGGTCCACGGCGACCTGGGCCGCCTGGACGCCATAACCAAAGGCGAAATGCATGTCGCCGCCTGTGCCCAGGGCCTGGGTCCGGGGCGCCTGGTAGCGGTGAGCCACGACGGGCTCGCGCCCCTCGTCCAGCAGCCAGCCCGCGGCGCTGGCAAAAGGCGCGCGCCGCTCGCCGGTCCGCAGCTCGCCCTCCTCGAAGCGAATGTCGCCGGGCGCCACGTCCCACTGCTCGGCCGCCACGCGGGCCAGGCGCTCGCGCATGGCCGCGGCGGCGTGGCGCGTGGCGTTGCCGGTGATATAGGTCTGGCGGCTGGCCGTGGTCGGCCCACCATCGGGGCAGAGGTCGGTGTCGGACAGCAGGACCCGCACCCGGTCGAAGGGCAGGCCCAGCTCCTCGGCGGCGCATTGGGTCACCACCGTCGACAGACCCTGGCCCAGGTCGGCCGAGCTGGCGCGGACCTCGACGGTGCCGTCGCGATAGATCTCGATCTCGGCCCCCGCGGCGTCGTCGGCGCCGCCGCCCAGGCCGGTGTTCTTGTAGGCCGCGGCGATGCCCCAGGCAATCTTGAGCCCGGCGCCGTCGCTGCCCGCCGGCGGAACCGGCAACTGGCGGACGCGCTCTTCCACCCAGTCCAGGCACTCGACGAGGCCGGCCGACTCGTGCAGGACCTGGCCCGTGGCCGTGGTGGACCCCACGCGCAGGGCGTTCAGCCGCCGCAGCTCGAAGGGATCCATGCCCAGCTCGCGGGCCAGCATGTCCATGTTGCTCTCCACGGCAAAGGCCGATTGGGTGACGCCGAAGCCGCGAAAGGCGCCGGCCGGCGGATTGTTGGTGTACATGGCATAGCAGTCGATGCGGGCATTGGGCACCTCATAGGGGCCGGTGGCGTGCGTGGTCGCCCGGGTCAGCACCTTGGTGGACAGGCTGGCATAGGCACCCGCGTCGCCCACCAGCTCGGCCTGGACGGCGGTCAGGCGGCCGTCGCGCCGGGCGCCCGTCTTGATGCGGATGACGGTGGCGTGGCGCTTGGGGTGGGCCAGGAGCGACTCGTCGCGGTCGTACAGGATCTTGACCGGGCAGCCCGTGGCCTGGGCCAGCAGGGCGGCGTGGATCTGGCCCATGACGTCCTCTTTGCCGCCAAAACCGCCGCCGATGAGGGTGCCCCGCACCCGCACCTGCTCTTCCGTCAGGTTCAGGGCGGCGGCTATCTGGGCCCGGTCGGCGTATGGGATCTGCGACCCGACATAGACGGTGAGCTTTGGGTGGTCCGCGTCGTAGCCGGCCGGCACGCCGATGCTACATTCCGGCTCCATGAAGAGGTGATCGTAGGCCGGGGTTTGGTATTCGCCCTGGACGACGACGTCGGCCTGGCGAAAACCCTCCTCCACGTCGCCGTGGCGCACCTTGATGTGCTCCAACAGGTTGCCGCTGGGCCACTCCTCGTGGACGAGGGCGGCATCGGGCCGGAGCGCATCCTCGGCGCTGGCCACCACCGGCAGCGGCTCGTGCTCGACACGGACGAGCTCCAGCGCCTGGCGGGCAATCTCGGGCGTCTCGGCGGCGACGATGGCCACGGCGTCGCCCAGGTAGCGCACCTTGCCGCCCTCTTCGCACAGGACCGGCCAATCGGGGAACACCAGCCCGTGCCGATTGCGGCCGGGCACGTCCCGGTGGGTCAGCACGGCGCGGACGCCCGGCAGGGCGGCGGCTTGCTGCGTGTCGATGGACAGGATGCGGGCATGGGGCCTGGCTGCCCGCAGCGTGGCGCCGTGGAGCATGCCCGCAAAGGTATAGTCGTCGGTGAACCGCGCCGCGCCGGTGACCTTGTCCACGGCGTCGGGACGCGGAAACGAGCGGCCGATAACCCGCAGCGGTGGGGTCGTCTCGGGCTGAAGCGGGGGCAGCGGCCGGCCCGTGTGATACTCGTGGATGGCCGAATGCACGCTGCGCAGCACGCTGGCATAGCCCGTGCAGCGGCAGGCGTTGCGCGCCAGTGCCTTGCGTATGTCGGCCTCGGTGGGCTCTTGCCCCGACGCGACCATCCTCGTCCACAGGGCGGCGGCGGCCATGATCAGGCCGGGTGTGCAAAAGCCGCACTGCACGGCGCCATGCTCGATAAAGGCCTTTTGCAGGGGATGCAGCTCGCCCGGCCGGCCCCAGGTGGCGGCCAGGCCCTCGATGGTCAGCACGCTCTTGCCGGCAGCCCTGCGCGCCGGATAGACGCAGGCGCGCACTGCTTTGCCGTCGAGGAGCACCACGCAAGAGCCGCACAGCCCATCGCCGCAGCCGATCTTGGTGCCGGTGAGCCCCAGCTCGTCGCGCAGCAGGTCGGCCAGGGTGGTCTCCGGGCCAACCTCGACCTCGCGCTCCGTCCCGTTTACCGTCAAAACCATCCGCATCGTGTCGGTCACGTTTGCTCTCCGTTGCCCATTTCTCTGTCCGAGCGGCTCCGGGCGTAGGCCCAGGCCAGCAGGCCCGGCTCCCGGGCGGCAGGCGTGCACAGCCGATCGGGGACCGGGCGAATGCCCACGCGCCCCAGATCCAGGCGGTCCGCGTCCCAGCAGGCTTGCACCGTCAGCTCTGCCTCTGTCCAGCCTGCCGTGTGGTGCGTGCAGGCGAACAGCAGGTGCTCGAAATCATCGTCGGCGATATAGTTCAGCGGCTCGCGGAGCGTCCTGAGGAACTCGGCCGCTCGCCGGCCGTGGCCTGGATCGCCGTGGTCGTTCTGGCGCTTGGAGTCGTGAAAGAGGGCGAACAACTCGACCACGGCGGGGTCCGCGCCGGTCAGCTCGGCCAGGCGCAGGCCGTTTTCCCGAACCCGCAGCCAATGGGCCGGGCCGTGGATGCTGTCCAGGGGCAGGGCAAAAGCCTGACAAACGCGCTCGACCAATGGGCCGCGACGGGCCGCCGGGACAAAGGTCAAGGCCCCGACCAGCTCCCGTCTCGCTTCCACGGCAGGAGCGGTCATCGGCCTGCCCCGGGCCGGCATCTCGCCGGTCCTGGTTCCATGGTTTCCGTTGCCATCCACCCTGTCACCTTTCGGGGCCGTCTCAGCCGGGCAGCTCGATCCACTCTACCTCCAGGTCCTCGTCGCCAACGTGGAGCAGCGCCGCCGAGACGGGTCCCCTGAAGCGGCGGGGGCCGGCGCTGCCGGGGTTGATATACAGCACGTCCCGATCCCGGTGGCTGCCCGGCTTGTGGGTGTGCCCGCTGATCACTGCCTGAAACCCGGCCGCGACGGGGTCCAGGTCCATGTCGGCCAGGTCATGGATCACGTATAGCAGGGCCCCTCCGACCTCCACCACCTCGGTGTGGCGCAACTGCCGGACCCACGGGCCACGATCCACGTTTCCCCGCACGGCAACGACGGGCGCGACCTCCCGCAGCCCTTGCAGCACCTCGGCGCTGCCCACGTCGCCGGCGTGGACGATGAGCGCGCAACCGTCCAATGCCTGCACCAGATCGGGTCTGAGGAGCCCGTGCGTGTCGCTCACCAGGCCGACCCGCCGGGAGTCCACTGGACGCGCCATCGCCGGCCGCCTTCAGGCCGCCGGCCCCCGGCCGGCCCCGCGGAGGAACGACCAGCCCTCGACGGCCTTCAGAATGACGGCCATTTCCGCGGCCCTGGCCAGCGACAGCGTACCCTCGAACTCGTGCACCAGGCGCACGTCCTCGATGGTCCAGCCCATGCCCTGCCACATGGGCACGAAGCGGAGCGCGATCTCGCCGGTCTCCAGGAGGTAGCGGTCTCCCTCCTCCCGGGTCATCTTCCATTCCCGGCCGCCTTCGCGCCGCCGCATGGCAGTGCCCTCCAGGTAGAAGGCATTGTTCTCCTCGCGGCCAAAGGCGGCCTCGTCCAGGAAGAGCCGTGGCTTGTCGGCAAAGGGCCGGCCCTGGTGCACGCAGAACGTGGTGCAGTTGCCGCACTCGTTGCAGAAATCGTCCACGTGGAGGATCTGCCTGCCCTGCTCCAGGGCAAAGGGTTCCAGCCCGACGACCTTTGCCTGTCCCTCCTGGCAGGCGAACAGGGGCAGCCGCCAGTGGACGGGGTCCACCAGGTAACTCAGGTTGGCCCGGTTGGGGCACACTTCCACGCACTTGTCGCACACGGTGTCGCATTGCAGGCAGCGCCGTGCCTCGGCCCGCGCCGCCTCTTCGGACAGGGTCTGCTGCACCAGGTCAAAGCCATCGCGCTGCCCCACGGGCAGGAGCCCGGGCTCTCGCGGCGCCTCCCGCCGCGTGCGGGCGTGCTTGATCTCCACGATCTCTTCCGCCGGGGCGGCCTGGGAGAAAGGCGCGCAGAAGGCGACGCCCAGCTCCTGGCAGATGGCCTCGGCCGCCCGGCGGCCGTCGGCGCAGGCCTGCACGATGATGGCCGGGCCGCGGGCGACGTCTCCGCCGGCATAGATGCCTTCCACGCTCGTGCGGCGCGTCCCGGATTCCGTCAGGATGCCGCCCCGCCCGTCCATCGCCAGCGCGCTGCCCTCCAGGAAGCCCAGGTCGGGCTGCTGGCCCACCGCCAGGATGACCGTGTCGGCCGGGAGCCGGAACTCGCTGCCCGGCACCGGCACGGGCCGGCGCCGGCCGTCGGCGCCCGCCTCGCCCAGCTCGTTGCGCACGCACTCCAGGCCCACCACGCGACCCTCCTCCAGGAGGACGCGGCGGGGTGCAGCCAGCTCCAGGAGGAGGTTGCCCTCGTCCAGCAGGTCCTGCAACTCCTGCGGCTCGGCGGGCATCTCGGCCTGGCTGCGCCGGTAGACCACCGTCGCCGGCTGGCCGGTCAGACGCCTGGCCGTGCGGGCCGCGTCCATGGCCGTGTTCCCGCCGCCGATCACCAGCACCTTTTCGCCCAGGTCGGGCGTCTCGCCGCGCGCCACGTCCTCCAGGAGCCGGAGGGCGGTCAAGACCCCCCGGCCGTCCATGCCCTCGATCTCGAGTCTGGCGTCCTGCTGAAAGCCGGGGCCCAGGTAGACGGCGGCATAACCCTGTTCCAGGAGCGCTTCCGGGGGCTGTGTCAGCGGGTGGCTGAGCTTTAGCTCCACGCCCAGGGCGGTGACGCGCTCCAGGTCAGCCTGGACCACCGCTTCGGGCAGGCGGAAGCGGGGCGCGATGGCCGGCATACCGCCGGGCACCGCCCGCCGCTCGAAAATCGTGACCTGCACCCCGCTGAGGGCCAGGTAGTAGCCCGCCGCCAGCCCCGCCGGGCCGCTGCCCACGACGGCCACCCTGGGGGCCGGCATCCCCGATGGCGAGCTTGTATCGGGGGGTGAGCCGGCCTGGTCGCCCGGCAGCTCCGCGTCCGCCACCTTCCCGTGCTCGAAGGCGAACCGTTTCAGCTCGCGAATGAGCACGGGCTGGTCATAGTTGATTCGCGTGCAGCGCGTCTGGCACAGGTGGGTGCAGACGTAGCCGGTGATGCCCGGCAGGGGATTGTCGCGCAGGATGACGCGCAGGGCACCGTCGTCGTCGCCCCGGGCGATGAGCCGGGCGTACTCGGGGACCGCCTGGCAGACGGCGCACTGGGCCACGCACGGCGCGGCGATGCAGTCAAAGGCGGGCAGCGCCGTCTCGACCTTGGGCAGCTCGGGGGGATGGTAGACCTTCTTGTAGCGCGTCTCCTGGAGGGCCCGGTCGGCGGCCGTCGCCAGCTCCTCCAGGCTGCCGGTGGCCAGCTCTTCCAGGCTCGCGGCGCCCCGGGCGGCCATGGCGGCCTCGATCTCGGCCAGCCACTGCCCCAGGCGCGCATAACCGCCCGGCTTGAGCAGGTCGGAGGCGGCCGTCACCGGCCGCGCGCCGCAGGCCAGGATCGTCGCCACGTTCCAGGCGTCGGCACCGGCCGAGTACGAGACGGGCAGCCTGCCGCCAAACTCTTGCGCCAGCTTATAGAAGAGGTTCATGGTGACGGGATAGAGGGCGCGGCCCGACATGTACATCTCGTCGCCGGGCAGGACGCCGCGATGGTTGGCCATGGCCAGGGTGTTGCTCAACTTGACGCCAAAGGTCAGCCCCCGCTCCTCCGCCACGTGCTGCAGGCTATGGATCATGTCGACGGCGCGGCCATATTGCAGGTCGTGGGCAAAGACGCGGTCGGGGATGTCGATCTCGCGAAAGCCCAGGTGCTCGTGGAGGATGTCCAGCACCGCCTCCTTGCCCAGGAGTGTGGGGTTCAGCTTGACATAGGTGTGCAGCCCCCGCTCGACCAGGAGATAGCGGGCGATGGCCTCGATCTCGTCGGGCGGGCAGCCGTGCATCGTCGACAGCGTGACGCTGTTGGTGATCCGGGCGGGCACCGAGAGGCCGGCAACGGGCAGGCCGGGGAACCGGCTCTGCAAGGTCTCCAGGAGGGCGGCGATCTCGGCCGAGGCGTCCTGGAGGCGATCCATGAAGCGCTGCATGGCCGGCTGCCGGATGCCCTCCAGGTTGTAGCCGACGCTCATGTTAAAGATGGTCTCGGGCGCGGTTGCCTCGTAGCCCAGGATGCGCGGCAGGAGGTGGACCAGCACCCAGGCCTTGACGTACTCCCCGGCCGACGCTTCCAGCTTGAGCTCCTGCGACCACTCCACGTTGTAGCCCTCGTCGGCCAGGTCGATGCACGGCCGGGGGATGTCCAACTCGTCCATGATCTGCACGGTCTTGAGCTCGATAAAGCGCCCGCCGCACAGCCAGGCGCTGACGATGTTTTGGGCAAGCTGTGTGTGAGGGCCGGCCGCCGGGCCGATGGGCGTGCCCAGCGCCTCTCCGAAGAGCCGGCTGGCGTAGGGCGCCCCGGGCCGCGGCACGTAGAACAGGCCGCGGTGAATGCCGAAAATCGAGCCGGTTGCCTCCAGCTCTCCCAACATCCAGGCCACGAGCCTGTCAATGGATTGAACCCTCATTGCCTCTGACATCCGCGTCTCCTTCTCATAGCCATCCCCTCGCACCGATCTGCGGTTCCTTGCCCTTGATTATACCCGCAACGGGCACTTTTGTCCACGGACGGCCCCCTTGTCTGCGCCGCCCGGAAGCTGCCACGGAGACAGGGAGAGCACGGAGTGGCTCCTCCGTGGCCTCCGTGTCTCCGTGGTTGGAACGAACGGGGAGTGTTGCCGGCCCCTCAGGCCGTGATCCAGGTGCCGGTCTCGCCATCCAGTGCCCGGGCGATGTTGGCCGGGTCGGTGATGAGGGCCTGGCCCCGGGGGCAGCACTTGAGGTAGGCGAGGACGGCCTCGATCTTGGGTCCCATGCTGCCCGCCGCAAAGTGGCCCTGCCGGTAGTAGGTCTCGGCCTCGGCGGCCGTGATCCGGTCCAGCCACTTCTGGTCTGGCTTGTTAAAGTTGATGGCCACCTGGGGCACCGCCGTGGAGATCAGGAACAGGTCGACCTCCAGCTCGCGGGCCAGGAGGCTGGTGGCCCGGTCCTTGTCGATGACGGCCCGCGTGCCTACGAGGCGGCCGTCCTCGTCCTTGATGACCGGGATGCCCCCGCCGCCCACGGCGATGACGATAAAGCCCTGCTCCACCAGGGAGTGGATGGCCGCCAACTCGACGATGGCGATGGGCTCCGGCGAGGCGATGACGCGGCGCCAGCCGCGGCCCGCGTCCTCGATGACCCGCCAGCCCTCTTTTTCGAACTGGCGCGCCTTTTCCTCGGTGCTGAACCCGCCGATGCCCTTGGAAGGGTTCTGGAACCCGGGGTCGTTGCGGTCCACGAGCACCTGGGTTACCACCGCGGCGATGGGCTGCTCGATGCCCCGGCGAAGGAATTCGTTCCCGAGGGCCTGGGCGATCATGTAGCCGATGGACCCCTGGGTGTCGGCCCCGATGACGTCCAGGGGCGTGGTGTGCACCTCGTGGGCCGCCAGCTCGTTGCGGCGCAGGATAAAGCCCACCTGGGGCCCGTTGCCGTGGGTGATGACCAGGTGCCAGCCGCGCTCGATCATGTCGGCGATGTGCTTGCACGTCTCCTGTATCGCCACCCGCTGCGAGCCCACGTCCTCGTGGTCCTTGTCCAGGATCAACGAGTTGCCGCCAATGGCGATGACGGCCGTCTTTTCGGTCATTCGACTCCTCCTAGAGCGTCAGCGCCATGACAGCCTTTTGCGCGTGCAAACGATTCTCCGCCTCGTCGTACACGACCGAGTTGGGGCCTTCCAGCACGCCGTCGGTGACCTCGATGTTGCGGTCGGCCGGCAGCGGATGCATGTAGATGGCATCGGGCTTGGCCAGGGCCATCCTGGCCTCGTCGGTGATCCAGTGGGTGTACTTCTGGATGATCCCGGCGCCCTGTTCGGGATCCGACGTGTGTACCAGCGCGCCCCACGACTTGGCATAGATCACGTCGGCGTCCCGGAAGGCCTCGTCCATGCCGTCGGGGTCGCTGATGACCTCAAAACTGGTGCCGAATTTCCTGGCCTGCTCGTGGGCTTGCTGCATGATCTCGGGCATGAGCACGAACTCGGGCGGATGGGCCAGCACCACGTCGAGGCCAAAGCGCGGCATTTGCAGGATGAGGGACTGGGGCACCGAGAGAGGCTTCTGATACGAAGCGGCATAGGCCCACGAGACCACCATCTTCTTGCGGCGCAGGTCGCGCCCCTTCTTTTCGATGATGGTCATCAAGTCGGCCAGGCATTGGAAGGGATGATAGACGTCGCACTGCATGTTGAGCACCGGCGCGCGCGAGGCCTGGGCGACGCCATTCAGGTAGTCATTGCCCACCCCCCAATCGCAATGGCGGATGGCAATGCCGTCAAAGTAGCGGCCATAGATCTCGCCGATCTCCTTGGGCGTGTCGCCGTGGGCGATCTGGGTGGTCTTGCTCTCGATGAACGCGGCGTGCCCGCCCAGTTGGGCCATGCCGGCTTCGAACGAGCCGCGCGTGCGCGTGCTGCTGAAAAAGAACAGCATGGCCAACACCTTGTCGCGCAGGTAGGCGTGGGGCTCGTTCAGGGCACGTTTGCGCTTGAGGTCAAAAGCGACGTCCAGAACGGTCTCGACTTCTTCTTTGCTGAAATCCAGGTCGCCGATCAGGTCGCGGCCTCGCAGATTGGTTTGCATTTCTCTCTCCTCAAACTCCTTGTTTCTCTAGGTTCTCTAGCCGGTTGCCGGAGAGGTGCTTGCGCTTGTCGGTTCGTAGTAGGCGATTTATCGTCAAGGAACCGCGCTGAAGCGCGCACTACGAACGGGCTCTCCGACAACCTGCTAGCCGTTCCTCGCCGACAGGACGTGGGGCAGCCAGGCGTACCATTCCGCGGCTTGCACGACGTCGTCCAGGGGCACGTTCTCGTGCATGGCATGCGCGTCGACCTCGTCGCCCGGCCCAAAACCGATGGCCGGTATCTGCGCCTTGCCCGCCCAATAGGTGCCGTTGGTAGAGAAATCCCACGTGCCCAGCGGTCGCGCTTCGCCCCACAACTCGGTGAGCGCCTGCTGGCCCGCCTGCACCAGTGGATGTGCTTCGTCAAGGAGCCACGACGGAAAGTACTTGGCCACCGGGAAGACAAAACCGGTATACGACGGCGTGTCGTAGAACAACTCCTCGACGACGATCTCGCCCTGAAGATTGTCGGCGACGAGACTGCGGATCTGGGCGATGACCTCGTCGTGCGGCTCGTCCAGGGTGATGCGCCGGTCGACATAAACGGTGAACCGGTCGGGCACGGCATTGATCGAGGCCGTGCGGGCCGAGACGTCGGTCACCGTGACGGAAGGCTTGCCCAGCACCGGATGGCTGCCCTGGCCAAAGCGCAGGCGCCGGTCCAGGTCGCGGATGCCCGCGATGACCGGCAGCATCTTGTAGATGGCATTGTCGCCCAGCCAGTGGGAGGCCGCGTGCGCCGACCTGCCCGAGGCGGTGATTCTGAGCTCGATGCGGCCCTTGTGCCCGCGATAGACGTGCATCCTGGTCGGCTCGCCGATGACCACCAGGTCGGGCCGCACCCCGGGATCGACCTCGACGAACGTATTGGGCGCGATGCCGTCGCACCACTCTTCCATGTTGCCAAAGTAGTAGGCGGTGTAGCCTTCCAGCAGGCCCAGGTCGCGGGCGATGGCCAGGCCATACACCATGCCGGGCGTGCTGCCCTTTTCGTCGCACGCGCCGCGAGCGTACAGCCGGCCGTCCTCCACCTTGCCCACGAAGGGGTCCCAGTCCCACTCGTCGGGGTCGCCGATGCCGACAGTGTCGATGTGCGAGTCATAGACCAGCACCCTGGGGCCATCCCCGATGCGCCCGACGGTGTTACCCATCCTGTCGAAACGCACTTTTTCCCAGCCGAGCCGTCGCATTTCGGCCTGGATGCGCTCGCCCACCGGGCCGATCTGGGAGTCCATGGAAGGGATGGCACAGATGTCGCGCAGGAACTGGATCATGTCCTCCCGCGCAGCCTGCACCCGTTGTTTGACCTCTGCCATCGTTGTCATGTCCGCCTCCTATGCCTTGAGCAGACCCGTTCTGTCGTTGAACTCGTCGATAAGCGCGTCGATCTCGTCCACCTGCCCGTGGATGGAGCGCCAGTAGTCGGGGTCGTACCACTGGGCCTGGATCTCGGCATAGGTCTTGCCCTGCTGCTCCACCCAGGTGTAGTACTTGAGATTGTGGATGCGCTTGCGCTCCGGGTAAGTCAGTTCCAGCATGTTGTCGGTGGACTGTCCCAGGATGTAGCGCGCGTAATCGGCGGCGGCATCGGTCAGAGTGTACTCGCCGTGCTCCTCGTGCAGCTCGCGCAGGCGGCTCTGATAGAGCTCCATCGAGTCGGTGAGCACCGTGACGATGACGTCCTCGTGCCCCAACTCGAACCAGCGGGCCACTTTGATGGCGCTGAGAATGTTGGCGACGCCGGAAATGCCGATCAAATCCAGCTGCGCCACCAGGCTCTCCGGCACCCCTTGCTTGATCAGATACGCGCGGCCCGCCGGCTCATTGAACAGGCGGATGAGGCTGAGCGTCGCCTCATCATCAATGGCCGTGACGACGTCGGTGTTCTTGACGTTGTGAATCCATGGCACATGCTTGTCGCCGATGCCCTCGATGCGATGTCCGCCAAAGCCGTTGCGCAGCAGGGTGGGGCACTGCAGCGCCTCGCTGGCCACGATGCGGCTGGAGGGGAACCGTTGCTTCAGATAATCGCCGCAGCCAATGGTGCCCGCTGACCCGGTGTTAGACGTGATGCCAAAGAAGGTGTCGTGAGGCCCTAACACCTGCGCCAACACTTCCTCGATGGCGTGACCGGTAATCTCGTAGTGCCAGAGATAGTTGCCGAACTCCTCGAACTGATTGAAGA
>DAOUHB010000164.1:0-19982 GCA_034428935.1 Anaerolineae bacterium | reverse complement strand
AATGCCTGGCATTTTTCGGGCGAGAGGTAGACCGTGTTGGTCACCACCAGCTCCTTCAGCCCGGCGATCTGCATGCACTCCACGCCGTGGGGCGGCGATAGGACGGCGTGCGTGGCGCAGGCGTACACCTCCTGGGCGCCGCGCTCCCGCAGGTAGTGGGCGGCGTGGGCGATGGTCCCCCCGGTGTCGATCTCGTCGTCAAAGATGATAGCATTGCTCCCATCCACGGTGCCGATGAGGTTCAATTGGCGGGTGCCGCTGCCATCCTGCATGCGGCGCTTCTCGATGATGGCCAGGGGCAGGCTCAGCTCCTCGGCAAAGTTGCGCGCCCGCCGGCTGGCCCCGATGTCGGGCGCCACCACTACGGCGTTGGGCACCTGTCTCTCTCGAAAATAGTCGACCAGCATGTGCTGGGCCGTCAGCTCATCTCCGGGAATGTCGAAAAAGCCCTGGATCTGGCCGGCGTGCAGGTCCATGACCAGGAAGCGGTTGGCGCCGGCGATGCCAATGACGTCGGCCATGAGCCGCGCGGTGATGGGCACGCGCGGTTGATCCTTCTTGTCGGTGCGGCCGTAGGCAAAATAGGGGATGACGGCCGTGATGCGCCCCGCCGAGTCCCGCCGCAGAGTGTCGACGAGCACCATGAGCTCCATGATGTTGTCATTGACCGACGTGGGGACCTGCTCGTATTCGTCGGGGTCCAGGTTGCGCAGCGCCTCGCGCAGGAACACGCACTCGCCCGTCGACTTTTTTCTGTTGCGCACCCCGGCACACGTAGGCTGGATGATAAAGACGTCCTTGCTGCGGACGCTTTCGTTCAGTTTGGCAAAGATGTTTCCGTTCGCATACTGCCAGATGGTGGTCTTGCCGAGGCGCCGGTTCAGCCTCGCCGCCACCTCCTCTGCCAGGCTCGGGTTCGACGTACCGCTAAAAATAGCCAGCGGACCGTACAGGCCGTATTGCTGCCCGAGTTCTCGTTGTTTGCTGACCTCACGAGGATTCATGGAATCTGCCTCCCATCGATCAGACAGACGCTCTCGTGGCAAGACGCCCATCCGCTTTCTAGCCTGCCCTTCCTTGCAGGTTCGTTCGAATGGCCCCCTCCCTCACCTCTCCCGGGAGCCCGCCGGGCCGCCCGCATTATACCACGCCGCCAGACTGCGATCAAGTGGCGGGCAGTGAGGGGCAAGCAGAGATCCGTCTCACCCAGCCCCGAAGCCCATTTGACACGACGGATCGTCTGTGCTACGATAAATTGGAGCAATCTGGTCTATGATTCAACGCCTCTATCGAAAGCGGCGGCCAGGATTGCTGGGGGGAACACAATGACAAAAACCATCGCGGTGGCCGGCAAGGGCGGCACCGGCAAAACGACCATCACGGCCTTGATCATCGATTATCTGACGAATCGGCAAAAGGGATCGGTCCTGGCCATCGATGCCGATCCGAGCACCAATTTGAACCTGGCCCTGGGCGTGCCCCTGACCGATACCGTGGGCGACGTGCGCGAGGAAACGGCAACAGCCGTGGGTGGCGGCCAGGCGCTGGGCGGATTGAGCAAGTGGGACTACCTGGACCTGCGCATCAACGAGGCGCTGGTCGAGGAGAGCTCTTTTGACCTGCTGGCCATGGGCCGGCCCGAAGGCCCGGGCTGCTACTGCGCCGCCAACAACATCCTGCGCACCTCCGTCGACCGCCTGTCGGACGCCTATGATTACGTGGTGATAGACAACGAGGCCGGCCTCGAACACCTGAGCCGGCGAACGACCCGCGACGTGGACGTGCTTTTCATCGTCTCGGATCCGTCCATGCGGGGCCTGGTGGCTGCCGCCCGCGTGGCCGAGCTCCTGGACGAGCTCAAGACCGCCGTCGGGGCGACCTATCTCATTGTGAATCGTGCCACCGGCCCTTCCCTCTCCGAGCCCCTGCAAAAGATCATCGATGAGCACAAGCTCAAGCTGGCGGCCATCCTGCCGGCAGACGCCGCGGTGAACGAGCTGGATGCCCTGGGAGAGCCCATCGTAAAGCTACCCGCCGACGCACCCATGCGCCGCTCGCTGGAGACCATGTTGGCCGCTCTGGACGGCGGCCTGTAGACCCGTGCCGGCAGGCATCGACGACCGATGCCGGGAGGTGGACGTGAAAGAGGCACTGCTGTACGAAAAGCTGAGCGACGAGCGGGTGCGCTGCGCCCTGTGCAGCCACCGCTGCCTGATAGCCCCGGGACAAAAGGGCATTTGCCTGGTACGTGAGAACCAGGGAGGCAGCCTCTACACCCTCGTCTACGGCCTGCCCCTATCCCAGGCCGTCGACCCCATCGAGAAGAAGCCGCTCTTTCACTTCTATCCCGGCAGCGCCTCCTTCAGCATCGCCACGGCCGGCTGCAACTTTCGCTGCACCTTCTGCCAGAACTGGAGCATCTCGCAGATGCCCCGGGAGCGGGGCGAGATCCTGGGCCACCAGGCGAGCCCTGAAGCCGTGGTCGCCGCGGCCCACAGGCTCGGCTCGCGCTCCATCGCCTACACCTACACAGAGCCGACCATCTTTTTCGAGTACAGCTACGACATCGCCCGGCTTGCCCACCAGGCCGGGATTGCCAGCGTGTACGTGACCAACGGCTACATGACCGCCGAGATGCTCGAGTTGTTCCAGGGGGCGGGCGGCGAGCACGAGCCCTGGCTCGACGCGGCCAACGTGGACCTGAAGGCGTTTCGTGACGAGACCTACCGCCGGGTGTGCGGTGCCCGCCTTCAGCCTGTGCTGGACGCCCTGGTCAAGATGGTAGAGCTGGGCGTGTGGGTAGAGGTGACGACGTTGGTGGTTCCGGGCATGAACGACTCCGAAGGCGAGCTGCGGGAGATGGCGACGTTTATCGCCACGCAACTGGGCCCCCACGTGCCCTGGCACGTGAGCCGCTTCCACCCCGACTATCGCATGCAGGACGGCATGCCCACGCCCCCGGCGACGCTGCAGCGGGCCTACGAGCTGGGCCGTGAGGCGGGCCTGCACTACGTGTACGTCGGCAACTTGCCCGGCGCCGGCCTGGAGGACACCCATTGTCCGGGCTGCGGACAGGCGGTCATCGAGCGGCGGGGTTTCCACGTCGTGAAGGGCCGCACGACGGATGGGCGGTGCAGCCGGTGTGGCACCGTCATCCACGGCGTGGGTATCTGAGCCGGTCGTCGAGAACGGGCGGCCCATCCTTCACCCTGGGGGTCCAGGACAACATGCGCTTTCTTTTCATCGAAAAACAGATCGACTACGAGCCGTTGGGCCTCCTCCACCTGTCCAGCGTTTTGCGACAGGCGGGCCATCAGGTCCGGCTGGCCGTGGCCGCTGTCGAAGACCCGGTAGCGGTGGCCCGCGAGTGGCAGCCCAACGTGCTTGGCTACAGCGTCTACACCGGGTCGCAGACCTACTACCGCGATCTGAACCTGGCAATCAAGGCGGCGCTGCCGGGCGTGCTCTCGGTCTTTGGCGGGCCGCACCCGACCTATTTTCCCGAGTTTGTCGAGGAGCCGGGCGTCGACGCCGTCTGCCTGGGCGAGGGCGAGGGCGCGATCCTGGACCTGGCCCATACCCTGGAGAGGGGCGAGGCTCCGGCCAACATCGACAACTGGTGGTTCAAGCGCGATGGCGACGTGGAGCGCAATCCCGTGCGGCCTCCGGAAAACGACCTGGACCGCCTGCCCTTCCCCGACCGGGAGCTGCTTTTCGAGCGCGACAGCCTGACGCGGCAGAGTGGCATCAAGCACTTTATCACCAGCCGGGGCTGCCCCTACGATTGCACCTACTGTTTCAACCAGGCCCTGGGCAAGCTGTATCGCGGCATGGCCCGGCGGCTGCGCCAGATGAGCGTGGGCCGGGTCATCGAAGAGGTGCGCGGAGTGCAGGACCGTTACCCCCTGCAGTTCGTCGTCTTTCTCGACGACCTCTTCATCGTCCACGTCGAGTGGCTGCGCGAACTGGCTGCCCGGTTTCCCGCCGAGGTTGGCCTGCCCTTCTTTTGCAATGTGCGGGCCAACCTGGTGACGGCCGAGAAGATGGCGCTCTTGAAGGAGGCGGGCTGCGTCAGCGTGGGCATGGGCCTGGAAACGGGCAACGAGGCGCTGCGCAACGCGGTGCTGAAGCGCAACCTGTCCAACGAGCAGATCGTGGATGCGAGCCGCCTCATCCGCGAGGGGGGCATCCGGCTCCTGACGACCAACATGCTGGGCCTGCCAGGCGGTAGCCTGGCCCACGACCTGGAGACGCTGGCTTTGAATCACGCCTGCAAGCCGGCATACGCCAACGCCTTTCTCTACCAGCCCTATCCACGCACCGAGTTGGGCGAGTACGCGCGCGAGAACGGCTACGTAGAGGGCTCGCTGGACGAGATCGACAGCTCGGCGTGGGAGCGCTCTGTGTTGCGCTTTGGCAGCGCCGCCGAAAAGCGCCAGATCGAGAATTTCAACAAACTCTTTGCCCTGGCCGTGGAGTGGCCCTGGACAGCCGGCCTGATGCTGCGCCTGGCCGGCCTGCCGCCCAACGGCCTCTATCGCCTGGCCTACAAGTTATGGAAGGGCTACGCTGTCAAGAGCCGTATCCACCCCTACCGACCCCCGTTCCGCGAGTTCCTGCAGACCGTGGGACGTTTCATGAAGTTCGATTGAGGCGGGCCGCGATGGGCAAGGTTCCAACGCGCCTGGAGACGTCGGCCGGCGGTGTGGTGTACCGCATAGAGCCAGAAGGACAGGCCGAAGTGGTTCTCATCCGGCCGCGGGGCGGCGAGCGGTGGGCTCTGCCCAAGGGCTGGGTGGAGAAGGACGAATCGGCCCTGGACGCCGCCCTGCGCGAGGTACGGGAAGAGACGGGGATCAGCGCCCGGGCCGTCGAGCCGCTGGATCGCATCGAGTACTGGTTTCGCACCAGGCAGGGGTCAAGCCCCATCCTGGTGCACAAGTACGTCGACTTTTTCTTGATGGCCGCCGAGGAGGGAGACCTGGCCGACCACGACCACGAGGTGGAAGAGGCGCGTTGGTTTCCGTTGGAGCAGGCCATCGAGGTGGCGGCATTCAAGAGCGAGCGGCAGATATTGGAAAAAGCGCGAGACAGGCTCGCGCCCGGGGCTACACCTGGATCGTCTTCCAGCCCCCGCCCCGAAAGCGCAGAAAGTTAAAGGTACCGCGCAGGACCATGTCGAGGGACATGGCCGACCAGGCGCCGACGAGGCCCCAGCCAAAGACGATGGCGAACAGGTAGGCCAGGGGCAAGCGCACCAGCCAGATACACCCCGCGGTAATGATCATTGGCCAGCGCGTGTCGCCCGCACCCCGCAGGGCACCGGCAAAGATCATGGATGCCGCCAGCATGGGCTGAACAAAACCCATCACCTGCAGGGGCAAGGCCCCCAGGCCGATGACTTCCTGGTCGTTGGTGAAAAATCCCATGATCTGTTCGGGAAAAAAGATCATCACCAGGCCGATGACGGCCATCAGTCCGGCGCCCATGCGATAGGCGACGTATCCACCGCGCTCGGCCGAGTCCGGCGCCCTGGCGCCGAGCGACTGGCCGACCAGCGTAGTGGCGGCTACGGCAAAGCCAAAGCCGGGCATGAACGACAGCGACCAGCCGTTGATGGCTACCTGGTTGGCGGCATAGGCCGCCACCCCCAGTGAGGCCAGGACGCGCACGTAGGCCATGTTGCCGATGCGGAAGAAGAGCTGCTCCAGTCCCGTCGGCATACCCACCCGGAGAATGCGGCGGATCATGTCCCAATCGGGACGCAGACCGGCCAGGCGCAGTTGGACCCCCGACTTGCCGCGAAGCAGGAGCGCGAGGACGATGGTGCCGCCGACAACCTGCCCGGAGGCGGCTCCGAGGGCCGAGCCCCACACCCCCAGCTTGGGCAGGCCAAACAGGCCGTTGATGAGGGTCCAGGCTACTACGATGTTGACGATGTTAACCACGAGCATGACGTACAGCGGCGTGCGGGTGTCGCCCGCCCCTCGCATGCAGGCGTTTCCCAGATAAAGGAGCGTGGCAAAGGCGAGGGTGGCCGCGACCGTCGTCAGGTAGGTGGTGCTCAGGACCACGACCTCCTGGGTTGGGGCGCCCAGCAGGCGGACGGCGGGCCGTGCCAGCAGCGTGCCGAGGGCGGTGCACGACAGGCCGACGGCAACCGCCACCAGCATCGACTGGCGCAGCACCGCGTTGGCCATCTCGGGCTCGCGTGCCCCGGTGAAACGGGCGATGAGGGCCGTGGACCCGGTGCCGAGGGCGCCCAGGAGCGTGTGCGCCAGGAACACCCACTGGTTGGCAAGTCCGACGGCGGCCAGTGAAGCCGCGCCCAGGTGCCCCACGAGGAATGTATCGACGATGCCGATCATCATGCCCAGCAACTGCTCGCCGGTGGCCGGCAGCGCCAGGCGCAACACCTCGCGGCGGATCCTGGTCTCCTCGGTGGGCGGCTTATCGTGGTTCGCTATTTGCGTGCGAAGACTGAGTTCTCGAAGGTTCATGGTCTCAATTGCATAGCTTGGAAAAAGCTGATATAATGGCTGAGCTAGGTCCGGTTGTCCCGGAGAAAAGCAATGATCTTCTGGTCGGCGACCGGAAAGGCAAAGGCATCCAGATCGTCGAGGGTGACCCAACGCAAGTCACGGCAGCCGAGGCATCGCGGGCTACCGCCAGACCAGCGGCAGTCAAAGGCGTACAACGTCATGTAAAAGTGGGTAAAGGCATGTTCCACAACACACAGCAGTTCGCCTACCCGTATCTCGATAGCCAGCTCTTCTTCGATCTCGCGCAGGAGACACGCGGGCAGGGTCTCGCCCGGAAGCCGTTTGCCGCCTGGAAACTCCCACAGCCCACCCAGGAGCCCGTCCAGGGGGCGCTGCGTGATCAACATGTGCCCGCTGTCATCCCAGATAACCCCTGCCGTCACGTCCCGGTGTGGCCGAAAGCTGCGCGTGGCGTGGAACGGCAACTCGTTTTGCAGGCTCTCCTTTCGCGCTCGGCAATGATGAAAGAGCGGGCAGAGGAGGCATTGGGGATTGGCCGGCGTGCAGATCATGGCGCCGAGATCCATCAGGGCCTGGTTCAAGTCGCCGGCGCGGCCCCGGGGCAACATGGCCTGGGCCAGGCTTTCCAGGCGCCGCTGCGTGTTGGGGCGGCCCGGATCGTCGTCGATGGCAAAGAGGCGGCACAGAACGCGGCGCAGGTTGCCGTCCAGCGCCACGGCCTCGTGGCCAAAGGCAATGCTGGCAATGGCCGCGGCCGTGTAGTGGCCCACCCCCGGCAGCGAGTAAAGGGCCTCGGGCGTCACGGGCAGGTTGCCGTCCATGTCGCTCACCACCAGGCGGGCGGCTTTGTGCAGATTGCGCGCCCGGGCATAGTACCCCAGGCCCTCCCAGGCTTTGAGCACCTGTTCGAGGCTCGCGTCGGCCAGGGCCTGAACGGTCGGAAACCTGGCCAGGAACTGCTCGTAGTAAGGGATGGCCGCCTCGACCCGCGTCTGCTGCAGCATGATCTCGGCAACCCAGATGGCGTAGGGGTCGCGAGTCTGTCGCCAGGGAAGGGCGCGCCCGTGGCGCTCGTACCATTCGAGCAACCGCCGGCCCATGGAGGTCATGAGGTCGCTCGTGCTGCCGCTCTCTTCCATGTTCCTACTATACCGTGGAATAAAGGGCGAGGCAAATCTCCCACGAGGGATGGCCCATGTTGACCTTCCTGGCCCTTGGCTTTAGCATGGGCATCAGCGCGGGCTTGAGCCCGGGGCCCCTGCTTACCCTGGTGATCACTGCTTCTCTGCGCAGCGGCTTTGCTGGCGGGCTGCGGGTGGCCCTATCACCCTTTATCACCGATCTGCCCATCATCGTTCTGTCGGTGCTCCTGAGCAATAGCCTGCCCATCGAAGCCTTGCGCTGGGTAGGCACCGTCGGTGCCCTGGTCGTCATCTGGCTTGGCGTGGAGGCACTGCGCGCTTCGCGCCACGCCCTGCTGCCCGGCGTCCATGGGCCCGAGGCCGCCCCCCAGCGCGAGCTGTGGCGGGGGGCACTGGTGAACGCGCTCAACCCGCACCCCTATCTCTTCTGGGTGACCGTCGGCGGACCCACCCTGGTCAGTAGCTGGCGCATCTCGCCGTGGCACTCCGTGGCCTTTATGGCTGCGTTCTACGGGCTGCTCATCGGCTCCAAGATCGCCATCGCCTGGCTGGTCAGCCGCCAGGCGGGCCATCTGTCGCTGGCCTGGTACCGGCGCATCCTGGCCGGCTGTGGCCTGCTCCTGTTTGGGATGGCCGGCCTGCTTCTGTGGCAGGTGTGGCACGGAATGTAATGCACCTGGCCCGCATGAGCTTCAAGGGGTGAGATACGGCCATTGGGATGGCCCATGTCATAGGGATCCGCGCTGGCGGCATGACGGCTGCCTCAAGCCGCAGAGGCCGCCAGGCTTGGTGATGGCGCTCCGGATGCGCCAGGGAGGGTATATGAGATCAATGTCCGTCGTTGCAGGCCTTGCGTGGGTCTGCCTGTTGTCGCTGGCATTGTTCCTGGTCGCCGGCATCGGTTCCTGTTCTCTCATGCCGGAGGCGACGCCGGCCGGCGGCGACGCGGGTACGGCCGCGGTGCCGCCGGCTCCGCCAGAGCCGACGCCCACGCTGGTGCCGTCGCCGACCGATGTCCCGGCCACGGCCACCTTGGCGCCGTCGCCGACCGCCATCGAGGCCTCTCTGCCGCCAACGACCGAGCTGCAGGCTCTGCTGGAAGCCGGCCTGGCCCCGACGCCGACGCCCGAAGCCGGCATGCCGGCGCCGGCCGAGCCGATGGAGATCGCCGTCTTGCCCCTGGAGGTCGCTCCGGGCCAGGCACCCCTCTGGGCGGCGCACACCGCCGGCATGGGATACCTGTATCCCGACCAGGACCACTTTGTGGCCGTCTTTGGCCACGAGGAGGGCGAGTGGCAGGAGCTGGGCCGGGTAGTGCTCACGTCCTGTGCCGAATACGTCGGGAAGGGATCGCTGATCCAGGTACAGGTCGAGCCCAGCCAGATCTGGCTGGAGCTTCAGAGCGGCGCCGGTGCCCACAGCGGCTGCTACGACCTGTTCCGCTTTGACGGCGAGGCACTGCGCCTGGCGGCCTCCGGCTTTAACTCCAGCCCGGGTGCCGGCTGGACGGCCGACCTGAATGGCGACGACAACCTGGAGGTCATCCTCGACCAGACGGAGAACTATGTCTTTTGCTACGCGTGCAGCGTGCGATTGCCCCAGTACCAGGTGTTGACCTGGGACGGAGGAGATCTGGCCGAGGTCCAGCTCAACCCCCTGCCGTCGTCTGCCCCGGAGGAGCTGCGGGAGGCAAACGATCGGGCCGTGGAGCTGGCCTGGGCGCAGTTGTGGAAGGATGCGCAGGAGGTCATGGCTCGGGCCGTGTCGTTGGCTTCCGAGGATGGCGAGTTGGCCGAGACCGTGGCCTGGAACGCGGCGCTCATCGACCTCCAGGCCGAGGCCCGGGCCGAGCAGGCGCGCCAGGACATTTTCCCCATCCTGGAGCAGGCCTTCTACGGCGATTACGCCGCCGCCGTCGAGCCCATGCGCGACTACGAGCCGGCCGAGATATGGCTCGTGAAATCGCCGCTCATCTCGGGCACCGTTGCCGAGGGCTGGGAGCTGGCCCTTGGCGACTGGCTCTCCTGGACGACGAACCTGGCCCTCGACGCCGTCCCGGACCTGGCCCCGGCCTATTTCCTGCGCGGCTGGGCCGCCTTTCTGCACGATCCATCCGCCTCCGCGGCCCTGGACGACGTGCGGCGGGCCGCAGAGCTGGAGCCTGGCGACGAGTTGTACGCGGCGAGCGCGGCCTATCTGCAGGACATCCTTGCCGGGCAGGGACAGGACTGGCGGCCGTTAAGCTCGGAGGCCTGCTACGCCCTGGGAGAGGCCATGATGCAGACCATCAACATCACGGTCACGCTAGCTACCGTGCCTTTCCAGGACCCCATCGGGGGCAGCGCCGGCACCGGCTGCCAGGCCATGGGCACCGGCACGGGGCTGGACTTTGAAGCTGCGTGGCCGGTCGGTGCGGACATTGCCGCCATGCTCCAGGAACGAGGCTGGGCCGAGGACATGGGCTACACGGCCGACGGTCCCACGGGCTCGGCGCGTGGCTTCCGCCAGGGCGACGCACTGTGCCTGGTCCACGCCGGCTGGGAGCCGGCCACGGAGGCGGCCTGCCCCGCGGACAGGCCCATCTTTGAGTGCGAGCTGGCGCCGGAGCAGCAGTTGTACACCATCTGGCTGCACTGCGCCACGGCGATGCAGCCAGAGTGAGGATGACCGCCCGGCCAAAGCTTTTCGCCGGCTAACGCTGGGCGGCAGGGGTGCCATGGGAAAAGGAGGAGAAAGGGGGCTGGAATTGCGGCTGTCGGGCAGGGGACAGGCGCCGGCGTGAAGTTGGCGGGGGACGTCCTTTCGGTAGAGCCTCGGAACTTCCAGCGGCGTGTGACCGGCATCGGCACAAGCGGCCGGGCCGCGAGAAGCGCCTTTGACATTATCCGTCACTTGTTGTATACTGCACCGCGTGGCGGTCCTTCTTGGAACCATAGGGACCGCGTGAGCGTCTGAAAAGTGTAGGCGCGCGCTATGGGTGAGACCAGGCGCGAGTGCGCCTGGGCGAGTGTTGTGGCTGCGGGTTCAGATTGTTGCAGTGCTGAAAGGGTGCGATTGGCTGGTGACGGTACTCGGGAGACCGAGGAACAATGAGCAGTGGCTGGCGCAGTTGGAGAGAGCAGAATCAGAGGCGCTGGCCGATCTGCGAGAATATCTGAGACGGGCTGTCTTTACATATCTCAACAGGCACAGAGAAGACCTCAACCACCTCGACCGCGGGGAGCTGGAACACCTGGCAGAAGACATGGTCCAGGACTCCCTTATCCAGATCCTCGACAAGCTGGACACCTTTCGCGGCGATAGCAAGTTCACCACCTGGGCTTACCGTTTCGTCATCAATGCGGCGGCCGGTGAGCTTCGCCTGCATCGCTGGCGCTCGGTGTCCATTGACGTCCTGTCGGGCGAAAGAGAGGCCTTTGCCTTTGCCTTCGTTGGCGACGAAAAGGCGCCCGAGCCCGAGAGGGTTGCCGCTCGCAACCAGATCCTGGCCCTGCTTTACCGCATCATCGAGCAGGATCTCACCGAGCTGCAACGCCGCGCCTTGATCAGCGTTCACTTTCAGGGCGTGCCCATCGTCGTCCTGGCCCAGGAGCTCGAGTCCACCCCCAACAACGTGTACAAGCTCCTCCACGACGCGCGCCGGAAACTCAAAAAGGGGCTGGAGCGGGAGCACTACAGCGAGGCCGACGTGCTGGCCATTTTCTCGTGAGCGGGTCCTGGTAAGAATTTCGACCCCCGACACATCCTATGGATAGAATATGAGGAGGTTCCCGTTCATGCGCTTTGTGTCGTTCCCCGACTGGATCCGGAAAATCTATGCCACGCGCGACGACGAGTTGGATTGCGACCAGGTAGCCGACATGTTGGCCGGCTACGTCGATGCCCTCGTAGCCGGGCAGGAGATTGGCACCTGCTTCTCGGCCGTGGAACAGCACCTGGCCCAGTGCGCCCACTGCCTGGAAGTATCAGTTGCCTTGCGAGAGGTCGTCCGCCAGGAGAGCGAGCAGGTGCTGCCGGTTGCCACCTCCGTGGAGTAGTGCTAGAAATCCGGCATAGAATGTTGGTAAGATTTCAGCGGGTAAGCACGTCTAACTTTCAAAGAAAAGAACACGCCCGCCCTACAAAGGTTTCGGCCATGGTGGACCGTAAAGACAAAGGGGAGCAGTACGACCTGACACGATAAACTTGTCTCGGAACGGGAGTAGCCTCCTTGATTCTCTATTGGGCCGACCCGGCGAACTGGGCCGGCCTCTTTCTTTGAAAGAGGGCTTTGAACAGGGCTTTGAAAGAGGGCCCCGAGAGGGCCCCAAAATGAACGGGCATTTGGAAGAAGTCAAGTGTGGAGGTAAAGATGGAAAAGCTCAACGTAATCTCGCTCATTGGTGAATTGCAGGACGTGCATGGGTTCCGCCAGCGACACTGGGAAGGCACCTTTGCCGATTACATCGAGCTGGTGCAGCAGAATCCAAAGGTTGCCCGCACGGCGTATCAGCGTCTGTACGACATGATCGTCTCTTATGGGACCGAGGAGTATACCCATAACCGGGAAGGCCTGGTCCATTACAAGTTCTTCGACGACCCCTTTGATAACGGCCGCGACGCCGTCTACGGGCTGGATCCGGCTCTGTTCCAACTGGTGCAGGCCTTCGAGTCGGCGGCGCGCCGCTATGGCACCGAGAAGCGCGTGCTGCTCCTGCACGGGCCGGTGGGCAGTGCCAAGAGCACGATCGTCCGCCTGCTCAAGAAGGGGCTGGAAGCCTATTCGGCCACCGAGGACGGTGCCCTTTACAGCCTGAGCTGGGTGGACGTGCCCGGCTCCCCTGGCGACCGCATGGATTGCCCCATGCACGAAGAGCCCCTGCACCTGATCCCCCAGGAGATGCGCAGCACCGTGCTGGCCGAGATCAACAATGGCCGGCCGGCGAGCGAGTGGGTGATCCTGGAGGGAGAGCTATGCCCCGCCTGTCGCTATGTCTATCGGCGGCTGATGGAAGAGTACCAGGGAGACTGGACCCACGTCGCCGAGCACGTGCGCGTGCGGCGCGTCGTCCTGTCAGAGAAGGACCGCGTGGGCATCGGCACTTTCCAGCCCAAGGACGAAAAGAACCAGGATTCCACCGAGCTGACGGGCGACATCAACTATCGCAAGATCGCCGAGTATGGCTCCGACAGCGATCCGCGTGCCTTTAACTTTGACGGCGAGCTGAACATTGCCAATCGGGGCCTGGTGGAGTTTGTCGAGATCTTGAAGCTTGACGTCGCCTTTCTCTACGACCTGCTGACGGCGTCGCAGGAGCACAAGATCAAACCCAAGAAGTTTGCCCAGACGGACATCGACGAGGTCATCATCGGGCACACCAACGAGCCCGAGTACCGCAAGCTCCTCAGCAACGAGTACATGGAGGCCCTGCGGGACAGAACCGTCAAGATCGACATTCCATACGTGACCCGCTACGCCGACGAGGTGCAGATCTACGAGCGAGACTTTGGCGATGGCCGGGTGATCGGGCAGCACATCGCGCCCCACACCATCGAGATGGCCGCCCTGTGGGCCGTCCTGACGCGCCTGGAGGAGCCAAAGCACGCTGGGCTGACCCTCCTGCAAAAGCTAAAACTGTACGACGGCAAGACCCTGCCCGGGTTCACCGAGGACAGCGTGCGCGAGCTGCGCGACGAAGCCAAGCACGAGGGCATGGAGGGCATTTCGCCCCGTTACATTCAGGACAAGCTATCCAATGCCCTGGTGGGCGACGCCATCGCCGGCTGCCTGAACCCCTTTATCGTGTTGCGCGAGCTGGAAACGGGCCTGCGGCACCACTCGCTGGTCACCAGCGAGGAGCAGCGCGCGCGTTTCCGCGAGCTGCTGGCCGTGGTGCGCGAAGAGTACGACGAGATCGTCAAGACCGAGGTCCAGCGGGCCATCACGGCCGACGAAGCGGCGATCTCGCGCCTGGCAGCGAACTATATCGACAACGTCAAGGCCTACACGCAGCGGGAGCGGGTGCGTAACCGGTACACCGGCGAGGACGAGGAGCCGGATGAGAGGCTCATGCGCTCCATCGAAGAAAAGATCGACATCCCCGAGAGCCGCAAAGACGACTTTCGGCGGGAGATCATGAACTATATCGCGGCCCTGGCCCTTGACGGTCGCGCCTTCCGTTGGGATTCCAACGAGCGGCTGCGCAAGGCCCTGGAGCTCAAGCTCTTTGAGGATCAGAAGGATTCGATCAAGCTGACCTCCCTGGTCTCCAGTGTGGTGGACCAGGACACCCAGGAAAAGATCGATATCGTCAAGACGCGCCTCATCAACAGCTATGGCTACTGCGACATCTGTGCCACCGACGTCTTGAACTATGTCGCCAGCATCTTTGCCCGGGGTGATACAAAGGGCCGGCCATAGGAGGCAGGACCATGACAACTGCTCGCATCGAACAAGACGTCAGCCGGTTTCGCCAGATCGTGCGGGGCAAGGTGCGCGAGAACTTGCGCAAGTATATGACCAGCGGCGAGCTGATCGGCCGCCAGGGTCGGGACCTGGTGAGCATTCCGGTGCCCCAGATCCAGTTGCCCCGCTTTCGCTTTGGCCGGCAGCAGAGTGGCGGCGTCGGACAGGGCGACGGCGAGCCCGGCACGCCCATCGGCTACGATCCGGATGCCCCCGGCGAAGGCGACGGGGCGGGGGATCGCCCTGGCGAGCACATCCTCGAGGTGGAGGTTCCCCTCGAGGACCTGGCTCGCATCCTGGGCGATGAGCTGGAGCTGCCAAACATCCAGCCCCGGGGCAAGGAGAACATCGAGAGCACCGTCGACCGCTATACCGGCATCCGGCGCGTGGGTCCCGAGAGCCTGCGGCACTTCAAGCGAACGTACCGCGAGGCTCTCAAGCGCCAGGTGTCCATGGGAGCCTACGACCAGGACCGGCCGGTGGTGATTCCCGTCCGCGAGGACAAGCGCTATCGCTCGTGGAAGACGCACTTCCGGCCCGACAGCAACGCGGTCATCATTTACATGATGGACGTTTCAGGCTCGATGTACAACGAAAAAAAAGAGATCGTGAGACTGACCGCCTTCTGGATCGATACGTGGCTCAGGTCACAGTATCAGAAGGTGGACGTGCGGTATATCATCCACGACGCGGCCGCGCGCGAGGTGGATCAGCACACCTTTTATCACACACGGGAGAGCGGCGGCACAGCCATCTCGTCGGCGCTGCTCCTCTGCCGCGACCTCATCCGCACCAACTACAACCCGGCTGAGTGGAACATCTATCTCTTTCAGTTTAGCGATGGTGACAACTGGGAGGACGACAACTCCCGCTGTGCTCGGCTGCTGGCCCAGGATCTCTTGCCCGATGTGAACCTGTTTTGCTACGGCGAGGTCCAGGGCCCGCGCGGCCAGAGTATGTACACCCGGACCTTGAAACACCTGGACTGGGATGATCCGGAACGCCTGACCCTGGCGACCATCGGCGAAAAAGACGAGATTTACGAGGCCATCAAGGCATTCCTGGGAAAGGGGCGGTGAGATGAATCTTCCACCAGAGCTGTGCGAAATGCAGGTCGAGATCGAGGGCTATGCCCGGGAGTATGGGCTGGACTTTTTCGAGACCCGTTTCGAAATGGTGGACTACAGGCAGATGAACCAGGTGGCGGCGTATACCGGCTTTCCCAACCGGTATCCACACTGGGGGTTCGGAATGGACTATCTTCGCATGGCCAAGAGCTATGCCTATGGCCTGCACCGTATCTACGAGATGGTCATCAACAACGACCCAAGCTATGCCTACCTCCTGGCCAGCAACAAGCTGGTGGACCAGAAGCTGGTGATGGCCCACGTGTACGGCCACGTGGACTTTTTCAAGAACAACCTGTGGTTCAGCCAGACCAATCGCAAGATGGTGGACGAGGTGGCGAACCACGGCACCCGTCTGCGCCGCTACATGGAGCGCTTTGGCTACGAGCCGGTGGAGCGCTTCCTGGACGTGTGCCTGTCTCTCGACAACCTCATCGACGTCCACGCCCTGGGAATCCAGCGCCGTCCCAACGGCTATCGACACGGAGTAGAAGAGGACCAGGGCCGTCTCCAGCCGGTGCGCAAGCTGCCTAGCAAGCCCTACATGGACACGTACATCAATCCACAGGACTTTCTGGAGGCGCAGCAGCAGAAGCGGGAAGAGGAGCAAGAGCGCAAGAAGCGCTTTCCAGACTCGCCCGAACGAGATGTGCTGCTCTTTCTGCTGGAGCACGCGCCCCTGGCCGAGTGGCAGCGGGACGTGCTGGCCATCGTGCGCGAAGAGGCCTACTACTTTGCGCCCCAGGGCCAGACCAAGATCTTGAACGAGGGCTGGGCCAGCTACTGGCACAGCACCATTATGACCCAAAAGGCCCTGGAGTCCGACGAGGTTATCGACTATGCCGAGCACCACGCCGGCACCATGGCAACATCGCCCGGCCGGTTGAACCCTTACAAGCTCGGTCTGGAGTTGCTGCGCGACATCGAGGACCGCTGGAACCGGGGCTGTTTTGGCAAGGAATGGGAAGAATGCGACGATCAGGTTGCCCGGCAGAACTGGGACCTGCAACTGGGGCTGGGCCGGGAGAAGCTGTTCGAGGTGCGGCGCATCTACAACGACATTGGCTTCATCGACACCTTCCTGACGCCCGAGTTCGCGCGCCAGCACAAGCTGTTCAGTTACCGGTACAATCCCATCACTCGCGAGTATGTCATCGACAGCCGCGAGTTCGAGGACATCAAGCAGCAGCTTCTGTTCAGTATGACCAACTTTGGCCAACCCATCATCGTCGTGCAAGATGCCAACTATGGCAACCGGGGCGAGCTACTCCTGCGGCACCAGCACGAAGGTGTGGACCTGCACCTGGGTTGGGCCCGGGAGACGATGGAGAACCTATACGCCATCTGGAACCGGCCGGTGCACGTCGAGACCGTCATCGACGAAGAGCCCAAGCGGCTCAGCTTTGACGGCAAGAAGCGCACAGAAAAAAGGCTCTAGACCTTATCGGTTCGCTCCTCCTGCGCCCGGCAGCCGTGGCTGCCGGGCGCAGTGTGTTATTCGTCATCGCGTGCCATTTTTGGTATAATCCTTGCATGAAAAGAGGGCGAGGCTAGGCATGACCGATCGGATTGTCTCTTCCCAGAAAAAGAACGAGGAAACCGGCCTGGACGTTGGACTGCGCCCGCAAAAGCTGGACGACTATATCGGCCAGGATCGGGTAAAGGAGAACCTGCGCATCCTCATCGAGGCCGCCCAGGCGCGCAGTGAGTCGCTGGATCACGTGCTGATCTACGGTCCGCCGGGCCTGGGCAAGACGACCCTGGCACACGTCATTGCCAACGAGATGGGAGTCAATATCCGGGTGACTGCCGGGCCGGTCATCGAGCGGGCCGGCGACCTGGCGGCTATTCTGACAAACCTGCACAAGGGTGACGTGCTGTTCATCGACGAGGTCCACCGTCTGGGGAGGGTGGTGGAAGAGGTGCTCTACCCGGCCATGGAGGACTTCTCCCTGGACATTGTCATCGGCAAGGGGCCAGGGGCGCGAAGCATCCGGTTGAGCCTGCCACACTTTACCGTCATCGGCGCTACCACCAGGCTGGCCTTGATGACGGCGCCGCTGCGGGCGCGCTTTGGCGCTGTGTATCGCCTGGACTTTTACGATCCGGCGGCCATGGAGGCCATCGTCCGCCGCTCGGCGACCATCCTCGACGTCGAAATTGACGAGGCGGGTGTGGGCGAGATCGCGCGGCGAGCGCGGGGCACGCCGCGGGTTGCCAACCGCCTGCTAAAGCGCGTGCGGGATTATGCGCAGGTGCGGGCTGGTGGGGCAATCACACGGGACGTGGCCGAAGAGGCGCTCGTGCTGTTGGAGGTGGATCCGCTGGGCCTGGACGATATCGACCGGCGCGTGCTGTACACCATTATCGAGAAGTTTGACGGTGGGCCGGTGGGCCTGGAGACCATCGCCGCGGCCCTGTCGGAGGAAGCGGACACCATCATGGACGTAGTCGAGCCCTATCTCTTGCAGTTGGGTTTTCTGGACCGCACGCCACGGGGACGCGTCGCCACCCGGCGGGCATACGAGCACCTGGGCATCGCTTACCAGGAGCCCATGCAGCCCGGACTGTTCTAAGGGTGGGGCGGCCCATAGAGCCGCCCCACGGCTGACTACTCCGGGGTGGCCACCTCCGGCTTCTGCAGCCAGGCCTGGAAGGCGCTCACGAACTCGATAGGCACGGGAAAGATGATGGTCGAGTTCTTTTCGACGGCAATCTCGGTCAGGGTCTGCAGATAGCGAAGCTGGATGGCGGCGGGCACCTGGGCAATGACGCTGGCCGCATCCTGCAACCGCTGCGCCGCGTCGAACTCGCCCTCGGCGTGGATGATCTTGGCCCGCTTCTCGCGCTCGGCCTCGGCCTGGCGGGCCATGGCGCGCTTCATGGTGTCGGGCAGTTCCACGTCCTTGACCTCCACGATGCTGACCTTGATCCCCCACGGCTCGGTTGCCTCGTCGATGATCTTTTGCAGTTTCTGGTTGATCTCGTCGCGGTGGATGAGGAGCTCGTCCAGATCCGACTGGCCCAGAACGGAGCGCAGGCTGGTCTGCGAGATCTGCCAGGTGGCACGCTGAAAGTCCTCCACCTGGACGATGGCATCGTTGGGGTTCACGACGCGAAAATAGGCCACGGCGTTGACGCGGACCGTGACATTGTCGCGGGTAATGGCCTCTTGTGCCGGAATGTCGAGGGTGACCACCCGCAGATCCACCTTGACCATGCGGTCAAAAATGGGGATGATGAAGAACAGTCCGGGACCCTTGGCGCCCTGCAGGCGACCCAGGCGAAAGATGACACCGCGCTCGTACTCCTGGACCACCTTGATGGCCGAGGAAGCGATCAGTGCCAGGAGAACCAGGACGGCAATGATACCCGGGAGAACAGAGTCGAACAGGCCCATCGCTCACCTCCTTCAGATATATCTAGATTATAACCGATTTAGGCTGCAAAATCAACTGCGGGCGCCAGGGACCGGGCTCAATCTCGCGCCGGTGGGATTCCCGCTGCACGGTCGCGCACGAGGGCGGCAGCGCCGAACACGGCGGCATAGTCGCCCAACTTGCCGGGCACGATGCGCACCCGGCCGGCGTCCATCTTTTGGATGTAGTGCTGCCGGGCGGTGACGCGGATGGGGTCGAGAAAGGCATCGTCGAGGGCCTCCACAACGCCACCACCAAAGACGACCATCTCGGGGTCGAGGAGGTTGACCACCGAGGCAGTGAGTAGACCCAGGTACCACTGGGCACGGCGTATGACGTCGGCGACCAGGGGATCGCCTTTGTGGAAGGCTTTGGCAATCACGCCGCTCGTCAGGCGCAGGGACTTGCCCTTGCTGAGCTCGGGGATCAGGCTCTCTCGCCCGGCCTGCAGCCCGAGGCGGATGTCGCGCTCGACAGCCGTGCGGCTGGCCAGGGCCTCCAGGCACCCCCGACGCCCGCAGCCGCACACCGGGCCGTCGGCCAGGACGACCATGTGGCCCAGCTCGCCGGCGGCGTGGCGGAAGCCGGTCCGCAGCTTGCCGTCGAGGATCAGCCCGCCGCCCACTCCTGTCCCAACAAAGATGCCGACCATGTCGCGGGTTCCACGGCCGGCGCCCATGCGGTATTCGCCCAGGGTGCCAAGGTTCACGTCGTTTTCAACGTACACGGGCACGCCCAGGAGGTCGGCCAGGCGCGGGCCGAGGGACACCTTCTTCCAGCCGGGCAGGTTAGGAGGATTGTATACCACCCCGGCTTCTGGGTCCACTGGGCCAGGGGCGCCGATGCCAACCCCGGCTACCTGGTCCCATTTGACCCTGGCCTTATCGGCAGCCTGTTGGGCCGTCTCGGCCAGGCGCTGGATAACCTCGTCGACTCCCTGCCGAGCCATGGTTTTCATCTTGGCCCTGCCCACGATCTGATCCTGGCCATCGACCACGGCCGCCAACATCTTGGTGCCGCCGAGGTCAATGCTGATGGTGTGGCCGGCTACTTCCTTCCGTTTTCCCGTAGGCATACCTCTTCCTCTTTCCCGATCGGATCCCGCCAGGCACACCCTCGGCTGCCGGCCGCAGGCCGTTCTAGTCAGGCACGACCTGCCAGAAGTCGAGGGCCGACTTGGCCTCTTCCACAACCTCGTCGGGGATGCGGACGTAGACACCGCTGGCCTTGACCAGCACCGTGCCGTCGTGCAGGCAAATCTCGCCGCTGGCCTCGTATGCTCGGGTGCGGCTGCGTGTCAGCTCGCCGATCACCGTCAGCTCCTGGTCCAGCGGCACCGGCCTGGC
>DAOUHB010000163.1:0-1877 GCA_034428935.1 Anaerolineae bacterium | reverse complement strand
GGCTGTGCTCAAGATTGCAGACTAGGCGCCGGGCCCGAGGTTGCGCCCGGCACCGCGACGAGGAGATCCTGTTCAATGCGGAAACGATTCCCGGTTTTGGCTGCCCTGGCAGCCCTGTTTTTGGCTCTGACGAGCTGTGCCGCGGGCGAAGGAGAGGTCGCCGGGCTACAGTCGACGCCGGTGCGGACCGTGCGCCCGGTTTTCACCAGCACGACCACGCCCACGCCCACCGTCGTGCCCAGCGACACCCCGCTGCCCACCGCGACCTCGGTCCCGACCGATACGCCATTGCCGCCGAGCGACACGCCCCCGCCGACCGACACCCCCGCCCCGGAAGTGCCCACCGAGGCACCTACGGCCGAGTTGCCTTCGCCGACGGCGTCGCCGCCGCCCGCGCCGCCCACGGCCACGACGGCGCCCCAACCGCAACCGACGGCGCCCCCGCCGCCGACGGCGGCGCCCAAGCCCGCGGTCGACTTCCGGATCACCGAGATCGTGGCTTTTCCAGATCCTGGCCTGGGCAAGACCGACTTTCACAATATCTACTTTACCGTCCTCGACGCCGGCGGCGCGCCCCTGGACGGCATCGTCCTGGAAGAGGTCAACAACCAGCCCACGGAGCGGCTGACGACCGGCGACAAGGGGCCGGGCAGGGCCGACTTCATCATGTGGGGTTTCGACTATCGCTTCAAGGTGGTGGGCGACGCCGGCGGCCAGGCCTTCAGCAGTGAGACAACGCACGTCCTCTCCGTGCTGCAGGGTCACGCCGTGTGGGAAGACCTGATCCGGGGCGGCATCTGCGCCGACGTGGCATCTTGCCAGGCCCTGCCGTCCATCCACTACAGTTACAAGGTCACGTTTCAAAGGACGTGGTAAGCATGGAAGAGTTTCTCATCCGCCCGGCGCGGCCCGAGGACCGGCCGGCCATGGAGCGCATCTGCGCCCACACCTGGGAGTCGGGCGACTATATCCAGGAGGTGTGGGACGAGTGGCTGGCGGCCGAGAATGGCCCGCTGCTGGTGGTCGAGCTGGATGGGCAGGTGGTCAGCCTGAACAAGGTCACCCGCCATCCCGAGGGCCAGTTCTGGCTGGAGGGCATGAGGGTCGATCCCGACTACCGGGGCCGGGGCATCGCCCGGCGCTGCCTGGACTGGAATCTGGCCTACGCCCGGGAGCAGGGCGGGCGGGTGGTGCGCCTGAGCACCGGCGACTATAACACCACGGTACATCGGATGGTCGCCCGCGTGGGCATGGAGCGCGTCACCGAGGGGACGCTGCGCGTGGGGCCGGCATTGCCCGGCGGGCGCCGGCCGGCGATCCTCGGGCCGGAAGACAGTGACGCCGTGGCGCGCTTCTGGCGAGGGAGCCCGGTGCTGGCCGCCATGGGCGGCCTCTACAGCCGCGACTGGACCTGGCGGGAGCTTTCGCCGGCGGCGCTGGCGGCCATGCTGCAGCGGGGCGAGGTGGTGGCCGAGCGGGCGCCCGACGGCAGCCTGGCGGCCGTGGCGACGATCCACCACTGGCCGGGAGACGAGGAGATGTGGGTTGGCATCGCCGACGGCGAGCCCGCGGCGGTCCAATCGCTGGCCCTGGCCATCCGCGCCGGAGCGGCCGGGGCCGGGGCGGACAACGCGCAGATCCTGCTGCCCCGCGTGCCCTGGCTGCGGGAGGCCTTTCTGGCAGCGGGCTACGAGCCCGACGACTGGGACGACGAGCTGTGGGTCTACGAGCTGCGGCTCGAGCAGGACGAGGCAGGAGAAGGTGAGCGTGGGCACTAGGCGTTCGCGGGGACGTTGGCCGGGCCTGCTGTTGGCCCTGGCGCTCGCCGCCGTCGTGGCCGGGGCAGCCCTGCTGGTCGCCCGGCCCCTGTGGGCGCC
>DAOUHB010000162.1:0-14133 GCA_034428935.1 Anaerolineae bacterium | reverse complement strand
ATCGAGCCAGCGGTACACGGTGTCCGGCTCTCTCGCGCGCAGCAAGCCCTGTCGAGCCACCCAGTGAGCGGACCGGCCGTCTGCGATCTGCAGCAAAGCCGAGGCACGCTCCCGCATGTAGGGCCGGGAATCACGACGCAGTACCCTTTCCAACTCAGCGCGTTGGTTCTCGCTCAACCTCAGGTAGCGGCGTTTCGGCATGTCGCACCACCTATGCGTGAAGTCCCCATATTATCCTATTACCCTATTGAATTGTCAAAGTTCATCAGCGCGCTTCTTGGGCGATAAATCGCCCACTACGAACCAGCAAGCAAGCGCCTCTCCGACAACCTGCTAGCCCGGTAGTGCGCGCTTCAGCGCGCTTCCTGGGCGATAAATCGCCCACTACGAACCAGCAAGCAAGCGCCTCTCCGACAACCTGCTAGCCCGGCGGGCAGGCGCCGGGGACGTCGCAGAAGGCCGTCAGAAGGCAAAGAGCAGGGCCACGCCCCCCAGGGCCAGGCCGGCGCCCAGGGCCGCGCGCAGGCTGATGCGCTCTCCCTGCCACGCGGCAAAGGGCAACACAAAGAGCGGGCTGGTGGCAAAGAGCGTCTGGGCGACGCCGGCCAGCGTGAGCTTTAGCGAGACCTGTTGCAGCCACAGGGCCAGGTAAGTGCCCAGGGTGATGGCCGCCAGCAGCCTGCCCCCCAGGGCGGCAGCCCCCGGCTGCCGCAGCCAGCCCCCCACCCGGCACCTGGTGAGCGCCAGCCACGGGCCCAGCACCACGGCGCCGGCGGCCAGGCGCAGAAAGGCGCTCCACAGGGAGCTGACGTCGGCCTCCAGGAAGGCGGCCCGGGAGAGGACCGCGCCCCCGGCCTGCGCCAGGGCGGCCAGCAGGCCAAAGAGCAGCCCGCGCCGCAGTCGCCCCCCCGCCACCGCAACCGCTTCTCGCGCGGTCCCGCTGCCCGCTTGCGGCGCCCCCTCGGTGATGACCCAGATCACCCCCACGACCGTCACGGCGATGCCCAACCAGGCCCCCGGGTGCAGCCTTTCTCCCAGGAAGACGAGGGCCAACAGGGCGGCCAGGGGTGGGGCCAGGGTCTCCAGCAGGAGGGCCCGGCGCGGACCCACGGCGTTCAGCGTCTCGAAATAGGCCGTATCGCCCAGGCCGATGCCCACGACGCCGCTCAGGAGCAGCAGGGCCACTGCCGGGCCGGCGGCGTCGGGCAGGGCCTGGCCCACGAACAGGAGCGTCAGGCCCAGCATGGCCAGGGCCACCACGTTCTTGAGCAGGTTCATCTCCGCCGGCCCCACGGCCCGCCCCACCCGGGTATAGATGACCGAAGCCACGGCCCACAGGAACGCGCCGCCCAGGGCGGCCAGCTCACCCATCAGCATCGAGGCCCTCCTCCGTCATTGTGAGCGCAGCGATCAACCGCGTACGTTCATAAACCACACAACACCATAACACTCAGGGGGGCTGGGAGCGCCGAGCGCCTGCTCGGCAGGTCGCGTGCAGAGGGAAACGCCGAGCCGGCGCTCGGCGATCCCAGGCAACAGGACCGACGCTGCAACGGCCCCGGCCCCTCGCGGGCCGGCGTTGACAGCCACTGCCAGGCGTGCTATACTGGCATCTACAACGTGCACGGAGAGGAACATGGTCAAGGTTCGCTGTTTCAAGTGCGGCAATGCCTTTCAATTAACCGAGCAGTACATCGCCAATGAGCTGGCAGCCCAGGGCATCGACGGCAAGCCGAGCCACTACGTAGCCGAATGCCCCCAGTGCCGCCAGGCCAACAAGGTCTCGTTGAAGCGGGTGCGCCTCCCCGAGCCCGAGACTGCCGAAGGGCAGGAGGGCCAGGAAGCATAGCCCCGGACCTCATCGCAGCCCCTTCGCAATCGAGGTGCGCGCCCCGGCGCGCTACCCCGGGCCCGCGCCGCCGGCCGCGGCCCGGCGCAGCCAGGCCATCGCCCGGTCCAGGCGCCGCCGGGCAGCGGCCGGCCACCAGATGCGGGCCGCCACGGGGTTGACCTCCAGGACCACCGTCCCCTCGAACCCGGCCGCCGCCAGGGCGGCCACCATCTCCTCCAGGGCCAGCTTGCCAGCGCCCGGGAAGCGGTGCTGGCTCCACAGGTCCTGGGCCAGGCGCCAGTTGCCCAGGGGCACGTGCCCGCCCATGTCGCTGAGGTGCACCTCCGCCAGCCGCCCGTCGAACACCTTGCTGGCATAGACCAGGTCCACCCCTGCCGAGCCGGCGTGCATCGTGTCCAGCACCAGGTCCAGGTCGTGGCGGTCGGCAAAGGCCCGAAGCCGCTCCACGGGCGTCAGGGCAAAGCGCCGGTCCAGGGCACTCCGGACGGCCTTGTTCTCCACCGCCAGCCGCAGCCCGTTGCCCGAGGCCGCCAGGCGCGGCTGCCAGCGCTCGACGAGCTGCCGGAAGGCCAGGCCCTCGCCGGCGTCCAGGCTCTCGGACCGCGGCGTGTGCATGACCATCGTGCCGGCCCCGGTTTCCATGGCCAGGGGAATGGTGCGCTCCATCCCGCCGCGCCGCTCCCACCAGCCGGGCAAGCGCACCACCGTGGGGTGGACGGAGCCGATGGGCATTCCCTCCTCTTCGGCCACGCGCCGCACCGCGGCGCCGCCTCGGGCAATGACCTCGGGGTTGACGACCAGCTCGACGGTGTCGAAGGACGCCTGCCGCGCCCAGCGGAACACGGTGCGCAGGGGATAGATATAGAAGGTGCCGGTCGACAGCCCAAATTTCAACCTTCCTCCAGTCCGGGCCACGGGCGCCCATAAGCAAGCTGACCGGCCTGCAGCCGGTCAGCGCGATGCCAGCCTATTATAGAGCCGAGGCGTCAGTGTGTCAATATCTGGCTGAGGAATAGCTTGGTGCGCTCCTCCCGGGGATTGGCAAAGAACTCGGCGGGCGGGGCCTGCTCCACGATCTGGCCGTCGTCGAAAAAGACGATGCGGTCGGCCACCTCGCGGGCAAAGCCCATCTCGTGCGTGACGACGATCATGGTCATGCCCGACCGCGCCAGGCCGCGCATCACGTCCAGCACCTCTTTGATCATCTCCGGGTCGAGGGCCGAGGTCGGCTCGTCAAAGAGCATGATCTTGGGCTCCATGGCCAGGGCCCGGGCAATGGCCACCCGCTGCTGCTGGCCGCCCGACAACTGGCCGGGGAACTTGCTGGCCTGCTCGGGGATGCCCACCCGCTCCAGCAGCCGGTGGGCGTTCTCGTCGGCCTTGGCCTTGGGCCACTTGCGCACCCAGATGGGCGCCAGGGTCACGTTCTGCAGCACGGTCAGGTGAGGAAAGAGGTTGAACTGCTGGAACACCATGCCGATCTCGCTGCGGACGGCCGCGATGTTCCGCAAGTCGTTGCTCAGCTCGATGCCGTCCACGATGATGTCGCCCCGCTGGTGCTCCTCCAGGCGGTTGATAGTGCGGATAAAGGTGGACTTGCCCGAGCCCGAGGGCCCGCAGACGACCACGACCTCGCCCTTGCGCACGGTGATGGTGATGCCCTTCAACACGTGAAAGTCGTCGAACCACTTTTCCACGTTGCGGCAAATGATGATCTCGTCTCCAACGTCTTGCCGCTTCTCCGCTTGTTTGGCCATGCTTTGCTCCTTCAACGTTCCCCTTCCCGTATCTTCTCGATCGTTCCGGGTAGGGGCAGGGCTCGCCCCTGCTATCGCTCGCCCACACCCAATCATTCCGGGTAGGGGCAGGGCTCGCCCCTGCCCAACGGGGCGACCGCAAGGGTTCGCCCCTACATTTGCTATCGCTCGCCCACACCCGATCGTTCCGGGTAGGGGCAGGGCTCGCCCCTGCCTATACGCATCAAGTTAAGGCACATTCAGCAGTAGTTGATAGGTACTGGGATGCTTTCGACGTCGATTGACCTTACAGGTCGTCACCAGGCACAATTTCAAACTGGTCAGTGCCAGCTCCAGGCTGTCGCAGCTGGGGAGCGCCAACGCCAGGGCAAAGGCGTGTTTCTGCAGCGCGGACGCTGCCTTGAACAAGCTGCGGTTCGGACGTTCCCAGAAGCTGGTCAAGCACACCCAGTGCAGAATCACCGCGCCGATCAACTTGGCGTAGATCTCGCACAGGATGCGCCACGGGTTATGGCTGCGCCACTCATCCACACGGGCATGGCTCTTCCACAACTTGAAAAGCAGTTCGATCTGCCAGCGTACCCGCAGGAGAACCAGCGCTTCCTGCAACGACAACTTCTCCTGGGGCACATTGGTGATAACCAAAGTCCAGGCGGCCAGCGCAAGGGTCTCAGCCTTCAGCGGAACCTGCTTCTTGCGCGCATAGTCCCGCAGACGGCGGCGTCGCTGGTCAGCTACCTCCTGGGGCACCCGCACTGCCAACAGACGACAGGGCAGTTGCTGCTGCACACCAACCACGACGGCCTGATCCAGCACCCCTTCTCCTTGCATGTTCAGCCAGGGAAGCAGGTCCAAGCGCTCCCCCGCAGGGGTATACACCGCGGTACCTCCCTTCAGGCGCGTCAGCCAGTATACCCCTCGCTGGTCATCCTGCGCCAACCGTTCCAGGTTGAAATAGCCCAGATCCGCCACGTGCAGGGCGCCAGCCGGCAACGCCTGACGTTGAAAGGGAGACGTCTGGTCCTGAGTGCGCCCACTCTGGATGACGGGACCATGAAGTTGGCCGGTGCGGAAGTTGAGCTCCACTTGAAGCTTGAGCGCAGCTGTTGCACCATGGCTGTTTCCCACGCCGGGCCACATCTCGGCCAACTCGGGCGGCAGGCTGATAACACTGCTGTCTCGCAGATACACACCCTCAAAGCGTTGCAGGATCGGGATGGCTGCCGGCCGACTGGTGATGACTTGCTCGACCGCACAGACCAGGACCTGTTGGACCAACTGCGCAGCTGTAGCTGTAAAGCGCTGTTCCAGACCCTGAGGCGTGATAGCAACGCCCACGGCCGCCGCCGCTTGGCTCAGGTCTTCATAGGTAGCCTCCGGTTTCGCTTGAAAGCCAAAGACCAGGGTCTGCACGAACTTGCCACCAGTCAGATTGCGCTGCCGCCGGATGAAGCCCACTTTTCGACCCAACTCATCCGCCTTGTCCATCAACACCGCTTGCATTGCTTCGGCTACCTGTGGTATAGTGCTCATAAGGGAGATCTCCAGCATGGTTTGGTTCGCACCTACAATCATGCCACAAGATCTCCCTTTTGTCATCTTAACTTGATGCGTATAGGTAGGGGCAGGGCTTGCCCCTGCCCGGCTTGCCCCTGCCCGGGCAACCGCGAGTGTTGCCCGTACACCCGATTCCGGTGGTCGTCTGGTAGGGGCAGGGCTTGCCCCTGCCCTGGTTGCCCCTGCCCGGGCAACCGCGAGGCTTGCCCGTACACCCGATTCCGGTGGTCGTCTGGTAGGGGCAGGGCTTGCCCCTGCCCGGCTTGCCCCTGCCCGGCTTGCCCCTGCCCGGGCAACCGCGAGAGTTGCCCCTACTCAGGGTCGCTTGCCGGGCACCTCGTGGCACTGCCTGCAGCGGGCCTCGTACGACTCGCTGCCGCCCACGAGGATGACGTCGTCGTTGTAGGCGGCGGGATGGCCGTCGATGAGGCGCTGGGTGCGGCTGGCGGGGGCGCCGCACACCACGCAGATGGCCTGCAGCTTGGTGACCTCTTCCGCCTCGGCCATGAGCAGCGGCATGGGGCCAAAGGGCTCGCCCCGAAAGTCCATGTCCAGCCCGGCCAGGATGACCCGCAGGCCGCGCTCGGCCAGCTCGCGGCAAACGGCCGAGATCTCCCAGTCAAAGAACTGGGCCTCGTCGACGGCGACGACCGTCGTCTCGGGCTCGAGCCGCTCCAGGATCTCCCGGGCATTGCCCACGGGGATGGCTTCCCATTGGAGCCCGTTGTGCGATGCGACCCGTTCGCTGTAATAGCGATTGTCGAGGACCGGCTTGAACACCTGCACCTGCTGCCTGGCGATGCGGGCGCGGCGCACGCGGCGGATGACCTCTTCGGTCTTGCCGCTGAACATGCTCCCGCACACGACCTCGATCCAACCCCCGCTGTAACTGTGGCGCATTCCGCCTGTCTCCTCCATGGATCTCGTACCTGTCCAAATGAAAAAGGGGCAAAGCCTCGACTCTGCCCCTTTGATGCCTGCCCTGTGCTCAGGCCTTCTCCTCTTCTGCGCCGACCTTTTTCTCCAGGCGCCGCATAAAGCGCTCCACCTGGCCGGCGGTGTCCACGATGCGCTGCTCGCCCGTGAAGAACGGATGGCAGGCCGAACACACGTCGGTCCGGATCACCTCTTGCGTGGCGCCCGTGGTCCACGTGTTGCCGCAGGCGCAGATGACCTTGGCATCGGGATAATACGTCGGGTGCGTGTTTTCTTTCATGATCTATGCCTCTGCCGCCGTGGCCTGCTCCGGGTACACGCTTACCTGCTTGCGCCCTTCGCGCACGACCTCGAATTTGACGCGGCCATCCACAGTGGCAAAGAGGGTGTAATCGCGGCCCAGGCCGACGTTGGTGCCGGGCCGGACCCTGGTCCCCCGCTGCCGCACGATGATGCTGCCCGCGGATACCATCTCGCCATCAAATCGCTTCACGCCCAGCCGCTTGGACTGGCTATCACGCCCGTTGCGGCTGCTGCCCCCACCTTTTTTGTGTGCCATCTGTCATAAACCTTTCTAGGCCACGATCTCGTCGATGCGCAAGCGGGTCAGGTGCTGCCTGTGACCCTTTTTGCGGCGGTAACGCTTGCTTGGGCGATACTTGAACACGATCACCTTGCGCCCCATGGCCTGGCGGGTGACGGTCGCCTTGACCTTGGCTCCCTCGACCAGAGGCTGGCCGATGGTGGCTTTCGAGTCGCCGGCAACCAGGAGCACCTGGTCCAGCTCGATCTTGGTGCCTACCTCGTAGGGCAACTTTTCCACTTCGATGGAATCGCCCGGGCTCACCCGGTACTGTTTCCCACCGGTCTTGATTACTGCATACATGAGGGCCATCCTCCAGCGTACTTGTATCACCAAACGGAGGGGCCCTCGGGACCCCGCCGCTGTGCTTGCAAAAGCCGATTATACCATTCCCTGGCTATTTGTCAAAATCGAAGTGAAGCTTGGTCCTCTCGATGCTGCGGGCGACCAGCGTCAGCCCCAGCACGTCGAGCACCTGGTCGGGCCGGCCGGCCCCTTCGGGGCTGGCCTGCAGCCGCATCTCCAGCAGGATGCCGCCGCCCGAAGGTGCAGGCCGCACGGCGAGCGATTGGACCAGGGGCCGCAGGTCGTAGCTCTGCTGCTTGCCCTTGTGGTGCCGCTGGCGGGGCAGGCTTGGCGCGGCCAGGAGGGCCTCGACGCGGGTGCGGATGGCCTCCGCCGGCTCGGCCGTGTCGAGGACGGCCAAGTAGTCGGCTGCCTGCATCCGCGCCTGGAGGGCCGGCGCCCGCAGCTCTACCTCCTCGGCCGCCAGGATCTCCAGGCCGGGCGGCGACGCGGGGCCCAGCCGCGCCAGCACCTCTTCCGGCGCCAGCCGCTCGGCCAGCCACACGTCCAGCAGCTCGGCCTGCCCGGTGACGCCCACAGGCAGCCCCGACGCGATCTGGAAGCGGGGCCGGGGGTTGAATCCCTGGGAGTAGGCCACCGGCAGCCCGGCCCGGCGAAAGAGCCGCTCCCAGGCCCTGGCCAGGTCCAGGTGCGAGATGTACTTGAGGGCCTCGCCCTTGGCAAAGGTCAGCCGCACGCGCCACAGATCTTGCTGTTCCTGCATCTTCCGGTTCTACTCCTGCCCAACCGGGGCATCCGGGGCAACCGCGACAGGGCAACCGCGAGGGTTGCCCCTACATTGGTAATCGTTCATGGTAGGGGCAGGGCACCCGGGCAACCGCGAGGGTTGCCCCTACCCCCGGCCGTCGTTCATGGTAGGGGCGGGGCTTGCCCCCGCCCGGCTCGCCCCTACCCGGGTTGTCCCCGCCCAACCGGGGCAACCGGGGCAACCGCGACAGGGCAACCGCGACAGGGCAACCGCTCGCTCCTACCCGGGGACGGGGCGCAGCGGGGGGCAGCACCAGGCGTCGTCGTCCACGCCGGCCCGCTCCTCGCGAAAAGCCGTGAGGATGCCACAGGCATAACACTGCTCGCGGCAGTCGAGGCGCGTCTCGCCCCGCAGGGAGGCCTCGTAATCGCGGGCCAGGTAGCGCTTGGTCACGCCGGCGTCCAGGTGATCCCAGGGCAGGACCTCGTCCAGCGGCCGGGCCCGCCCGGCATAGAACCCGACCTCCAGGCCGCTCTCGCGAAAGGCCTGGCGCCAGGCCTCGACCCGGAACTGGTCGCTCCAGGCGTCGAACCGGGCGCCCAACTGCCAGGCGCGGTGGATCACGGCCGCCAGGCGCCGGTCGCCCCGCGACAGGACGGCCTCCAGGAGCGTCTCCTGGTAGTTGTTCCAGTTCAGCTTGAGGCCCGGGCCGCGCAGGTTCTCCTTCAGGTACTCTTGCTGGGCGCGGACCTCTTCCTCGCCGGCCAGCGAGACCCACTGGAAGGGGGTGTGGGGCTTGGGCACCAGCGTCGACACGCCGACGTTGACCTGCGCCTTGCGGCCCAGGGCTCGCCGGCCCACGTCGCGCACCGCCATGGCAAGGTCCACGATGGCCGCCACGTCCTCCAGCGTCTGGGTGGGATGGCCAATCATGAAATAGAGCTTGACCGTCTTCCAGCCCCGGCCGTACACCTCGGCGGCCACGTCCAGCAGGTCCTGGTCGGGGATGGGCTTGTTGATGACACCCCGCAGCCGCTCGGTGGCGGCCTCGGGGGCAAAGGTAAAGCTCGACCGCCGCCCGACGGCCTGCAACTGCTCCATGAGGCGCACCGACACCGACTCGATGCGCAGGCTGGGCAGCGAGATGGACAGGTGGCGGTCGCCGTGGCGCTCCACAAGGCCCTGCACCAGCTCCTCGATGTGGGCATAGTCGCTGGAGCTGAGGGAGAGGAGCGCAATCTCCTCGTAGCCGGTGTTGGCTACCAGCTCGTCCACGGCCCGCAGCACCTCGTCCACGGGCCGCTCGCGCACCGGCCGGTAGACCATGCCGGCGTGGCAGAAGCGGCAGCCCCGGCCGCAGCCCCGCTGGATCTCGATGGCCGCCCGGTTGTGCACCGTCTCGACGTAGGGCACCACGGGCCGGGTGACGGGCGGCGGCAGTTCGGCCGCCAGGCGCTTGCGCACCGGCAGGCGCGCCTCGGACGTCGTGGCGGTCACGCCCGCCAGGGTTCCGTCGTCGTGGTAGCGGACGTCGTAGAAGCGGGGAACGTACACCCCCGGGATGCCTGCCAGGCGGCGCAGCAGCGCCTCGCGTCCCTCGCCCTGCTGCCGGGACCGGCGCAGGGCGGCGGTGATGTCCACGACGGCCTCCTCGCCGTCGCCCAGGACAAAGAGGTCGACAAAGGCGGCCATGGGCTCGGGGTTAAAGACCGCGCCGCCCCCGGCCACCACCAGCGGCTGGCCCTCGCCGCGGTCGGCCGCCAGCAGCGGCAGGCCGGCCAGGTCCAGCATGTTCAGCATGTTGGTGTAGAGCTGCTCGTAGGGCAGGCTGAAGCCGATGAGGTCAAAGTCGGCCAGGGGCCGCCGGCTCTCCAGGCCGTACAGGGGCAGGCCGGCGCCGCGCATGGCCAGTTCCATGTCGACCCAGGGGGCAAAGACCCGCTCGGCCAGCACCCCCTCGACGGCGTTGAGCCGGTCGTAGAGGATGGCCAGCCCCAGGTTCGACATGCCAATGTCATAGACGTCGGGAAAGGCCAGCGCCCAACGGACGTCGCTGGCCTCCCAATCCTTCACGACGCTGTTCCACTCGCCCCCGGTGTAGCGCCCCGGCTTGGTCACCGTCGGCAAGATGCGATCCAGAGCTTCTGTGTGCAAATCCTACTCACCTGGTCCGATTTCAGGGGGGATTATACCATAGACTGGCCGGGGCGCAACTTTATACCCCCTCCGCCACCTTCTGCCCGAAGCCAAGCAGTGCCTTGACGGCGTCGTGCGTGGGCGCTTCGGCATAGACGCGCAGTACGGGCTCGGTGCCCGAGGGCCGGATGAGCAGCCAGCCGTCGTCGGCGAGGCGGTACTTGACGCCGTCGAGGGTTTCGACGGAGCGCACGCCCTGTCCGCCGATGCTGGCCGGCGCGCCGTCGACGAGGCATTTGACCATCTCGGTCTTGTTGACGGGGTGGCGCAGACGCAGGTCGGTGCGGGTATAGCAGGTGGGGCCGGCCTGGCGCTGCACGTCGGCGATGAGCTCGTGGAGCGGCACCCCCGCGTCGGCCAGGATCTCCAGGAGGAGCAGGCCCATGAGGACGCCGTCGCCCTCGGGAATGTGGCCCTTGATGCTCAATCCCCCCGACTCCTCGCCGCCGATGAGCACCTCGTTGGCCAGCATATAGTCGGCGATGTGGTTGAACCCCACGGGCGTCTCTTTCAGCTCAAGGCCATAGCGGGCGGCCAGGCGGTCGACCATCATGGTCGTCGACACGGACTTGACCACCAACCCCGTCCAGCCCCGCTTTTCCACCAGGTAGCGGAGGGCCAGGGCAAATATCTTGTGGGGGTCCACGAAATTGCCCAGGGCATCCATGGCACCGATGCGATCCGCGTCGCCGTCGGTGGCCAGCCCCACGTCGGCGTGAAAGGCCTGCATGGCCGACACGAGGGCGTTCATGTACCGGCCGATGGGCTCGGGGTGAATGCCGCCAAAGCCGGGGTTCATCTCGCCGCGGATCTCGCTGACGTTGCAGCGGGTGCGCGCCAGCATCTCGCAAATGCAGCCCCGGCCGGAGCCGTACATGGCATCGGCCACCACGCGCAGCTCGCCGCTGGAGATAATGTCCAGGTCGACGAGGCTGCTGAGGTGCTCGTAGTAGGCCCACACGGGATCAAAGCGGCGGATGAGGCCCTCGTCCAGGGCGCGCTGGTATTCCATGATGTTGGGCCCCCGCGCCTGGGCTTCGGCCACCTCCAGGTAGTGCTCCACGCGCCGGGCCTGCTGGGGCGATGCCGCGCCGCCGTAGCCGGCCTTGAGCTTGACGCCGTTGTAGCGCGGCGGATTGTGGCTGGCAGTGATCATGATGCCCGCGGCGGCCTGCTTGTCGACCACGCTGTAAGACACGGCGGGCGTGGGAGCGTCGGCGCGCGTCAGCCAGGCGACGATGCCGTTGCCGGCCATCACCCGCGCCACCTCGGTGGCGTACCGGTCGGAGAGAAAACGCGTGTCAAAGCCAATCGTTACCTCGGGCGCCCGGCCGTTCTGTCCCTCGTTCAGGACGTAATCCGCGATGGCCTGCGCCACCAGGCGCAGATTGTTGTAGGTAAACGTGTCCGAAATGACCGCGCGCCAACCATCTGTACCAAACTTGATACTCATGTCTCCACCCTTGTATTCGTTTAGAAGATTACCGGCTTTTGTCTTGTCCGGGCGCGCGCGATGCGCCCGGACGGCTACTGGTTTTCCAGGAGCTCGGCCGCCGCCTCTTCCGGGCTCTGCGTGCCGGCGACGACTTCTTGCACCGCGTTCTGGAGGGCCGCGGCCACCTGGGCATAGTTGGGCAGCCGCGGGCGAGGCTGTGCCGCCGTGAGCTGCTGGTGAATAAAGCGCTCGTAGCTGTCCTCCGTCTCCGATGTCGCCAGGACCGACTGGCGCGTCGGCAGCGTGCCGGCCGCCTGGTTCCACGAGGCATTCACCTCGGGCTCCAGCAAGCGGGCCATGAGCTCGACGGCCAGGGCCTGCCGGGCCGGATCGGAGGCGACCAACACCAGGGCCCAGCCCCGGCCTATGGCCGAGGTGGCGCCGTTGATGCCGGGAATGGGGGCCACGGCCGAGCTCTGCAATTGCTCCCGATCCGCCATGTAGCGGCGAGCGCTGACGTGGGTCAGCGCCGCCCGGCCCGCCAGGTAGTCGACCCAGCAGGCTTCATTGTCGTGATATTCCAGGATCTTGGCCGGAAATACACCCCGCGTCACGCCGTCCTGGTAGAACTGGAGCACCGCTGCCAGGCTTGCCAGGTCCAGGAACCCCTGCTGCGGGCCGCCCAGCGGCGGCCAGGGGCGCACCGCCAGGTATTGGATCAGAAAATCGTCGTTGACCAGGCCTCCCTGCCCGCCGGCCGGAAAAATATAGGGCCCGGCGTTGCTCAACACGCCCGGCCAGGAGCGGGGCGGTACGGCCAGCACGCCGGTGTTGTACACCATGTGGTCCAGGTCCGCCTGGAACTGCAAGCCCATGAGGCGGTCGTCGAAGGTGGCCCCCCGCCGGGCAAAGGCATAGAGGTCGACCGCCAGCTCCGGGGGCAGCAGGTCGTCCAGGGGCTGCACCACGTCTCCCTGGACGGCCGCCGGCAGCTCGTCGACGTCCACGAAGGCCAGGTCGGGCAGCAGATCGGGCACGGCGGCGCCCGTCGTCAGGAGATAGTCGAGCATGCCTCCCTTGCCGTAGGGCTTCTTGAGGACAAACTCCACGTGAAGGTCAGGGTGGTCCGCCTCGAAGGCCGCCACCACCTGCGCCAGGATCTGGCCGGTGGTGATGGCCTCCGTGGGCGAAAAGGCCTCCGTCGTCCAGATGGTCAGGCTGGCGACGGTGGGCGGCGGCGGGCTGCTGTCGGCGGGCGGCCGCGTGGGCTCGCCGGCAGGCTCGGCAGTGGGCTCGCCGGTGGCCGGCGCCCGGGTAGGCGTCCCGGAGCTCACCGGCAGCGACGTCAGATCCAGGTCGCAGCCGCCGAGGAGCAGGGCCACGGCCGCCGAAAGGAGGGCGAGGGCCAGGCCCAGGCCGGCCCGACCCGCGCCGGCCTGCGCGTTAGCGTCGGACCGTCTGGTCACGGGCGGGTCCCACCGAGATGAGCGACACGGGAATGCCGAGGATATCCTCGACCAGCGTCACGTAGCGCCTCGCCTGCACGGGCAGGTCGTCAAATTCCCGGGCGCGGCTGATGTCCACCTGCCAGCCGGGCACCGTCTCGTAGATCGGCTTGCAGCGGGCAAGCACCTCGAGATCGACCGGAAAGTTCTCCACGCGGCGGCCGTCCAGCTCGTAGGCCACGCACACACTCAGGCTCTCGAAGCGAGACAGGACGTCCAGCTTGGTAATGGCGACCTCTGTCAGCCCGTTGACGCGGGTGGCGTAGCGCAGCGTGACGCCGTCCAGCCAGCCGCAGCGGCGCGGCCGCCCGGTGGTGGTCCCGAACTCGTCCCAGGGCTGCGCCCCGGTGCCGCGCATGCGGTCGCCCAGCTCGCCGGTAAGCTCGGTGGGCATGGGGCCGGCGCCGACGCGCGTCTGGTAGGCCTTGACCACGCCCACCACCCGGCCCACGTATTGCGGGCCAACGCCCAGGCCGGTCATGACCCCGCCCACGGTGGGGTGTGAGCTGGTGACGTAGGGATAGGAACCCATGTCCAGGTCGAGGAGCGTGCCCTGGGCGCCCTCGGCCAGGATGCGCCGCCGCGAGCGGATGGCCGTTTCCAACTCGGCCGAGACGTCGGCCACGTGGGGGCCCAGGCTGCGGGCATGGCCCAGGTACTCGTCGACCATGGCCTCCACGTCCAGGGGCGGCTGCCCGTACAGCCTGTCCAGGATGACGTTCTTGGCCGCGGCCTGCTCGCGGATGCGGGCGGCCAGGTCGGCTTCGGGGTGCAGCAGCTCGCAGGCGCGGATGCCGGTGCGCGCCGCCTTGTCGGTATAGGCCGGGCCGATGCCGCGTCCCGTGGTGCCTATGGCCGACCCGCCCCGGGCCTGCTCGGCCGCCCCGTCGAGGGCCAGGTGGTAGGGCATGACCAGGTGGGCGCGGCCGTCCAGGCGCAGGCGCGCGGGCGTGGTCTCGACCCCCCTGGCCGACAGGCCCTCCATCTCGGACAGCAGCCGCCTGGGGTTGACGACGACGCCTGCCCCGAGCATGCACACCACCCGGGGATAGAGGATGCCCGAGGGGATGAGGTGCAGGGCAAAGCGCTCGCTCCCCACGGTCACGGTGTGGCCGGCGTTGTCGCCGCCACCAAAACGGGCCACCAGGTCGGCCTCGGCGGCCAGCATATCGGTGATCTTGCCCTTCCCCTCGTCGCCCCATTGGGCCCCGAGGATGACGGTGATGGGCATTGCAATGCTCCTTTCTCCAGGGTGGGG
>DAOUHB010000161.1:0-36851 GCA_034428935.1 Anaerolineae bacterium | reverse complement strand
TCGGCCACGGGATCGAGGCCGACGACGGTGCGCAGCACGTACTCGTCGATCTCGGGCTGCCCGGCAAGTTGGCGCACGTGCCGGTACTTGATAAAGCGCCAGCCGCCCTCCTCCACGGCCCGCTGCCAGAGGGGGTTGCGCTCCAGCTTCTCGCCCACCAGGGCGGCCCGCCCCCCGGGGATGACCAGGTAGCGCTGGGCGCCGCCCGGCCGGCCGCCCAGCGACAGGGCCTCGTGCACGGCGGCCCGCCAGCGCACCACGAACAGGGCCTGGAGCTTCTTGCCGTCGAACCAGGCCAGCTCAAAGGGGGGATGGGGGGCCGCCCGGTAGCCCATGCGCTCGCCCAGGGCCAGGAGCTGGCCGGCGACCTCTTCCCGCTCGGCGTCGCGGGCCTCGGGCCGGTCCTCGGCGCGAAGCTGCCACTGCCCCGGCGAGACCTCCTGCCCGTAGGAGCGCAGGCAGCCCGGCACCAGGCCGGCGCCGGGGGTCAGATCGCCGGGGAAGAGGGCGTAGAGGGCCCGCTCGAAATCGACCTCGCTCCAGGGCGTCGCGCTGTTCTGGAGCAGCGCGTGGGCCGCGGCCTCCACCCGGTCGGCCAGGGGCGCGGGCAGGTCCAGGGGGCGGGCCAGCCACCACAGCTCGGGACTGCCGGCCGTGGGCTGCAGGCGTTCCAGGGCGGGGTCCTCCAGGGCGGTGCGCACCTCCTCGGCCACCAGGTCCAGGGGTGTGGGGCCGCCGCCCTCGTCCGGCTCCAGGGCACGGGCCAGGAGGCCGGCCGCGGCCAGGCGCCGCTGCGCCGCGGCGTGGAGGGTGCTCCACTCGGCCGGCTCGCCCCGGGCGCGAACCGCCTCCACGGCGGCCTCCAGCGCCGCCTGCCGGATGGCCTCGGCCAGGGGCAGCGACGCGGCGGGCTCCGGGGCCGCGGGCGGGTCCGGCCAGGAGGGGCTCAGCTCCAGGCGATAGTCGTCGCCGCGGGCCACCAGGGTGCGGACCGCCAGGCGGGCGCTGCCGGCCGCCAGGGCCAGGGCGTCGACCATGGCCCGGCGCTGCCCGCTGGGCACCAGCACCAGCCGGCCGCCGTCGGCCAGGAGCCCGCCCAGCTTTTGCAGGGAGCTGCCCATGACGCGGGCGTAGAGCATGGCGTCGGCCCGGCGCTGCCGCAGCAGGGGCAGCAGGGGGGCAACAGCGACCGTGTCCAGCAGCCAGGCGCCCCACAGGTAAGAGAGGGTCCAGGCCGGCGCGTTGAGGGGCGGCGGGCTGGAGATGACCAGCGACAGGCTGCGGGGCGGCAGCCACAGGGGCAGGTCGCGCACCAGGCCCTGGCCGGCAAAGGCGGCGGCGCCCGAGCCCGGCGCCAGCAGGTCCTCAACGCCCTCCGCCAGCTCGACGGCCGGCCGGCCGAAGGCGCGGCCCAGGCGGCCGGCGGCCTCCTCGAAGGCGCGCCAGACGTTGCACTCCAGAAAGCGGGGCGGGCGGGTGAGGCCGTCGCGCCGCGGCGCGCGGCCGGGCGGCACTGTCAACGACGAGCAGCGGTCCAGGCAGTCGAGGAGGAGGAGCTTGAGCGCCTCCTGCACCGGCCCCTGGGGGAAGAGGCTCTCGACCTTGATGATCAGCTCGGCCAGGGCATAGATGTTGCGGTCCGAGTACAGGCCCAGCAGGTTCTCCATCCGCTCTCGGAGGCCGGGCTCGGCGGCCAGGGCCGGGATGACCCGCTCCCGCAGGTAGTGGTAGTGCATGCCCCGGGGCCGGACCTCGGCGGCCCGCTCCCGGTCCTCGGGGCCGGCGGCCGCCTCGCCGTCCCACTCGCAGTTCGGGCAGCGGATCTGCTTGGCCACGGGTGCTGTGCCCTCCCGCTCCCAGACGTAATAGTCGGCGGACACGGGGCGCAGGCAGGCGGGGCAGGTGGTGGCGTACAGGTCGAGGAGGGTGCGCCGCAGGGGCACGCCCTGCTTGAGGCTGTCGCCCACGCGGGCCACGGCAGCGTCCACGTCCCGGGCGGGCAGGGGAGAGAGCATTGCCCGGGTGAGGAGGGCCAGCAGGGGATCAAAGTTGATGGCCAGCGCCCTGCGGCCGGCGGCCACGATCTCCAGGACGACGCCGGGGCCCTGGCAGTAGGGCACCACAACCAGGTCTCCCGGCCGGCTGTAGGCCTCCACGTAGACGGAGGTCACGCCGGCCGGGATGGGCTGGCGCAGCCGGCCCAGGACATCGACTTCCTCGGGGCCGGCGGGAGGAACAAAGTGCTGGATGTCGCTCATGGTGCCAGCAGGAGGCCATCCCTGGCTACATGTCCTGCCGGCCCTCCAGCGCCCGGCCGAGGGTTACCGCGTCGGCGTACTCCAGGTCGCCGCCCACGGGCAGGCCACGTGCCAGGCGCGTGACGCGCACGCCCAGGGGCTGCAGGATGCGCGCCAGGTACATGGCCGTGGCCTCGCCCTCGAGGTTGGGGTTGGTGGCCAGCAGGACCTCGCGCACCGGCTGCTCGCGCAGGCGCGCCAGCAGCTCGGCGATGCGCAACTCGTCGGGGCCAATGCCCTCCACCGGCGAGATGGCGCCGTGGAGGACGTGGTACAGGCCGCGGTATTCGCCCGTGCGCTCGATGGCCAACACGTCCAGGGGCTCCTCGACGACACAGATCACCGAGCGGTCGCGCGCCTCGTCGCGGCAGACGGCACAGGGGCTTTCCTCGGTGATGTTGTAGCAGGACCGGCAGAAGACGATCTTTTGCTTCAGGTCTCGCAGGGCGTCGGCGAGGATGTGGGTTTGCTCCTCCGGCCGGCGGAGCAGGTAGAAGGTCAGCCGGGACGCGGTTTTGGGTCCGATGCCCGGCAGTTGCGAGAATGCCTCGATCAGTTTGGTGACAGGTTCAGGCGTAACGGCGGCCATGTGGTTTCCTGACTAGCCGAGGAGGCCGCCCAGATCGCCCAGGCCCAGCCCGCCGGTGAGGGAACCCATCTGTTCCGCGGCCAGGTTCTGGCTGCGCTCGATGGCCTCGTTCACGGCGGCCACGATGAGGTCCTGGAGCATCTCGACGTCCTCGGGATCCACCGCCTCGGGGGCGATGGTAATGGATTGTACGCGCTGGTGGCCGGTCATGACCACCTCGACGACGCCGCCGCCGGCGGTGGCCGACACCGTCTTCTGGCCCAACTCTTCCTGGGTCTGCATCATCTGTTCCTGGATCTTCTGGATCATCTGGCGCGTGTCGGGCCGGCCGCCTGGCTGGCTGGCCCGGATGCGCTGTCCTTTTCCTTTTGCCATGTATAAAACCTCCTTATCGGGTCCTGTCCTGTAGGATCACCCTGGTTCGCCGGCTTGCCATCTTAACCCTCGACCACCTGCCCGCCGACGCCCCGGGCCCAGCGAACGATCTGGTCCATGTCCTTGCTGTCCAACTCTCCCCTGGGCTCCTGGGCCCTGGCGCCGGCGGCCGGCTGGGCCGGCGGCGGATCGGGCTCGGGCTCGGGCCCGGGCTCGGGCCTGGGAGCGGGAGCGGCAGGCTGGGCACGCGCCACAAAATCGCCGGCCAGCACAAAGCGCACCCGGCAGCCGGCCTGGAGGATCTCGTTCAGCGCGTCCTGGATGTCGACCTTGCGCTCGGGATGCTCCAGCTTGTCGCGCAGGAAGGCGTGGGGGAAGGTGACCACCACCTCATCGCCGTCCACCTCCACGGGCCGGCAGTCGGTATTGAGGGCGGCATAGGTCGTCGGGTTGCGCCGCCGCACCGCCTGGAGGATGTCCCTCCAGGCAGCGACCACCTGGCCCAGGGGCGGGCCGCCGGCAGCCGGCTGCGGGGGCCTGGCCTGGGCGGGCAGCGTTTCCGCGGGCGCGGGCTCCTGCGGGTCGGGCGCCGGCTGGACGCGGGCCTCGGCGACGGCCCGCGGCGCAGGTGCGGCCGCCTCGGCGCGGGACGCCGGGGGCGGCTCCTCGCCGGCCTGCCTCGGCCTCAGCTCGCCCTCGCCGGCCGGCGGTGTACTGGCAGCGGCGCGGGGTGCGGCCGGCCCCTGGGGCGCAGCCGGCGCGGGGCCCTCCTGGTCCAGGAGGCTCTCCACCAGTGCCATCTCCAGGGGCAACTGCGGGATGGTCTGAAAGCCGCGCCGCAGCTCGGTGGTCGCGTCGTTAAAGAGGCGGATGGCCCGCGTGAGCTGCAGCAGGGGCAGGCGGGCCGACACGGCTTCGACCTCGGCCGCCTGCTCGGCCGTGGCGTTGAGGAGGCGGGTCCCCGCCCCCTCGTGCACCAGCAGCACGCTGCGCAGGTACTGGACGATCTCGTGGCCGAACTGGCGCGGGTCGGCGCCGTCGGCGACGGTGCGGTCGATCCAGTCCAGGCCGCCGGCCAGGTCGCGGCTGGCGAGGCAGTCCACCACGCGGGCCGCGGCCTCGCCGCCCACCGTACCGAGGACCATCTGGGCCTGGGCCAGAGTGATCTCCTCGCCGTAGCTGGTGAGCTGGTCGAGGAGGCTGAGGGCGTCGCGCATGGCGCCCGTGGCCTGCTGGGCAATCATCTCCAGCGCCTCGGGCTCGGCGCGCAGCCCCTCCTGTTCCGCCACGTAGGCCAGGCGCCCCACCACGTCGCTCACCGGGATGCGCTTGAAGTCAAAGCGCTGGCAGCGCGAGGTGATGGTCGCCGGGATTTTCTGCGGGTCGGTGGTGACCAGGACGAAAATCACGTGGGGCGGCGGCTCCTCCAACGTCTTGAGCAGGGCATTAAAGGCCGGCTCGGTGAGCATGTGGGCCTCGTCCAGGACATAGATCTTGTATCGGCCCTCGTTGGGGCGAAAGCCCACCTTCTCGCGGATGTCGCGGATCTCGTCGATGCCGCGGTTGCTGGCGGCGTCGATCTCGATGAGGTCCAGGAGCCGGCCCTCGTTGAGGGCGGTGCACAGGGCGCAAGCGTTGCACGGCCGCTGATCCTCGGGGGCCAGGCAGTTGACCGCCTTGGCCAGCAGGCGGGCCATGGTCGTCTTGCCCGTGCCCCGCGTGCCGGTGAACAGGTAGGCGTGGCGCACCCGGCCCTGCTGCAGGGCGTTGCGCAGGGTGCGGGTGATTGCCTCCTGCCCCACCACCTCGTCAAAGGTCTGGGGCCGATATTTGAGATAGAGTGCCTGGCCGGCCATGGTTTCACCTCGCTCGGTCTCTCCCTAGTTTACCAGAGATGGGGCGATTTCGCAAGGTGCCGGCGAAGGGTGATGGCCCGCATCCCGAGACCTCCGCGGTCGTGCAGGACGGGGCCGGGGCAACCGGCCGGTCAGGCCGCCGGACGCCGGGCGGCGTCCGGCGCGCTTGCGGCGCAGGTAGGCGAGCTGCCGCTCGGCCAGCTTGCCGCCGTCGGCCAGGTTGCCCCGGTACGTAAAGTGTTTCTATTGCGCGGGCACGGCCTCCACCCGGTGCCCGTCGTCCCCGGCGGGCCGCGCGGCCCGGGCGCGCTCGTCGGGCCGGAACTGGCGCGTGTAGAGCTGGTAGTAGGCGCCGCCCCGGTCCAGGAGCTGCTCGTGGGCCGAGCGCTCGGGCGTGCCCGTCGCCCGCTCGACGATGCGGCCGCCCTCCAGCACCAGGAGCTGATCGGCGTTGCGGATGGTGCTCAGGCGGTGAGCGATGACAAAGCTGGTGCGCCCCTGGAGCAAGCGTTCCAGGGCGCGCTGGATGAGGAGCTCTGTCCGGGTGTCGACGCTGCTCGTCGCCTCGTCCAGGATCAGCAGCCGCGGGTCGGCCAGGATGGCCCTGGAGATGGAGATGAGCTGCCGCTGTCCCTGGCTCAGGTTGCGCCCCTGCTCCGAAAGCTCGGTCTGGTAGCCCTCGGGCAGGCGGCTGATAAAGGCGTGGGCATTGGCCAGTTTGGCGGCCTCCACCACCTCCTCGTCCGTGGCGTCCAGCCGGCCGTAGCGAATGTTGTCCGTGATGGTTCCGCTAAAAAGGAACGTGTCCTGGAGGACGACGCCCATCTGGGCGCGCAGGCTGGCGCGGGTCACGTCGCGCACGTCGCGGCCGTCCACCAGAACCGCCCCCTCGTCGACGTCGTAAAAGCGCCCGATGAGGTTGACCATTGTGGTCTTGCCCGCGCCCGTGGGGCCCACCAGGGCCACGGTCTGGCCCGGCTCGGCCACCAGGCTCACGTCGCGGAGCACCGGCTCCCCCTCCTTGTAGTGGAACGACACGTCCTGAAAGACCACGCGGCCCTCGATGGACGGCATCTCGACTGCGGCGGGGCGGTCCTCCAGGTCGGGCAGGGTATCCACCAGCTCAAAGATGCGCTCGGCGCCGGCCAGGGCCGACTGGAGCTGGGCATAGAGCTGGGCCAGCTGCTGGATGGGCTGGAAAAAGCGCCGGACGTAGACGATGAACGACACGAGGATGCCCACGGTGGCGAGGGGCGGGGTGCGCAGGGCCAGGTAGCCGCCATAGCCGACGACGATGGCCAGGCCGACGGTGCTCAGCACGTCCAGGGTCGGGCTGAAGGCGGCCACGATACCCTGGGCCGAGACGTTGGCGTCGCGATTGGCGCGGTTCAGCTCGTCAAAGCGCTCGATGTTTTCGTCCTCCCGGGCAAAGGCCTGGGCCACCCGCACGCCCGAGATGTTTTCCTCCAGGTCGGCGCTGACGCTGCCGATGGTGCGCCGCGTCCGGCGAAAGGCCCGGCGGGCGCGCCCCGACAGCAGGATGGACGCGGCAAACATGAAGGGCAGGACGACAAAGGTGGCCAGGGCCAGCCGCCAGTTGAGGCTCAGCATGGCCGCCACGATGCCGACGATGGTGAGCGAACTGCCCAACGTCTGCACCAGGCCGACGTTCAGCACCTGGCCGATTGTGTCCACGTCGTTGGTCAGGCGGCTCATGAGGTCGCCGGCCTCGTGCTCGTCAAAGAAGCGCAGCGACAGGGCCTGCACGCGCCGAAAGATCTCTTCGCGCAGGCGGAGCAGCAGCTTGTTGCCCACCACGGTCATGGTATAGAACTGGCCGTAGCTCATGGCCCAGGCACCGATATAAGTGCCCAACAGCAGGAGCATGGTCATCGCCAGGCCCCGGCGGTCGCCGGCGACGATGAACTCGTCCACGGCCCGGCCGATGAGGTAGGGGGCCGCCAGTTGCAGCAGCGTGCCCACCAGGAGCATCAGGCCCACGGCCGCCAGGGCCAACCGATGGGGCCGGAAGTAGGCCATCAGCCGGCGCACCGCGCCGCCGGCGTCGTGGGCCTTTTCTTCGCGCGTGTCTCGCGCGTGGTGCATCGGTCCGCCAAACATTAGCGCACCTCCCCGGCCGGTTCCGGCCGCACAGGGCTGTCGAGGTCGGCACTGCCCTCCAGCGCCCGGAGGTCCTCCTCGCACAGCTCGGGCATCAGCTCGCACTCGCTCTGAAGCTGCGAGGAAAAGATCTCGGCATAGAGGGCGCTGTCACGCATCAACTCCTCGTGGCTGCCGCGGGCGGCGATGCGGCCGTCCTGCAGGACGAGGATGGTGTCGGCATCGCGCACTGTGCTGATGCGCTGGGCGATAACAAAGCTCGTGCGGCCCACCATCAGCTTGTCCAGCGCCTTCTGGATGCGATACTCGGTTTCCACGTCCACGCTGCTGGTGCTGTCGTCCAGGATGAGGATGCGCGGATCGAGGAGCAGCGCCCGGGCGATGGCGATGCGCTGCTTCTGCCCGCCCGAAAGCGTCACGCCCCGCTCGCCCACGGGCGTGTCATAGCCCTCGGTGAACTCCTCGATAAAGTCGTGGGCCTCGGCTGCCCGGGCGGCGGCCACGATCTCGTCCATGGTGGCCTCGGGCCGGCCGTAGGCAATGTTGTCGCGGATGGTGCCGGTAAAGAGCGTCGTCTCTTGCAGGACCATGCCGATCTGCGAGCGCAGCGAATCGAGGGTCACGTCCCGCACGTCCACGCCGTCCACCGTCACCCGGCCGCGGGTGACGTCGTAAAAGCGGGGGATGAGGTTGATGATGGTGCTCTTGCCCGAGCCGGTGGCGCCCAGGAGGGCGACCATCTGGCCCGGCTCGGCGACAAAGGATACGTCGTCCAGGACCCAATCCCCATGCCCGGAGGGGGCCGGACCGCCCATCATCCCCATGGCGCCCATGGCGCCCATCGTGCCCGCGCCATCCCCGGGCCGGCCGTGCCCCATCGTCGGGCGGCGCCGTCGATGGTCGCCGTCTCCATTCGTCGCCGGGGCGTCCGCGGGCCCAAAGTAGCGGAACGAGACGTTCTCGAAGGCCACCCGGCCGTCGATGGGCGGCAGGAGGGCCGCCCCGGGCTTTTCCACCACCTCCGACCGGGCGTCGAGGATCTCAAAGACGCGCTCGGCGCTGGCCGCGGCCTGTGAGACCATGGCGACGATCATGCCCAGCATAAAGAGGGGGAACATGGTCATCATCAGGTAACTCTGAAAGGCGACCAGCTCGCCCACCGTCAGCCGCCCACCGATGACCTGCAGGCCGCCGAGCCAGATGACGGCCAGGGTGCCCAGGTTGGCCAGCAAGAAGATGAGGGGAAAGGCCTGCGCCATCATCTTGCCCACGGCGACGCTCTGCTCCATCAGGTCGACGTTGGCCGACCGGAAACGGGTAGCCTCGTAGGGCTCGCGGGCAAAGGCCTGCACCACCCGCACGCCGGCCAGGTTCTCCTGCAGCACGGTGTTGAGCCGGGCGATAAACTGCTGCACGCGCATGAACATGGGCCGCGCCCGGCGGGCAAAGTGGACAAAGACGACCATGGTCAGGGGCATGAGCACCAGCATGATGAGGGCCAACTGCCAGTCCAGGGAAAAGAGCAAGATCAGGCTGCCGGCGATCATCAGCAGGGCGGTCAGAAACATGATAAAACCCTGGCCGACAAACATCTGCACGCGGTCCACGTCGCTCGTGGCCCGGGTGAGGAGCTGCCCCGTCTGTGCCCGGTCGTGGTAGCCGAAGGAAAGATTCTGGATCTTGCCGTAAAGGGCGCCGCGCAGGTCATAGGCCACGTTCTGCGAGGCCTTGGCCGCCCAGTAGGCCTGGGTAAAGCTAAAGAGGGCTCGGAACAGGGCGACGGCGATCATGGCCGCCGCGCCCCACAGGATGACGTCGGTCACCCGAGGGGCAATGCCGTTGTCGATGACTTGCTGGGTCAGGGCCGGAATGGCCAGGTTGAGGGCCGAGGCCAGGACCAGGCTCACGAACGTGCCCGTGGCCAGCAGCCAATGGGGCTTGAGGTAGCGCAATGCTCTCAAGAGTGCTTTCATTCTCGTCTCCAGTTCGGCCCTGCCAGGCCGTCCATGAACAGATCGATCATCGTCTCCATCTCCTGGGGCACCCGCGTTCCGGCCCCGTCGTGGTGGCAGGCGATGACCTGGTGGAAAAAGAGCAGGTGCAGCAGGTCGCCGATGACCCCGGGCTCCAGGTCGCCCCGCATCTCGCCGGCGGCCTGGGCTTCACGGACCAGGTCGTTCACCAGGCCGTGGAGCTTGTGGCCCGCCAGGTGGGCCGGGGGCTGGGCCAGGCGCGCAGCAAGGGCGCGCTGCATGAGGTGCCCTTCCTGGATCGCCTGGCCGTGCAACAGGGTCAGGAGGCGCTTGAGGCGCCCCACCGGACTGGCAGGGGCCCCGGCCTTGACGTCGAGGGCCGACCGCATCTGCTCCACGCGCCACGCGGCCAGCTCGGCCAGGAGCGCCTCTTTCGAAGGAAAGTAGTTGAAAAAGGTACCCTTGCCCACGTCGGCCCGCTCGGTGATCTCTTCTACGGGCGTGGCGTCGTAGCCCTTCTCGTGAAAGAGCTCCATGGCGGCGGCCAACAGGCTCTGCCGGGTCTCTTGCTTTTTCCGCTCGCGGCGAGACAGTTCCTTCCGCACCCGCCCCCCCCTTCTACTGACTACGAACCAAAAATGACCAAGGTCAGATTTTAGCCGAAGTGAGCACCGCTGTCAAGTCTGGCGGGGGCAAGGACAAGGGGTCGTTTCGGTCGCGCCACCCCCACACCCTGGCGGCAGGCCACCGGGACAAGGCCGGGGGCGGCACTTTGAATCTGCGCGACGATGGGGTATAATGTCACCGATGAACGTGACGCGCAAAAACCACGGGGAGGGGGAGGTCCTGATCGAGAGCGTACGCACCATCCTGTTCGATTTTGACGGCACGCTGGTCTTTCACAAGCCGGACAGCTTTGACATTGTCAGCGACTTTTGCAGCGACATCGGCCAGCCCCTGGACGAGGAGACCGCCCGACGGGGCCGGCGCATGCGCCACGAGTATTTCGTCGATCCGGCCATCCGCAGCGAGCTGGACGGCCTCTCGCGGGACGAGTTCTGGGATCACTTTAACCGCCACCTGCTGGAGGGCATGGGCATCGCCGGCAACCTGGACCGCCTGGCGCGGGAGGTGAGCGCCCGCTTTGCCGAGGCGGAGATGGTCTACGATTGCCCGGAAGTCGGGGGCAAGACCCTGGGCACGCTGCAAGGGCGGGGCTATCACCTGGGACTCCTGACCAACCGGGAGAACGTGGACCGTTTCCACGATCTCCTGGAGCAGTTCGACCTGCCCCGCTACTTTTCCATGATCCTGGCCGCCGGCGAGGTGGGCGTCAGCAAGCCGAATCCCGGCATCTTTCGCGCCGCCCTGGAGAGGATGGAGACCAGCCCCGAGGAGGCGCTCTACGTGGGCGACAACTACTGGGCCGACGTCCTGGGCGCCGAGGCGGCCGGCATCCGCCCGGCGCTCCTCGATCCCATGGGGCTCTTTCCCGAGGCCGAGTGCGTGGTGCTGGAGCGCATCGAAGATCTGCTGCTGCAGCTCCAGGGGTAGGGGCTCCCCTACGCCTTCCGCCGCCCCACCAGCCACACCGGCGACGCCCGCCAGACGACAAACTCGGCAATGCCCCACGGGTGGTAGGGCGACGAGTTGCTGGTCTCGACGCGCACGTGGCGGGCGACGATCTCGGGGAAACGAACGTCCACCTGTCCCCAGTTGTCGTCCTTGCGCGCCACCTCCTGCCACTTCCGGTCGGCACCGGCCACCGAGACGACATAGCCGCGGGGCATCTGGTTGGTGGGATGCTCCAGGGTCACGCCTTCGATGCGCCGCGTGCTCCCCATGTCGACCTCGAACCACATTCCCGGCTTTTGCTTGACGGCCCGCGTGTTCCACGCCGTGCGCAGCCGGGTGTCGATGGCCTCGTGGGCGTCGCCGGCATAGTGGCTGGCGCCGGCCCCGGCCCACGCCTCGGCGACGCTGACGGTAATCTCGCTGATGACCCACGTGGCCGCCCACGACGGCTGCCCCGTCTGCTCCAGGCGCACGTAGCGGGCCGGGCAGGGGGCAAAGGCCACGTCCACGTTGCTCCAGTTCTGCTCCTTCTCGGCTGCCAGGTGCCAATCCTGCCCGTCGGTCGACAGCTTGAGCCGGTAGCCCGCGGGAAAGCCGCGCCCCGGGCTGGCCGCCCGGAAGCGGTCGACGACCAGGACCTGCCCCATGTCCACCTGGAACCACATGCCCGGCTCCTGGTTCTCCGCGCTGTTCCAGGCCGTCTGGGGGTTGCCGTCAAAGGCCAGGAACGTGCCCTCCTGGTTGTGGCTGGCCTGGGCCGTCCACGGCAGAAAGAGGGCGCGGTCCGAGATCTCCATGGGCACCTCCAGGGGCGGCGCCCCCTGGCGGAAGAACCAGGTTACGCCTTCCTCCACCAGGTCCCAGCGCAGCAGATAGTTTCCCAGCGCCGCCGGCGTCCGGAAGGGGATGCCCCGCAGGGTGACGGTGCCGCCGGGCGGAACGTCGCCCGGGAGCAGGGTGCGAAAGGTGTCCAACGGCTCCGAGGGCCGGCCATCGGCGGTGAACCAGGTGTAGGCCAGGTGCACCGGCGTCCGGCCGCCGGCCGGCCAGGGGCGGCTGCCGGTGTTGCGCAACTGGAGATCGACCTGTTGGACCTCGTCGGGGGGCATCCAGGCCGGCCAGGGGGTGAGCACCTGCCAGTCCACCCCGTATTCGGGGGCCACCACCTGCACGGCGCGCTCCAGGACGGCCACACCCCGGCTCGACAGCCACTTTCCCGCCTGGACGAGGTCCCACACCAGGCGATAGGCGCCGGGCGTGGCCGGTGCGACGACGACCAGCTCCCGGAAGGTGGCCACCTGCCCCGGCTCGATCTGGCGGGGCACGGGCCAGGTCTGGGCGCCGGTCACCGTGACGGCCTTCCCCTGGGCGTCCAGCCAGCGGTAGCCGAGGCGCACGGCGTTGGTGCCGGACGGCGGCCAGGCCAGGCCACCGGTGTTCTTGACCTCCACCACGGCCGCCCCACTCCCGCCCGTGACCAGGCGCTCGGGTCCCTGGAAGGCCATCCATTGCGCGGCATAGTCCGGGACGGCGGGCTTGACCTGAACTTTGGCCTCGTGGACCGGCGAGCCGCGCCACTCGAACCAGGTGAGAAACTCGTGGACCATGTCCAACTGCAGGGTGTAAGCGCCGGGCGTCGATGGCAGGACGACCTCGGCCGTCAAGGCGATCTCTTCCCCGGGCGCAACCGGGCGGCCCAGGGCGGTGCGCACTCCGTCGGCGACGACCACCCGGCGGTTGGCGTCGAGCCAGTGGTAGCTGAGGAAAAAGGGATTGTCACCGGCGGTCACCCAGGTGAGGGCCCCGGCATTGCGCAGCCGAACGGGCACGCGGGCGGTCTCGTCCACCAGCCCCTGGGCCGGCGGCTGGACACTCACCCAGGCGACGCCGTAGCGAGGGCCGATCTGCATCTCGCCGCGCCAGGTGGGCGAGCCCTTGTCGGCGAACCAGCCGGCGGTCCCCTGCACCAGGTCCAGGTGCAGGGTATAGAAGCCGGGGGTGGCGGGCGCCTTGACCTGGGCGTTGGCGGTGACCGTCGCTCCCGGCGCGACGGAAGCGGGCAGGCTCGTGCGCTGGCCTTCCACGGCCGAGCCCCTGGCGTCGATCCAGCGGTAGCCCAGGCGGACGGGCGAGGTGCCGCTGTTGGCCCAGGTGAGGCGCCCCTCGTTGCGCAGCCGCACGGCAAAGGTGGCCGTCGCTCCCGGCTCGATGCGGGACGGGGCGGCGACCTCCAGCCAGGCGGCCATGTACTCGGGCTGCTTGCTGGGCAGGACGACGGCATAGTTGTTGTTCATGGCGTCGCGAAAGTCGTTCTGCACCCCCGCCTTGTTCGAGATGGCCCAGCCCACCTCCTGGGGGTCGTTGGGATTGCCGATGATCCAGCGATAGAGGATCAGCGCCTGGATGGGCTGGTTGCCCTGCTGGCGGTTCCAGGTGTCGATCTCGCGGTAGGCGTTGCGCACCCAGCCGCTGTTCTGGTCGAGCCAGGCGCCGTACTGATCGGCCTCGGTGATGTACACCGGCCGGTCGCGGAGGGCCTGGGGGATGGCCGCCATAAAGTCGCGGTAGGCGCGAAAGTTCCAGTAATAGTTCTGATAGGGTGGGTCCATCCTGGCGTCGCTGGACACCAGGTCGGGGTTCTGTCCGTGGCTGTAAGTGTGGAGGGCGATGCCGTCCACCTCCTGGCCGAGGAGGGTGAGAATGTCGGCAAAGTAGCGCACCCAGTCGCCGCTAAGGTTGCCCGAGTACTTGGTCTGGATGTTCCACGGGCCCACGGCCCCCGGGATGACCTGGTCGTTGGCGTGTCCCGGGCGGCTGCGGATCTCGTTGCGGCACAGGCGAAAGCAGTTGGCGTACAGCTCGGGGGTGATGATCTGGCCGCCGGCTCCCCCGGGACGCTCGGCCGCCAGGTTCATCTCGTTGCCAATGATCCAGATGCCGCAGCCGGGGCTGGCATGCACAAAGTTCCCACAGCGCCGGGCAAAGGCACTGTACTGGGAGGAGAGGGGGATGGTGCCTGCCGTGCCGTAGCCGTAGTTGAGCCGGACGATGACCCCCAGGCCCTGGCTCGCCAGGTCGGTGTAGTTGCTGCCGCTCCCGTTGTTGGGGTCGGCGCCCAGGGCTTCGGTGACCAACACCCAACCGCGCTTGCCCTTCTCCAGCATCAGGTGCTCGCCGCCGCGGTCATGCATGCCAAAGATGAAAGCGGGATAGGGATCGGGCACCGTCCACCTCCTGCCTCGAGTTGGGGCCGCCAGCGGGCCCGGGCGGGAACGCTATTGAACTAGGTTGGGTTCACTCGCCGAGCTGATAGCCTACGCCCCAGACGTTCTTGATGTATTGCGGATCGCGGCCGTCGTCGCCGAGCTGCTGGCGCAGGCGCCGAACGCAGGTACGCACGGTGTCGACGCTCCGCGTTTCATCGCCCCAGACGTTTTCGAGCAGCTCCTCTGTGGAGACGGACATGCCCAGGCGTTGGATCAGGTAGGAGAGCAGGTTGAATTCCAGGCGGGTCAGCTCTATCTGCTTATCGCGCATCCACACACGACGGCCTTTGACGTCCACCGCCAGCTCCAGATGCTGTATGACCCCATTGGAATGCGCTCGATCATGGCCCAGGGTCAGGGCGCGGCGTACGGTTGCGCGCAACTCGGTCAGAGCGAAGGGCTTGGTCAGGTAGTCGAAAGCCTCACCGCGAAGGGCCTGAATGGCCGTCTCGAGGGAGGCATAGGCAGTAATCAGGATGACGTCCGTCGGCAGCTTCATCCGCCGGACCTGGAGAAGGAGGTCGATGCCCGTCACGCGCGGCATCCGGATGTCGGACAGAACCAGGTCAAAGGGCTCCTGCTTGAGGAGCTCAAGCGCCCGCTCGCCGCTAAGGCAGGGGTGCACCCGATAGCCCTCATCCTCGAGGATGTCGGTGATGAGGGTACAGGTATCCGCGTCGTCGTCGACGACCAGGATCCTCTTCAAGGATTCCAAGTTCTCCTCCCTCTAATGGCAGGCGGCACCGAATTTCTGCGCCGAGACCCGGTCTCCGCCAACCATAGACGCTCGTTATAGCACGCCTATTATAGGCGGAACGACCTCCGTTGTCAAACTCCAGTTCACTCCAACCTGACCCGCGGGCGCCAGGCGGGTCGAAACCCGCCCTCCCCCGGGGGGCGATCCCGGCAATTTGGCCAGGGGCCGAAAATGGCACGGATCTGACACCCTTTTGTAATGCATTTGACCCTATTCTCTTGACAGGGGATGGTATACTAAGAGTAGACGCTCGTAATTGTATAGCCGCCATGAACAGAGGGGTCGTTTGTGGCGAGGGCAGTTGAGACCGCAAGTCCTTGGTTCATTTTGGCGTCATCCTCGGCGCCTTTGATGAGGTTCCGGTCACAACCAGCCCGGAACTACCCGGCGTGATGCCCAATTCCCCCGGTGCACCACGCCGGGTCCTCTTTTTGTCCGGGAGCTGCCGCTCCGCACAGGTTGTCCCGCAAGCCATTCTATGCTAAAATTCGGGCCACAGGGGGACAAGAACGATGGGGTCCTGGCGTTCCGCGTGCAAAATAGCCATCCTGGCGCTCCTCGTCCTGCCCGCCGGCCTGATCCCTTATCCCCGCGAGCTGGTGGGCATCATGCGGCGGGCTGCCGAGCTGCGCGCCGCCGGGGAGTACGCCGCCTGCCTGGCCGCCTACGGCCGGGCCGCGGACCTGGCCCCGGCTTGGGACCGGCCCTGGCAGGCGAGGGGCGAGGTACTCCTGGCCCAGGGGCGCTTGAGCGAGGCGACGGCCGCCCTGCGCGAAGCCGAACGCCTGGGGGGCGGCTCCGCGGCCGCCCTCGCCCTGGGCGAGAGCCTGGCGCGGCAGGGCAACTGGGCCGGGGCGCTGGAGGCATGGCTCCAGGCCCAGGCCCTCGCTCCCCGCGACGCGGGGGTCTACCTGGCCCTGGCCCGCGGCAGCGTGGCCCAGAGGAGCTTCCAGCAAGCCGAGGACTACCTGTGGGAAACCCTCAGCCTCGAGCCCTCACCCGGCGAGGCGGCCGCGGCCCACGCCCTGCTGGGAAGCCTGCTGGCCGGCGACGAGCCCGGGGCGGCAGCCGGCCACCTGCGCCAGGCCGGCCCGCGGGGCGCCGACATGCTGGCCGTGCTGCAGGCCGTGGACGCCGAGGCCGACCCCGCCCGCCGCGACCTCCTCCTGGGCGCCGCCTTCTTGCAGCGCGACGAGCTCGCCCTGGCCCGGCGGCACCTGGAGCGCTCGGTGGAGCGCGACCCGGCCTGCGCCGAGGCCCACGCCTACCTGGGCCACAGCCTGGACCTCCTGGGCGAGACGGTGGCCGCCGTGCGGCTCCTGGAGCGCGCCCTGGCCCTCGAGCCGGATTCGGCCCTGGCCCACTATTTCCTGGGGAACCACCACCTCCGCCTTGGCCGCCTCGACGCCGCCAAGGACGCCCTGTGGCAGGCGCTGCTGCGCGATCCGGACAATGCCGCCTTTTGCATCGAGATGGCCGAAGCCTTTGCCCGCGAGCCCGACTATGCCCGGGCCGCGGAGTGGTATCGGGCGGCCGTGGAGGCCGAGCCGGAGGACCCTCGCTTCCAGCTTCTCCTGGCCCGGTTCTACGTCGACCACCTGTATCGCGTCGAGGAGGAGGGCGTGGCCGCCGCCGAGGCGGCCGTGGGCCTGGCCCCTGCCGACGCCCGGACCCACGACCTGCTGGGCTGGGCCTACCAGCTCGCCGGACGGCCAGTCGAGGCGGAGGCGGCCCTGCGCCGCGCCCTCGAACTGGACCCCGGCCTCGCGAGCGCCCACTACCACCTGGGCAGCCTCTACGCCAGGGCCGCCACGATGCAGGCCCTGGCCCGGCAGCACCTGCAGCGCGCCGCCGACCTCGACACCCACGGCTACTATCGCGCCCGGGCCGAGATGCTCCTGGCCGGCGTGCAGTAGGATCGCCGTCGCAAAGCGCGCGACCCCCGAGCAACTGCCGGGAGATTCCCGGCCGGGCCGTCGGTGCGGAGCTGAGCTACGTGGTGTGGGTGGCGCCGTAGGGCCTGCCTACGGCACGGGGCGGACCTCGACGCTGCCGACCTCCACCGCCTCGCCCAGGGGCTCCAGGCTGCCGTCGGCGGCAAAGGCGTACATGCCGGCCAGCAGGCGGTAGGTGCCCGGGGCGGCGCCGGCCGGCACCTGGAAGGCGTGCTCGTCGGCCAGGCGCTCGCCCGGCTGCCAGATGGTCGACGGGTAAAAGACGCCCCCCGGCTGCCCGTCGCTGCCGGCCACCGACTGCCCGCCCGCGTCCAGGAGGTGCACAAAGCTGTGGTACCGCCGCTCCAGCGGGACCAGGGGCACCCAGTGGAGCTGCACGGCCAGGGTCTCGCCGGCCCGCGGGCTGGCGGATGAGAGGTCATAGCCCGCCAGCTCCAGGAGGCCGTCGAGCCGGTCGCCCCGGGCCACGGCGGGCTCGCCCTGCACCGCCGGGCCCACGGCGCGCCACAGCCCGGCCTCGGGGCGCACCTCGACCTTGACCTCGATGCCCGGCATCTCCTTGATCAGGTAGGCCGGCCGCCCCGTGCCCAGGGCCAGGTCCAGGATGGAGCCCAGGGTGGGCTGCTCCTGGGTGATGAGGGGAAAAAGGCCCAGGAGGTCGGGCCGCCGCCCGTGGACGTACTGGAAGTACCACATGGGCATCACGTCATTGCGATCGTCGGTGACGAGCACCGCCCCCTCGGGCAGCGGCCGGGCCAGGATGTCCTCCCAGGCCTCGTGGGCCGCCACGTTCCCGCTCTGGTCGGCGGCGGCATAGCCCCCGCGGGCCATGGCCAGGGGCAGCAAGAACAGCGCGGCGACGACGACCGCGGCGGCCCACGGGCGCCAGGTGGCGGCGCCCACCGCCAGGGTGCCGGCGCCCACCGCCAGCCACAGGGTCACGACGAAATAGACGGGGATGAACAGGACATAGATGTCGCCGATGGTGTACACCAGGTTAAAGGCCAGGAGGGCCAGGAAGGCCAGGCCGGTGAGGGCCAGCAGCCGCCAGCGGCCGGGCACGCCGCCCGGGATCACCAGGCGGGCGAGGCCCACAAGCGCCAGGGCCAGGCCGATCCAGCCCAGCTCGCCGCGCAGAAAGCCAGAGGCCATGGCCAGCCGCTCCCCCAGGTCCACCGACAGGTCCACGGAGCCGCCAAAGGGACCGCCGGTGACGAAATCGAGGAGGGCGGGCAGGCTGTCCTCGTACAGCACCAGCTCGCGGCCGGCGTCCAGGGGCTGGCGCAAATACGTGGTGTGGGGCGCGCGCAGCGGGATGTAGGCGTACAGGAGCAGGGGCACGAGGCCCAGGATGGCCAACAGGGGCAGGTGGGCAGGGCGCAGGCCCCGCGACGCGTGCCTTTGTAATTCTGACCTGAGGACGAGGGCCGCTTCTCCCGTGCCCGGCCTGGAGAGCCAGGCATAGGCCAGGGACGCCGGCGCCACCAGCAGCGTGGTGCTGTGATGTGCCAGGCCCAGGCCAAAGCACAGGGCGGCCAGGAGCAGGTGTCGCAGCTTGCCCTCCTCGCCCCAGCGCAGCAGCAGGTAGAACAACCAGGCCACGATGAGGATGTTCAGCCCGTACACCTCGGCGATGACCGCCTGCGACCACAGAGTGGGCGTCACGGCCAGGATCGCGGCCGCCAGGGCGGCTACCAGGCGGCGGGGCAGGGGAGCCAGGGCCGGCAGGGCCTGGCGCAACAGCGCCAGCGTCGCCAGGCAGGTCACGCCAACGGCAAGGGCCGCGGCAACGGCCGAAAAGAGGTTCATGCGGTAGGCGACGTCGGCCGCCGGCGCGCCCAGGGGGCTGCCCAGGGGCAGGCGCGACCAGGCCCAGCCCAGGAGGCAGTAGAGGGGATAGCCCGTCGGGTGGGCGATGCCCAGGAGGGGAGGCACGAACTGGAACTCGCCGGGGTCGCCGGGCAGGACCGCCGGCGCCAGGGTCGTGGCGTAGAGGGCCAGGGCGCCCGCAGCCAGCAGCGCGGCCAGCACCAGGTCCGCGCCCGACCGTGACCTCCTCGCCGGTGCCTTCTCGCGGATCATGCCCTGCCCCGCTACTCGACCTGTTCCCAGACCAGGCGGTCGACGGCGATGGCCAGGGTGCGCCGGTCGGGCACCAGGCGCAGCCAGCCGTTCTCGGGGCCCGTAGCCTCCAACGCCGTGCCCGGCGCGGCCCCCTTGACGCCCAGGATGGCGTGGGACCAGCCGCTGCTGCCCAGGGGGTCGGCCTCGCTGCCGATGGAGCGCAGGGCCTCCACGGCTTCGGCGGTCAGGTTCGCCGCGCCGTCGCCCTGCATGGCGGCGACGACGATCCGGCCCTCGGGGATCGCGCGCACAAAGGCGGCCAGGGCGGCAGCCTGGGCCTGGCTGCCACCCGCCGTGGTATCGAACCCCTGGCGATCCAGGAGCCGGCCGCTTGCCGGGTCGACGACGGCCAGGTTATAGCCCGGGCTGTGCAACGAGCCGTCCTCGGCCCCGGCGCCCGCCCCGACGGTGATGTAGGCGAAACCCGCCGGGCCGCCGCTGTTGACCTCGATGGCGACGGGCGTTTCCAGGCCCGTGGCGCCGATGCTCGCGCTGCCGGGCAGCACCTCGGCCGGGGCGGCCAGGTCCTCAAAGTCGAGGCGAACCTCGTTCAGGCCCGGCCGCAGCAGCCCGGCCGGCACGTCCCAGGCGTAGGTGCCCCAGCCGGGCCCCAGCGTCACCCGCTCCAGGCGATGGCCGTTCACCTCGGGGGTGATTGCCTGCTCCGGGGCGCCGGAGTACTGGAAGGGCAGGGCCACCAGCTCCAGGCGATGGTCCGCCACGGTCCCCGCCGGCAGGAAGAGGCGGGCGCCCTGCGACACGGCCCACCGGGCGCCGGCCCCCTGGATCTCCTCGTCGCCCGCCCAGCCCTCGCCCAGGGCCATGGCCGCCTGCAGGTCACCGCTCCCCAGGTCGGCGGCAAAGCGGGCAGGCAGAGGCGGCTGCTCCACGCGCAGGACCACCCAGCCGTCCGCGTCATAGACGCGCGCCACGGGCAGGACCTCTTCCACGTAGGCCAGGGCCGCGTCGCGGGTGTCGACGTAAGGAGGCCGGCCGGGCACGCCCGGGGCGACGACCACGTAGCGGACGTCGTAAAAGCGCACGAAATCGGCCGCCGTCTCCCGGTCGGCGGCGCGGCGCCCGGCGTCCACCTCGCCGTAGGTCTCCAGGGTAATGAGCGACTCCAGGATGGGCACCTGGCGGAAATAGTCAAACTTGTAGGGCGGGTTGCGCGAGATGTTGCCCGAGAGCAGGCGCTTGCGATGGTAGGCCTGGTAGTACTGAGTGCGGGTGTTCTCGGTCCCCTGCACGCCAAAGCTGTTGCGCCAGCCCAGGGGCAGTTGCAGGATGGCGAAATCGCCCGGCTCGGCGGCGATATGCTCGTACGCGGCGGGCAGGCGGGCGTCGGTGAGGGGCAGGGGCACGGACCAATGGTCCAGGAGCACCAGGAAGGCCAGCAAGGTGGCACCCCCGGCCACCAGCCACCTGCCGCCCCGCCCCAGTTTCGCGGCCCGCGCCAGGAGCCAGAGGGCGCCAAAGGCGGCCAGCACGGCCAGGGCGAGCATCAGCACCACGCTGAAGCGGTTCGGGACGCGGTTGGCCTTGACCAGGGGCAAGTAGTGCAGCAGGATGAACGGCAGCGGCACGTTGACCGTCAGCCCGTCCAGGTCAAAGGCCGAGCGGCCGTTGATCTGTAGCAGCGGGCCCAGGCTGAAAGTAACGAACACGATCAGGCTGGTAATCCAGGCGGCCAGGCGCCGCCGGTAGGCCACCGCGCCGACGACCGCCAGGGCCAGCCCGGCCCAGCCCAGGAACACGGTGTTCACGTCGCGGAAGCGGCCCGTGCCCTCCCGGGCCTGGCGCAGGGCACCGGCCCAGTCGCCGTCCAGGGGGTGGAGTGGGGTGGGCGTCACCAGGCCCACCAGGTCCACCGACAGCTTCTCGGCGTCGCCCCAGCCGGCCAGCTCGTAGCCGGCCGCCATCTCGCGCAGGACGGGCAGCAGGACCGGGGCATAGAGGAGGGCCGCGACGAGGACCATCAACGCCAGGCGCAGGACCAGGCCCTGCCGCGGGAGGCCGGCCTCGCGGTCCCGGTCCGCGGCGCGGCGGCGCCGGAGCAGGGCAAAGGCCAGGAGGATGGCGCTGAGCATGGCCAGAAAGACGCCAAAGATCATCTCGTTGAGCATGGCCAGGGCAAAGCTCAGCCCGGCCAGGACCGCGTGGCGGGGCCGCCCGCCCGGGCCCACGGCGCGCAGGAAAAAGAGGGTGTAGAACGGGATCCAGGCCGTGCTCCACATGTCATAGTGGCCGATGGCGGCATACACCATGCGGTAGGAGCCAAAGGCATAGATCAGCCCTGCCAGGAAAGCGGCCAGGTTGCCGGCGGCAGGGATGCCCTGCTTGCCCTCGCCCGCGGTGCCGGCCACCAGGTGGCGGACCAGGAGAAAGGCCCCGTAGGCGGTCAGGACCGTGGTCAGGAGAAAGGTCAGGTTGCTGATGGCCGGCAGCGGCAGCAGGGCCAGAGGCAGGGCGACGATGGTGTTGAACAGGTTGTAGGTAAAGAGGGCCAGGCTGATGCCCAGGGGATAAAAGATGTGGCCGGTGTAGAGCGGGTCCTGGCCCAGCTCCAGGAGGGAGTAGCGGAACCACCAGGTGTTCCACACAAAGGTGTACTCGTCAAAGGCCCACGTGTCGCTGCCCGGGAGGTGGGTGCCCAGGTGCAGGATCAGGGGCCAGGTCAGGGCCACTGCCAGGAGGGCATAGGTGCCCAGGACGGCGACGTGGATTGCCTGCTTGCGATGCAAGAAATGGACCATGGTTTCTTTGCCCGGGCCCCGGGAGGCGGTCGCCGCCCCCCCCCGGCCGCCCGCGTCACTCCTTAATTGCCACCAGGTAGCGGTGGTGAGCCCAGACGGCCTTGATCCGCCAGGGGATGGGCGCCCGGTCCAGCCAGGCGTAGCGCATCACCCGGTCGTACAAGTCGGGCTGCTGCCCCAGGTAGTAGGCCATGGTGCTCCACTGCCACGAATCGCCGCTGAACTGCCCCTGAAGCTTGCGCGAGCGGATGCCCAGGCGTTCCAGGACCTGGGCGGCGGGCATGACCGTGTCGGGCCAGGGCGGCACGTCCAGGACACCCTGGCGGACGACCCGCAGCCCGGCGCCCTCCAGGACGCGGCGCACGCGGCCGATGTCGGCCCACGACTCGTCCACATAACGGACGAAATCGCGCTCCAGGACGTACTTGCGCAGGAGGTAGCCCACCTGGACGCGGTTGGGCATGGCCACGAAGGCCACCCGCCGCGTCACGCGGGCCAGCTCGGCCAGCAACGCGGCCGGGATGTCGCCCTCGCCGGCGGGGCCGCCGGGCAGGTGCCAGAGGGCCGCCCAGTTCCAGGCCAGGTCAAAGCTGCCGTCGTCAAAGGGCAGCCGCCGCCAGTCGGCGTGGTGCACCAGGTGCGCCGGGAGCTGGAGCTCGCCCCAGATGCGCTCTACGCCCGCCAGCCGCTCGGCGTTGTCGTCCACGAGGGTCACCCGGGCACCGGCCCGCGCCAGGGCCACGCTGTTGATGCCCGAAACGCCCGCCATGCCGAAAAGAGGCGCCTCCAGCACCGTTTCAATGGCATATTGCCGGCGCAGGGCCAGGAGAAAGTCATTGAGGACCAGGCGCTCGTAGACCAGGCCCAGGCCCTCGTTATAGTCGGTCAGATACCGCTGCCACGCAGGTTCTGTCATGTTTCAGGCAGTGCCCTCGGCTCGGAATGCGGCCATTATACCATCTCCTCAGGCCGGAGGCCAATTCCGACGGAATGCTTTACAGGGGGCGGCCGATGTGGTAGAATGCACGCCCAGAAGGGCCAGAGGGGATAGAAGAGAGAGCAAGCGTGCGCATTCACGTCAGCAGCCTGGGCTGCAAGCTCAACCAGAGCGAGATGGACTCCCTGGCCGCCCGCCTGCGGGCGGCCGGCCACGAGCTGGCGGCCTCGCCCGCCGGGGCCGACATGTGCGTCCTCAACACCTGCGCCGTGACGCAGGTCGCCGCCCAGAAGTCGCGCCAGGCCGTGCGCCGGCTGCACCACGAAAACCCGGCGGCGCGGCTGGTGGTCACCGGCTGCTACGCCGAGCTGTCGCCAGCCGACCTGCAGGACCTGCCCGGCGTGGAGATGGTGGCCGGCAACCGGGCCAAGGACCACCTCCTGGACCATCTCCCCGCCCCTCTCCCGCCCGCCACCGCCACGACGCCCGCCTTTCGGCCCAGAACCCGGGCCCTGGTCAAGATCCAGGATGGCTGCGATAACGCCTGCACCTACTGCATCATCCACGTGGCCCGCGGCGAGCAGCGCAGCCGCCCCGCCGGCGAGATCCTGGACGAGGTGCGGGCACGCCTGGCGGCCGGCTACCGGGAGATCGTCCTCACAGGGGTGCACGTGGGGGCCTACGGCCGCGACCGGGCCGGCGGCCCGCTGGAGCTGGACCTGTGGGGCCTCGTGGCGCGTATCCTGGCCGAGACGACCGTGCCCCGGCTGCGGCTGTCGTCCGTGGAGCCATGGGACCTGCCTGGCGAGGCGCTGGCGCTGTGGCAGGATGCCCGCCTGTGCCGCCACCTGCACCTGCCGCTGCAGAGCGGTGCCGCGGCCACCCTGCGGCGCATGGGCCGGCGCTACGATCCGGCAGGCTTTGCCGCCCTGGTCGAGGCGGCCCGGGGGGCCATCCCCGGCCTGGCCGTGACCAGCGACGTCATCGTCGGCTTCCCGGGCGAGACCGAGGCCGAGTTCGAGGAGAGCCTGTCCTTCGTGCGGGCCATGGGCCTGGCCCGGTTGCACGTCTTTCCCTACTCGCCCCGACCCGGCACGCCGGCCGCGGACATGCCGGGCCAGGTGCCACCGGCGGTCAAGGCCGATCGGGCGGCGCTCGTGCGCCAGGCAGGCGCTGCCGCCGGGCAGGCCTTTGCCCGCCAGTTCCTGGGGCAGACGACGCGCGTCCTGTGGGAGTCGGCCCGCGCGGGCGACGACGGCCCCGTGTGGAGCGGCCTGACCGACAACTACCTGCGGGTCAAGGCCGTTCACGCCGGGGATCTGCGCAACACCTTCGGGCTGGTGCGCCTGGCGTGGCCCACGGCGGGCGGGCTTTGGGGCGAGATTGTCGAATGAAATAGAAAGGCGGGGAATGAGCGCTTGCTCACTCCCCGCCCCGCGGACGGAAGGTCTCAGGCCACTGCCGGAGCCGAAAGGGGCTCGGCGGCCGCGGCGGTGTCCATAGGCAACATCACTCCCAGAACACGTTCCATGGCCATGGTATGGCTGCACACCCCCCGGGTGGCAAAAAAGTGGCAGGTGCAGTGCCAGGCACCGTCGTTGTAGCTAACAGAGTGGCTGGTGTGGGACCCCTGAAAAGAAACGTGGAACTGTTCGAACCGGATGCGCTCCGGCTCCTCGGCATATCGCTTGGACTTCTCGATCTTGCCGATCATACCCGAATCCATGTCCACCTCCTCGTTCAGATTGTGTTCGGCCCAAGAGGGCACGGGAAAATTGCCGGGGAAAACAAACAGACGCCACGGCATATTTGGGCTCGGGCGTCTGTCACTTGATTGGCTGCGCACCGCTCGTTGCGGGGCAAGCGTTCTCTCTCTCATAAGCAACCCCAGTATACCACAGGCCCGGCCGTTTGTCAACGGCCGCGTGGGGCGCTGCGTGGGGCGCAAAATCATCTTGCGCTGGCCCGGGCCGTGTGCTATAATACAAGCTGCTGGCCCGTCGTTGTGCCGCACGAAGTGCCTCATCGCGCAACCCACTTTCTTTTGTCCTTTGGTTCGGGCTGCCGGTAACGTGCCCCGGCGCCTCGTGTATGACGAGGAGGAAAGGAGGGAGTGCACCGCAGGAGATCTACCTTCGCCTGAAGCTTGCGTCGTTGGCCGTTCATCCGGCTTTCACGCCGGGCAAGCTCCATAGGAGGTTCCCATGGGCAATGTCAAGCTCTCGAGCCTTGCGCGCAGCGGGTTGGTTCTGTTCGTCCTGCTGACGGTCGTCGTGTCGGTCTCCCCCTTGCCGGGGCAAGCCGCCCCGGAATCACCCAGCGCGCCCGTGGCTGCGGTCCAGAGCCGCTGGTCGTGCTCGCCACCCGGCATCGACGGGCTGGCGCCCGTCGAAGAGTGGGGCACGGCGCCCTTCCTGTCGCTGCCCCACGCCCAGGTCTATTTCCTCAACGACGACAACTATCTGTATGTCCTCATCGACGTCGTGGGCGACGACGCCGATGATCCGCTGGCTCCCGCACCGGTCTATGGCGACTATTTCTGGCTCGCCTTTGACGTGGACCTCGATGGCCTCATCGACCCCGACCTGGACGTGCTCTATAGGCTCTATCCGACCCTGCCCTACGTTCTCGACCTCTCCTACTACCTGGGCCCTGGCACGTGGACGGGCATCAATCCGACGGTCGGGTCCCTGGGCACCCGGTGGGGGCCCTCCCTCGGATCGCCGGCCCCGCATCGCGTCTGGGAGATGTCCATCCCCCTGTCCGAGATCGACACGACCCAGGGGGCCCTGGTGCGCCTGGGCGTCCGCGCGCACTCGGTAGACCCGGCCTTCCTCGACGAGATGCCGGCCGGTTTTGCCGCGGACTTTCAAGATCTGGTCGAGCTGCAACTGGTCGACACCAAGTGCGCCGGCGATCTCCTTGCCAAGAGCGTCTTTCCCGACAGCGCCAACCCCGGCGACGTCGTCAACTACCGCCTCGATTACATCCTGCCCGGCCCCGACAATTATGTCGACGTGACCATCCGCGATGCCCTGCCACCCGGCCTCACCTACCTGCCCGGCAGCGCTAATCCGCCGGCCACCTTTTCCGGGAGAGTTCTCACCTGGAAGCTGGGCGACCTGCCCGCCGGCACCCTGGGCTCGGTACACTTCCAGGCCCTCGTCGACCACGATGCTTGCCGGCGCGGCGCGGTCATCGAGAACACGGCCAGCCTGGGGGCCGCGGCGCCCCCGATCCACGCCCAGAGCCTGATCAGCGGGCTGCAGCTCATCTGCCGCCCCATCGAGTTCCCCACGGACAATCCGCCTTACGCCGAGAGCGAGATCACCGTCGATCCCTACCCCATCGTCACCGGCCAGCCCACCAGGCTGTGCACCGAGATCACCAACGCCAGCCCTCAAACCCAGACGGTCCAGGTCGAGTTTGCCCTGGCCAATTTCGGCATCGGCCTGCCCTTCGCGCCCATCGACGCGCCCGGCAACCCACGCCTCGTCGAGGTCCCGCCGGGAGCCACCGTCCAGGTGTGCATCCAGTGGATTCCCGTTACGCCCGGCCACCAGTGCATCCAGGTCACCGTGTACGACGAGGCTGGCACCTTCCCGGCCCTGCGCAGCCAGCGCAACCTGGACGTGAGCGAAGTGTTGGTTCCCGGGCAGCCGGCGACCTTTGAGCTGCCCGTCGGCAACCAGACTGGCGGGCCCGTCGACGTCCAGATGGTCGTGCGCAACAACTGCCCCGGGTGGACGGTGGACGTCCAGCCTCCCACCTTTTTCCTGCCCATCGGGGGCACGGAGGTTGTGGGCGTCGTGGTGACGCCGGCCGCGGGCAGCGCCCTGGGGTCCGGCTGCACGGTCGACGTTGAGGCCTGGGCCGTCGGCCCCGGCGGCAACCTGCTACAGCTCCTGGGCGGGGTGCGCAAGGTCGACGAGCCGCTCATCCCCCTGGGCGACCCGGGCGAGCGGCCATTCGCCGAAAAAGAGATCTGGGTGAACCCCTACCCCCTCGTCTCCGGCGAGCCCGCGGAGGTGTGCGTCCTCCTGGAGAACAACACCGACGCGGACCAGGAGGTGACCTTGGAGTTCATGTTGTCGGGCTTGGGCATCGGGCTGGCCTTCGATCGCATCAACCCCATCAGCGGGGCCAACCCGCAAACGATGGTCATCCCCGCCCACACGTCGGTCGTCGCCTGCCTGAAGTTTCTTCCCGGCGCCCCGGGCCATCACTGCCTGGCGGTGAAGCTGTCGATGCCCAACGGCTATGTCACCTACAGCCGTCGTAACCTGGACGTGGCCGAGCTGCTGGAGCCCAACGTCCCCGAAGAGGTGCCCATCGCCGTGGCCAACCCGACGCCGGACATGGCCGACATCGACCTGGTGGTGGACAACACCTGCCCCGGCTGGAGCGCCTGGGTATCGCCCGCGCTGCTGGTGGGCGTCGGTCCCAACAGCACCGACGTGCGCACCGCCATCCTGACCGTCACCCCGCCTGCTGGCCTGCTGGGCGCGGGCTGCCACATCGACCTCCTGGCCTACATCAACGGGAAGCTCATCGGAGGCGTGCGCAAGATCGACCGGCCGCCGCTGGCGCCGCCCATCGACCAGCCGCACTGGGCTGAAACCGAGATCACGGTCTCACCCGATCCGCCACAGCCCGGCCAACCGGCCATGGTCTGCGTCAAGCTGATGAACCCGACCCCCGTCGACCAGGTCGTGGACGTCTCCTTTGCCGCCGCCGACTTTGGCGCCGGCGTGCCCTTTGCCGATTTCGGCGGGGTCAAGGACTCGGTCATCCCCGCGGAAGGCACGCTGACCATCTGCATGCCGTGGACGCCCGCCGCGGCCGGCACGCTGCACCGCTGCCTGCGGGTCCAGATCCACCAGGACGGCTACCACGACGTCTTCTCGCAGCGCAACGTCGACCTGTTCACCTTCTCGCTGCACATCTTCCGGTTGCCGGCCGGCAAGGTCGATCTGCCGCCCTTTGTGCTGCACAACCCGATGCCGCACCCGGTTCCTTCTTTCTTTGACGTGGTGCTCGTGGGTTTGAGCGGCGTCGGCGTGGAGGTCGTCAACGCCGAGACCGGCAATCCCCTGCCGCCCGGCGAAGAAGTGCTGCTGGGGCCCGGCGAGCTCAAGCCATTCTTCCTGCGGCTGCGCCGCGAATCAGGCGCGCTCCTGGCAGCCCAGCCCGAGCCGGAGCCGAGGATGGTGGGCGACCAGCACTACATCGACGTGCTGCCCTACAGCGCCGGCCAGCCACTGCGCGTCGACGGCGTCCACAGCGGCGTCCGCTACCTCCTGGAAACACCCAAAGCCTACCTGCCGTTGGTGATGCGCCAGTTCTAGCACTGCTTCCCGGCCGGACCGGTCTGTCAGCGTGAAACCGGTCCGGCCGGGGTCTCTCCTTCTGTTGCTCGTACGCACGGGCGAGGGCGTCCAGGGCCTCCAGGCGCTCGCCGACGGACGTGGAAAACCTCGGCGTTAGCCGCCGATCTTGGCGCGAAAGCCGTAGGAAAGCAAGATGTCGCGCAGGCCGCCCACGTCCTCTTCTTTAAGGGAGGGCCGCCCCCGCAAGGCGTACTCCTGGTCCAGGCGGTCGTATTTGCCCTCACCCATGCGGTGGTAAGGGAGGAGGTTGATCTCTTTGATGCCCAGCTCGCGCACGAAGCGGGCCAGGCGGTGGATGCTCTCGGCGCTGTCGTTGTATCCGGGGATCACCGGCCGCCGCACGATGAGCGGCTTGCCGCTGCGCGCCAGGCGCACCAGGTTGTCCAGGATTCGCTCGCTGGACACGCCCGTCAGTTCCTGGTGCAGCGCCGGGTCCACCTCCTTGACGTCGTACAGGATCAGGTCCAGGAAGGGCAGCAGCTCCTCCCACACCTCCCAGGGGGCGTAGCCACAGCTCTCGATGGCGGTATGGATGTGGCGTGCCTTTGCGCCGGCCAGCAGGGCGCGGGCAAAGATGGGCTGCGCCGTGGGCTCGCCCCCCGAAAGCGTCATCCCCCCGCCCGACTCCTCGTAGAACGGCCGGTCGGCCTCCACCTCGGCCAGGACCTCCTCGGCCGTCATCAGCCGGCCCACCTGCTCCAGGGCACCGGCGTAGCACTCGGCCACGCACTGGCCACACATCGTGCAGCGCGCAGCATCGATCTGGCGCCGCCCCTCGACCTCGACCACGGCGCCTTCGGGGCAGACGGCCACGCACGCCCCGCAGCGGATGCAGCGATCCTCCCAGAAGAGGATCTGCGGCTCGGCGCATTGCGACTCGGGGTTGTCGCACCACAGGCAGCGCAGCGGGCAGCCCTTCAAAAAAACGATGGTCCGTATGCCGGGCCCGTCGTGCAGCGAAAAGCGCTGCAAGTTCAGGACCCAGCCCTGCACCATCTCTTCCTGGCCTTCTGTATTCATCTTACCTCGTCAACCGGGCGTCTATGCCCCGCGCTCATCCGGTGCGGCCGGGGCATTATACCGGGCATTCCCGGATTTCGCAAATGGGCAGGACGCGAGGAGACCTAAGCGGAAAGGCCGTGGGCGGCCCACCAGCGGGGCAGGGCCTGGGCAGCCGGCTCCCGCAGCACCTCGCCCGCCAGGTGCGAAAGGGGCGTGGCCTGGGGGTTGATCTCGACCAGGTGGGCGCCGTTGTCCAGGGCCAGGAGCGGCAGCGAGGCCGCCGGCTGCACCAGGGCTGAGGTGCCCACCACGAGCATCAGCTCGCAGCGACGCGAGGCGTCCATGGCTTCGGCGAGCACGGCGCCGGGCAGCGCCTCGCCGAACCAGACGACGTCGGGCCGGGCCAGGGCGCCGCACGCCGGGCAGCGGGGCGGGATCTCGGGCAACGGGTCGCGCCGGTCCTCCCAGGGCGGCCGGCACTCTCGCGTGCAGCGCAGCCGCCAGATGTTGCCGTGCAGCTCCAGCACGCGCCGGCTGCCCGCCAGCCGGTGCAGGCCGTCCACGTTCTGGGTGACGAGGATGAAATCGTCCAGCGCCTGCTCCATTTCGGCCAGGGCCACGTGGGCGGCGTTGGGCCGGCAGGCCACCACGAGGCCGCGCCGCCAGCCGTACCACTGCCACACCAGCTCCGGATCGCGACGAAAGGCCTGGGGGGTGGCCAGGTCCTCGGCGCGGTAGCTGCGCCACAGCCCGCCCTGGCCCCGAAAGGTGGGCACGCCGCTCTCGGCCGAGACGCCAGCGCCCGTCAGGACGGCGACGGGCGTGGCGCGGCGCAGGATCGGGCGTCGCCCGTTCTGCGGGTCGTGTTCCTTCTGTCCGTGCATCATCTTCCTCGCCTCTGCAGACATTATAGCCCAAAGGGCGCCGGGGGCCAAGCCCGCGGGCCGCCCTCGCCCTACAACAAGGGCGGCTGTCGTCCTGGGTCCCCAGGATGACAGCCGCCCATGAACGCGGCAAACGCCGGGGCCTACGGGCTCGGCGTGCCCTCGGCCTCGGGGGTTTCGGACAGCGGCGTGGGCGTCGCTGCCAGGAATCCTTCCCGGGCGCGGGTCACCAGGTCACTCACCGTAAACTCGGAGACACGCACATAGTAGGGCGATTCCGACGACTTGACGACATAGCTGCTATCGCCCGCGTCCTGGGCCCCCACGGTCAGCGTGTAGCTCTTGGGCTCGTCGCCTCCCGTCTCCAGGGTCACCACGGCCGACGGCTCGTCCATGCCATAGTCCGCCTGCTCTTCGCGGCCGAGGGGCCGCAGGAGCGAGACCGACGTGGAGCGGGTCAGGATGGTCCGGAAGTTGTTGGCGTCGAAACTCTCGTCGCCCTCCAGGCCGTCCATGACCCACTCCTCACCCTCCCTGGCAAAGCGGAAGGTGCCGTTGGCGTTCTTCAGGGTCAGGGCGATCACGTCGTCGGAGGGCACCGAGAAATACGTGCGCTCCACCCAGTCTGTGGCCGCCACCCCCGCATCCTGGGCGGTCAGGGCCGAGGTCAGGAAGACGTCGTCCTGCCCTTCGGCGCGCACGTGGACGGCGCCATAGCTCGGCGCGCTGCCCACGTAGAGCACGTGCCGGGTGCCATCGGCCAGCTCGATCTCCAGGCGCCGGTTGAACTCGTCGCCGGCGACCTGCAGGCGGGCGTGGCTGCCGCCGGTCTGGGTCACCCGGCGCTCCGCCTTCAGTCCGGCGACGGCCTCGAGCAGCGAGGTCACGTTTTCCTCGATGGCCGGATAGTCGCCCGCCTCGGGCAGCACCCAGCGGCCGTCGGCGCGGGCCAGTTTTACGCTCTGGCCATCGTCACCGGTGACCGTCAGGGCCACTACCTGGTCGGGCTCGAAGCCGCGAATGAGAGGCTCGCCCGCCTCTCCGCCGGCCGTCCGCGGCCAGAAGACGACGGCGGCCAGGATCAGTTGGACGACAAGCAGGCCGGCAAGCAATTGGTTGAGTCTAGTCATGGGAACCTCCCGGCGCGTCCTCCTCGTCTACCAACGCCATGGGCTCTTCGCCGCGCCGCCTGGTGTACGACACGACGCCGACGACGATCAGGGAGACGAGCATCAGGGCATAGTTGGCCACCTCCCAGACCGACGCCTGCGACGGATCCATCTCGTTCAGGAGGCGGGCGTAGGAGCCCCGCGAGCGAATGCCGAGCAGATCCTCGTCCTCGGCGGCCCAGTCCACGGCATTCTGCACGAGCTGCAGGTTTTGCAGGTACCGGTCGGCCGACAGGCTCTGGGAGAGCTGCAGGACGGCGTCGTCGATAAACTCGACGCTGCCCAGGACCACCAGCCGGGCCGTGTCGGGCGAGGTCTCGACCATGCCCTGGGGGCCCTCCACTGTGCCGGTGACCGGCGCCGACGCCTCAAAGGGCGAGCCCTCGTCGCGGAAGTGGCTCTCGAAGGTGCCGCGGATAGAGACGGCGAGGGGGCGGGATTTTTGCTCGCCCTCGACGGGAAAGCCATACTCCGGAAAGACCTCGGGCTGGGGCAGCACCTCCACGTTGTTGCTCACCCACGAGTCGGGCGACGACTCTAGCAGGATCTCGACCTCGCGGCCCTCGTTCTTGGCCTCGTCGATGGCCAGGGGCGACGCCCACTGCATGGTGACCGCGGGCAGGTTGGAGACGATGGGGCTGTCGTCACTCATACGATCCGGCCGGACGTCCACAAAGAAGGGATAGGCCACTTCCTGGATCTCGATGACCTGCATGCCGCCCACGGTGCGCTGCACCTGCGTCGGGAACGGCTCGTTCCGCGGGTCGAGGACCATGGCATCTTCTACCGTGACGCCATAGCCGGCCAGCATGTCCGACAGGTTCTCGGGCAGCCGCTCGACGGTCAGGCCGGCGAACTGCATCTGCGACAGGGCATAGTTGCCCGCGGCCACGACCACCGCGCCGCCGCGCATCAGGAACTGGTCGATGGCAAAACGCTCCTCGTCGGTCATGTTCTGCGGGGCGATGACCAGCAACACGTCCACGTCACCCGGCACGCGCCCCGTTTTCAGATCGACCGGCACCACGCTGTACTCCTGGCGCAGTTGCTCCTGGATCGTGTTCCAGCTCGACAGGGGATTGACCGTCCCCCCGAAAGGGCTCTGCTGGGGCTGGAGCGCGGGCACCCACACCCCCACGGTCTTCAGGAAGCCGGGGGCGGCCCGCTTCAGGCTGGCCTCGATCTCGCTGCGGATGTCGGCCTCCACCAGGCCGCCGGTCAGGTAGAGCAACTGGGTCTCCTCGCCCACCTCCAGGAGAAGATGAAGGTAGTAGCTCTCCCGGGAAAAGAGGGAGGTCGAGATGGGATAGAGCCCGTAGTTGTTCATCAGCGTCTGGCGGCTCAGGGGGCTGTTGGCGGCGTCGGGATCGATGACCTCGTAGACAAACTTGCCGCCCGACTCTTGCTCCATCTCCCCCGCCACCCTGGCCACCAGGTCGGGCACCTCGGCCAGCTCCTCGGGCAGCGAGTTGGGCGTGATGAGGGCCGTGAGGCGCACCGTGTCCTCGAGGCTGGCAAAGAGGGCGTCCAGGCTCTGGAAACCATAGACCACCCGCTTGATGGACCGGGTCAGGTCGTACTCCAGGTTTCGCAGGCGCACGTCGGGCGTGCCGCTGGCCCGGGCTTGCACCTCGATGAGGTCGTCAAAGCCCAGGGTGACGTGCTGGTCGCCGTAGCGGACCAGGATGTCAAAGTAGGAGTTGATGATGGACGCCTCGTAGCGGTCCGAGATGCGGAAGGGGCTGGGCCGGATGCCATACACCTGGTTCGCCTCCGCCTCCAACTCCTCGTCGTCGCTGGGATCGACGATCTCGACTTCCACATTGCCGCCCGAAACGACCTCGTACTCGCGCAGCATGTCGCGGATGCCGGGCACCAGGGGGGCCAGGAGCGGGTGCGTCCGCTCGCTAAAGTAGCCGCGGATGAGGAGGGGCTCGTCCAGGTTCCTGATCAGGTCCCTGGTAACCGGCGAGAGGCTGTATTCCCGGCCGGCGGTGAGGTCGGCCCGCAGCGCGCCCAGGGGGAACAGCCAGGCGTTGACCAGCGCCAGGTTGGCGACGATGAGGACCACCGTCAGGATGAAACGCCGCCGGTACGGGGCCGTGTGCGGCCCGGGGCTCCACCGCTTGGAGTCCAACGAGAGCACGTTGAGCGTCAAGAAGATGCCCGTCAGCGACAGGTAATAGATCAGGTCCCGGAGGTCGATGACGCCCCGCTCGATGCTTTCGAAGCGGCTGCCCGTGCCGATCCCGCGCAGGATCTCGCCCAGGGCCTCGCCCACCAGGCCGGTCACGCCGTTGGTGCCCACCAGGTAAAAGAGGCCGCCCAGGAGCGAGGTGAGGATGAGGGACACGATCTGGTTGTCGGTGCGCGACGAGACCAGGAGGCCGATGGCCGTGTAGGCCGCGGCCAGGAGCAGGGCCGCCAGGTAGCCGCCCGCCACCGGTCCCCAGTCCAGGGGGCCAAGGAGCGAGACGGTGATGGGCAAGAACAGCGTCAGGGCCAGGGCCAGGGCGACCAGGGCCATGACGGCCAGAAACTTGGCGAACACCAGCTCAGCCGGGCGCACGGGCAAGGTCAGCAGCACCTCCAGGGTGCCGGCCCGCTGCTCCTCGCTCCACTGGCGCATGGTGAGGGCCGCCACCAGGAAGAGAATGAGGACCGGCATCCAGGCGAACAGCGGCCGGACGTCGGCCAGATTGCGGGCGAAAAAGCCCTCTACCCAGAAGAAAGCAAAGAGGGTGACCGCCAGAAAAGCCCCCAGGAAGATCAGGGCCAGGGGCGAGCCAAAATACGTCCGCAGTTCTTTGCGTGCCAGGGCCAGACTTTGCTTCATGCCTGTCCCCCTTCTAGGGCCGTCGTGGCCAGCTCGTTAAAGACCGCTTCCAGCGTCCGCACCTCGCGCCGCAGCTCCTTCAACGGCCAACCGGCGTCGCGGGCCAGGCCATAGATGGCCGGCCTCAGGTCGACGCCGTTGCTGCCGGCCAGGGGACGGACACGGTAGGCCCTGCCGTCGGCCGAGGGTAACTGTTCCACGGCACCGGCGCCCGGCAGGCCCTGCAGACGGGCGGTCACGTCGGGCGCGCCGTCTTCCAGCACGACGACGACGTCGGTGGTGCTCGCCAGGTCGGCCAGGCGAGCGTCGGCCTTGATCTCGCCGTTCATCAGGATGATGACCCGGTCGCAGACGGCTTCCACCTCTGAAAGGATATGGGTCGAGAGAAGCACCGTGCTGTTGCGGGCCAGGCGGCGGATGAGGTGTCGCACTTCGACGATCTGCGTGGGGTCCAGGCCGATGGTCGGCTCATCCAGGATGAACAGCTTGGGATCGTGGACGATGGCCTGGGCCAGTCCCACCCGCTGGCGATAGCCCTTGCTCAACTGCCCGATGGGCCGCGTCAGGTGGTCCTCCAGCGAGGTGGCGCGGATGGCCCGCGACAGGCGAAGGGGCTGCTCCGCTTCGGGGATCTGCCGCAGGTCGGCAATCATGCGCAGGTAGGCCTGCACCGAAAGCTCGGGATAGAGAGGCGCGTTTTCGGGCAGGTAGCCAATGCGCTTTTGCACCTCCAGCGGCTGGGCCACCACGTCGAGGCCATCCACGGTGGCCGAGCCGCTGGTCGGCTGCAAGTAGCCGGTGAGGATCTTCATAATGGTCGTCTTGCCGGCCCCGTTGGGACCCAGCAGGCCAATGATCTCGCCGGCGTCGATGTGAAAGGATACACCCTTCAGGGCTTCTACAGGCCCATATGACTTGATGAGATCTTGGACATCGATCATCTGGACGCTCCTCGTCGCGCAGGCAAGACAAGTGCTAGTCTTCGGACGACGGCTTGTCTGCCTTTGGCTCGTTGCTCGTTTTGCTCTTGCGACTGGCGGTGCCAGTGCCGTTGCGCCGGTTGTCCGTCACGTAAAAGCCGGACCCCTTGAAGATAATGGCGGGCTGCCCCAGGAGCCGGTGAACCTGACGGTGCCCCCGGGGGCAGGTTTCGGGATCCGCCTCGCCAAATCGCTGCAACTTGTCAAAGTGAATGCCACACGTGCGGCACTCGTACTCATAGATCGGCATTTACTTTCCTCCCCAACCCCGCCGGGCGAGGGCGGCATCGCCGTCCATCCCGGCCGCCTGGAACTGGAATCCTAGTGTATAACGCCCGAGGTGTCAACCTGGTTCGCACTTTTGTCCGGCCGACGCACAAACAGGGACTCGTCCCTGAGGAAGTAGCCCCTGTTTGTGGCCGGCGCGAGGGTGCTCGGGCTCGGGATGGCAAGGCCCGAGCACCTCTGGCCTGTGCCTAGTACTCGGGCATCGGCGGGGCCGCCGGGGCCTTTTCCTCCTCGGGGATGTCGGTCACCAGTGCTTCGGTGGTCAGGATCATGGCGCCGATGCTCGCCGCGTTCTCCACGGCGCTCCTCGTCACCTTGACCGGGTCGATGATGCCGGCCTTTAGCATGTTCGGGTACTCGTCCCGCAACACGTCAAAGCCCAGCTTGTTGTCGCCCTTTTCCTTCTGAATCCGCCGCACGTTGTCCACGATGACCGCCCCATCCTTGCCGGCGTTCATCGCCAACTGCCGCATCGGCTCTTCCAACGCCCGCCGCACGATGGTCACGCCCGTCTGCTCGTCGGCGAACTCCATCTTGATCGCGTCCAGGGCAGGAATGGCGTTGATCAAGGCCACCCCACCGCCGGGCACGATGCCCTCTTCCACCGCCGCTCGCGTGGCGCTCAGGGCGTCTTCCACCCGGTGCTTCTTCTCCTTCAGCTCCACCTCGGTGCCGGCCCCCACGCGGATGATGGCCACACCGCCCGACAGCTTGGCCAGGCGCTCCTGCAGCTTTTCCTTGTCATAGTCCGACGTGCTGGCCTCAATCTCGGCCTTGATCTGGTTGATACGGCCCAGGATCTCCTTGCTGATGTTCTCATCCTCGATGCCGACGATGGTCGTATCTTCCTTCGTCGAGATCACCTTCTCCGCCTGCCCCAGGTCGTGGAGCTGCGTCGTGTCCAGCTTGCGCCCCATCTCCTCGGTGATCACCTGCCCGCCGGTCAACACCGCGATGTCCTGCAGCATCGCCTTCCGCCGGTCCCCAAACCCGGGCGCCTTGACGGCCAGCACGTTGAACACGCCCCGCAGCTTGTTCAGCACCAGCGTCGCCAGCGCCTCGCCGTCCACGTCCTCGGAGATGATCACCAGGTTCTTGCGCCCGCTCTGCACCATCTTTTCCAGGAGGGGGATGATGTCTTGCGCCGAGCTTATCTTCTTGTCGTGGATCAGGATCAGGGGGTTCTCCAGCACCGCCTCCATCCGCTCCGTGTCGGTGACGAAATAGGGCGAGATGTACCCCCGGTCGAACTGCATGCCCTCCACGAACTCGGTCTCGAAGGCCAGGCCCTTGCTCTCCTCGACGGTGATGACCCCGTCCTTGCCCACCTTCTCCATGACCTCGGCGATGAGCTGGCCGATCTCCTTGTCGTTGGCCGAGATGGCCGCCACGTTGGCGATCTCTTCCTTGGTGTCAATCTCTGTGGCGCTCTCCCGCAGGGCCGCCACCAGCGCCTCCGCCGCCTTCAGGATGCCGTTCTTGATGAGCATCGGGTTGGCGCCGGCCGCCACGTTCTTCAGGCCCTCGGTGACGATCATCTGGGCCAGCACCGTGGCCGTCGTCGTGCCGTCGCCCGCCACGTCGTTGGTCTTGGTCGCCGCTTCCTTCAGAAGCTGGGCGCCCATGTTCTGGAAGGGCTCCTCCAGCTCCACTTCCTTGGCCACGGTGACGCCGTCGTGGGTGATGGTCGGCGCGCCCCACTTCTTGTCCAGGGCCACGTT
>DAOUHB010000160.1:0-3015 GCA_034428935.1 Anaerolineae bacterium | reverse complement strand
CGAGGTGGCCCTGGCCTGCGAGGCCATGGGCGTGGACGTCTACGAGGTGCGCCGCCTGATCAACGCCCGGCCCGACCGCAACGTGCACCTGCCTGGCGCGGGGGTGGGGGGGCACTGCCTGCCCAAGGATAGCTGGCTGCTGGCCTACGGGCTGGCGGCCTACGGGCAGCAGGGAGCGGGCCATAGGGAACGCGGGAACTCGGGATTGGCGGATTCGGGAAGCGGGGAATCCGTTCCTGTTCCGAGTCCGTTGTTGCGCATCATCCCCCTGGCACGGGAGATCAACGACGGGATGCCGGGGCACATGCTGGCCCTCATCGAGGACGCCCTGGCCGAGGCCGGCCGGGCGCTGGCGGGGTCGAAGGTGGTGCTCCTGGGCGCCTCGTACCTGGAGAACGCCGACGACACGCGCAACACGCCGGCGGCGGCCCTGGCCCGGCTGCTCCTGGCCCGCGGCGCCGAGGTCATCGCCCACGATCCCCACGTGCGCCACGCCGACTGGAAGCGCGCCCTCGACGGCGTGGAGGTGCCCCTTCTCCACGACCTGGGGGAGGCGCTGCGCGGGGCCGACTGCGCGGCGGTGGTCACCGCCCACCGGGAGTACCTGGCGCTGGACCCGGCGTGGGCGGCGACGACGATGCGGACGGCGGCGGTGGTGGACGGGCGGAGTGCGCTGGAGGCGGGGGCGTGGCGAGGGGCTGGCGTGGCCTTCCGGGGATTGGGCAAGGGGAGCGCTGCACGACTCGCCAGGGGCACGGCCAGGTAAGGAGATAGACCTTGCTTTCCATGGGTGATTCGTACAGAAGGACATCGTCGGTGGTTTCAGTGGAGATCGGTGGGGGGCAGATGCTGGTACCCATCCGACAGAAGGCGGGCGACCTGGATTTCGTCTATACCCTGAACGAGACAGCCTCCCTGATCTGGGAGCTTGCCGGCGAGGAGCGCACCGTGGGAGAGATCAGAGCCCGCATCGTCGAGGAGTTCGAGGTGGACGAGGAGCAGGCCGAGCAGGATCTGCTCCAGTTCCTGGGCGAGCTGGAGGCCCTGGGCGCCCTGGAGAAAGCCTGACATGGACTGCCCGCACATCCCGGATCTGCGCTACGGCGACTTTTCCAAACGCCTGCGCGACAGGCTGGGGGGCCAGCGCGTACCCATCACCGGCTCGCTGGAGTTGACGTTCCGCTGCAACCTGCGCTGCGTGCACTGCTACGTGGCCCACGGGCACAGCGGCATCGCCGGCCAACGGGAGTTGACCGCCGGGGAGATCTCGAGTATACTGGACCAGGCCGTGGACGAGGGGTGTCTGTGGCTGCTGCTCACTGGTGGAGAGCCTCTGCTCCGGCCCGACTTCCAGGAGATTTACCTGTCCTGCAAGAAGAAGGGCCTGATCCTCACCCTCTTTACCAACGGCACGCTCCTGACCCCGCAGATTGCGGACCTTCTGGCCGAATGGCGTCCCTTCGCCGTCGAGGTTACATTGTATGGACGGACGCAGGAAACCTACGAGCGCATCACCGGCATCCCCGGCTCCCACGCGCGCTGCCTGCGCGGCATCGACCTGCTGCTCGAACGTGGCATTCCCCTTCGGCTCAAGACGATGCTGATGACGCTGAACAAGCACGAGGTGTGGGACATCAAGGCCTTTGCCGAGGGGCTGGGGGTCCAGTACCGGTTTGACCCCATGATGAACGGCGGCCTCCAGGACCTGGCGCCCCTGGCCTATCGCCTGACGCCGGAAGAGGTCGTGGCCCTCGACCTGGCCGACGAGAGCCGCAGCCGCGAGTGGCGCGCCTTCTGCGATCGTTTCCGCGATGTCCGCGCCGACCCCCACCGCCTGTTTATCTGCGGTGCGGGCCACAGCTCGTTCCACGTGGACCCCTACGGGCAACTGAGCCCGTGCCTCATTGCCCGCCATTTGGAGTTTGACCTGCGCCAGGGCTCGTTCTACGCCGGCTGGCACCAATTCCTGGGGCAGGTGCGCGACCTGCAGACAGGACCGGACTACGCTTGCGCCCGGTGTGAGCTTCTCTCCCTGTGTGGCCAGTGCCCGGGTTGGGCGGTCCTCGAGGGTGGAGATCGGGAGCAGGCGGTGGACTTTCTCTGCCGGGTGGCTCACCTGCGGGCAGAGGCCTTTGGCTGGCACCGGCACGCCGAGGGGGCACCCGGTGCAGTTGAACGGTACCCCATTTCGCAAGGAGATCCCTTGCAACCTGCGGTGGAGGAGAATTGATGAGCAAGAAGAAACCGTACGTCAAGCCCGAGATGGAGCGCATCCAGTTGGTGCCCGAGGAGGCAGTGCTGGGTGGTTGCAAGACTACCAGCGGCGGGGGGATTGGCACCGACTTCCCATCTGGCAACTGCGTGACGGCGACCCCGTCCTGCGTGCTGACGATTCAATCCTGATCGGTTGCCGGCCACTACGCCGGGAGGTCACTTGCAGAACAACCAGGTTTCCGGGAGCGGTGCTTGCTACGGATGGGGCGGAATGGTCTTGGCTTTCGTTCCGGCCAGCCAAGATGTCGAATTAGAGACCAGCGACCACTACCGGTCGTTCGTTACCGACGCGCCGCCCAATGCCGTGTATCGCGTCCATCGTGGGCCTGCCCCCTGCTCAAGCCTGGGCACACCGCTCTTTGAGTCAGAGGGCAACTGGACACTTTACAGCATGGCGGGCAAGCCCGCCCTCCGCATTCGTGTGCCCGGCTCCGACCCTCACCAGATCGTCATCCTCGAGCCCGATTTTCAGGAGGGTGACATATATTGTGTGGGGGAGGCTTGGAATACGAACGGCCGTCTTTCTCCCCTGGGTTATCCTCTGGAGGAGGTGTTAACCGTCAACCTCCTCGCCCGGGGACGGGGCGTCCTTCTCCACGCCTCGGCCGTCCGGGATGGTGAACGGGGCTTTCTCTTTTCCGGGGTCTCGGGCGCCGGCAAGTCGACCATGGCCTCGCTCTGGGAGGGGCGCCCGGGCGTGAAGCTCTTGAGCGATGATCGGGTCATCGTCCGGGAGCGGGA
>DAOUHB010000159.1:0-6100 GCA_034428935.1 Anaerolineae bacterium | reverse complement strand
GAAGCCGTGGAGCAGGGGCTCATCTCCACCGAAGAAATCGACCGCGCCGTGGAACGCCTCTTCACCGCGCGCTTTCGCCTGGGCATGTTCGATCCTCCGGAATGGGTGCCCTACACGCAGATACCCTACGAGGTAGTCGACTCGCCCGAGCACCGGGCCCTGGCCCTCCAGGCCGCCCGCGAGTCCATCGTCCTCCTCAAGAACGAGGGTAGGCTGCTGCCCTTGCCCACCGACCTGACCTCCATCGCCGTCGTGGGCCCCAACGCCGACGAGCTCATGGGGCTCCTGGGCAACTATAACGGGACGCCCGCCGCGGTGACCACACCCCTGGCGGGCATCCGACGGAAGGTCTCGCCTGCGACCCGGGTCTATTTCGCCCCCGGCTCTCCCTGGGCCGAGGGCGCCCCTCGCCTGTGGCCCATCCCCCCGGCCTGCCTGGTTCCCGCCGGCGGCGGTGAGGCGGGGCTGGTGGGCGAATATTATGACAACTCGCATTTCGAAGGCCAGCCGGTCCTGACCCGCGTTGACCGCCTGGTGGACTTTATCTGGAAGGGCACGTCGCCCCTGTCCGGCGCCTGGGGCGATCCGTTTTCCGTGCGGTGGACCGGCAGCCTCATACCGCAGGCCGATGGCACTTACCGCCTGGGCGTCTTTGGCCACAGCGGCTACAAGCTCTACGTCGACGGCGAGCTCCTGGTCGAGTCCGAGTCCATTCACCACCCCCTGCTCAGGGCCCGGGAAGTCAGCCTGGAAGCCGGGCGGCTTTACGACGTCCGTCTCGAATACGCCAGCTTCGGGCTGGACCCGCAGGTGCAGTTGCTGTGGGCCCCGCCTGCCGGCGATCTCGCGGGGCCGGCCCTGGAGGCGGCAGCCAAAGCCGACGTCGTCGTCGCCGTCATGGGCCTGTCGCCGCGCCTGGAGGGCGAGGAGATGCCCGTGGAGCTCGAGGGTTTTGCCCGCGGCGACCGGACGGACATTGCCCTGCCCGCGCCCCAGGAGGCGCTCCTCAAGAGGCTGGCGGCCCTGGGCAAGCCACTGGTGCTGGTGCTGCTCGGCGGCAGCGCCCTGGCCATTCCCTGGGCGGCGGAGCACGTGCCGGCCATCGTCGAGGCCTGGTATCCCGGCCAGGCCGGGGGCGAGGCGCTGGCCGAAGTCCTGTTTGGCGAATACAACCCCGCCGGGCGGCTGCCGGTTACCTTTTACCGGTCGGTCGACGACCTGCCGCCCTTTGAGGATTATAGCATGGAGGGCCGCACCTACCGCTACTTCCGGGGCAAGCCCCTCTACCCCTTCGGTCACGGCCTGAGCTACTCGACCTTTCACTACGATAACCTGCGCATCAGCCCGGCACAGGCCTCCGTAGGCGAGCAAGTGACGGTCAGCGCCGACGTGACCAACACCGGCGAACGGGCCGGCGACGAGGTGGTACAGTTGTACGTTCGCCACCCCGGGGCCCCGGAGCCGCGCCCCATCCAGGAGCTGAAAGCCTTCTCCCGCATCAGCCTCGAGCCCGGCGAATGCCGGACCGCCACCCTGGTGCTGGACGTCGACCAGCTCGGCCTCTATGACGACAGCGGGCGTTACGTGGTCCGGCCGGGCAGCATCGAGGTGATGGTCGGCGGCTCGTCGCAGCACCTGCCCCTGGCCGGCAGCCTCCAGATCGCCGGCCGGCAGCCGGATTGAGGCCGCCGGCCATCGTCGAGATCTGGCGGCCACGTGCCGGGCCCTGTGGCCACGGCAAGGAGCAATGAGCATACGACAGGAGAGAGTGCCATGACTGACCAGTATCAACCCAAACCGGAGCAAAAGTTCACCTTTGGGTTGTGGACGGTGAACAACCCCGGCTCCGACGCCTTCGGCCAGGCGGTTCGACCCAAGATGCCGCCCGCCGACGTCGTCTATCTCCTGGCCGAGGTGGGCGCCTACGGAGTCAACCTACACGACAACGACCTCATCCCCATCGACGCCACGCCCGGCGAGGCCGAGACCATCCTCAGGGCTTTCAAGAAGGCGCTGGCCGACACCGGCCTCGTCGTGCCCATGGCCACCACCAACCTCTTTGCCGATCCCGTCTTCAAGGACGGCGCCTTCACGGCCAACGACCCGCAGGTGCGGGCCTATGCCCTGCAAAAGACGCTGCGTGCCATGGACCTGGGCGTCGAGCTGGGGGCGGAGGTGTACGTCTTCTGGGGTGGCCGGGAGGGCATCGAGGTCGACGCCGCCAAGGACCCCGTGGAGGGCATCAAGCGCTTTCGCGACGCCCTTGACTTCTTGTGCGAGTACGTCCTGGACCAGGGTTGGAACTTGAAGTTCGCCCTGGAGGCCAAGCCCAACGAGCCGCGCGGCGACCTGTACTTCCCGACCACCGGCGCCTACCTGGGCTTTATTCAGACGCTGGCCCATCCCGAAATGGTGGGCGTCAACCCCGAGGTGGCTCACGAGCACATGGCCGGCCTGAACTTTATGCACGCAGTGGCCCAGGCGTGGGAGGCGGGCAAGCTGTTCCACATCGACCTGAACGACCAGAACTATGCGCGCTTTGACCAGGACTGGCGCTTTGGCGCACAGAACCTGAAACAGGCCTTCTACCTGGTCAAGTTCCTGGAGGAAGTCGGTTACCAGGGCAGCCGCCACTTTGACGCCCACGCCTTCCGCACCGAAGACGTCGAGGGTGTGAAGGACTTTGCCCGGGGCTGCATGCGGACCTACCTCATCCTCAAGGAAAAGGCGGCGCGATTTGCCGCCGACGGCGAGATCCAGGGGCTGCTGGCCGAGATCCGCACCGACGATGGCTCCATGGACGCCTTCCGGGGCGCCTACAGCGCCGAAAAGGCCGCCGCCCTCAAGGCTCACGCCTTTGACCGGGTGGCTCTTGCCGCGCGGGGCATGCAGTACGAGAAGCTGGATCAGTTGGTCAACGAACTGTTGATGGGAGTGCGCTGAGATGTCCTATTTCCTGGGGATCGATACGTCGACCACGGCCACCAAGGCCCTGCTGGTGGACGCCGGGGGCCAGGTGGTGTCCGTCGCCTCGTCGGAATACACCTACGAAACGCCCCGGCCGCTGTGGGCCGAGCAGCATCCCGACCTGTGGTGGCAGGGGACGCTCGCCAGCGTGCGACAGGCCCTGGCCCAGGCGGGCATCGATCCCGCCGAGGTCGAGGGCGTGGGGCTCACCGGCCAGATGCACGGCCTCGTGCTGCTGGACGAGGCCGGCGTCCTGCGACCCGCGATCCTGTGGAACGACCAGCGCACGGCGGCCGAGTGCGACGAGATCCGGGCGCTCGTGGGCCGGGAGCGCCTCATCCAGATCACCGGCAACGACGCGCTGACCGGCTTTACCGCGCCCAAGATCCTGTGGGTCAAGAACCACGAGCCCGAGATTTTCCACCGGGTGCGCCACATCCTGTTGCCCAAGGATTACGTCCGGCTGAGGCTGACCGGCGCCCATGCCACCGACAAGGCCGGCGCCGCGGGCACCATCCTTTTTGACCTCAAGCGGCGCGACTGGTCGCCGGAGGTGGTGTCGGCCCTGGGCATCGATCCCGCCTGGCTGCCGCCCACCTACGAGGGCCCCGCCGTGACCGGCAACCTCACCGACGAGGCGGCCGAGGCCACGGGGCTGCGGGCGGGCACGCCCGTGGTTGGGGGCGGCGGCGATCAGGCCGCCGGGGCTGTGGGCACGGGCGCCGTCGTCGAAGGAGTGGTGTCCCTCAGCCTGGGCACTTCGGGCGTGGTCTTTGCCGCCGTCGACCGGCCCATGGTCGAGCCGCAGGGACGGCTCCATGCCTTCTGCCACGCCTTGCCAGACCGGTGGCACCTCATGGGCGTCATGCTCTCGGCGGCGGGCAGCCTGCGCTGGTATCGCGACACCGTGGCGCCCGGCGCCGGCTTTGACGCCCTCCTGGCGCCGGCTGCGGACGTCGCTCCCGGCAGCGAGGGCCTGCTCTTCCTGCCCTACCTGACGGGCGAGCGCACCCCGCACCCCGATCCCCTGGCCCGGGGCGCCTTTGTGGGGCTCACCGTGCGCCACACCTTGCCCCACATGACCCGGGCCCTGCTGGAGGGCGTGGCCTTTGGCCTGCGCGACAGCTTTGAGCTGATGCGCGCCACCGGGCTGGCCGGCATCAGCCAGGTGCGCATCACCGGGGGCGGGGCCCGCAGCCCGTTGTGGTGCCAGATCCTGGCCGACGTCCTGGGCGTCGAGTTGGCGACGGTCAACACCACCGAGGGCGCGGCCTACGGCGCCGCCCTGCTGGCCGCCACCGGCGCCGGTGCGTTTGCCACCGTGGAGGAGGCCTGCGCCGCCACCATCCAGGTCACCGGCAGCACCACGCCCGGCCCGGCCTGCGCCGCCTACGACGAGCTCTATCCCCTGTATCGGGATCTCTACCCGGCGCTGTGCCCGACCTTTAACGGCCTGGCCGGCTGCCAGGCATAAAGTAGCCGGCACCTGCCCTGGCGGTCGGCGCCGGGGCAAGTGCCGGCTGGTGCCGGCCTCCCACGCCGCCCACTTGTTTTCCGCCCGGCCTCAGTCCACCCTCCTGGCCGGTGCCCATCGCGCCTCCCACCAGCTCTGGCGCGCCCGGGGGTCCATGAAGGTGCCGGTGTCGCGGATGGCGACGCCGACCTCGCCGCCCATGGCGCGCCCGAAGGGTTGCAGGCCGCGCAGCGCCGGCAGCCGGCCGCGCCCGGCCGCGTTCCACTCCCGGTAGAGGGCCAGCAGCCTCGGCTCAACGCACACGCCCTCGACGTGGATGGTATAGCCCCGCACGACGTTGTCTTCACAGGTGTACTTGAGCGTGATCCGATCTTCCGCCGCGTATAGGACCAGCGCCTCAAAGCCCCCGCCGATGTCATAGCCCGAGTCGGGCAGGCGGAGCACCTCGCCGGGCGTCACCGCCATGCCGGCCAGCGTCACCTCCGGATAGGCCAGCAGACCGGCGCGGCAGTTGCAGTCCCAGTCCCAATCGTACACCCGGTAGGCCCGGGCAAAGACCGGCACGCGCGCGTCGAGAAAGAGCGTGTGAAGTTGGGGAGCCCTGGAGTCGTCGTGCCCGTCATAGTCCACCAGCCCCAGGTAGGCGGTGGTGGGCTCGTATCCGCGCAGGGCCAGGTTGAGGTCGGCGTGCTGTTCGGCCGGCCGGTCCGTGGGATCGCCCCCGACCTCCAGCGTGCGATACTCCACGCCCGGGATGGGCGCGCAGTCCGAAGGCTGCGCCACGGTGAGGGGCAGAAAGACATGGTAGCTGATCGTCTGCGAGGCGGCGACGGCCGGGCCGCCCGTCCCGCGGAAATCCAGGGCAAGCGGCGCGACCGCGGCCGCCGGCCAGGACACCTGGTCGTCCCACTGGGGTAAGGAAGCGTGGGTCGAGTTGCCCTCCAGGAGGGCAAACAGCAGCAAAATGGTTGCCATCATGGCGTTCTTCAGCTCCTTGCTGATCGAGTTTTGGGGGCGCCGGGGTCACTGCTCTTGCAGGAACCGCAGCACCTCGCCCGCAAACAGCTCGGGGCTCGTGTCCATGGCGATGTGCTGCTGGCCGGGAAGGATCGCGACCCGGCTGTTGGGCAAGGCCGCGTCGACGATCTCGGTCGCCCGCCGGACGTGGGGCGGGCTATCGCCGCCGAGCAAGAGCAGCGTGGGCACCCGCAGGTGGGCAAACCGCCCCGCGTCGAACCGGTAGGTCTTGGCCACCGATAGTTCCCTGGCAATGGTCGGCGCCAGCGCGATGCGCACCTTCCACATGGGCAACTGCCGGTAGGCCGCCAGCTCGTGGGGAGGCATCTTCACCACGTCGACCATCATCACCTCCAGGGCGGCTTCCAGCTCGCCCCGATCCGCCAGCGCCTGGATCCGCTCGATAGCGTCGAGCGGGACAGCGGGAGCGTCGCCGGGCACCGGCGGCTCGTAGAGCACCAGGCGGTGCATCCGGGAGGTCAGCAGCGCCGCCTCCAGGCTGCACAGGGCCCCGTAAGAGTGCGCGAGGACCGAGACCGGCTCCCCGATGGAATCGACCACTGCCGCCACGTCTTCCGCCTCGCGGGCCACGTGATAGGCCGGGCCGTCGCCGCTCATGCCCCGCCCGCGCCGGTCCATGGC
>DAOUHB010000158.1:0-19902 GCA_034428935.1 Anaerolineae bacterium | reverse complement strand
CTGTAGTTTCGCCAATTTTGGCGTATCGCACCTTTAAAACTGACGCAAAGACGGCAACTTGAGCACTCGGCCGTAGCCCGGAGAAACGGGAAAAGAGGAGGTGGGGAACACCTCCTGGACGGCTGTCTGGCTATGGCTGATGGGACGCGGTTCTGGTTAAGTTACTGCCCAACTGGCGGCGGGCAACAAGCTCTCGATGGTGGCATCGATGTCGCCCGAGCGCAGCAGTTGGGTCAACGCCTTTCGCAGAAACTGGCGCCAGTGAGCCAGACGATGCTGACGGATCACCTCCGTCAAGCTGCAAACCGACTTGTCCCGAAGGTAAGCCTCGGCCGCCTGGTACTGCAAGTAGTTCATGGTCAGCACGACCACAGCGAACCACTTCTCGGTGGCTTCGAAGCTTTGTAGGCGGAAGTCACCCAGGCCCAGAGCTTCCTTCAGATACAAGTTATCGACCTCCACCGGCCAGCGCCGCTGATAGTACTGCAAGGCTTGCTGCACCGTCAGAGTTAGGTCGGTGCAGACAAAGTACTTCGGGTATTTGTCACCCGGGTGCCGCTTGGAAATGATGCTACGGACCTCGTCCTTCACCTCTTCCAGATGGCCCTGAACCGAACGCACATAGTAGGTGCGTGCTGGGCGAGACGGGTCCAGCGCTGGGAGCGTAACACGCTCATAGCGCTTGTGCCGAAGCGACTGGTGGTGGTGGTCCATACGCTTGCGCTCAAGTCGTCGGTTGGACTTGACGGCGCAGATGACATGCCAGCGTTGCCGCCGACAGAGTTTGATCAGTTTGGCCGAGGCGTACCAGGAGTCAAACAGCACGTACACCTGGTAGCCCTTGGGCAGCAGCTCGGCCAGTTCAAGCAGCATCTCGCGGGCCAGGGCATACTTGCTGCGGAAGCGCAGCCGCTTGCCTTCTGACCGGTGGCGATTGAGTTGCCGGACGGTCTTTTCTCGAAGGTAGAGCCGCGTGTCGAACAGGAAGCCGATGGGGCCGATCTGGACGTGGAGCTCGACGTACACATAGCCGTTGCTGTACACCTGCTTCTTGCGAGTGCTGTCGGTGTGGTTGTGATGAAAGCTGACGGCTTCCAGGTGACGCGTGTCCTTGTGTTTCTTGCCGAGACTGTCGTCCAAGCTGACCAGGACGACGGGCGCCAGTTTCAGCTTGGTGGCCAGCTCCAGGAACTTGAGCAGCATCCAGCGCTTGCGAGGGCCGCTGACAGCGATGACCTGCCAGGGGCTCTCGCGGAAAAAGTCGGCGGCCGCCTTCGGGTCGCGCAAGGCAGCGAGTTGGCGGTAAAGGTTGGTCAATGTCTTGTGCGAGTCGCAGACCAACAGGGCATCCATGAGCTGGATCAAGTGCCGAATTTGCGGTTGGTAAAGAGCTGGTGAGAGCCACGAAATGAACGTGACAATCTCAACAGAGTGTTGTACAATGACTCCGAGCATCGGTTCCTCCGGTAGTTGGTGTATAGCAACTCCATCCTACCAGAAAACCGGTGCTCACGCTATTTTAAATTGGCGAAAGTACAGCTCGAATATCTTTTGCAGGTCGGTTATGCTGATATCGGCCACGAACATGCCGCGGCGTGGGGCAAAAAAGACCAGATCTTCGGCGGAGAGTCGTTGCAGCGCCTCGCGAATGGGGGTGCGGCCGACCTGAAGATCTTCGATCAATGCCTGTTCATCGATAGGGGCCAGGGGAGGGAGCTCGAGGGTGATAATTTTGTGCCGGATCAAGTCGTAGGCCTTATCACTCAACCGGACAGGTGCACCTTTTACGTCCTGCATTTCGCTCCTTTGGTTGCTCGTCCCACTACCAACGGTCCGCGAAACAGCCGAACCCCACTATGAAACTATAAAACTACTGCGGCCACTATAACGCTGCGACAATGCCGGTATATTTGCAATATATTGGAAGTACACGGGCAGTATATCATACGGCCCGGTGCTTGTCAAGTGGCAGTAGTAGCGGCGTAGCGGCCAGCCGCCCGGAGCCGGGCGACAGTTGTCGCCTGGGGGCTTTTCAGCTACAATGGGGCCGGCAACGGACGGCGGCATGGAGCGGGTGGAACGGAGTGGCGCGCCGGACGACGAGGGGCGCCACGCTCGTGCAGGAAGGAGCGCACATGAACGAATTCTCGCTGGAAGGCAAGGTCGCCATCATCACCGGTGCCTCGCGGGGCATCGGCAAGGCCATCGCCGAGACGTTTGCCCGGGCCGGCGCCCGCCTGGCGCTTTGCAGCCGCAAGCCCGAGGGGCTCCAGGCGGCGGCCGCCGAGATCCGGGAGTTCGGCCAGGTCCTGGCGGTCCAGGCCCACGTGGGCAAGGCCGACGACGTCCGCAACCTGGTGGCCCAGACCATAGAGGCGTACGGCCGCGTGGACGTGGTGGTCAACAATGCCGCCACCAACCCCCACTTTGGCCCGGTGCTCACCGCCGACGAGGGCCAGTGGCTCAAAATCCTGGATACCAACCTCCTGGGCGCCGTCCGGCTCATCCAGGCCGTGGCGCCCCGCATGGAGGAGCAGGGCGGCGGCAAGATCATCAACATGGCCTCCGTCGCCGGCCTGCGGCCATCGCCGGGCATGGGCCTCTACGGCATCGGCAAGGCGGCCCTCATCCAGTTGACGCGCCAGTTGGCCCTGGAGCTGGGCCGCCACAACATCCAGGTCAACGCCATTGCCCCGGGGATCATCGAGACGCGCTTCAGCCAGGTGCTGTGGCAGACGCCCCAGATCTCGGAGCCGCTCCTGGCCAGCCTGCCCCTCGGCAAGTTCGGCCAGCCGCCGGACGTGGCGGGCCTGGCCCTCTACCTGGCTTCGCCGGCCAGCGATTACGTGACGGGCGCGGTGTTCTCTGTCGATGGCGGCATGGCCATCGCCTCGGCCATGGGATAGGAGAGGATCGAGTATGGGCCTTCAGGCCGCAAATCTTGCGCTTCGTTTTTTCCTCGAGCTGGCGGCCCTGGCCGCCATGGCCTACTGGGGCTGGACGACCCACGAAGGAGCCCCGCGTTTCCTGTGGGCCATCGGGCTCCCGGTGGTCGCCGCCGCCCTGTGGGGCATCTTTCGCGTGCCCAACGATCCCGGTCCCGCCCCCGTGGCGGTGCCCGGCCGCGTGCGGCTGTTGCTGGAGGCCCTCTTTTTCGGCGGGGCCGTGGTGCTCCTGGTCCGGGCGGGGCAGCCGCTGGCCGCCGGCATCCTGGCAGCTCTCCTCGTCATCCACTACGTGGCAGCCCACCAGCGCGTCGTCCGGCTGGGGAGGATGAGGTGATTCACGTGCAAATGAGCACCCGTGAGGTGCCAGGACGAGAGGCCAAGGGATGGAGCAGGTGAGGGGAAACCGGCTAAAGGTGGCCGTCATTGGCGGGGGCTCGAGCTACACCCCCGAGCTGGTGAGCGGCTTTCTGCGGCGAGTGGGGAGCCTGCCGCTGGGCGAGCTGTGGCTCATGGACCCCGCGCCCCTGAGGCTGGAGGTCGTCGGCGGCTTTGCGGAGCGCATGGTGGACGCCCGGGGCGGCCCCTTTGTCGTGCGCCGGACGACAGAGCGGCGAGAGGCCATCGAGGGGGCCGATTACGTCATCACCCAACTGCGCGTGGGGGGCATGGAGGCCCGGCGCGGCGACGAGTACCTGGGCCGCCGCCACGGCCTCGTCGGGCAAGAGACGACGGGCGTGGGCGGCATGGCCAAGGCGCTACGCACCATCCCCGTGGTCCTGGAAGTGGCCCGGGAGATGGAATCCCTGGCCCCCGGCGCCCTGCTGGTCAACTTTGCCAATCCCGCCGGGCTCGTCACCGAGGCCCTGGCCCGCCACGCGCCCCGGGTGCCGGCGGTCGGCGTCTGCAACGCGCCCATCACCTTTGCCATGCACGTCCTGGACGCCCTGGCGGAGCCGATGGGGTTGCCGCGCATCGGCCTCGAACAGGCGGCCCTGGACACCCTGGGCTTGAACCACCTTTCCTGGCACCGGGGCCTGACCGTCGACGGCCGCGACGTCTGGCCCCTGGTCCTGGAAGGTTTCCTGGCGCGCATCGAGGCCGACACGGTCCCGGAGCGAAGCGGAGCGGGTCCGGCGGGCATGGGCTGGGACCGGCGTACCATCGAGGCGCTGGGCATGATCCCCAACGACTACCTGCAATACTATTACTACACCCCGCGCAAGCTGGCCGGCCAGGAGCGGTGGCCGCCATCACGGGCCGAGGAGGTGATGGTCATCGAGGAGCGGCTGCTGCGCCAGTACGCCGATCCCGAGCGCTCGGAACTGCCCGACGACCTGCTAAAGCGGGGCGGGGCCTACTACTCGACCGTCGCCACGCAGCTCCTGAATGCCCACTACAACGATCTGGGCGAGAGGCACGTCCTCAACGTGCCCCATGGCGGCGCCGTGGCCGGCTGGCCGGAGGATTGGGTCCTGGAGATGCCCTGCCTGGTGGGCAGGGCGGGCATCCGGCCGCTGCCGGCCGAGCCTTTGCCGCCCGCCTGTTCTGGCCTCCTGGCCCACGTGAAGGCCTTCGAGATCCTGACCGTGGAGGCCGCGGTGACGGGCGACCGGGACGCCGCTTATCGGGCGCTGCTGGCCCATCCCCTGGGCCCACCGGCCGATCAGGTGCAGGCCGTCCTCGACGACCTGCTGGAGACCAACCGGGCGCACCTGCCCCAGTTCTGGGCCTGAGGGCCGGGCCCCGGCAGAGAGGCGTGGCATGAGCCGATACTTTCTGGGAGTGGACGTGGGCGGAACCAAGTGCCACGCCCTGGTGGCCGGCGAGGACGGCGAGGCCCTGGCGCTCGGCCACGTGGGGCCGGGCAACTACGAGGTCGTGGGCTGGGATGGGCTGAAGGCGGCGCTCCAGGCCTGCGTGGGCCAGGCCCTGGCGGCTGCCGGCCTGGGCGCGGAGCAGATTGCCGCCGCCGGTTTCGGGGTAGCGGGCTACGACTGGCCCGGCGAGCGCGGGCCGACGCTGGAGGCCATCGCCTCGCTGGGGCTGACCTGCCCCATCGAGCTGGTCAACGACGCCGTCATCGCCCTGGTGGCCGGGGCGTCCGAGGGCTGGGGGGTGGCCGTGGTGGCGGGCACGAGCAACAACTGCCGCGGCCGCGACCGGCAGGGAAGGGAGGGCCGCACCACCGGTTGCGGCTCGGGCTTTGGCGAGAACGGGGGCGCCGCCGAGCTGCTGGCCCAGGCGGTCAAGGTCGTGGCCGCGGCCTGGACCCGGCGCGGCCCCGAAACCGCCCTGACGGACGCCTTTTGCAGGCTCGCCGGCGCGGCCGATGCCGGCGACTTTTTGGAGGGGCTCTACCTGCGCCGCTACCACCTGACCGCCGCGGCGGCCCCCGTCATCTTCCAGACCGCGGAGGCCGGCGACGAGGTGTCCCGCGAGCTGCTTCGCTGGAACGGGCACGAGCTGGCCAGCCTGGCAGTGGGCGTCATCCGCCAGCTTGGGCTGGAGGAGGAGACCTTTGAGCTGATCCTGGCGGGCAGCCTGTACGCCGGCAGTCCGGCCATGGTCCAGGCCATGGAGGAAGCCGTGCACGCCGTGGCCCCCGGCGCGCGCCTCGTGCGCCTCGACGCCCCGCCCGTCGTCGGGGGCGTTCTCCTGGCCATGGAGCGGGCGGGCATCCGGCCGGCCGGGATGCGCCGGCGCCTCGTCGAGTCCAGCCGCGTGCTGGAGGGCAGCCCCAACCAGGCGTGAAATTTCGTTTCCCATTCGTTGACAACTCGTCGTCGCACCCCCGCATGTCTCCCTGTTGCGCTATGCCGCCACATCGTGTATACTGGGCGGAACTATGGCCGTTAAGGAAAGTGACATGAAGATCGTGACCGATTCAGCCGCAGACATGCCTGCGGAAGAAGTGCAAGCCCTGGGTGTCGCCGTGGCCCCCCTCTTTATCCAGTTTCCCGAAGGCGGGATCAGCTCCGCCGAGCTCACGCCCGACGAGTTCTACGCGCGGCTGTCGGCCATGCACCCGGCCATCCCCACGACGGCCATGCCCGGCACCGACCTGCTGGCCCGCACCTACCAGGAGCTGGGGGCCGAAGGCGAGGAGATCCTCTCCGTCCACATCTCTTCGGGGCTGAGTGGGACCGAAGGGGTCGCCCGCCTGGCAGCCCTGCAGGTAGCGCCGGACACAGCCGTCCACGTATGGGATACGATGACCCTTGCCGGCGGGCAGCGCTACCAGGTCCTGGCCGCCGCCTGGGCCGCGCGCCTCGGCTGGGACCTGGCGGCCATCCGCGAGCGGCTGGCCCAGATTCAGGCCAACACCGAAGTGGCCTTTACCCTGGAGACGCTGGAGTACCTGGCCCGCGGCGGCCGGATCGGCCGGGTACAGGCCCTGGCCGGCACCCTGCTGCGCATCAAGCCCGTCATCCACGTGGCCCACGCCGACGGCAAGTACAGCACCGTGGCCAAAGGCCGGACCCTGCCCCAGGCGATCCAGGTCCTGGTCGACCACCTGCACTCCTTGTACGGCAGCACGCCCCTCTGGGTGGCGGTGCAGCACGGCCAGTTCGCCGAAAAGGCAGAGGTTCTGCGCCAGGGCATCCTGAACCGGCTCAAGGTGAACAAGATGGAGATGCTGCGCGTCTCCCCGGTCCTTGGCGTGCACACCGGCCCGGGCATTGTCGGGGTTGCCGCCGTGCCCGCCTCGCTGCTGGAAGATCTGCAAGGCACTGCCTGAATAGCGCGCCCGCCCTTTCTAGCCGGGTCTCCCCCCGACAAGTCGCCTGTCCCACGGGAGCGGGCCGCCGGTTCGTGCATCCTGCTCCTTTAACGCAACTCCAACTCGCGCCAACCAAATACAACCCCGCCGCTAACCCAGTCCAGATGCTGGCAACGCACCCCCGGGGTATAATGTAATTCCTGGAGTCTGCTGATCCGGCCCGGGAGCCGGCCTGACCGCGCGCCGCCTGCTGCGTCATCCTTCCGAAAAGACCGGCGGCTCAGAGCCACAAAGGAGTTTGCAAATGTCCGAGAAGCGTCGTGTCCTGCTTTCCCTCCTCCTCACCCTGGTCCTTGTGATGACGGCTTGCGGGTTGAGCGACGTGGTGAGCGACCTGGACGACCAGATCACCACAGCCGTTGCCAGCCAGATGACCGCCGAAGGCCCGGCCGAAACCGCCGCGCCCTTGGGCCAGGTGCCGGCCAGAACGCCCCGCCCCACGGCCGGGGACGCAGACGTACCTCCGCAGCCCACCGCCGAGCCCAGCGTGACGCCCACCCCGTTCCTGGCGCCGTCGACGTCGGGTGGCGACGGAACGGCCCTGGCCCTGGGAGGCAGGCTGGCGCAGATTTACGAGCAGGTCAATCCTTCCGTGGTCAACATCCAGACGACGATGCAGGGGTTGCAGGCGCTGCCCGAGGGCTTTGGCCAGCAGCAGCCCCAGGGGGGCCTGGGCTCGGGCTTTGTCTGGGACCAGCAGGGCCACATCGTGACCAACAACCACGTCATCGCGGGCGCCAGCGAGATCGCCGTGATCTTTTCCGACGGGTACGTGGCCCCGGGCGAGGTGGTGGGCACCGACCCGGCCAGCGACCTGGCCGTGGTCTGGGTAGACGCCCCCGCCGAGCAGATGCGCCCCGTGCAGGTCGCCAGCTCTGGCGAGGTGCAGGTGGGCGAGGTGGCCATTGCCCTGGGCAACCCCTTCGGGCTGCAAGGCACCATGACCGTCGGCATCGTCAGCGCCCTGGGCCGCTCCCTGCCGGTGGGGGCCTCCGACATGACGAGCGCCGCGTATACCATTCCCGACATCATTCAGACCGATGCCGCCATCAACCCGGGCAACTCGGGCGGCGTCCTGGTGGACGAGCAGGGCCGCCTCATCGGCGTGACGGCGGCCATTCGCTCCCCGGTGGAGGCCAATGCCGGCATCGGGTTCGCCATCCCCTCGGACATTGTCATGAAGGTGGTCCCGGCGCTCATCACCCAGGGCCGGTACCAGCATCCGTGGCTGGGCATCAGCGGCACGAGCCTCGTGCCGCCCCTGGCCCGGGCCATGGATCTCCCCGCCGAGCAGCGAGGCGTGCTGGTCGCCTCCGTCACGTCTGGCAGCCCGGCCGACGAGGCCGGCCTGCGGGGAAGCAACCGGCAGGCGTCCATCGATGGGCTCCAGGTGTCCGTTGGCGGCGACGTCATCGTGGCCATCGACGGCGAGGAGGTTCGAACCTTCGAGCAGATGGTCTCTTACCTGGCCCGCAACACGTCGGTGGGGCAAACCGTCACCCTCACCATCCTGCGCGATGGCCAGCGACAGGACCTCCCCCTCACCCTGGGGGCGCGGCCGGGCTCGTAGCCCCGCACCCCGTTGAGGGGGCACGGCAGGAGCGGCTTGGTGGCCCCCACGATCCAGCGGGCTGCGACAGGATCAGCACGCTTGTCCCCCAGCCAGCGGCCGGGACGCTGTAGTGGGCGGACCTTCCCGGACCTACCGGGTCTGCCCACTAAAAAACACCTGCTACTTTCGACCGGTTTCCCACGAAACTTTACGGCACCCGCGCGCCTCAGGCATGCGGTGTCTTCCGGCTGGCTTGACAAAGCAGGGACTTTGCTGTAGCCTATGGTGACTCCCGTGCTCCCGGGGGTTCAGACGGGGAGGGGGCATCCGGAGCCGGGTAGAGTGAAACCGAACCGAGGCAACAGACGATGACAGACGGCCCGGAGGGGAACGGCGTTACCGAAGAGCCGGCCGACCTATTTTTGACGAGTCCTGCCGGTCCTGCATCCGGCAGTAGCCAGGAACTCGATTCGCCAGGCCACGCCCCGCTCCTGCACGAGAGGCAGCAGGGGAAAAAGGGGCGCCGGCGGCTCGTCGTCGGCCTGAACCCGGGGGCCGTCGTTCTTCCCCTGGCCCTCATCTGCCTGGTTATCTACCTGGTGGCGACAGGCTGGTTCAGCACAGCCACCCCGGCCCAGAGGCCGGTGACCGATACGCCCGAAGAGCCGACTGCCACACGTCCGGCACCCACGGCCACGGCCGCACCCTCCCCCGCCCCTGCAGGACGATCCGTAGCGGCAGCCCTGGCCGCTTCCCCTGAATCGCCGGGGGAGGACGAGGAGATCGAGGACCGGCTGAACGAAGCGCTGCTCCTGGTCCACGGCAGCCGCTTCGAAGAAGCCGTCGAGATCTATGCCGGGCTGGCGCGCCAGATGCCCGACGATGCCCGGCCGCAGGCGGGTTGGGCCTGGGCGCTCCTCCTGGACGACGCCGCAGAGCAGGCATTGCCCCATGCCCACCAGGCCATGGTCCTCGATCCGGTCAATCCCGAGATGGCGTCCGTGCTGGCCCGGGTCTACCTGGAGCTGGGCGACGAAACCCGCAACCGGGGCATGGGCATGGCCCTGGGCGCCGTGGAAAACGGCAACGGCCATGCCCGGGCCCACGCCATCCTGGCATCGGCCTATCTCGTGCAGGGAGACCTGGAGGAGGCCCTCCAGGAAGCAAACCTGGCCCTGGAGTTGGACCCGGGCGATCCCGAGTGCTACCGAATTCTGGCCCAGGTGTACGAGGCCGACGGGGACCTGGACCAGGCCATCGAACAGCTCAAGGAGGCGGCCGAGCGGCGGCCCGGGCTGTGGCTTTACCATTACGAGCTGGCCCGGGTCCAGTTGCGCGCCGGGGAGTACGAGGGGTCCATCGCGGCGTTCAAGCGCGCGCTGGCCCTGCGGCCCAAGGCCACCATCCTGGCCGGCATCGGCGAGGCCTACTATCGCCTGGGCCAGGACGAGGAGGCCCGGACCTACCTGGAACAGTCGCTGGCGGCCGGCGGCCGCGAATCGGACACCTATGCCTTCCTGGCTTCGGTGAACGCCCGCCTGGGCCACTGCGACGAGGCCCGCACGTTCTATCAGACCATCCTCGCCCAGAATCCCACCGACAGCCTGGCCCTGGGCGCCTGGACGCAGTGCGAGTCTCCGTCTACGCCGCCGCCCTCGCCGGTGGCCGAGGCCGGCGAAGAGGTGGAGGCGCCGACGTCGGCGCCGACGCCTGAAGACACGGCGGTCCCCCTGCTCCCCGAGCTCACCGGGCAGATCGCCTTCCCGGCGTGGAGCCACAGGCAGGAGAGGTACGACCTGTTCGTGGTCGACCTGGCCCAGGGCCAGGCGCGCCTGGTGGCCGAAGGGGTGCACCAGCCGTCCTTCAGCCCCGACGGGCAGTGGCTCGTGGGCAACGGCGAGCGGCCCGAGCAGATGAACATGGTGATGGTGCGGGCCGATGGCAGCGAGCTCCACGAGATCGGCCAGTACATCGAAGACGCCTTGCCGAGCTGGTCGCCCGACGGCCAGTCCCTGGCTTTTAGCTCCAATCGCAGCAGCGATCGCCAGTCTCGCGTGTACGTCATCGATCAGATCTGGCCGGAGAACGTCAAGCGAGAAGGGCGGGTCCTGCGCTCCGACATTTACGAAGTCCTGGGGTCCTATCCCGCGTGGACTGCCGACAGGCAGGTGATCTATGCCGGCTGCGACTTTCGGGCCTCGCCCATCCGTTGCGGCCTCTTTGCCCTGTCTGCGGCGCCGGGCGCGCAAGAACCCCAGCAACTGACGGACCACCCCGACGATCTGGCGCCGGACCTCCACGGCAACCGCCTGGCGTTTATGTCACGCCGGGACGGGAACTGGGAGGTCTATGTCGCGGATGCCGGCGGTGGGAATTTGCAGCGGCTGACCGACAACCAGGCCAACGACGGTCTGCCCACCTGGTCGCCCGACGGCCGGGCCATCGCCTTTGTCTCCGACAGGGGTGGGGTCTGGGCCGTTTGGGTTATGAGCCCCGATGGCTCGAACTGCCGCAAGTTGTTCGATATCGGCGAGGGTGGCTTGCTCCTCGACTGGCAGCACGAGCGCATCAGTTGGGCGCCCTGATGACCGCCAGGAATAGAGCCCCCAGGCCGCCGATCGTCGCTTGTTGTGGAGGCGTTCGGTGCCAAGCTTTCTTGACCGACTGGGCGTTCGCGTCCTCCTGACAATCCTGGTTTTCCTGGCCGCCCTGGGCCTGGCGACCGCCGGCCTCGTCACGGCGGGCTTTCGCCGGGCGCAGGCCAGCGCCGTGGAGCGGAGCACCGAGGGCCTGGAGAGCCAGGGAGCGCAGTCGCTCCTGCAGATGGCACGCCACGAGGCCCAGCTCGGCGACGCCCTCCTCGGGCAGGCGGCCTCCCTGGGACGGCTGGCGGCCGGCAGCCTGGTAGAGGCGAATGCCGGCGGGGCCCTACCGGACTGTGATCCCGCCGTTTCGCAGGCCGGAGGCATGGCAGTCTATGCCCCGGCCGGCGCCGACTCCTGCTCCTCGGCAGCCCTGGAGGCGATCCTGCCATCCCTCGTCCGCAGCGCGCCCCAGGTGACGGCGGCCTATTACCTCTCGCCCGAAGGTCTCCTGCGCGCCTATCCGGCCCCCGAAAGCCGCCCGCCGGGCACAGAGCCCGGGGAGGCGCCGTTCTTCCTGCTGGCCGCACCGGCGGCCAACCCCGGGCGCGAGACGGTCTGGGTGGAGGGCTGGCCGGAGGAGCCCGGCCTGCTGGCCAGCACACCGGTCTATGACGGCGAAGAGTTCCGGGGCGTCATTGCCGTGGAGGTGTCGCTGGGCGAGGTGGCGGCGCAACTGGAGGGCCTGGGCCCCACGGCCGGCGGCTATGCCTTCCTGGTGCGAGACGACGGGCGCCTGGCGGCGGCGCCCCCGGCCGCCCTCGCCGACCTGGCCGGCTCGGAGGACGGCGAGACGGGCGCCCTGGCCGCGGATCTCGGGCTGGAGGGCTCGCCGCACCCGGGCATCGTCCGCGCCTGGCGAGCGATGAGCGCCGGGGCTTCGGGCCTGGAGCAGATGGAGCTGGGCGGCCGGCAGGTGTTCATGGCCTACGCGCCCCTGCCGACCCTGGGCTGGAGCCTGGGCGTCGTCGCCCCCGTGGACGAGATGACCGCCGAGGCGGGCAACGTGGCCGAGGCCATTGGCCGGGACGCGACGAGCACGATCTATGGCACGCTGCTGCTCATGGGTGCCTTCTTTCTGGTCGCCCTGGCCCTCACGGCCATCCTCAGCCGGGCCGAGCTGACGCGGCCCATCGAGATGCTGTCGGCGGCGACGCGCGCCGTGGCCGCGGGGGACCTCCGAGTACGCCTCCCCGCCTCGGACCGCGACGAGCTCGGCATGCTGGCCGGGTCGTTTAACGAGATGACCGCCCGGCTGGCGGAGGCCAACGAGCGCCTGGCCGAAAAAGAGGAGCAATACAGGAGCATCGTCGAGGCGACCAGCGACGGCCTGACCATCCTGGACGTGGACGGGGTCATCGTCGAGGCCAACCCGGCCTTTTGCCAGATGCACGGCTACGATTATGACGAGATCATCGGCCTGCCGGCCGGGAAGCTGGTGCACCCCGACCAGGCCGCCCAATTCGAGGAGTACCTGGCCGCGACCCGCGCCGGCCGGCCCTACCAGGGCGTGGCGCGCAACGTCCGGCGCGACGGCAGCGCCTTTCACGTCGCCGTACACGGGGCCCCCCTCACCTACCGCGGCCGGACGCACGTCCTGGCCGTGGTGCGCGACGTGACCGAGCGCGTCCTGGCGCAGCAGATGCTGGAGCAGAGCGTCAGCGACCGCACCCGGGAGCTGTCGGCGCTGTACGACGTGGCGGCCGTCGCCAGCACGTCTCTGGACCTGGTGACCGTCCTGGAGCGCTCGCTGGAGCGGGTGCTGGAGGTCATGGGCTGCGGGGTGGGCGGTTTCTACCTGCTGGACGAGTCGCGCGAGGTGCTCCAGATCGCTGCCTGGCAGGGCGCGCCACCTGACGTGGTGGACGAGTTCCGGACGGTGCCCCGCGACCGGGGCTTTTTGGGGTGGATCGTGGACCATGGCGAGCCCCTCGTCGTGCGCGACGTCCTCGAGCATCCCCAGACGCTGCCCTACGTCGTGCCCGACTCGGACGGGGGGGGAGCCCTGGCCTTTGCCGGCGCCCCGGTACACGCCAAGGGCGAGATCCTGGGCGCCCTGGGCGTCATCAGCCGGCCCGGGCGGCAATTCACCGCTGAGGAAGTCGCCCTCCTGGCGTCCATCGCCGACCAGGTGGGCGTGGCCGCGGAAAATGCCCGGCTGTACCAGCAGGCGGAGCAACTGGCCGTCCTCCAGGAGCGCGAGCGCCTGGCCCGCGACCTCCACGATTCGGTAACCCAGTCGCTGTACAGCGCCAACCTGATGGTCGAGACGGCGCGACGCGCCGCCCAGGCCGGCGACATGGCCGAGGTGGAGCGCTACCTGCTGCGGCTGGGAGAGGTGAACGGCGGAGCGCTGCGCGAGATGCGCCTGTTGTTGCACCAACTGCGCCCCCTGGACCTGGAGGGCGAGGGGCTGGTGGGCGCCCTGCAAAGGCGGCTGGACGCCGTGGAGGCGCGAACCGGCGTCGAGGTTCGGCTGCTGGCCGAGGACGACCTGCGCCTGCGGCCGGCGGACGAAGAGGCGCTGTACCGCATCGCCGTGGAGGCCCTGAACAACGCCCTCAAACACGCCGGCGCCGCCTCGGTAACGGTCCAGATCCGCCGCCTTGGCGGCCGGGTAGAGATGGCGGTGACCGACGACGGCCACGGTTTCTACCCCGAAGAGGTCGAGGATCGGGGAGGCATGGGGCTGTTGACCATGCGCCAGCGTGCCGAGCGGCTGGGTGGCACGTTCGAGATCAATTCGGTTCCCGGCCAGGGAACCACCATGCGGGTGACCCTCGATGCCGAGGCGCCGGAGGGCGCCTGAGCCCGGGGGCCTGCCGGGCCGGCGCCGCGCTGAAACAGACGGGAGGAGAGTACGATGTCCGAGACAATCCGCGTCCTGATTGCCGACGATCACGCCGTGGTGCGCGAGGGCCTGCGGGGCCTCATCAGCTCCGAGCCGGGCATGGAGGTGGTGGCCGAGGCACGCGACGGGCTGGAAACGGTGCAGCGCGTGCGCGCCGTGCAGCCCGACGTCATCCTCGTGGACCTGGTCATGCCCCGCATGGACGGCATCCAGGCCATCGGCGAGATCACTGCCGAGTTCCCGGACAGCCGCATCCTGGTGCTGACCAGCTTTGCCGACGACGATAAGGTGTTCCCCGCCATCAAGGCCGGCGCCCTGGGCTATCTGCTCAAAGACTCGTCGCCCCAGGAGCTGCTGGACGCCATCCGCGAGGTGTACCACGGCGAGTCGTCCCTCCACCCGACGATCGCCCGCAAGCTCATCCGCGAGCTGAGCGAGCCGCCCAACCTGCCCCCCGCCGACGAGCCCCTCACCGAGCGAGAGGTGGAGGTGCTGCGGCTGGTGGCCCAGGGCCTGTCCAACGAAGAGATCGGCAACCGCCTGTTCATCAGCGAGCGGACGGTGCGCACCCACGTGAGCAACATCCTGGGCAAACTGCACCTGGCAAACCGCACCCAGGCCGCCCTCTATGCCTTGCGGGAGGGCCTCGCCACGCTGGACTGAGCCCGCCCCCGGTCAAGACCGGGACTCCAGCTCATACCCGGACTCCTCCCTGGCCTGGCCGGCCAGGACAGGCGACTTGTCGAGGCCGTCTACGTCAAATGACGTAGCAGCAATCAGGACTTCTCTCCGATGTAGGCCAGAAAGCGGTATGATATACTCGCCCCAGAATGCCTGCAACCAGGAAGGGCGAGGCATCCCTCCCTCCCAGGCAAGGTAACCACGTCGTTATCCTTTGGGTCGCGCTGTTCCTGGCAACCTTGTGGGGAGTCCTCGCCTTTGACGATAGTTTGAGCAGCCAACCGAGCTCGCAGCAGACGCCTGCGCCTCCGGCCATGGCCCTCACGGCCATGCCGCCTGCTGCCGCGTCTACGACGCCCCGGCTTGCCGTCTGGGCCGCTTCGGGCAGCACGGTGGCGTTCGTGCCGCGCAACGGGCAGCCGGCGGGGGAGGCGACGCCCGAGCCTGCGACCCTGCCGCGCCTGGTCCTACGGCGCAACGGACAGCTGACCGGCGTGGGCGAGCGCACCATCCTCGCCGATCTGGCGGGGCTGGAGGTCCCGGCGCCCGGGGTGACCGTCACCCTCGAGCTCGAGACCTTTCACGGCGACCCGGACCGGGGAGGCGGCCCGAGCCGCCGGATCGTCGTCTGGCGCGAGTCGCGCTGGGTCGCCAGGCCCGAGGGCGCCGGCCCGGGCGTGACCGCCGTGCAGTTCCGCCACGAGTTTGGCCCCGAGCTAGAGTTCGGGCCAGAGTCGGGGATTTCTACACCCACCGACTATTTCCGGCTGGAGGTGACCGTCCTGGGCCCGGGCGGACCGGACCGGCAGCCCCTCTACACCTTGAGCGAGGACTTTGCCCTGCTCCTGGAAAACGAGTGGCTCGTCTCCCTGCCCGCCGTCCTGGAAGAAGGCGAGGGCGCCGCGCCCGACGAGATGTTGATCTACTACAGCGACATGTTTCCGGCGCGGCGCGCAGGCCCGGGCTCGGAATCCTGGCTGCAGCGGCACGAGGTCAATGCTTATGTCGAGAACGAGTTCGTGCCCGCCGCGCTGGACGCCTATCGCCTCCAGGCAAACGGCTGGCGGTTCCCGTGGCACCTGGCCTGGACGGCACACGGCTCGGTGGGGGGTCCCAAGCAACTGGCAGTCGCCCTGGCCCCGCCCGACACTTGGTATCACGGCCAGGCACCGGGCAACGGCCACGCGGGCATCTCGATCAACGTCGACGCCGTCGGCCTGGGATATGCGACGCTCCTCGACGGCATGATGAGCACCTTCAACCACGAGCTCTTTCACAACCTGCAGCGCGGCCTGTACCAGGATCACGGCCTGGCGCGGGAGGGCGTGTGGGACATGGTGACGGAGGGCATGGCCATGCTGGCCTCTTCCGTTGCCCAGCCCGAAGTCCAGTTCGGGGAGAGCTCGGGGCGCAGAGCCTACATGGCCAGCGCCAGCGCCTATCTCGGCGAAGAGCGCCTGGTGGCAGGCGATCTGAACACCAGCTACGGCGATATCTCGTACAACGGCGCCGCCTATTGGCGATTCCTATACGAGCAGTGCGCCGTGAGCAACCGCGGCGTCGAGGATCCGGCGGCCGGCATGGAGGTCATACGCCGGGTCTTGGCGGCCCTCTATGCCCGCGAGGCGGCCCAGGAGCTGACACCCGACGGGTTTGTTCGGGCATTTCCGGGGATCATTGACGAGGCCCTCCAGGGCTCGTCCTGCCCCGTCCAGAGCCACGAGGAGACTCTGACGGCCTTTGCCCGGGCCGTCTATGCCCTGCGGCTCGAGGGTGGGCGCTGCACCGGGGAGACCTTGGGGCGCGAGGGCTGCGGCTTTTACGATCCGAGCGGCCTCTATCCGCGGCCCCCCGCCGATACGGTTCGATTTGCCGGCCACACGCTGACGGTAAGCAGCGCGCAGCAGAGCTATCCCGCCGGCATTCCCAGCAGCTACGGCATCGACCTGGTAGAAGTCGTCCTCGAGGGGGCGGCCCACGGCCAGTCCCTGACCGTCGAGCTGCACGGCAGCCCGGCGGGCAGCGCCGAGTTTCGCCTGGAGGTGTGGCAGGTGATGGCCGCGGGCCGGCGCTTGCTGCCCGCCGCCCTGGCCCCCGAGGCCGCGGTCAGCCGGCCGGACGGCTCTCTGTCGTTCAGCCTGCCCGAGCTCGACCTGGCGCGCTACAACCGCCTGGGCCTCATCATCACGCGGGTGGACGGCGGCGAGCGCCTCGACCCGGTGGGATCCTACACCCTGGTGCTGCGCGGCACCGAATAGCCCGGCCTTTCCCGGCGAATCGTTCCGCCGCCGGGCAGCCTGCGATTGCGCCAGGAGACAAACAGTAGTATGATGGCGCGGGAGCATTGAGGGAGCTATGAAAATCGAATTGCCTGAAGTGCCGGCACGCTGGCGCGTGCCGGCTGCCTTTGCCGCGGTCTATATCATCTGGGGCTCGACCTATCTCGCCATCCGGTTCGCCGTCGAGACCCTGCCGCCCTTTCTCATGGCCGGCACGCGCTTTCTCATCGCCGGGACGATCCTGTACGCCATCATGCGGCGGCGCGGCGCCCCGGCGCCCATCCGCTTGCACTGGCGGTCGGCGTTCATCGTCGGCGCCCTCATGCTCCTGGCCGGCAACGGCGGGGTCGTGTGGGCCGAGCAGGTGGTGCCCTCCAGCATCGCGTCGCTGATGGTGGCCACGGTGCCCCTGTGGATGGTCATCTTTAACTGGGTGCGCGGCGACCGCATCCGCCCCACGGCCGGCGTGGCGGCGGGCCTGGCCATGGGCATGGTGGGCATCCTCCTGCTGGTGAGCGCGGGGCGAGGGGGAGGCGGGCAGATGTTCAACGCCGCCGGCCTCGTGGTCCTGTCGGTGGGCTCCCTGTCGTGGGCCATCGGCTCGCTCTATTCGCGGCGCGCCCCGCTGCCCAGCGAGGCGCTGCTGGGCACGGGCATGGAGATGCTGGCCGGCGGCGCGCTGTTGTTCCTGGCCGGCCTCGTCACCGGCGAGGCGGGGCATATTGCCTGGCAGACCGTCTCGTCCCGCTCGGTCCTGGCCCTGGTGTACCTGATCCTCCTGGGGTCCCTCATCGGCTTCTCGGCCTACATCTGGCTGCTGCGCAACAGCACCCCGGCCCGGGTCTCGACCTATGCCTTCGTGAACCCAATCGTCGCCGTCTTTCTGGGCTGGGGCCTGGGGGGCGAGCCCCTCACGGCGCGGACGCTCATCGCCGCCGCCGTGATCGTCGGGGGCGTGGCCCTCATAACCACCTATCAGCCCCGCACGGCGCCCGCGCGGGGTCCGGATCCCAGGCTCCAGCCCGGCGAGGAGTGTACGTGATCCCGGGTGTCCGCCTACTCGTGCTCTAGCTGCACCTCCAGGTCCACCTCGGGCAGGCCGGCGGGTATGCACACGTCGTCCTGGCCAAAGGGCCAGTAGTTCTCCGCCCCGATGATGATGCTGTAGCAGGTGTTGGGCACCAGGGGGCGCGGGAACTCGAAGTAGCCCCGCCGGTCCGTCGAGGCCGCCGTGTAGACCTCCTCGTCCAGCCAGTTAAAGGCGTCCACCGTGATCCCGGGATTGAGGAGCAGCAGCGTAGCGCCGGCGATGGGCCGGCCGGTGTCGGCGTCGGTCACCGTGCCAAAGCCGGGAATGCCGGTCTCGGGCCGGGGAACGGGCGTGGGCCGGGGCGCGGAGCCGACCATGGTCGAGCCCTGGCGCAGCACCTGGCCCTCCACCAGCAACTCCAGGCCGTATTCGCCGTCGGGCAGCGGGCCGCTGTTGGCGTACAAGAGGTCGTGCCAGATCCCTTCCTGGCCGCCGGCCCACTGGTAGGGCCACTCTACGACCTTTTCACCCTCCAGGTACCAGTTCACCGTGACGTCCAGGCCGTCGTTCATGCCGCTGTAGCCCGAAAAGGCGTGCAGCTCTTCCAGGCCGGGAGCAAAGCTGGCCGCTGGCGCCAGGGGCTGGCCGTTCCGGTCGATGCCCTCGGCAAAGACGATGGGCTCGAAATAGGCGCCGGGGCCGTCGGCCAGGCCGGTGACCCAGAAGTTGGAAGTCGCCGCCAGGCGATCGTCGATGTAGAGGTCGAGGCGATAGGCGCCCGGCTCCAGCCCGTCGCGGATGCCCAGCTCGATGACGTAGGTGCCCTCGGCCGCGCTGTCCCACGGCTCGTCCTCGCTGAGTGCCATCTCGCCGTCAGCCCACCAGGTGGCGATCCAGCTTGTCCCACGGGTCATGTTGGCATAGTCAAAGAAGGCGTATAGCACCTCGGTGCCTGCCGGAAAGAGCACCGCCGGCTCCCGGGGGCCGCCGCCGGGGGCCTCCGACAGGCTAAAGACGAGGTTGGAAAAGGTGGGCAGCGCCTGGGGCCGGCCGCCGATCTCGATGGCCGCCCCGCCGGCCGCGACGCCATCCACCAGGACGGTCATCTCCAGGGTGCCCTCGGGCAGGTCCTGATCCTGGTAGCCGATCCACCAACTGCCCTCCGGCCCGCCGCTCCAGGGGCCAGGCGGCAGGCCCAAGTCGGGCTGTTCCACGCCGTCAAGGCTGGCCACCATCTCGACGGTCATGCCGTCGGCCATGCCCTCGTAGTCGAAAAAGAGATAGAGGCTGCGCGCCCCCAACGGCAGGCTGTAGATGACCGTCGTCGGCTGGTCGAACTCGTTGACGCCCGGCGCAAAAAAGAAGTTGCTGAGGAGAGCCTGTCCGGTGGACGGCCCGGGCGCGGGCTCGTCGCGGGCCCCCTGGTAGTCCAGCCCGGCGCGGGCCGCCTGGATGAGGGGCCCGGCCAGCTTGACGGGCCGCAGGGCGTTGATAAAGCCGCCGATAGGCACGCAGGTGTCACCCGCATCGAGGCGGTTGTTGCCGTTGGTGTCGGCCACCGGCCGGCAATCGACGTACTCGTTCCGGTCGCCGAGGCCGCCCCGCCCGGCCTCGGTGGGCACGCCCACCAGGAAGCCGTCCTGGTTCACCGCCGTGCCGCCGCTGTTGCCGCCGGCGATGGTCGTGTCGGTCTTGATCCAGGCCCGGCCGTCGATGGATGCGTCGAGGGTAAAGCCGCTCACCACGCCACGGGTAAAGGTCAGCGTCTCGCCGCCGATACCGGGGTAGCCAAAGATGTTCAGCTCGTCGCCGATCTCGAGGTCGTCCGAGTTGCCGGGCTCCAGGTAGGGCAGATTCAGGCTCGCCCGGTTCACCGGGCTCAGGTCCAGCTTATGGGTGACGCGAATGACCGCCAGGTCCAGGTAGGGGTCGGAGGCGACCACCTCGGCCAGGTAGGAGAGCTTGGGCAGTTGGTCGGAGCGGATGGTCAGGCTCACGCCGAGATAGTCGATGCGCGGGATATCGTAGGGCGACATGCCCATGCTCAGGGGATCGGCCACGTGGCAGTTGGTCAGGATCAGGCCATCGGGCGAGATGATGGTGCCCGATCCAACGCCGGCGCCGTAGAGGCCATCCGC
>DAOUHB010000157.1:0-62566 GCA_034428935.1 Anaerolineae bacterium | reverse complement strand
CCGACAAGTCGGGGACAGCAGCCTCCCGTCTCGGAAAAGGGACGGCCTCTCGCGTACCCCTCCCCCTCCCCCGGGAACAAGGGAGGTCCCCCCTCGCAGGGGGGGCAGGGGGGTTCGCGAGAGAGCCGTCCGGGTGCTACGCGTCCGGCCTACGCTCGCCTAGTCAAAGCTCACGCAGGTGATCTTGCACTCCTTGCGGTCGTCGCGGAGCATGACGATGTTGTCAGGCACCTCGTCCAGAGTGACCCTCTTGGTCACGATGCGGGTCATGTCCATCCCGTCGCCTATGGAGTTGATGACGCGCGGGAACGTGCCGTGCCCGGAATGCCCCTGGGCCCCGACCATGCCCGCGCGGCGCACCTGCAGCACCTCACCCGTCACCGGCATCTTGGCGTCGGCGCGGGCCAGGACCACCACCATGGCGTTGAGGGCGCGGCCCTCCCAGATGGCCTGCTCGATCTGCGGATAGACGATGGTCGGCAGGCCGCTGGCCTCCAGGTAGAGGTTGGCGCCCATGCCGGCCGTCTCTTCCAGGACACACTGCACAAAGTCTTCCTTGGTAGGGTCGATGGCTACGTCGGCGCCCATCTCCAGGCCGAGCTGCGCGCGCTCCGCCTGCGGCTCGGAGATGATGACCTTGGCCGCCCCCATGCGCTTCATGATGGCGCAGGCCGCCATGCCCACCGGGCCGCCGCCACAGATGACGACGTTATCGCCGGGGCGGATGCCCCCGCCACGCTCGACGACGGCGTTGTAGGCCACGCTCGTCGGCTCCACCAGGCTGCCCGCCACGAACAACTCGTTGCCCGGGTAGCGGTCGGCCAGCGGCTCCAGGCTCCAGAGCGTGCGCGCCGGCACCACCAGGTACTTGGCAAAGCCACCGTTCTGGTTGATACCGATCTCGTCCAGGCGCTCGCAGTGGTTCGGATAGCCGTCGGCACAGGGCTTGCACTCGCCGCACCAGATCATCTCTTCCGTGCAGATGCGCTCGCCGCCCTTGAAGGGCTTGTTGGTCTGCTTGTCTCGCGCTTCGCTGCCGGCGTCGACAACCACGCCCGACACCTCGTGCCCCAGGATGCAGGGGAAACCCGTCAGACCCGGATACCAGGTGTAGCCTTCGTCGTCCGCCTGGGCCATGTGCACATCGCTGCCGCAGATACCGCAGGCCTTGACCTCCAGGAGCACGTCCCGCGGTCCCGGCTTCGGAATCTCGTACTCCCGCATCTCGATCCGCGGATTTCTCCACACTCTGCTGCCCAGGTAGGTCTGCTTGCCCTCGATATCCTTCGGGCCGAGCTTGAACCCCGGCCGGGGGTCCCAATCTGCGATCAGCGTCACGCCTCGCATCTTGCCGTTCATTGTTATTCTCCTTCTGATTCTTACAGATTATTATGACAGCGCCGTCCTCCGGCAAGGCGTCCGCCGCGGCGCGATGTCTCGATCTCGCCTTCGATCTCGTCCTCGGTCTTGCTCGATCTTGCTCCATCTCGTCGCCGGCCGGGTGCGCACACCAGGCCGGCTGCGGCCTCACCCCTTCTCCCCCCTCACAGAGGGGGCAGGGGAGTCGATCTGCAGGCCCCGCAGATAAGCGATCCCCTTTTGCGCCGACGTGTCCGGGTCGGGCAGGGGCATCCACTCCCCCGACACGTACCCCTGGTAGCCCGTAGCCATGAGCGCCGACAGGATCGAGACCCAGTCCAGGTGCCCCGCCCCGGCGTACCAGCGGTTCGAGTCGGCCACGTGAAAGTGAAAGATGCGATCGCCGCAGGCGCGGATGCTCTTCTCGATGTTGGGCTCCTCGATGTTCATGTGGAACGTGTCGGGCATGAGCCCCATGTTATCGGCACCCACCCGCTCCAGCAGCTCCAACCCCTGGCTCAGGTTGTTGATCAGCGTCGTTTCGTAGCGGCAGATGGGCTCCAGGGCAATGCGCACCCCATGGGGCCGGGCCGCCGCGCAACACTCGCGCAGCGCCTCCACCAGCCAGTCCATGGCCTGCTCGTGGTCCACGCCCTTCCGGACGATGCCGCGCATCAGCCCGATAATGATCGCCGCCCCCGCTTTGGCCGCGAACGGCACGTGCGACTTGCAGCGCTCGATGGCCGCCCGGCGCACGTCGGCGTCCGGATCTGTGAACGACAGGCCCTCCTCGCCCCACGCCTGCCCGGTGCCGATGGCCGGGATCTCGAGCCCTTTGGCCGACACCGTCCGCAGCAGCTCGTCGCCGTCCACCAGGCGCGGGTCACGGATGGCCAGCTCGACGCCGTCATAGCCCCAGGCCGCGATCTTGGCCAGGTTGGATTCCAGATCCCCTTTGAACGCCACCGCCTGGAACTGGGCGGCGTGGGTTGAAAGGACGATGCTCAATTTCATGGTAGGCTCCGCGATTCTTCTGTAGGTGGCCAACAGTGGACGATGAGGGTCGCGCATGGGCAGCCGTGGAGGATCTTTTCGGCGACGCTGCCATACATCCAGCGCCGCACCCCGGTGCGGCCGTGGCTGGACATGACAACCAGGTCGACGCCACTGTCCGCGGCAAAGTCCATGATCTGGCGGGCTATGCCTTCTTCCCCGTCGCGATGCTCGACCGTGAGGCGGGGGTAGCCCAGGCGCTCCTGCACTCCCTGGAGATAGACCTCGGCCTCGCGGTAGGCAGCCGCCACGATGTCATCGTAGACGTCCGGCATGTCGGCCAGGGCCTTGGTGCGGGGAATGGGCTGCGCCACTCGAAAGAGGACCAGCTCGGCCTCCATGGGCGCGGCAATGGCCAGGGCCGGGTCCAGCGCCCTTTCCGCAAACTCGGAGCCATCCAGCGGCACCAGGATTTTTTTGAACTTGAACATCATGCCCTCTCCAAGGTCCCCGTCCCGGTCCCGGCGGGCCGGGCAGCCGGTGAGGAGCGACGGATCGCGCCGCTCCTCACCGGCAAGCCTCGCGGCCGCAGCCCACGCGTGACCAAAGGTCCCCGCCGTGTGGCAGCCTACAACTCGGAGCCCTGCCCCAGCCGCGGCAGCGCGTACACCGGCTTCCAGCCCTCCGACAACGGCTCGCGGAGGAACGGCTCCATCTCGGCTTCCGTGCGCAGGGTCACCTCTTCCACGGGCGGCACCGTGCCCGACGGGAAGGTCTCCAGGATCTGATCGTTGAGCAGCGTCAGGTAGCGCAGGATGGCCGCCACGGGCCGCTTGGCCTTTTGGGCCGATCCTGCCTTGGCCTTGCCTACGACGCCCTCGGGCGTGGCCGCGATCTCGATGGCGATCTGGCCCTCCCCTTCCGACCAGCGGCTCGGCCGGCCGAAGGGATCCACCGACTTGTCAAAGTGGCCGTCGGGCAGGTACGACTTGCCCTCGGTATCCACCGCATAGTTCATGTCCACCATGTCGGGGTGGAGCAACAGCCCCAGGGATGTCTCTGACTCGTCGGCGTGGACAAAGTTTGTGTCCCACCTGCCGCCCTTTTCGCTGGTGCGGAAGAACTCGCGCACCGCGCGGTGCCAGTCCAGGACCCGGAACACGCCCGGCAACTGGTAGCGCATCTGGAACTGGTGGATGGCCGATTCCAGCACCCACAACTGACCGTGGTTGTTGATGATGACCTGCTTGCGAAAGCCATCGTTCCACAGCCCCAGCATCACGTCGATGAGCAGCTCGCGGACCACGTTCTCCCGAACGATGACCGTGCCCGGCATCCCGATGTGGTGGTAGGGGTGGGCGCCGTACATCAGCGGCGGCAGCGCCAGGTTGACGGGCGCCCCCCGCTTGGCCGTGTAGCGCCGCACGCCTTCGCAGATCTGGCTCACGTAGAACGTGTCCGAGGCGCTGGGCAGATGGGCACCGTGGAGCTCCGTGCAGCCAACCGGGATAAAGACTATATCGTTCTTCTTCCGGTTCTCCTCCACCTGCCAGCGCACCGTGCTCTGAATATAAGAGCCCGGCTTGCCCCACTCCACCGGCGAGGGGACTCCATACTCGGCCAGGAGGGCATCGATCTGCTCGTCGCTCATCTCCCATATTTCTTTTTTCAGCCGGCCGACAGCATTGTCTTCAAAGAACAGGTCGGGCTGATCGGAAGGCAGCAGCCCGGGGGGCAGAGTTTGTACAGACTGTGACATGTTGCTTCATTCCTTTCTGGTTTATGAGTTGATTGTGGGCTCTGGGCCCGAAATCACAGGTTCACCGGCCGGCCCTCGCGCATGGCGCGGGTGGCGGCCAATCCAGCGGCCACCGTGGCGCGCGCGTCCCGGCCGTCCACGGGCGGCTCGCTTCCCTCGAGCAAGCAGTCGATAAAGGCCTGCATCTCGGCTACAAAGGCCTCGCCCATGCGATCGGGCGTCGTCCAGGGCATGTCGTGATGCACGCCGCTGGGGTCCAGGAGGCGCACCGGGGTTTGCCGGAAGCGCCCCACGTGCACCGCCCCCTGATCGCCGATGACCTCTACGCGCAGGTCGTGGCCGTAGCGGGTGGTGCGGGTGACGTAAAAGCTGCCCAGGCCGCCCCGGCTGAAGCGCAGGATCGCCACCGCATTGTCCACGTCGCCCACGGCTCCCACGGCCGGATCGACCAGGGCATCGCCCTCGACAAAGGCCCGCACCGGCTCGTCGTCGAGCAGCCACCGCGACAGGTAGAGGTCGTGGTACATGGCGTCCAGGATGAGGCCGCCACTGACGTTCGGGTCGGCAAAGCTGGGGGGCGGGGGATTAACGTCGCCGCTGATGGCCCGAAAAACCAGGGGCCGGCCGATGGCGCCCTCCTCTATGTAGCGCTTGGCCTGGACGTGGCCGGCGTCAAAGCGGCGCATGTGGCCGACCATCAGCTTGACGCCCGCGCTTTCGACGGCGGCGATGGCCCGGTCGCAGTCCTCCAGGGTAAGGGCCAGGGGCTTCTCGCAAAAGATGTGCAGGCCGGCGCGGGCACAGGTCACCACGTTGCCGGCGTGGGCCGACGTGCTGCTGGATATGCAGATGGCATCCAGGTCCTCCCCGGCCAAGAGGGCATCCAGGTCCGGATAGACGGCCAGGTCCGGCTCGCTGGCGGCGCGCCGGGCCTCGTCCGCCCGCTCCGGATCGGAGGTCGTCACGGCGACGAGCCTGGCGCCGCGCACGCGGCGGGCCAGGTTCTCGGCGTGGGTCAGCCCCATGCGGCCCACGCCGACGACTGCCATCCTCAATTTCGATCCGCTCGATCCGCTCGATGCGCTCGATGCGCTCGATGCGCTCGATGCGCTCACTGTGCCCACCGGGCCAGCTTAGCCTCCTACCTCGTCCAGGCGCACCGGGCGCCCCTCGGCCACCGACTGTTTCGCGGCATAGCCCATGACCACCGGGATCCGGCCGTCGAGGCCGGTGACCGGCGGCGGGGCATCGTTCACCACGCAGTCGACAAAGGCGCGCATCTCGTTCACGTACGAATCGACGTAGCGCTCCATGAAAAAGTTGAGGGGCAGGTCGCGATGCACGCGCTTGGCGTCGCTGATCATGGCCGTGTTGGGATAGTTGTTGTCGGCCGTCACTACCCCGGCGCTACCAAACACCTCCACCCTCTGGTCGTAGCCATAGACGGCCTGCCGACTGTTGTCGATGACGCCCAGGGAGCCATCGACAAAATGCAGCGTGACCACCGCCGTGTCCACGTCGCCCACCTCGCCAATGCGCGGGTCGACCATCACCCCCGCCGCGGCATAGACCGACTCGACCTCCTGGCCCATGAGGAAGCGGGCCATATCAAAGTCGTGGATGGTCATGTCCAGAAAGATGCCGCCCGACACGCGCACATAGTCGATGGGCGGCGGCAGCGGGTCGCGGCTGGTGATACGCAGCACGTGGGGCTGGCCGATCTGGCCCTCGGCAACCACGTCGTGCACCCGCCGGAAGTTCGGATCGAACCGACGGTTGAAGCCGATCTGCAGCTTGACGCCAGCCTGCTTGACGACCTCCAGGGCGCGATCGATGGCCGCCAGGTCCAGGGCGATGGGCTTCTCGCAAAAGATCTGCTTGCCCGCCTGGGCGGCTTCTTCCATAAAGCGCGCGTGGGTGTCGGTGCTGGAGCAAATGAGCACGGCGTCGATGGCCGGATCGTCGAGGATGCGGCGGTGATCCTGGTAGGCCGACACCCCCCCCGGCCTGTCCGGCGGGGCAGGCAATTCGGCGGCCAACTTTTCCGCCGCGGCGACAAACACGTCAGAAATGGCAACCAGGTTGGCTTCGGGGATGCGATAGGCCAGGTTCTCGGCGTGAACCCGGCCGATCCGCCCCGCACCGATAACGCCGACGTTGATCTCGTTCACAGATTAGACTCCTTTGACAACTGCGGAATGTGCTTCATCTACCCATTACACGCCCGCCGATGCCCGACACGCGAGCACCCGTAGCCGGTATCCGCGGCCGGGCTCTAGCTCGCGAGCGGACCGTGGTCGAGGAGCCACGCCCGGGATTCCCGCAGGTAGGTCTCCAGCCAGGGCAGCGAGCCCTCGTCTTTGATGGGCGTGAAGGGGTTGGGGCCCGGAGCGGTGCATTCCACGACGATGGGGCCGCGGTAGCCGACGTCCTTTAGCGCGGCCATCTGCGCGTCCCAGTCGGTGTGGCCGCGGCCGATGCCCTGGCGGTTCGAGTCGGCGGCGTGGTAGAGCCAGAGCCGATCGCCCGCGCAGCGAATGGCCCACGCCGGATCGGCCTCTTCGATGTTCATGTGGTAGGCATCCAACAGGATCCCCAGGTGGTCCGAGCCCACGTCGTCGATAAACGCGACCGCCTCGGCGGCGGTGTTCAGCAGGTGGGCCTCGTAGCGGTTCAGGACCTCCATCACCAGGCGAAGGCCGACCGCTTCGGCCCGCATGGCCACCTGGCGCACCGCGGCCACGAAACCGGCCCGCTCTTCGGCCTGGCTGCTGATGGCCTTGACCCGGCCAACCTGCCCGTGACAGGCCACCAGGGGTTGGCCAAGCTCCGCTGCAAAATCCACGAAGCGCAGATAGTAGTCCACTGCCTCGCCCCGCACCGCCGGGTCCGGGTGCGCCAGGTCCACGTCGGCCGGCGTCAGCGAGAACACCTCCAGGCCATTGTCTCGCAGGATCTGGCCGGCCTCGGCGGCGCCGTACAGCGACAGGTCGCCCAGCAGCTCGACACCATCGAATTCCAGGGCGCGCAGCCGGCGCGCGACCTCGGCCAGCGGCATCTCGCCAAAGAGCCAGGTACAAGCACCCAATCCGCCTGGGTGAGCACCCTGCCTGTTACGTTCCTCCATGCCTTCTCCCTTGACCTCCCAAATCTACCAGTCTATGAACTCCGAACCCCAAAGTCCCGCCAGGCCTCCCACATGGCCACGATGTTCTCGGGCGGCACGTTGGCCTGGATGTCGTGGACGGCGGCAAAGACGAACCCGCCGCCCGGCGCCAGGGCCTCCACGTTGCGCCGCACGTCGTCGCGCACCTGTTGAGGGGTGCCCGTACCCAGCACCTGCTGCGTGTCCACGCCCCCGCCCCAGAACACCAGGTCGCGGCCAAACTCGCGCTTTAGCTCCTGGGGGTCCATGCCCGCGGCGCTGACCTGGACAGGGTTCAGGATGTCGATCCCGGCCTCGATGAGGTCGGGGATGATGGGCCGCACCGCGCCGCAGGAGTGGAAAAAGATCTTGACCGGGGCCGTGGCCTTGATGAACGAGAACAGGCGGGCATGTCGCGGCTTGATCAGGCGGCGGTAGGTCCGCGGCGAGAGGAGCATGCCGTGCTGGCCGGCCAGGTCATCCGCCTCGATGACCACGTCCACCAGGTCACCGACCTCGGCCAGGGCCCGCTCCCAGTAGGCGCACTTGAAATCCACCAGCCGGTCCAGGAGCGCCGTGATCATGTCCGGGTTGGCCGCCAGGTCTATGTAAAAGTTCTCGTACCCTCGCATCCAGGAGACCATCTCGGCGATGCCCGAGCACGGCCCGGCCAGGACCGCCGCCCTGCCCGTGGCCAGGACGGCCTCGGCGTCGGAGCGGAGGGAGGCAAAACGGGCGGGATCCAGGGGGTCGGGAAAGGGATAAGCCAGCAGCTCGTCCACGCTCCCGGCCCCGGCCAGCGGGTGGTCGTACATGTCGTAGTAAAAGCCGCCGTCCCTGGGCTTGCGCCAGCCGATGCCCCACTCGTCGTGATATGCTTCGTACGCCCCCTGGTCCTCGAACGTGTACTGAAAGCCCTCCGGGAATCCCGGCCGGACGGGACGCACGTCGGCCTGGAGCCTGTCGGCCACGTCCTCATCCACGTCCGCCAACTGCTCCGCCATGTGCGCCACGCGCACATCCACCGGCGGCAGGCCAAGGTATTGGCGCAAATTGCGGTAGGCGGTTACGTGCAGCGTCGTCAGGCCCGTGCCTCCCAGGTCAAACGGGACGCGATCCGGCTCCTGTTGAGCCAGTGCCCTTTGCAGCCGGTCCCTCGCCTCCCCTTTCCCTCCGCTCGGCGCAGGACCCAACGCCTGTGCGTGCGGTCCAGGCGCAGGCGGGCCGGATCGGGGCTGGGGGGAAGGGTTCCTCATCTCCATCCCTTACCTCACCCGCTCCCCGGTGATGAGGGCCGCAATGTCCTTCTCGGTCACCTCGTCCCGGCTGTAGGTACCCACCATCTCACCGTGGCGGATGATGGTGAAGCGGTCGGCCACCTGGTAGACGTGGCCCACGTTGTGGGTGATAAAGATCACGCCCAGGCCCCGCTCCTTGGCGTTCAGCGTATAGGTCAGAACCTTGTGCGTCTCGCCCACCGACAGGGCCGAGGTCGGCTCGTCGAGGATGAGGAGTTTCGCGCCAAAATACTTGGCGCGGCCGATGGCGATGGACTGGCGCTCGCCACCCGACAGCTTGCCCACCTTTTCTCGCGGCGAGCGGATCTTGATGCCGATGTCCTGAAGCGCCTGTCGCGACTCCTGGTCCATCTGGCGCAGGTCGAGCCACCGGAGGAGATTCCCCAGCCCACGCGTGACCTCCCGCCCCAGGAAAAAGTTGCGGGTAATGCTCATCAGGGGCACCAGGGCCAGGTCCTGGTAGCAGGTCTCGATGCCCAGGGCCCGTGCCTCCCGGGGGGAGGGAATCTGCACAAGCTGGCCATCGATATAGATCTTGCCGCTTGTGGGCGTGTGAACGCCCGTCAGCACCTTGATCAATGTCGACTTGCCCGCCCCGTTGTCGCCCAACAGCCCCACCACCTCGTGACGATGCACGGTGAAATCGACGCCGTTCAGCGCCGTGATGGTGCCAAAGCGCTTGACAATGTTCTCCATGCGGACGACCGGTACGTTGAGATCGTCACATGGGCCGTTATCACTCATATTCCCTACCTCCCTCCTCGCGAACTCGATCTGGCTCGATTTGAGTTCCGAATCCACGAATTTCGTACCTCCACTCCTCGCTCTAGGCCTGCTTGCGAATCCAGTTGTTAAAGATGGCCGCCAGGACGATGGTCACACCGACGACCGCAACAAAATTGTCGGCAGGAATGAACGGCAGGTTGAGCAGGACGACGCCCGTGCGCAACATGCTGATGGTCAAGACGCCAAGAAGGGCGCCAAGAATACTCCCCGACCCACCGGTCAACAGCGTCCCACCGACGACGGCCGCGGCGATGGCGTTCAGCTCCTCTCCTGCCCCGGTCGCGATCTTGGCCGTCTTGAACTGGCTAAAGAGCATGATCCCTGCCAGGCCCGCCAGGATGCCCGAGATGACAAAGCAGGCAAGCTTGGTGCGAGTGATGCTCACGCCCGTGGCCCGGGCCGCCAGCTTGGCGCCGCCCGCGGCAAACACGTGGTTGCCAAAGCGGGTGCGGACCAGCAGGATCTGGACGAGGAGGACGACACCCAGGAGCCAGAAAATCGACGTCCGGAAGTTGGCACCCCGGATGGCGTCGGCGATGAAGGCCATCCGGCCGTTGAACACATTGTAGATGGGAACGTCGCCGACGGTCTGGAGCATGATACCCGTGGACAGCACATAGAGCGCACCGCGGTAGAGATACTGCGTGCCGAGAGTGACGATGAAAGAGGGGATGCCGGTCAAGATCAGGATAAAGCCATTAATGGCGCCGAGGATCGCCGAAGCAGCCAGGGCCAGGACCACCGCGAGGGCCGGATTCATGCCCGCCATGGTTCCAGCGCCAAAGATAAAGGCGCCGATGGCCATGATTGCCCCTACCGACAGGTCAAACTCGCCGGCAATCATCAACAAGGTGACGCCGACCGTAATAACCCCCGTCAGAGTTGCCGCGTTGATAATGCCGGTGATCGACCGCATCGTCATGAAATTCGGCACGAAAATCGAAAAGATAATGAAAACACCGACAAACGTGATCACCGGCCCGGCGATGGGCGACTCGAGCCCCTGGCGCACAATCGATTTTTGCAGGGTCGCCGCTCTGGCCACCGTTTCTCACCTCCTCTTTCCTCTTCCCCCACCTCGGCAGGAAGAGGGATGGTAGGGGCGCAGCGCGCTGCGCCCCTACCCGACGATCATTTACGATTAGCGATACTGGCCGGCCAGCGACTCGACGACTTCGACATTCGTCAGGTCAACAAAGCCGGGGCCGGTGGCTGTCACCGGCACTGCCGAGCTCACGCCGTAGCGAACGTTGAGCATGAGCGTCATCACCGCACCGTAGCCCTGCAGGAACGGCTGCTGGTCGATGCCAAACATGCTCGTGCCGTCCTTGATCTTGGCAATGATCTCCGGGCTCAGGTCAAAGGTGCCGTGCTTGATGTCGCCAGGCGCCAGGCCTTCGGCGTCCATGAAGGCGTAGAACGGGTTGGCGCCGTTGGGACCCAGCGTCAGGAACAGGTCGGTGTCGGGGTTGGCGGTATAGTAGTCCGAGATGACCGTCTGGGAACTCGCCGGGTCATCGCTGATGGCCAGCACCTCGGCGTCGATGCCCAGCTCTGTCAGGGCCTCCACAAAGCCCTGGCAGCGCCGGTCCAGACCGGTGTGGCCCACCTGCTGGTTGATGCACACACCCGCCGTGCCGCCGTCCGCCGCCAGGCGCATACCACCCAGGTAACCGCCCTGGTACTCGTCCTGGCCGAGGTAGGTCATGTAGTCGATCCCGTCCACCACAGGGCCGTTGCCGGCATTGTAGCCGACCACCGGGATGCCGGCGTCGAGGGCCTTCTCGATAGGCGCCCGGAACAGGTCCGCGTCGGTGACCGTCAGTGCCAGGCCGTCCGGCTGGGCAGCCACTGCCTGCTCGATCAACTGCGCGACTTTTTCCAGGTCAAACTTGTCGGGGCCCAGAAGCGTGTACTCCACGCCCATCTCTTCCGCCGCCCGCTCGATGCCGTTTTCCACGACACACCAGAAGGCGTCCCAGGCGCACATCGCGTGCTGCACCAGGTAGAGGTTGACGGGCCGTTCCGCATCGACCGTAAAGTCCACGTTCTCGGCGGTGATAAAGCCAGGGCCAGTTGCCGTGACCGGCAGCGCCGGCAGGATGCCGTAGCGGCCAACCATGGTCAGCATCATCACTGCGCCGTAGCCCTGCATGAAGGGCTGCTGGTCGATGCCAAACATGCTCGTGCCGTCCTCGATCTTGGCCGCGATCTCCGGGCTCAGGTCAAAGGTGCCGTGCTTGATGTCGCCAGGCGCCAGGCCTTCGGCGTCCATGAAGGCGTAGAACGGGTTGGCGCCGTTGGGACCCAGCGTCAGGAACAGGTCGGTGTCGGGGTTGGCGGTGTAGTAGTCCGAGATGACCGTCTGGGAGCTCGCCGGGTCATCGCTGATGGCCAGCACCTCGGCGTCGATACCATTCTCCGTCAGGGCCTCCACAAAGCCCTGGCAGCGCCGGTCCAGACCGGTGTGGCCCACCTGCTGGTTGATGCACACACCCGCCGTGCCACCGTCCGCCGCCAGGCGATTACCGGCCTGGTAGCCGCCCTGGTACTCGTCCTGGCCAAGGTAGGTCAGGTAGTCGATCCCGTCCACCACAGGGCCACTCCCTGCGTTGTAGGCCACCACCGGGATGCCGGCGTCGAGGGCCTTCTGGATGGGCGCCCGGAACAGGTCCGCGTCGGTGACCGTCAGTGCCAGGCCGTCCGGCTGGGCAGCCACTGCCTGCTCGATCAACTGCGCGACTTTTTCCAGGTCAAACTTGTCGGGGCCCAGGATGGTCACCTCGACACCCATCTGATCGCCCGCCGTTTTCAGCCCGTCTTCCACCGTGCACCAGAACGAGTCCCAGGCACAGAGGGCGTGCTGCACGGCATAGATCTTGAGCGGCTTGGTTGCCGCATCGCCGGCCGGTTCAGGCTCAGGCTCTTCGGGCACAGCGGTCGGTTCTGGCTGCGCCTCTTCGGCCGTTGGCTCAGGCTGCACTTCGGCCTGGGTCGGCTCGGGCTGCGCCTCGGCCTGGGTCGGCTCGGGCTGCGTTTCGGCCTGGGTCGGCTCAGGAGCAGGCTCAGGCGTCGCGCCACAGGCGGCCACCAGCATGGTTACGATAACCAGCAGGGCCATTAGCGTCGATAGTTTTTTCGACATGTTCTCCTCCCCTTCGTTTTGTGTTCGAGCAAAAGATTGATCTTCCTTCGAGGCAGCTCCCCCGGAGGCTGCCCCCTTGGTCTGTCAAACGCGTGTCGCACGGATAGCATCACCTCCCTTCCGGACTCCATGCTCTGCTACGAGTGGCCCATGACAGGCCATTGAAACCAAAAAGCATCACCCTAACTCTCGCGGCCCAGGTAAGCATTCAGGATCGCCGCCAGGATCAAGATCCCACCGGCGATGGCCCGAAAGATCTGGACCGACACCCCCATGAGCACGAGTCCCTGATCCAGTGTCATCAACAACAGCATGCCCAGGGCGGCGCCGATGATGGTACCCGAGCCGCCATTCAGGGATACACCCCCGATGACCGAGGCCGACACGGCCACCAGCTCCCAGCCTTCACCCCGCACCGGGTCCACGCTGGTGCGGTGGGCGAACTGCATGACGCTGGCCAGGCCCACCAGGAGGCCAACCAGCATAAAGGAAAGCAGCTTCACGCGCTTGACCGGCACACCCTGCTCCAGGGCAGCGGCGGGGTTACCGCCGGTCGCCAAGACCCAGTTGCCAAAGCGCGTGCGGTTCAGAATCCAGGCCATTATGATAGCGATGAGAAAGAACCAGATGATCGAAACCCGCAGGCCGGTGCCCTGCGCGAAAAGGGCATTGACGGAAGTCATCGGCCCATTCAAGAAGTCGAACAGAAAAGGCCGCTCGCCCGTGAACTTGGCAAAGTCGCTGCCGCCGATGCCCCGGGCGATGCCGCGATAGGCCAACATAGTACCCAGGGTCACGATGAAAGACGGCAGCCCGGACCAGATCACCACCAGTCCATTGACGGCGCCCAGGACTACGGAGCTGAGCACAGCAAGAACCATGGCTGCCAGGGGGGGCATGCCGGCGTTCATGAGGATGGCCCACACGTAGCTGGCCACGGCAAAGCTCGAGCCCACCGAAAGGTCGAACTCGCCGGCAATCATCAGCATGGCGACGCCGACGACAATGATGCCCATGATGCTGCCAAAGGTAAGGATGTCGGCCAGGGCCAGCGAGGTGAGGAAATTGGGGGCGGCCACCGAGAAAAAGAGAAACACCACAAGAAAGCTGATGAGAGCCACCCCTTCGGGCATGTTTCCCAGTCTGACACGAAAGCGGGTCCACGACATAGCCAGTCCTTGCATCAGCGCCTCTTCCTTTCTGCTCTCCATGTCAGTCTCGCTGTTCCAGGGTGCTCTGCGGCGCCGTAGACTCGCGAACGATGAGGCGCCCCTGCACGATGACGTTGGACACCGCCGGGGCACCGGCCTCGCCGCTGGCCAGGAGGCCCAGGACCATCTGTATCGCTTGCCGGCCCATCTCGCCCTTGGGCTGGGCCACGGTGGTCAGAGAAGGCTGAACGTAGGAAGCAAAGGGAATATCGTCAAAACCGACGAGGGCCAGGTCGCGGGGGATGACGCGCCCGCTCTTGCGCGCGGCGCGCATCAACCCGATGGCCGTCAGGTCATTGTAGCAAAAAGCGGCGTCGGGGGCCGATTTGAGCGCCTGAAGCTGTGGCCAGGCACGCTCGCCGCCTCCGGCACGGCCATTGCCCTGGAGGACCAGGGCCGGATCAAAGGGAATGCCCCCGGCTGCCAGGGCGTCGCGATAGCCGGCCAGGCGTTCCTGGTCGTCGCTGTGCCTCGCAGGCCCGCTAACGTAGGCAATGCGCTCGTAGCCAAGCTGCAACAGGTGTTCGGTCGCCAGGCAGCCGCCGTGGTGGTTGTCGACGCTGACGGAAAAGGTGTAGGGGCCCATCTGTTGGCTGTGACTGTTGATAAGCACGACGGGTACCCCGAGCCGTTCAAAGTGCTCCTGGTAGAGAGCGCCGACGCGAGAAGAGGTAACGATGACGCCGTCGACCCGCTTGGAGTGCAGCATCTCCACGGCGGCGAGCTCGCGCTCGGGTTCGGCGTTGGAGCTGGCCAGGATGACGCTGTAGTCGTGGTCGCGGGCCGTCCGTTCCACGGCCTGGACGATCTCGGCGATAAAGGGGTCGGTGATGGTCGTGACCACCACGCCGATGGTCTGTGTGCGGCCCATGACCAGGCTGCGGGCCTGGGCATCAGGGGAGTAGCCCATCTCCTGGGCGAGGCGGCGGATGCGTGCCTTGGTTTCGGTGCTCACCAGGGGACTGTCGCCCAACGCCCGCGAGACGGTCGAATGAGAGACGTCCGCCAACCTGGCAATGTCCTTTATTGAGACACGTGTCACAACGTTTCCCTCCGCCAGATGGTGCTGCTCCTCCTTGCCAAATGCCATGCCGCCTTGGAATGAAGCCCCAATTGCACACGTGTGCAAGTATAGCACGCTGCGGGGTGTTTGTCAAGTACCGGGTCCCAGTTGCAAAAGACCCTTCGCCCCGAGCCAAAAAACCGGGGGGCGAAATCGAAAGATCCAGCGCAAAGCGGCTGCCAGTAGACCGAAAAGGGAAAACTGCAAGAAGTGGGAACCGGGGCGGCTTCCGGGGCGCGGGCCCGGAGGCCCGCTAACCGAAGCGATGGTCGGACTTGGCCTCCGTCGCGCCGCCCCGGGCGGACTCGAGCCAGCCCGTTCGCTGCACCTCAAAGTGATCGAACTGGGGCACGTAGGGCTTGATGTCCAGCAGGGGCGTGCCGTCGAGGACGTCCACATTCTGGATGTGCAGGACCGGTCCTTCGACGCGCAAAAGCTCGACGACCGAGATGCCGATGGGGTTGGGCCGGGTGGGGGCCCGCGTGGCAAAGACCCCGTGCTCTTCCTTGTCGAGGAACGGCACCACGACCAGCCTGGCCTGCCTTACCCGGTGAAAGTGGTAGAGCAGGACCAGGTGCGAGAAGCCGTCGAGGTCCTGCAGACCCTGGGCAAACTCGGCAAACACCTCCACGGTGCCCCGGACCCCCAACGCGCCGGCGGGCTGGATCGGCATGTCTTCGATCCTGGTGAAGGGACTGTGGATCGTCCCGATGGGTTCATAGGTGATTGACAACGTGCTCCTCCTGTGCAGGCTAACGCATGCCTCCCCTGTTAGCCTGTGTCAGAGTTTCTTTGCCCGCCCGGACCTGCTCTGCGGAAGCGACGGGATGTTCACCAACCTTACAATGGCCCGAGGTCGGGGTCTCCTGCGAACAGGGTGGCCGGCTGCATACCCTGTGGAGCGTGGTATATCACAAATCTCCAGAAAAGGCAAGGATGGCACCGGCTGTACTGTAGAGTCAAGATGTTGCAGACTCGTGTCCGCTTGACAGGATGTGAGCTTCCAGCTATGCTGAGGTGGGATGATTTCATGTTCCCGGTCATGCAGAGGGTGTCAGCCGGACCGAGCCGGACGGCCGGCTGCCTGGCTCGAGCCATCAGGGAGGACGCAATGCCACAGTTGGCGAAAGGCGGCAAGTGGATCTTTGGCTGGGTGATCGTAGGGCAACAAGGAGAGTTGACCATCCCGCCGCAGGCGTGGGACGAGTACCGGTTCCAGGCCGGGGAAGAGGTGAGCTTTCTGGCGGGCAGCCGGACCTCCGGGGGATTCGGGCTCAGCACACCCCGTCTGCTGGCCCAGGCGGTCGCGCCCCTGCAGACCCGCGCCCTGGCCCGGGGCTCCATCGGCCCCGATGGCCACCTCGTGATACCGGCAGAGGTTGGGGTGCGGCCGGGTGACCGGCTGCTGGTGGTACGCGGCAGCGGCCGGGCACTGGGATTCATGGCCCGTGGCCCCATCTATGACCAGGCGCTACGGCACCCGGAGCTGGAGACGTTCGGTACAGGAGCCTGAATCGACGCCGGATTGAATACCTTGTCGATCAAGCCAACTCATTTTGGGAGAGGTCACTTCGTGCCGCGCAGAACCCCGATGGTTCCCAGCATAAACGGCAGCTTCAGTGCCCTGGGGATGAACGGCGAACTGCTGGTATCAATGAACTCTACCCTCTCGACTCCCCAGCTCCTGATGGCAGCGAGCAGGTCATCCACATCACCGTACACCTGCTTCCACAGAAACAGGTCCTGCAACGCGAACGCTCCTCCCTTTCTGACCACGCGCAAGGCTTCCTTGATCAACAGCCGCTTGTCCTTAACGTCGCGCACTTCGTGAAACGTCAGGTTGCTGACCACTGCATCGAAGGAGCCGTCGTCGAAAGGCAGCGAGGACGCCGTCGCCCGCTGAAAGAGCACTCGGTCGCCGACACCTTCGATCTCGGCGTTGCAGTCACAGACGCCTTTCGAGTACTCCCACGAGCCACCCCAGAAGTCGACACCGGTCACCTGGGCGTCGGGGTACTTGACTGCCATCGTGATAGACAGCGCGCCGCTGCCACACCCGATGTCAATGGCTTTCCCTTCACCATCCCATTCGAAACCATCCAACAACAGAGCCTGAACCTTTGGCTGAAGATCTCCGCCTCTGCTTGAGAATTGGTACCTCGCATACGCAAAGTAGGCAAAGGACACGCCAAAGATGATCGCCAGGATAGCGAACCAGGGGACCAGCAAGGACAGGCCCGCAAAGACAATGCTCCCGGCACCCGCCATGTAAAGCAGCTTGGGAGATACCCAATTTCGATAATCCGGCTTCTTCGCAGATGGTTGGCTCACGACCTACCCCTCTCTCCACTTTTACTGGCACGTCGCCATCGCCCTGGCGAGCGGGCATGAGTGCCTGAAACTGTACGGATCGTCCGTTGATTCAACCTGCAATTGATTCCTACTTGCATATATAGCACACTTCGAAAACTATGTCAAGAACGAGTTGGAGTGTGGCTAATGCAGATGATTGAACGTCGAGTGGCTGGCGGTTTGACGCCACAGAACAGACATGGTATACTGCCAAATGTAAGTACAGTGTAAGCATGTTTTGGGATTCGAAAGGAGCAGCACGTGGCTCGAAAGGTGTTTCGGAGCGGGAACAGCTCAGTCGTGTCCATTCCGTCAGAAGTGTTGGAAGTAGTAGGTCTACGCACGGGTGACGCGGTGACTGTGACGGCAGATGTAGAGAGACAGCGGATCATCATTGCTCCGGCGGTCCCTGAGCTGCCGGATGTCCGCGAGGATCTCCTTGAGCAAGTTGACCGCTTCATCCAACGCTATCGCCCTGCACTCGAGAAGCTGGCGTCGGAAGAGTAACGAAGTAACTGCGCATCATCGGGTCGTGGGATCCCGCACCATAGGTCGCCATTTTTCGGCCGAGGCCACAACATGGACTATCTGTCACTTACCGAGGTGCTGCTGCTGCACGCGCGAATTGTCCAGCTTGTCGGCGGTGCTGAAGGAGTGCGAGACTTTGGGCTACTCGAATCCGCCGTCGCACGCCCAAGGGCGACATTCAGCGGAACCGACCTCTATCCCGCGTTGTGGGACAGGGCAGCAGCGCTCATGGAGTCGCTGGTTCAAAACCATCCGTTTGTCGACGGGAACAAGCGAACCGGGCTGGTTGCGACAGGCGTTTTCCTTGAGCGGAACGGCTACAGGCTCATTGCAAATAATGACCAGGTATTCGAGTTCACCATGAGCGTGGCGCGTGGCGACACCCGGCATCAGGACATCGCACGGTGGTTGCAAGACAATAGTGAGAAACTCGCCGAGAGATCGGATATTTGAGTCACTCCCCAAGGATCTTGACCAGCACCCGCTCGCCGCGTGGGTGTCGGCATTGGCTTTCAGGGGGATTTGCCGGTAGTTTTCCACGTCTGGAGCTTGGCAGGCAGGTCAGCAGGATAGGCTGCAAGACCCACCGACTCGGCCACAGTCCACAGATGTTTATCAAAGGTGGCCATGGTCACCTGTTCACCCAACGCATCTTGCCAGGCCAACGCCGATGCCAGTTGGACTGCATCATAGCCTCTAAGCCCATGATCCCAGGCAAGCAAATCGGCACGGGCCATCAACATCTCGGTCACCTGGACTCGAACCAAATCGACCCAGTCATTTCGAAAAACCTGCAAAGCTGAAAGCGCTTCCTCGTGTGTCAATGCGCCAACTCGGACAGCCTTGCCTAACGCGGCCGCTACCTCTGCCCGGCTAACAAGCGCCGTTCCTGAAACCTCCGCTTGCGAGATTGCCGCACCTACTTCCGCCGACCCTGCCTCGGCTACGTAGCGCTTGACCAGGGCACTGGCGTCCAGGTATAGGATCATTCTCGATCCTCCAACAGCAGGTCGGCAACGCTCTGCTGTCCGCGCGCACGGGCCACCGGCGCAATGCGCGCCAGGTTCTTCCCGCCCCAGGTGATCAGCCCGGCATCAGCTAGATCCTGCATGCGGTCCTCCAGCGAACGGCCCATTGGCACCAGTCGAGCGACAGGCTCTCCACGATCGGTTATGACGACAGGCACGCCGGACCTGGCATGACGGATGTAGCTACTCAAGCGGGCCTTCAGTTCCCGAATCCCCACGGTTACCTGTGCCACAGAACTCACTTCCTTCCACAATACATTGTAGTCTCATCATACCTCATGAGACTACAAATGTCAAATATAGGTCGGTATTGTCCCGTCGCTCCCTCGGAGCCGGCGTCACCGGTGCGGTTGTGCAGGTACTGTCTAGTTGGTGCACGGGGTGCCAGGCCTTCCAGCCACTTATCGTAGTCGTTATGTAGACCGCTCTCATTGTCGTTGATGAACACCGAGGCGGTAATATCGGTACTGCGAACGCTGTTCTGGCCGAAATGCACGTCCGTTCGCTCATCGCAGAGCCTCCTTTGCCTGCACTTTTTGGCTGGCGATGTCGTTCGCCGCTATCTCGGGAGGATGGTACCTGCCGTTCTGCTCGGTGTACGACCTGAGATACCACTTGGACTTGATCTGGATCGACTGTTTCGGGCAGAAACTGCTGCTCTCTCGATCCACGACGATCCTGCAGATCGAATCGAGCCGGGACAGCATGGCCGCTTCCAGCCTCTCTATCCTCTCCTCGTTGATCTGGTCCGCATACCCTTTGACCAGTGCGTCATTGCCACCCGCCATGGTGATCGCCCAGTGCGAGTCGAGCCACCGTTCCTTCTCTCTCAATATCTCGTCGAGCTCGACAAAGGCCCACGTTTTGGTGCCGCCCCGCGTGGCGATGGCAAAAAGGTAGGTAGCCGATGCCAGGTCAGGTTTCTCGATAAAGGCGCGAACAACCTTGGGCAGAGAGGAGGCATAGTGAGGAAAGACAAACCCCACGGTTTCTGCGCTCGTCCTTGGCGATCCTTGCCCTTCGAGGTTCAAAATGGGCACGAGTGCGGCGTCTGGCAGGCGCTTTTGCAGTTCCCTTGCGACGTGCAGCGAATTGCCGGTCCCGGAAAAGGAATAGATCTCGGTGCACATCGAACACAGTTCTTGTCACCCAACTGCGAAACCTGGTCCTGGGTGTGAAGCCAGCCTGAACAGACCCACAGAAACCATGATCCACCACGCAAACCAGAGCAAGCCGTTGACAGGCATGATCACGGCCGCAACATCCGGGGCAAGCAGCCGAGCGACATAGTTGGCCAGTGCGGCGACAAATCCGACGATGCCCACATAGGCCGCTGCTCTGCCAATCGGCAAGCGCTGTTGGCCGCTCTGCAGCACGACGAAGGAGATGATCAGGCCAGCGACGGCCATGAGCAGAAACCCCAGGGTCTGCGGTGTCGCGCTGCTAACCTGGGACAGGGCCTGTCCCACTGTCAGATAGAGGGTCCTCTCCGCTTCAGTGGTCGCTGCGGCGTACAGATCGGTGAGGGGCAGCAGAGAGAGATGAAGCGTCCGTGGCACAACAAAGACGACGACCCCAAGTAGGGCAAAGTAGATGGCGATCAGACTCCAGGAAGGGCGAACCTGCCGGAGCGCCACGTAAAGGGCCAGGAACATGATACCCAGGAGTACAAAGGAAGGGATATCCAGGGCGTTGAGGTACCACAAGCCAAGAAGCTTGCTGCGCTGGACAAGCGCATACCACGCCTCGATGGTGGCGGGATAGGGATCCCCAACGATCAAGAGGCTGAACTCGATGAGGTAGAAGGCCAAGGCGATCAAGGGCGCGACAGCACCGGTTTTGTAGAGCCCTCGCCAGCGATCGTGCTCGGCTTGGGCGTGGAAAACATGGTTCGGTTGTGATTGAGCCAAATTCTCCTCCCTAACGGCTTTAGATTGAGTTACTCCCCGACAATCTTGACCAGCACCCGCTTCCGCCGCCGCCCGTCAAACTCGCCGTAAAAGATCTGCTCCCACGGGCCAAAGTCGAGCTTGCCGTTGGTGATGGCCACCACCACCTCGCGGCCCATGACCTGCCGCTTCAGGTGGGCGTCGGCATTGTCCTCGCCGGTGCGGTTGTGCAGGTACTGGCTCGTCGGCGCGTGGGGCGCCAAGCCCTCCAGCCACTTCTCATAATCCGCGTGGAGTCCACTTTCGTCGTCGTTGATAAACACCGAGGCGGTGATGTGCATCGCGTTAACAAGGCACAGGCCCTCCTGCACCCCGCTCTCCCGCAGTGCCTCTTGCACCTGTGGTGTGATGTTGATGAATCCGCGTCGATTGGGGACGTTGAACCACAACTCTTTGCGGTAGCTCTTCATCAGCTCTCCCTCCAAACACTCCAAACATGGCGCCGCAAGGCGCCGCCCCGACAAGGCGAGCGCGGGCCCTCAGGCCAACTCCCGGATCAGCTCGCCGACGAACCGGATCCCCTCGTAGTAGTCTTCCAGGCGGACGTTCTCGTTGGGCGCGTGCAGGCGCGAGTTGGCATTCGCCACGCCGGCCATGACGGCCGGGGTCTCCCGGGCCAGGGTGTAGAGCGGCCCACTGCCCGGGCTGGTGGGATAGACGAGGGGCTCGCTGCCGTACGTGGCCCGGGCGGCCGCGGCGCAGGCCCGGACAAAGGGCGAGTCGAAGGCGCTCCGCGCCGGGCGGATGCCGTTCAGGCACTGGATCTCGACGTCGTGAAAGCCACGGCGGTCCAGGTGGGCGCGCAGCAAATCCTGGGCCAGTTCGGGAGTCAGGTCGGGCACGAGGCGGACGTCTACCTTGGCCTGGGCCGTGCTGGGCAGCACCGTCTTGCCGCCCGCCCCGATGTAGCCCGATTTCAGGCCGCAGATGGTACATGTGGGCTCGTAAAAGTGCTTGGCCAGTAGATCGACCCCCGATAGCCCCCGCACATAGCCCGAGAAGCCAGAATTCTCCCGCATCTGGTCCTCGTCAAACGGCAGCGCTGCCAGGTGCGCCCGCTCCGCCTCGGTCGGCGGCCGGACGTGGTCCATCAGGCCATCGATCTGGATCTCGTCGGCCTCGTTCTTCAGGGTGTTGAGGGCCCATACCAGGCGCCACGCGGCGTTGGGCACGATCCCGCCCCACATGGAGTGCATGTCAGTGTTGGCCGTCCGGACCGAAAGCTCAACGTAGCAGATGCCCTTGACGCCCAGGGTCAGCACGAACCGCCCGGCGCTGTCCTTTTCACCCGTCTCCCACAGGCAACCGTCGGCCTCCAGAAAGTCGGGGCGTTGCTCGGCAAAGACCTCCAGGTGCGGGCTGCCGACCTCCTCTTCGCCCTCGATGAGGAATTTCAGGTGCAGGGGCAGCCCCCCGTACACCTCCTGGTAGGCCTCAATGGCCTGCAAGCGGCAGAGAAGGTCGCCCTTGTCGTCGGCCACGCCCCGGGCATAGACGTATCCGTCACGAACCTGGGGTTCGAAAGGGGGCGAGTGCCACTCGTCCAGGGGATCGGGCGGCTGGACGTCATAGTGGTTGTAGACGAGGAGCGTCCGCGGCCCCTGGCCCAGCTCGGCATAGAGGATGGGCGGGCTGCCCCCCACCTCGTAGCGGCGCACCACGGCACCCAGGCGCTGCAGGCGCGTATGCACCAGGCCCGCCATCTCCTGCAGGCCCTCCCCGGTGGCAGCAATGCTCGGCTGGGCGCAAAAGGCCTTTAGCTCATCCAGAAATCGGTCACGATTGGCATCGACGTACGCTTGAAAAGGCTGCATGTCCTCTCCTGATGGGTTGGAATGGCTCATTCCTCGTTGCTGAAGGCCCCGCCCCTGGCCAACAAGCCGGCAAGGGCCAGGGAATAGACCCGCGCCCGGGGCGGATCGGAGCGCGAGGTGAGCACCACCGGGGCCGTGGCGCCCAGGACGATCCCCGCCATCTGGGCCGAGGCCAGGTACTCCAGGTTCTTGGACAGGATGTTGCCGGCGTCCAGATCGGGCACGACGACCACGTCCACGTCGCCCGACACCGGGCTATTGATCCCCTTGTCGCTGGCCGCCTCGGCCGAGATGGCATTGTCAAAGGCCAGCGGCCCGTCTACGATGGCCCCCTTGATCTGGCCCCTCTCGGCCATCTTGCTCAGGCAGGCAGCGTGTACCGTGGAGGGAATGTTGGGGTTCACCGTCTCGATGGACGACAGGGCCGCCACCTTGGGCACCTCGACCCCCAGCTTGCGCGCCAGGTCGACGGCATTCTGGGTGATGACCGCCTTCTTGGCGATGTCGGGAGTTATGTTAATGGCCGCGTCGGTGATGAGCAGCAACTTGTGGTAGGTGGGCACTTCCAGGATAAAGACGTGGCTCAGGAGCCGGTCGGTTCTCAGCCCCACGTCCTGCCGCAGCACGGCTTTCAGCATTTCGTCGGTGTGCAGGTAGCCCTTCATCAGAACCTGGGCGCGGCCTTCGCGCACCAGGTCCACCGCTGCCGTGGCCGCGGCGGTGTTGGTCGGCGTGCCCACAATCTGGTCGTCGCGCAGCCTCCAGCCCAGGGCCTCGGCCCGCTCGCGGATATCATCCTCGCGGCCCACGAGGATCGGCTCGATCAGTCCCAGGTCAACGGCGCGCTGCACCGATTCCAGCACCAGCTCGTGGGCCGCCGCGGCCACCGCCACCCGCGTGGGCGGGCTCTTGCGCGCCAGGTTGATCAATTCCTGTAGCTTGCGTATCAAGGTCCCTCCTCAGGCGCGGATGCGCCGCAGCGCCAGGGGCAGGCGAGGCGGCAGATCGCCGGCCACCATGCCCATCTCACCCAGCTCGTCACGGGCCAGCTCGCCCGCCAGGCCGTGCACGTAGGCCCCGACGACGGCCGCCTCAAAGGCCTCCAGGCCCTGGGCCCTCAGGCCGGCGATGGCGCCCGCCAGCACGTCACCCGTACCGGCCGTGGCCAGGCCCGGGTTGGCAAAGGGCTGGACCATGGCCCGGCCATCGGGCGCGGCGACGACGGTCAGGGCGCCCTTGAGCACGACCACGGCGCCCCACTCCCCGGCCATGCGCCGCGCCATGCCCTCGCGGTCGGCCTGGACCTCGGCGGCGGTCGCGTCGCCGCCCACCAGGCGGGCCATCTCGCCCGGGTGCGGCGTCAATATAGTGCCGGGCGGCAGCGAGCGCCACCAGTCCGGCACCTGGGCCAGGGCGTTGAGGCCATCGGCATCGACGACGAGGGGCGGCGGGGCCGGCTGCTCCTCGCCCTCCGGTTCGGAGCGCTCGACAAAGCCCAGGCGCCCCCGGCGCTCCCTGCGGTGCAGGCCCAGGAAGGTCTGCACAAAGGCCACGGTTTCGTCCTCCTGGCTGAGCCCCGGGCCCAGGAGCAAGGCGTCGTAATCGCCCATGCGCTCGCGCACCACCTGGACGGCGCCGCTGTTGACGACGCCCATGTCGTGGGGCAGCAGCAGGTAAGTGGCTTCGGCCAGGTTGGCCGCCACGGCCGACTGAATGGGGCCCGGCAGGGCCATGGTCACCAGGCCGGCGCCCACCCGCTTGGCGCCCGATCCGGCCAGGGCAGCGGCGCCCACATAGTTCACCGAGCCGGCAACGACGAGGACCCGCCCGAAGGTGCCCTTGTGCGATGAGGGCGAGCGCTCGGGCAGCCAGGCGGCCACCGTCTCGGCCGTGGCCATCTCCAGGTCCACGTCGGCGGCCAGGTCGGCGGGAATGCCGATGTCGGCCACGACGATGCGGCCCACCTTGCCTGCCCCGGGAAAACGCAGCAGCCCCACCTTCGGATGGGCAAAGGTAACCGTCACGTCGGCCTGGAGGGTGGCGGGGTCCACCTCGCCGGTGTCCGAGTCCAGGCCGGTGGGGCAATCCACGGCGACCACCAGGGGCGCGGCCATCAGCCCGGCGCCCGGCACCGCGTGGGCCAGCTCTGCCGCTCCGCGCCGCTCGCCCAGGCTCGCGTTCACGGTTTCCAGCAGGGAGCGGAGGTTGTCGCGCAGCGGCAGCGAGACGCCGACGCCCAGCAGGGCGTCGACCACCACGTCGGCTCCTTGCAGCAGCCCGCGCAGGGCCTCGTGGTCGCCGTCGTCCTCGGCCCAGACGACCGGCAGCCCGCCGGCCTGCACGCGCTCCAGGTTGTCATCCCCCGCCGCCTCGCGCTTCCACAGGTAACAGGTCACCCGGGCACCCACCTGTGCCAGGTAGTGGGCCGCCACCAGGCCGTCGCCGCCGTTGTTGCCCGGGCCGACGAGGACGACCACGCGCCGGTCGCGCGGCGCCAGGAGCTGCTCAACGGCGCGGGCCGTGGCCCGCCCGGCGTTCTCCATCATCCGGGCAAAGCTCAGGCCGCCTTCGTCGGCTGCCTTTTCCAGCTCCCGGCTCTTTTCCACGGTTATGATCTTGACAGGGTTCATCCTTTTTTGTCCTCACGTTCCAGTTGTGGCTGTTCTATCATGGTCGGGGCCCGGTCCTCGCCGTCGTCGCTCGGGCGCCAGCTCGGCGCCGGCCCACAGCCAGGCGACGAGTGTCAGCGCCAGGGCTATCACGGTGACGACGATGAGCAGGTAAAACCCCTGGATCGACGTCGAGGTGGACCCGCCGATTGGATCCACCGGGTGGCGAATGGCCTGGGCGCGGCTGACGACCACCCAGGGCGCAATGCCCATCAACACCTGCACCAGGGCCGTCAGGTCCGGGTGGTCGACCAGGCGGACGACGGCGTTCAGCACCAGCGCCGCCACCAGGATGGCCGCCGTCGCCCGCACCCGTGGCTCGCCCCAGGCGATCCACTGTCCCCACGTCAGCCCGGTGACGGCCATGGACGACAGGACGTACACGATCCACACCACGAGGGCCGCCAGGCCCGCGCTCCGGGCGCCGCGCAGCCAGGGGGCGGCGCGGCCCGTGGCGGGGCCCGTGAGGCGCAGAGCCAGGGCCACCAGCCCCAGGAGGCCGGCGAGGCTGAAGGTGAGCAGGCCGGCCCACACCAGGGCTCCGTGGACGTACACGAGCTTGACGACACTCCCCAGCCTGGACTCGGCCGGGGCGACCACCACCCAAACGATGAGCAGCAGGCCCAGTACGCCGGCCAGCAGCGGCAGGAGGCGTCCTTTCAGGCTTTGCAGTTCGAACAGGCTATACTCTCGGGTCGTCACGACATCTCCTACACGGCGTTATCCCGGCCCTGCCGCACCTGCGCCGAAAGACGGGGCCGGGCTGGACAGGGCCGGCAAAGTGAGGTACAATGCGCCCCATGGAAGCCGGGAGAGAAGCAATGCAAATTCCAGACACCAACCTGCCGCAGCCGCGGCGCAGGTCGCCGGTTGGGACTGCCGCCGCTGCCGTCGGACTGGTCGTCGTGCTGCTCCTGGGCTACTCGCTGCTCACAGGCCCATCGTCTGCGCCACTGCCCGGCAGCGAGGTGCCGTCCTTTCAGCTCACCGCATTCGACGGCACGGCCATGGCTCTCAACGGCCAGCCAGGCCAGGTCGTCGTCGTCAACTTTTTTGCCAGTTGGTGCAGCCCCTGTCGCGAAGAGGCCGGCGACCTGGAGGCGATCTGGCAGGATTATCGAGAGCGCGACGTCCAGTTCTATGCCATCGCCTACAAGGACGCCACGTCGAAGGCAAGGGCCTTTGTCGACGAGTTTGGCATCACCTTCCCCAGCAGCGCCGACACGGGAAACCGCATCGCCCGCGCCTATGGCGTGACGGGCGTGCCGGAGACCTTTGTCATCGATCGCCAGGGGCTGCTGGTGCGCCACTTTCTGGGTTCCGTCAGCAGCGGGGAGCTGGCCCAGGCCCTGGAAGAGGCGCTGACGCGCTAACAGGCCAACTAGCGTCGCCATCGCCGCCCCCGAACGAGCCCTATCCCCCGGGACCACGCGCCTCGACAACCGCACGCTCCTAGACCTTGCTCGCCCAGCCGCGGCCACCCAGGCGGTGCTGAAAGAAGGCCAACAGCACGTTTCGCAGGCGGTTGGCGTCCATGCGGCGCACCATCCTGCCGTTATAGGCCACCGACACGATCCCGGTCTCTTCCGAGACGACCACCACCAGGGCGTCGCTTTCCTCCGTCAGGCCGATGGCCGCCCGGTGGCGGGTGCCCAGGCCGCTGTATTGCGGGTTGTGGCTGGCCGGCAGCATGCTGCTGGCAGCGACGATCTTGTCCTCGCGAATGATGACGGCCTTGTCGTGGAGGGCCGTATTGGGATGAAAGATGGTACGCAGCAGCTCGGCCCTGACCTCTGCATTGATCTCCACGCCCGTCTCGATAAACTCTTGCAGGCCCGTCTCTCGTTCAAAGACAATGAGCGCCCCGTGCCGCTCGCCGGCCAGGCGATGCACGGCCCGGGTCACCTCGTCGATGATGCGCTCCATCTCTTCTTCCTGCTGAACGCGCAGCAATAGCCCGCCCGTCCGGCCCAGCCGTTCCAGGGCGCGGCGCAGCTCGGGCTGAAAGATGACGGGGATGGCAATGAGCAAGGCGGGCAGGGCCGTGCTGACCAGCCAGCTAAAGCCCTGGAAGGGCAGAATCTGGCTGGCCAGGAAGGCAACGAGGATGACCAGGACCATACCTCGCAGCAACTGAACGGCCTGTGTACCCTGGGCCAGGGAAAACAGCAGGTAGAACACCACGGCCACCAGCAGAATGTCTATGACATCGGTGACCTGGATGTGAGACAGGACCCACAAGACATCCGACACGAATCAATACTCCCGCGCGCGCCCCAGCCGCCCCGATCCTCGACTTTCGGCGGCCGGCTGCGAAAACGAGCTAGAGCTGCGCCAGCAATTGACGATAAGCTTCAATGTTCTTTGGTTTCAGCGAGATGATAAAGCGCACCGTGGCCATGGCCTGCTCGCGCAACCCTGCGTCGAGCTGCAGCTCGCCCAGCATGTCCAGTTCCTGGATGGCCTGCTCCTGGAGGCCCGCGTCGATGTAGGCGCGCGCCACGCGGGCGCGAAGGGCCATTTGCTGGGGCTGGAGCCGCACCGCTTCCTGCAACAGGGCAAGGGCGCGCTCCATCTGGCCCTGCTTCCGGTAATAGCCCACCATGGCCACCGTCTGGGCGTCGGCCTCCTTGGCGCGTCCCAGCTTGTAGTTGAGGTCGATGAGGTGCAGCCGGGCCCGCTCGTCTTCGGGGGCCACGGCCACCAGTTGGCGGTAGAGTTCGGCGGCCTCGCGCCAGCTTGCCTTCCGCATCTGAATGTCGGCCATCTTGCGCAGCAGGCGGGCACGGCAGGCCTTCTCGTCGGAAGCGCGGGGCGCCAGGCGCAGCGCCTCGGCGTATTTCTCCAGGCTCTTGTCCACCTGGGCCATCTGGTAGTAGGCGTCGGCCAGGGCAAAGTACTGGTCCAGGGCCTGGTCGATCTCGCCGGAGCTGATGAGCAGGTCGATGAGCCGCGAGCGCACAACCACGTCCATGGGGATGAGGCGCAGCATGCGCTTGTAGACGCCGATGGCCTGGCGCTTCTCGTCGCGAACCAGGTAGAGATCGGCCACGACCTGGTACTTGTCCACCGCGTCTTCGATCCGCCCGTCCTGGCCAAAGATCTCGGCCAGGCGCATATGGAGCGGCAGATAGGTGGGCGCCATCTGGATGGTCCGGTAGCAAACCTCGGTGGCGGCGGTGAGGGCGCCGCGCCGCACGTACTCCTGGCTCAGCGACATGGAGGCCAGGATGCTCTCGGCGCTGGGCGCGGCCAGGACCTCGGCCAGGCTCATGGTCACGCCCTCTTCCGACATGCTATCCAGCCGGTGCCGTGCCTCGCGGGCCTTGTCCTCCCACCCCTTGGAAGAGAGAAACTCGACGAGCGAGTTGGCAAAGGTCATGGCCTTTTCCCGGTCGCCCTTGGCGATGAACGAGTCGGCCAGGGCATCGTAAAGCTGGATGAGGTCGTCGGCCTGCTCGCGCTGCACGGTCCCCAGGTCCACGATCTTGAGCACCTGGACAAAGTGCTCCAGGGCTTCGTCGATGCGTCCCAGGGCCTTGTAGCACTCGCCCAGGGCAAAGTGACAGCCGAGGCTATACTGGGGATGGCGCACGGCCTTCTTGAACTCGTTGATGGCCGGCTCCAGGCGCAGTTTTTGCTGGTAGAGGAGTCCGAGGTTAAAGTGCGCCGCCGGCCGATCCACACCGGCGTCGATGGCCCGCGTATAGCCCGCAATGGCCTCGTCGATGAGGCCCCGCGTCTGAAAGTCGATGGCCTGGGCCACCAGGGCGTCGATCTGCGGGCGGCTGAGGGTCGGCTTGACGGGCGCCTGATCCGAAACGGCCACGCCTTCAAAGTCGCGGATATCGGCTGCCGGTTCGGTGGGGCTGTCCTCGAAGGGAATGCCCGCCAACTCCTCCAGGGCCTTGTCGCGGGCCATGTCGGCCGGGCTGGCGCCTTCGTCCGGTGGCGGGGCCACGACCTCGATCTCTTCCGGCGGAGCGCCCATCTGCAACGCCTCGGCCAGGGCGCGGGCCTCGGCGTTGGTGGGCTCTAGATCCAGGGCCGTGCGGCACTGATCGAGGGCCTTTTCGCCCTGTCCCTGGCGCTGTAGCACGCGCGCCAGGGCCAGATACTCCTTGACCGCCCGCTTGGGCTGATCCAGTTGCTGAAAGATCTCGGCCAGGGCCAGGCGCGAGCGGAGATGGTCGGGACAGAGATCGAGGGCGCGCTGCAGGGCCTGGATGGCCTGCGTCCAGGCGAGGCGCCGGCGGTGAATCTCGGACGCCGAGTAGAGGGCGTCGGCCGCGGCATGGGGCTGCCCCAGGCGCTCGTGGATCTCGGCGATGCGCGCCAGGGGAGCGGGCTCGTCGGGCGCCAGGCGGCTGGCCTGGCCATAGGCCTCCAGCGCGTCGGGAAAGCGCTCCAGCTCAAAGCAGGCGAGGCCCAGGTGGCTGTAGACAGTGGGATCGCCAGAGTCCTGGGCGAGGGCCTTGCGGTAACAAGCGACTGCCTTGTCCCACTTGCCCGCCCAGGCAAAATCGAGCCCCTCTTGTATTGCCTTGTCGTATGCCTTTTTATCGCCAGCCAAGATGCCTCCTCCAGACAAAGGCAGCAGTGAACAACCCTCCTCCGCGGGTGCCGTTAGAACCCAGCCCTCTGGGGCGCCATCAGGGCCACGAGGATCGCCTTCTGGGCATGGAGGCGGTTCTCTGCCTCGTCGAACAGGGCCGAGTTCGGCCCATCGGCCACGCCATCGGTGATCTCTTCGCCGCGGTGAGCCGGCAGGCAGTGCATGACGAGGGCCTCGGGCCGGGCCAGCGAGACCAGGCTCTCGTTGATCTGGAAGCCGGCAAAGCGGGCCTTGCGCAGCTCGGCCTCCGCCTCCTGGCCCATGCTGGCCCAGACGTCGGTATAGATGACGTCGGCGTCGCGCACGAGGGCGGCCGGATCGTTGCCGATCTCGATCTGGCTGCCCGTCTCGGCGGCCATGCGCTGCGCCAGGGTCACTACGCCCGGGTGCGGTTCGTAGCCGGCCGGCGAGGCCACGGCCACGTCCATGCCCACGCGGGCGCAAACAAACAGCAGCGAGTTGGCCACGTTGTTGCCATCGCCGACGAACACCAGCTTGCGGCCGCGCAGATCCCCCAGCTTTTCCCAGGCGGTGAGGATGTCGCCCATGGCCTGGCAAGGATGGCTATAGTCCGACAGGCCGTTGATCACCGGCACGCTCCCGTGGGCGGCCAACTGCTCCACGTCGCGGTGGGAAAACACGCGGGCCATGATGCCCTGCACGTAGCGCGACAGGACGCGGGCCACGTCGGCCACGCTTTCGCGCTTGCCCAACTGGATCTCGTTGGGCGAGAGATAGAGGGCCGTGCCCCCCAGGTGCTGCATCCCCACCTCGAACGAAACGCGAGTGCGCAGGCTCGGTTTCTGAAAGATCATCCCCAGCACCTTGCCCTTCAGCAAGGGCTCATTCCCGCCAGCCTGCCATTCGGCCTTGAGGTCGCGGGCCAGGCGCAAAAGCTTCCAGATCTCCTCGCTGCTGTAGTCTGCGACACTCAGAAAATGCTTCATTGCCTTTCTCCTATCCTTGTGTGGTACATGGACCGATTATAGCACAGATTGCGTTTGGCGCAAGTCGAGGGGTTGGCAGCCCAGCGACCCAAAGAGTCCTGGCGGGTTATGTCCGCTGTGGTTGAGAGCCATGCCAGGGCGCAACCCTTGCGGCGAACACAAAACCCGCCAGGCACGTTGCCCGCGTAAAGAGCCGGCCTAGTGGCCGATCACCAGAGGCAGATGTACGCGGTACGGGACGCCCGTTGCATAGCGCAGCGCATACGTGTCGCCGAGCGTCAGGTGGGCCCTCCCGTGCTGGTCCAGCGCCAGGGAGCGAACCAGCCCCACCTCCTCGGGCAGGCTTTGAAGGCGCCATCCCCCGGCGCTGCCATACGCAACCTTGGTGCCGTAGGCAATGCGCGGCCGGTCGCGGGTGTCCAGGGCCAGGGAGGGAGACGTGCCCTCGGCGTCCACCACTTCCAGGTACCACCCGTTGCCCTGGCGGTGGCCATAGACGAGCGCGTGGGGCGCACCAGACGGCCCGGATCGGAGGTAGGCGATGTGCGGCACGCCATTGCTGTCAAGGGCCAGGCCCAGGCCGCCCAAGGCCATGTGCAGGCTCTCGACCGCGACAATGTGCCAGGTGCTCCCGTCCTTGTAGGCCAGCTTCAAGAAGATAGAATCCCAATTTGTAGTGTCCAGGTAAAGCACGTATGCCCGGCCGCTGCCATCGAGGGCAAGGTGTGGAAACTGGCCAACGAGTCCCTCGGTGCCCAGCGTCTCGGTGATCCAACCGCTGGCCCCCCGGTAGGCATACTCCAGCCCGTGCAGGCCCCGGTAGACGATGTGTGGGCGATCCTCGCCGTCGACGGCCAGGGAAAGGTACGCGGTGACCTGTGGGTGTGGGGCAACCTCTTCAATGGTCCACTCCCCGGCGCGGGCACCGGGCCGGGCCACCTTCACTACACTGTTCGTGGCGTCCGAGTAGCCGATATACGGCTGCCCGCTGCTGTCCACGTCGATGGACGGCAACCAGCCGGTACTGCCTGTCTCGTCCACGGTTGTTCGCAGCCACTCGAACCCCGACGAGCTCTTGTAGGCGTAGAGCAGATCGCGAGAGAGCGACTCCTGGTAGGCGATGTGCGCACGATCGGCAGCGTCGAGGGCCAGGGAGCTCCACCCTCCCGTCCGGGCGGCCCGATCGACCACGACAATGGTCCAACTGTACCCGTCCTGGGCCGCGTACTTGAGGGCGCCGCCGTCCATGTAGCTGACGCGCGCCCGGCCGGAGGCGTCGAGGGCCAGCGAGCTAAAATAGCCGGCGTCGGGCCCGGGATCAAGGCTCTCGGTCTGCCAGCCGCTGCCGTCGTCGTGGGCGAACTTCAGGCCGCCGTTTATCTCGTCGCGGTAGGTGATGCGCGGCCGGCCCGCGGCATTCAGCGCGATGGAGCTATGGCCCCAGATAGTGTCCGGATCGCTGTCCACCACGGTAGCAGTTCCCCCGTGATAGTATTTGAGGGCCGAGCCGTTCGCGTCATAGTAGCTGATGTGCAATTCGCCGGCCGCGTCGAGGGCCATGGAGAGGGACGCGCCCGTGTAGGCGGCGCCGGCCAGGTCGGAGAGGTTCCAGCCGCCGGCATCCTTGTAGAGGTATTGCAGGGCGTCGGTATCGTCGTTGTGGAAAACGATGTGGGGATAGCCCTGGGCATCGACGGCCAGCGACGTGTCGCCGGCCTCGTGGCCCGGCCCCGGATTCTCCAGGTGCCAGCCCTGCTCGTCCCTGGTGGCGTACCACACCGAGCCCATGGCGTAGGCGTGACTGATGTGCGGGTGACCATCGGCGTCCAGGTCCAGGGACGCGTAATAGCCGACGTCTCCTTCGCTGTGGACGGTCTCCACCTGCCAGCCGGAATCACTCCTGCTGGCGTACTTCAGGTCCAGGTTGGAACTATCCTGGTAGGCGACGTGGGGCTGGCCGTCGGTGTCGAGGGCCAGGGAAGCATAGCTGCCGGTCCAGGGCGCGGGGTCGACCACCTCGTAATGCCAGGCGGTGCCATCGTGCCAGGCGTAGCGCAGCCCGTTTTCGCCGTAGGCGATGTGCGGGTGGCCGCCGGCATCCAACCGCAGGCTGCGGTCGGTCATGTAGGCAAAGGACTGCGGGCAGTCGACGCACTCGACGGTCCATGCTCCATCCTGGGCGCAAGCCACCGGCGGGGCAGCCAGGCCCGGAAGCAGGGCCAGCAGCAGGGCGATGACGATAAGCCATCCACGGTCGCGCCGAGAACAGCAAGGCCAGGTTCGTTGCAGCATTGGGCTACCTCCGTGTTGCCGTTGTTGAAACTTTGGAACCGCAGGACATCACGTGCGGCGCGCAACCATGCCGCGCCCCGGTGCGATGAGGCGCTGGGTGTCGAGGCCCAGCGACAGCAGGGCACAGTGCAACGTGTGATCCGGCTGCCGGTCGACGAGCGACAAGAAGGCGCGCTGCGGGTCCAGGGGCGTGAGGCCGACCTCGATCTGATCGGAGCTCAAGAACTCCAGGGCGCGGGTAACGAGGCGTGGATCAAAGTGGTAGAAGCCGGGCGGTTCCTTGCCTACCTCCCGGCCGTCGATGACCAACCGGTCACCGTGCATGCCCACAAGGACGGCCAGCTTGCTGCGGTGGAGCTGCCGCTCCACCTCCAGGGCCATCAGCCTGGCGGCGGCGCCCAGGATGGCATCGGCAACCTCCAGGTGATGCAGGGCGATGGCTGCCGGCGGGGCCGGCAGCAGCCGGTAGAGCTCGGGCGGCGCGGGAAACTGCGCGATCTCGAAGCGCCAGCGCAGCTCAAAGGACCCGTCCGCGTCGTCGGCGCTCAAGCTCACGTCGCTGCCGTGGACCGTCATTCGCGCCAGGCGCGACACCGGCGGGGCACTTTTGCACATGTGACTGGCGATCATGGGCGGGATGCCAAAGACAGCCGACGGTTCGACGCCCGGGGACAGGGAAAAGTGCCAGGAGATGACCAGCCGCGCTTCGCGAAAGACGACCAGCGTCAGGTTGTGACCATGGGCAATGCTCAGGATGGGCTCGTCGGTGCATGCCGACACGTGCCGGACGCCTTTCCACAGCGTCTGGCCATCCAGCGAAAACTGGGCTGTCGCCGGAGCCTGTCGCGGCATTGCGCCCTCCACGTTGGGTTGGCTGGATCAAGCGCGAAGCTTCTGCGTGCCATTATACCACGAGCTTCGCAAAGTGCAAACCAGTGCAGACCGAGATTAACTTCCCAGAAATTGAAGGTAAAGGTCCTCAAAGGCAGCGGGGGCCACGGCGTACACCTGGCGCAGCATCTCCAGGGCCAGCGCCCGGATCTCCCACTGCGCGGCCCGCTCACAGCGCACGGCGAAAAAGTGGCGCAGCGAGCGAAAGTTCATGGTTACGACGATGCGCGTGGCGGCGGCGTTGGGCAGGATAAAGCGGGCATCCTCCTTGCGCACGCCCGCCTTGCGCAGGCGGCGATAGGTCTCGGGCACCCGGGCCATGAACTCGTCCCAGGCAGCCAGGGCCTCCGGGTTCTCCCGGATCGCGGGTGGCACGACAAGCTCGGGCGCGTCCATGGCCACGTAGCGCTGGCTCTCCTGAGAGTAGGAAGCGATACGATGGCGCACGAGCTGGTGAGAACAAGCCCGCGAGATGCCGCTGATCTCAAAGGTCACCGAGGCGTGCTCCACCAGCGACTCGTGTCCCTCCCGAATGCGCGCCTGGAGAAACTTGCCGGGCTGGCCCCGGCCCAGGCTACGGTAGCAGGTGCGCCCCGCGTGCTCCAGGAGGCCCTCGGGCCCTCCCTCACCGGTAAGGTAATTCGTCAGTGCAATGATCTCGACCTGCATCGTCGCTCCTGCTCCCCTTTCAGTCAAAGCCCTCAAAGTCGTCCTCGCCCTGAAGCATTTGCACGTTGCGGGCCATCCTTGTTTTAAGCGCCTCGTCATCCACGTAACCCACCTCGGCATAGAGCTCCGGCCCGTAGGGCCTGGCCTGGACGACGACGGGCATGGGTACGGCGTGGCCCAGGATGAGGGCTTGCTGCCTGGTGTCCAGCCGGGCCAGAACCTGGCGCAGCTCGCTTGCCCCCGAGACGCCCGTCAGGACGGCGCGGATGTCGGCCTCGTTGTCCAGGAGGGCCGTGACACGGGTGCCGATCTGGCTCATGACCTCCTCGTCGATGCCGCTGGGCCGCTGGTCGACGACGAGAAGGGTGACGTTGTACTTGCGCAGCTCCCGGGCGATGGTGCCAAAGATGGTCTGGCGGGCAATGGCCGGGTCCAGGAACTTGTGCGCCTCCTCGATGGTGATGACCAGCGCCTTGGGCTCGGCAGCCTGGTTGCCCAGGGCGGCCTCCTTGCGCTTCACGTAGCGCTCGTGGATGCGGCGGGTGAGATAGTTGGCCACCAGGATGTAGGCCTCCAGGTGGCTGCCGTAGCGGCCAAATTCGAGGACGACGTTGACCTCGCGGTCCAGGTACTCCATGATCTTGCCCACCACGTCCTCGTGGGCGCGGGGCACCAGGAAATCGAACCGACGGAAGAGGCCCAGGCGGCGCTGAATGGCGCCCAGGGTGCCGCCGTGGAGCTTGCCCTCCTCCAGCAGCGTGTCGAGCTCCGTGGGTCCCTCGCTGGCGTCGTCCGCTTCGCCTTCGGCCAGCAGCTTCTCGATCCACGCGTTGCCCAGGCGCCGCCGCAGGTAGAACAGCGCGCCTACCTGCGTCTCGGTGAGGCCCATGAGGCCGCCCAGCATCTCCACGTCCTCGGGCTCGATCTGGTTATAGCCGATGCGCACGGTAAAGTCGACCTTGCTTTTCCGGCGCTGCGACGACTCCGGGTCCAGGGTCATGACGCTCACCTGGCCGCCGGGGAACAACTGGCGCAGGCCCTTGACCCTGTAGCCCTCACCTTGGGTCTCCCAGCCGTACTCGTTGTGCATGTCAAAGATGAGGTTGACGGCCGTTCGCTGCTTGATGATGCCGGCCAGGAGCGTGCGCGTCAGGAAGGTCTTGCCCGTGCCGCTCTTGCCAAACACGCCGCTGGACCTTTCGACCAGGCGCTGGAGGTCCAGGTGCACCCGCACGTTCTCCATGTCCAGGGGGGTGCCCACGTAAAAGTGGCCCTCTCCTTCGGCGCCAAAGACACGGTCCACGTCCTCCTCCGTGGCCTCGTAGACCGGCGAAAAGTGGGCAGGCACGGTCTTGACCGGCCGCGGCTCGACCCCCGCCTCCCGGCCGTCGCCCGCCTCGCCAGGCGGGTCCAGGACGAGCATGGGCGACACGTCCAGGCGGCCAAAGGTGCTGGTGCCCTGGTAGACCCTGGACAGGAACTCGTCCGTCGTGTCGGGCGGCGACTTTTCGATGGCCGGGTTGGTGCTGTCGAGGGCAACGTCGGTGATGATGGAGAAAAAGCGCCGGCCGGTCTGGCCGCGGATGACGACGTAGCGGCCGACGGCCATGCCCTCGACGACGGCGCTGCGATCCAGCTTGACGGCCAGTCCCCGACTCAGGCTGCCGGCGACGACGATGCCCAGGCGCCGGGCCTCGGCCAGGGCCTCGGGCGAGGGCCGGGCCGGGCGCGGCTGCGATATAAATCGATCCAGCTCGTTTTCTTGGTCCATCATGCTCCTACTTTGCCATCCGTAGGGACGCGAGCGCACCGCCGTGGGCCCCCACGCGCGCACCATCCGCTCTATTCCAAATCCGCTGTTCTGTTCTGCCAACAAGACAACAACGGATGTGGAAAACAACCGATTTTGCCGTGCCGCTCAGTTCTGTCCTTTGCGTCTCCACCGCCGCGCTCTCCCCCACGGGTTCAATTCTCTGCAAGCCCAGGCGGCATCGAGGCAGCCGTCACGGGCGAAGCCTGCGCAACAGGCCATCGAGGCGCGGCGGGTCCGCGGCCAGGAGGCGGGCCAGCTCGCGGCCGGCGTCCAGCAGGAACTCGTACCCGGGACCGCCCGGCCTGAGGTTCGGGTCTCGCGCCTGCGCTGCCCGGCGCAGGTTGGCCGCCAGCAACTCGTCGGCGGGCAGGTCGCGATTGTCGAGGACAAGGCGGAAATAGTCCAGGTGTTGGGTGAACTCGACCAGCTCGTCGCCGTCGCAGGTGAGGATGACGTCCAGGCTGATGGGCGGCTGGGGCGGCAGCCGGTGATGGATCTGCCCACTGTGGCGGTAGCCGATCACAAGGACGGCCACCTCGATGGGCACCTGCCGGTTGCGCCGCTGGTCCTCGATGACCTCCGGCCGGCTGTCGGGGACCACGGCGAGCTGGCGGACGTAGGGATCGTCCTCCACGCGCACGTCATAGATCAGGCCGTAGACCTCGTGATCCAGGGCGCGGACCTTGACCAGGCAGCCAAAGGCAGGTACCTCCGACTGGAGCGTCTCGCAGCCCACCGCAAAACGCGTCGTGCTGGAGCGCACGATGCGTCCCACCATCAATCCCATGGTTCTCTTCCTCCCGGGCAGCTTTCGAAAAGGTGCGCTATGGGTAGCGCCGCCAGCGGGCCACCTTTTTCTGTTGCGCCTTGCGCGACAGCTCGGGCAGGGGCAGCCCGTGCCGGATCATGGCTTGTATCAGCATCTCTTCCAACACGCGGCGCTCCTGGCCCTGGATGACGGCCTGCTCGTCGGCACGCGTGAGGACGTAGGGGTAGCCGTTGTTAAAGCAGCACTGATCATAGACCGCGGCGTGCACCAGGTCGAGCTGGGCAGGCCGGCAGGCAACCCACTGCGGTATCTCCACGCGGGCCAGGTCCGAGCCGGTGTTGAGGTAAAAAAAGTAGATCTCCTGGCCGCTCGCCCGAAAGTCCTGGTTGGTGGGCGTGCCCCGCACGAACAGGGCCGACCGCTGCCCCGGCTCCAGGAAGCCAAAGAGGGCGCGATCGGTCAGGCCACGGTAGTCGGTATCGGCCAGGCTGCGCACCTCCTGGCGGGCCTCGGGCTCCAGGTGCGCCAGGTAGAGGAGGGCAATGACCTCGGCGCTGTGGGGCCGGCTGACAAAGCCGGCCACCGGCACCCCTGCCCTGCCCAGCTTTTCCAGGCAGCCCAGGTAGTCGGCCAGGATCTGCCGGCGGCGCCCCTCGGGCAGGTCGCCGGGCCGCAGCCAGATGAGGAGTGGCCCGTCGCCCAGCCCCAGGCAGGGCGGCCCCTGTGGCGCCTCCGCCAACAACAGGTCTGCCAGCACCTCCATCTCGGCCAGGTTCCGCTGGATGCCCACCGTGTCGCTGCTGATGGGGTCGCCGCCGGGATAGATCTGCTCTTCGGTGTAGCACAGGCGAGGCTCGGTGGCCACGCGCGGCGCCTGGCCGGTGCCGTGGCAGTAGACGATGCTGCCAATGTTGATGGCATAGTAGAAGGCCAGCCCGTGGCGGTCGGGATAGATCTGCGAGCCATCGCTGGCCACGAGGGTTACGTGGACCGGCATGGGCGGGGGTGGCAACGCGGCATCGAGGACCTCGTCCCCCGGCGACGCGCAGCGGAGCTGCTGCCCGGCCGGCGACGCCGCCACCTGGCGGAGCACATCCCACTCGCGGGCGAAAGCCGACAGGAGGGCCCGCGCCGCGGGCAGGGCCCGGCCATCGCGTCTCGCCCGGCTGGCCAGCTCGCGGCCCATGTCGTCGATCTGTGCTGCAACCCTGTTCAGCTCCAGCGTCATGGCTCCTCCCCCCGCGCCATTATACCGCACCACGGCTCAAATGGCAAGGAGAGGTGCGCCGCGGCAACCGCGCCGGGGCTTCTACCGGGCACCGTTGCCTTGCCAGGGCGGGCCGGATGTGGTAGACTAGGCATACCAATTCCCGTGAGGCAGAAGCGATGCAGACTCTCAAGGAAAGAATTCTGCATGAAGGACGAAATCTGGGCCGAGGCATCCTGAAGGTCGACAGCTTTGTGAACCACCAGGTCGATCCGGTGCTGATGATGGAGGCAGGGCGCGAGCTTGCCCGCCGCTTCGAGGCCGCCGGCCCGACCAAGGTGCTCACCGCCGAAATCTCGGGCATCGCCCCCGCCATGACCACGGCCCTCGCCCTGGGCGTGCCCGTCATCTATGCCCGCAAGACCAAGCCGGTCACGATGACCGACCCCGTGTACGTCGAAGCCGCCCCATCTCACACCAAGGGCGTCTCGGTGTTTCTGATGTGCTCGCCCGAGTTCCTGGGGCCCGGCGAGCGCATCCTCATCGTCGACGACTTTTTGGCCAGCGGCCGGACCATCGGCGCCCTGGTGCGCATGGTGCGCCACGCCGGGGCCGAGCTGGTTGGCATCGGCGCCCTCATCGAAAAGGCCTTTGAGGGCGGCCGGGCAGAACTGGAAACGTTGGATGTTCCCCTTCATGCACTGGTAACCATCACGTCCATGACGGAAGATGGTTTTGTGTTTGCCGAATAAACAAGCCTGGCGGAGGACTGCGTTGAGCAAACGGGCACCGGTGGAAGAGGCAGTCGCCATCCTCGATTTTGGCTCGCAATATAGCCAGCTCATTGCCCGGCGGGTGCGCGAAGCCCGCGTCTACTGCGAGCTGTACCCCTTTGATGCCCCGGCCGAGGAGGTGCTGGCCCTGCGGCCCCGGGGGATCATCCTCAGCGGGGGACCGGGGAGCGTCTATGACGCCAACGCGGCCTCGCTGCCCGACTTTGTCCTCAAGAGCGGCCTGCCGGTGCTGGGCATTTGTTACGGCATGCAGCTCATCACCCAGGTATTGGGCGGGCAGGTGGCCGCCGCCCAGCGCCGGGAGTATGGCCCGGCGCTGTTGCAGGTGACGGACCTGGCTTGCCCCCTCTGGGCCGACCTGCCCTTTGCTCTACCCGTGTGGATGAGCCATGGGGATCGCATCGAAACGTTGCCGCCCGGGTTCAACGTCGTAGCCCAGACGGACAACTCGCCCATCGCCGCCATGGCCCACGCCGGGCGGCGGCTGTATGGCCTGCAATTCCACCCCGAGGTGGTGCACACGCCACAGGGCGGCCAGGTTGTACGCAATTTTCTCTACCGCGTCTGCGGCCTGCAGGGTACCTGGACCCCTGCCCGCCTCGTCGACCGGGCACTGGACGAGATCCAGGAACGGGTTGGAGACGGGCAGGTGCTGTGTGCCCTCTCAGGTGGCGTCGACTCGGCCGTGACCGCGACCCTGGTGCAGCGCGCCGTGGGCGACCAGTTGACCAGCATCTTTGTCGACCACGGCTTGTTGCGGCAGGGCGAGGCGCAACAGGTGATCCGCACCTTCCGTGACGAGCAGGGGATGCGGCTCGTGGCGGTCAATGCCGTGGAAGAGTACCTGGCGGCCCTGGCCGGCGTAACCGACCCGGAGACCAAGCGGCACATCATCGGCGAAAAGTTTGTGCGGATATTCGAGCGGGAGGCCGGCCGCCTGGGCAGCTTTGACTTTCTGGCGCAGGGCACCATTTACCCGGACGTCATCGAGAGCGCCGGGGCAGGCCGGCCCGGGGCCCATCGCATCAAGACCCATCACAACGTCGGCGGGCTGCCCGCCGACATGTCCATGCAGCTCGTCGAGCCGCTGCGTTTCCTGTTCAAGGACGAGGTGCGGGCTGTGGGCCACGAGCTTGGCCTGCCCGACGAGATTGTCTATCGCCAGCCGTTCCCCGGCCCAGGGCTGGCGGTGCGCATCGTGGGTGCCGTCACCTGGGAGCGGCTGGAAACCCTACGCGCTGCCGACGCCATTCTGACCCAGGAGCTGGCAGCCGCCGGGCTGCTGCGCCAGAAGGACGGCCGGGGCACTGCCCAGTCCTTTGCCGTCCTCCTGCCCATCCACAGCGTCGGCGTCATGGGCGACGAGCGCACCTACGGCAACGCCGTGGCCCTGCGCTCGGTGACCACCGACGACTTTATGACCGCCGATTGGGCGCGCCTGCCCTACGACCTCCTGGCGCGGATCAGCAACCGCATCGTGAACGAAGTGCCAGGCATCAACCGCGTCGTCTATGACGTATCCAGCAAGCCGCCGGCGACCATCGAGTGGGAGTGACGAACTGTCAGCCTCACGTCAGCCGCCGGTCTTGCCCCCCTGGTGGGGGACTGTTAAAATGAGCTTGTAACAATCTGAGAGGAGGAAGGAAAATGGACTACGGCAAGATTTTGTCGCGTGCCTGGCAGATTACCTGGCGGTGGAAGATACTCTGGATCCTGGGGTTCCTGGCGAGCATCGGCCAGGGATTTGGCTCCAGCGGCTCCAGCTACCAGACGAGGGGCGACGAGTGGGGTGGCCCCCGGATCCCCGAAGAGGCGTGGGTGGTGATCGCCGCCGTGGGCTGCCTGGCGCTTCTCCTGGGCATCGCCCTGTGGGTGCTGAGCCTCATTGCCCGGGGCGGACTCGTCACCGGCGTGCAGCAGGTGGAGGATGAGGACGCCACGACCCTCGGCGCCGCCTGGAGGGCAGGTGTCGGGCGATTCTGGACGCTGCTCGGCATCAGCATCCTCACCGGGCTGCCGGCGTTTATCGCCATCGTCGCCGGCATCTTGCTCCTCGGATTGCTGATCTTTGGCACCATAGCCGCCATCGACGCGGCTGCCGAGGTGGGAGGCTTCCTGGGCGGCACGGCATCCGTGCTGTGCGGCGGCGTCGTATGCTGCGGCGGCATCCTGCTGGCTATTGTCCTGGAACAGATCCGGGTCTATGCCGAGCGAGCGGTCATGCTGGAAGGCCTGGGCGCCATCGACTCGCTGAAGCGCGGCTGGCAGGTATTGAAGGACAACCTGGGCCCGACGATCATCCTGTGGCTCATCTTCCTGGTCATCGGCCTCGTCGTCGGGGCCGTCCTTGCAGCGCCCTTTGTCGCCCTCATGTTGCCGTTCTTTGCGGCCATGGGCGGCGGGGACCCCTCCGCCTGGGTGCTCATCCCCATCTGCCTTGGCGGGCTGCTGTGGCTCATTGTCACCGCAGTCATCGGCAGCATCGTCCAGACCTTTACCTCGGCCACCTGGACCCTGGCCTATCGCCAGTTCACCGGCGCGGTACTGCCGCCGGCCGAGCCTGAAGTCGACCTGCTCGACGAGGTCCTCGACCTCGAATGATCCTGGGCATCGACGTAGGCGGGACGTTCACCGACCTCGTCCTGCTGGATGACGCGGGCCAGGTCAGCATCCACAAGCTGCTGACCTCGGCCCGCGACCCGTCGGTGGCCATCCTGCAAGGCATCGCCGACCTCAACGCCGGGCTGGAGGCCACCGTCGTCCACGGGGCGACGGTGGCGACGAACGCGCTACTGGAGCGGCGCGGCGCGCGCACGGCCCTCATCACCACCGAAGGCTTTCGCGACGTGCTAGAGATCGGCCGCCAGGCGCGGTCCGAGCTCTACGCCCTGGAGCCCACCCGCCCCGAGCCCCTCGTCCCCCGTAGCTGGCGGTTCGAGCTGCCGGAGCGGATCGATCGACACGGGCAGGTGCTCCACGCCCTGGACCCCGGCGCCGTGGCCGCGGTGCTGGACCGGCTGGGGGAGGAGGGGATCGAGTCGGTCGCCGTCTCGTTCCTCTTTTCTTTTCTGGATCCACGGCACGAGCAGCAGGTGCGCGACCAGATCGCTGCCCTGGAGGGCGAGGCACCCTTTGTATCGCTCTCGTCGGACGTGCTGCCCGAGTATCGCGAGTACGAACGGACGTCGACGACGGTGATGAACGCCTACGTGACGCCCCTCGTGGCCCGCTACCTGGCCAACCTGGAGCGGGGGCTCGAGGGCCGGCGGCTGCGGGTGATGCAGTCCAACGGCGGGGCCATCTCGGCGGGGGCGGCGCGCGCCCAGGCGGCGCGGACAGCCCTCTCGGGGCCGGCGGGCGGCGTGGTCGGCGGGGCCGAGCTGGCGCGCCTGGCCGGCTTCCAGGACGTCATCACCTTTGACATGGGCGGCACCAGCACCGACGTCTCCCTGTGCCCCGGCCAGGTGCAGCAGACGAGCGAGGGCAACATCGCCGGGCTTCCCCTGCGCCTGCCCATCATCGACATCCACACCGTGGGCGCCGGCGGCGGGTCGATCGCCCGCCTCGACGCCGGGGGCGCGCTGCGCGTCGGGCCCCAGAGCGCCGGGGCCGACCCGGGCCCGGTGTGTTACGGCCTGCCCGGCGCCGACGAGATCACGGTCACCGACGCCAACCTGGTCCTGGGCCGGCTGGATGCCCATCACTTTCTGGGCGGGCGAATGACCCTCGACCTGGAGCGGACGACGGCCCGCTTCCAGGAGCTGGCCCGCCGCCTGAGCCTGCCGCTGGAGGCCGCGGCCTGGGGTGTGGTTCGCGTGGCCAACTCGAACATGGAGCGCGCCATCCGCACCATCTCGGTGGAGCGCGGCCACGACCCCCGGCGCTTTACCCTGGTGGCCTTTGGCGGAGCCGGGCCGCTCCACGCCTGCGAGCTGGCGACGGCGCTGGGCATCCCCCGCGTGCTCCTGCCCCCTGGCCCCGGGGTGTTGTCGGCCCTGGGCATGGTCCTGGCCGACATTGTCAAGGACTATTCCCGGACGGTCATGCTGCCCGCCCGGGCCCTGGAGCCGGGCAGCCTGCCGCGCCTCTTCGAGCCCCTGCTGGAGCGGGCCCGTGCCGACCTGGAGGCGGAGGGGCTGGCGGAGGAGAGCATCGAGCTGCGCCCGGCCCTGGATATGCGCTACACGGGGCAGTCCTTCGAGCTGACGGTAGACGCCGCCTGTGAGGCCGAGACCGTGGAGGGGCTGGTGCGGGCCTTTCACGAGGCCCACCGCCGGCGATTTGCCTACGCCAGCGAGGGCGAGCCCGTGGAGATTGTCAACCTGCGGGTGCAGGCCGTGGGCCACACGGCCAAGCCGCGCCTCGCGCCGCGGGAACCGGGCTCCCCGGACCCCCGGGCGGCCCACGCCGGCTACAAGCCGGTCTATTTCGCCGCCGGCGGATCGTCCCGCGCCGCGCGCCCCATGTTTGCCGCCCTGTACGACCGGGACCGGCTGGCGCCGGGCAACATTGTCGTCGGCCCGGCCATCATCTGGCAGCTCGACACCACCACGGTCATCCCGCCCGGCTGGGCCGCCACCGTGGATGCCTGGGGGAACCTGGTGGCCGAGCCAGAAGCAGGCAGCCCATGACGACCATCGACCCCATTACCCTGGAGATCCTGCGCAACCTTTTTGCCTCCGTCGCCGAGGAGATGGGCGTGACCCTGGGACGCACGGCCTACAGCCCCAATATCAAGGAGCGGCGGGACTATTCGTGCGCTTGCTTCCTGGCCGGGGCACAGGGAGACGAGGCAAAAATGATCGCCCAGGCGGCCCACATCCCGGTGCACCTGGGGGCCATGCCGGCCTCGGTGCGCGCCGCGTTGGAGGCCTATGCCGAGTGGGCGCCCGGCGACCTGGTGGTGCTCAACGATCCCTACCTGGGCGGCACCCACCTGCCCGACATCACCATGGTCTCCCCGGTCTTTGTGCCGGGCGCCGAGGCCGCGGGCCCCTCCTTTTTCGTCGCCAGCCGCGCCCACCACGCCGACGTGGGCGGCATGTCGCCCGGCTCCATGCCGCTGGCGGCCGAGATCTACCAGGAAGGGCTCATCGTGCCGCCGGTCAAGCTGCTGGAGGGCGGCAGGGTCAACCAGCCGGTGCTGGACATCATCCTGCGCAACGTGCGCACGCCCGTGGAACGCCGTGGCGACCTGGCCGCGCAAATGGCCGCCCACCGCGTGGGCGAGCAGCGCCTGCTAGAGATCGTGGACCGCTACGGGCTGGAGCAGGCGTTGCGCTACGCCCACGGCCTGCTGGCCTACGCCGAGCGCATGACCCGGGCTGCCATCGCCGCCATTCCCGACGGCACCTACACCTTCCTGGACGAGCTGGACGACGAGGGCATTCCCCTCAGGAGCGGTGGCATCCAGGCAAACCCCGCGCCGGCCCCCCGCATCCAGGTCTCCCTCACTGTGGAGGGCGACCACATGACGGTCGACTTTGCCGGGTCGAGCGGGGCGGTGCGCGGGCCGCTGAACGCCGTGCGGGCCATCACCGAGTCGGCCACGTGGTACGCCGTGCGTTGCGTGGCCGGTGCCCGGGGTGAGGCGGCGCCGGTGAACAGCGGCACATTTGCCCCCGTGCGCGTCGTCGTGCCGCGGGGCAGCCTGTTGGACGCCGAGCCACCCCACGCCGTGGCCGGTGGCAACGTCGAGACGTCGCAGCGCATCGTCGACGCGGTCCTGGGCGCCCTGGCCCTGGCCCTGCCCGACCTGGTGCCGGCGGCCAGCCAGGGCACGATGAACAACCTGACGGTGGGCGGCCTGGACCCGGAAAGCGGCCAGCCCTTTGCCTATTACGAGACCATGGGCGGCGGCGCGGGGGCGGGTCCCGGCGGCGATGGCCTGCCGGGCGTGCACGTCCACATGACCAACACGCTGAACACGCCCGTGGAGGCCCTGGAGTACGCCTATCCGTTGCGGGTGCTGCGTTATGCGCTGCGCAAGGGCTCGGGGGGAGCCGGCCGCCACCGCGGCGGCGACGGGCTGGTGCGCGACGTGGAATTCCTTTCAGCCGCGACGGTCACCATCCTTTCCGAGCGGCGGCGCACCAGGCCCTACGGCCTCCAGGGCGGCCAGGCGGGCAAGCCCGGCCGCAACCTGCTCGTCCGGGCCGGCCAGGAGACAGACCTGCCGGGCAAGTGCGAGATCCAGGTGGAGCCGGGCGACGTGCTCAGCCTGCGCACGCCCGGTGGGGGCGGGTGGGGCGAGGAGAGCAGCCCGCAACCGCCTCCGGCGCCCACGTCGTGAGCCCGGGCGGGGTGGCCGGGCGTCTGCCTCGCAGTGTAGCTCACCCAAGAACAATCTCTCGGATAAGCGGAGGATTCCCTTCTCCGTTTGCCATGAAGAGATCAAGTCCTCCAAAGGCTGCCCGGTGAACCGATAGTCGGTGGGCGTCGAGACCCGCGGCCGGCAGCCTTACGACTCGGGCTCCTCCCATTCCTTCGGCGGGAAGAACCGCCACCAGAAGCGCCGCACGCCGTTCAGCCGGTTTTCGACCCAGCCGGTCAGGATGGCCTGCCAGGCCTCGCGCCAGATGGGGGTCGTCGTCTCGGCCGGCACCTGGCGGCCGCCGAACCGCTCCTCCACGTAATAGCTCACGATGCGCTCCACGGGCTCGTGGCCGTTGGGCATGTTTTGCACCACCACGCCGGCGTATTCGTGGGGCGTCTGGTGGGCCAGGGGCGTGATGCGCAGCAACCGCCGCACCCAGAAGACCAGGTCGTCGTACACCTGCTCGGCAGGGCTCAGGTACTGGTTTCGACGCCGGCGGCGTGCCTGCCACCACAACGTCCCGCCCAGTCCGCTCGAGGCCACCAGGAGGGCGAGGGCGGCAAAGGGCCTGACCTTGTCCCACGGGATTCTGGCGTTGGATGCGGGAACGTCCTCGGGAAGGAGGGATCCCCCGTCGTCTTCCAGCGGCAAGTTGCGCTCGGGCGGCCGGGGTGGCAATTGAGGGCTAAGGGCCGCGGCCGGGTCCTGGGTCGCCCGCCGGACGAGAGCCGGGCGCCCGCCCGTGGGCTCGAACTCGACCCAGCCGTAGCCAGGGAAGTACACCTCGGGCCAGGCGTGGCCGTCGCTCTCCAGCAACTGGTAAACGCCTTCGTCGCTGCTGGTATGGATATAGCCCCGCACGTAGCGGGCCGGCACGCCCACGGAGCGCAGCATGACCACCATGGCCGAGGCATAGTAATCGCAGTAGCCCTGCTGCTCGTCAAAGAGAAAATAGTCCACCCCGTCCTGTCCCAGGCGCGGGCCGGGGATGTCCAGGCTGTAGGGGATCTGCCGCAGGTGGCTCTCGATAGCCTTGGCCTTGTCGTACGAGTTCTCCAGCCCCTCGGTCAGCTCGGCCGCCAGCAGGTGCACGCGCTCGGGCAGCGATTCGGGCAGTTGCAGGTAGCGGGGCGTCACCCAGGTAGGATAGGTCGTGCCCGCCTCGCGCAGCGAGATCTCGTCGGCCACGCTCACCGACGACAGCACCTCGTACGATGCACCCACATCCAGGGGCTCGCGGGGATAAAGAACCGAGGGATCGCCGGGCGCAGGCGGGAAAAAGTCCCCTTCCCGGGACCTGATCATGTCTTCGACGTTAGTCACCATGCTGACGGAGGCGCGCATGGGCAGGCTGGCAATGAGAGGCTGTCCGGCGGCGATGAGGGCATCGTTCGTCGTCCAGTCGCGATGCATGCTGACGGTCTGGGTCAGCTCCTCGCGCAACAGCAGCTCCGGAAAGGACAGCGCACTCTCGTTTTCGCCCACCAGGATGGTGTCCTGGTCGGTGCTCAGCCAGCCGTTGCTGGCATACTCGTGAAAGACCATCACGCGCCAGTAGCGCCCCGTCCTGGCCCCCACGTCGGCGATGGGCGTGTCGGTCAGGCTGACCGGACCGCCAAACCACATGCGCCGGTCGCCCATGGACGCGAGGGGCGGCTCGTTCTGGTAGTTGAGGTCCCGAAAGATCTCGGCCGAGCGGTTCTGGATGCGGCGCCACGGCTCGCCGATCCTGTCCATGAGGGGCTGCAGGGGGCGGCTCGCCAGCGCCTCGGGCGCGGCCCAGGCCATGAGAATGAGCACGATGGACAGGATCAAGCCGGCCTGCAAGACGGTCGAGACCATCTCCGGGCTGTAGCCCACCTGTGCCTGGCGCCACTCTTGCACGCGAAAGGCCACGTTGGAACGGACCACCAGGAGCAGGGCAAAGAGCAGGAACAGGATCAGATAGATCGTCAGGTCTTCGGTGGAATAGTTGGTGTTGAGGATAAGCGCCGCGCCGCAGACGATGACGGCCCACCACACCTGCTGCCAGCGAAAGACGGCCCACGCCCCAAAATAGGCCATGATCCAGATCAGGAGCCCCAGGAGCAGGACAAAGACATAGTTGTCGGCGCTGCTGCCGGGCGACGAGGCCAGGTGCAAGAGCTCTCCCAGGCGCCTCTCCAGCTCGAGGACGCCCACCTGGAAGGAAAGGCCACCGCTCTCGGCCAGCGCCCTGGTGGTGAGATACACCGCCCAGGTCGAGCCGGCGAGCAGCGACAGAAAGTGCGACGTCCTGTTGGGAAAGCGGCTCTTGGCCAGCAGGATGCCCATGATGCCGCCCACCAGCGCCGTGCCCTGGACGACGCCCAGATCCTCAGCCCAATGGGCCGCCTGGATGGCCCAGGCGACGCACATGAAGATGAGCAACAGGCAAACGACGGTGACCCAGCCCTCTTTCAGCTCCAGATCCGGAAACATGCTCCCAACTTTCTAGTGGCAGATGAACAGGCTTTGCCCGCCACTCGAATCTCGCACCGGCCGCAGTGATGGCGGCCAACACTTGGATAACGTTTCCTCTCTCCTCCCGGTTCAGTGCTGAACCGACATTGTAATACACAAAGGGACAAAAGTAAAGTCTCGGATCTGTTACCGGCGCGCCACTTTGACAAGGCACACAAAGAATGATATGATGCACGGCGTGATGGCGACAGAAACGAGCAAACCGGCACGCGCCGGCATTCCACCTAACGCACGACAAGGGAACTATGGATTGGTTTCGCTCTCTGCCGGAATACCGGCGGAAAATCTATCTCCTGCTGATCGTTGCGATCCTTCTCACCCTGCCCTGCTACTGCATCGGGTTGGCCCTGTTGGCTATGGCACCCGCGGCCCCTTGAGGAAAACCCATCATGGCAGATAAGAGGCCCCGGCGCCTCAGGCTGCGGCACCTTTGGGGTGCCGACAAGAGGCCGCGCTTTGTGTCGCAGCTCAGCGACGAGCAATTGCTCATCGTGGGGCTGCTCCTGGTCGTGCTGGTGGCTGTTTCCATGCTCTATTGCCTTGGCTTTGCCAGCCTCGCCATCCGCGACAACTGGCAGCAGGCGCCACTGCCCTGGAACGGAACCGTTCCGGTGGAAGAGATGCTGAATGGCATCCTCACCGTCATGCCGGACTCTGTCGGCACGCCCCCCTCGGCGGGGAAGTGAGGGGCAGCGGCGGCAGACTGGGTCGCCCGCACGGACGGCGGTGGACGCCGGCAGGGTCTGCGGCGGGATGCATTTGACAGCCCGCTGGTTCAAAGATATAATCCAGGCGCCACGGTGGAGCGTTCCAGGTCCGGCTTCCGGCTGCTTCAGACCAGCCGATCCATCCGGCCGTAGAACAAACTGGCCCGGCAGTGCCAGCACACGAGAAAGGGAGATTGTTGTGGAAATTATCCCCTTGTTGAAACGCCTATCCGAAGCCCCGGGGGTTTCCGGCTACGAGCACCAGGTGCGCGACCTCGTCCGGGAGGAGTTTGGGCGGTATGCCGACGAGGTGCGAACCGACGTCCTGGGCAACGTCATCGCCGTGAAGCGCGGCAGCGGCCCGGAGCCCCGGCCCAGCATCATGCTGGCCGCCCACATGGACGAAATTGGCCTCATCGTCTCCTCCCTGGAAGAAGGCTTTGTCCGTTTTCAGCAGGTCGGCGGTTATGACGACCGGGTTCTCCTCGGGCAAGAGGTCGTGATCCACGGGCGGCGAGACCTGCCGGGCATCATCGGCGCCCGTCCGCCCCACGTGCTCCCCGCCTCGGAGCGCGACAAGCCCGTTCCCTCCAAAGAGCTGCTCATCGATCCGGGGCTGACGCCCGAGGAACTGGCCGAGCTGGTGCAGGTGGGCGACCTGATCACCATGAAGCGCGAATTGGTGGAGTTGAAGGGCGGCATGGTGAGCGGCAAGGCCATGGATGACCGGGCATCGGTAGTCGCCGTGGCCGTCTGCCTGGAAGAGCTGACCCGCCTGCGGCACCGCTGGGACGTCTATGCGGTGGCCACGGTCCAGGAAGAGGTCGGGCTGCGGGGGGCCATCACCAGCGCCTTCAGCCTGCGGCCCGACGTGGCCCTGGCCATCGACGTCACGTTTGCCAGGCAGCCGGGCACGCCCGACGAGCAGACCTACGAGCTGGGCAAGGGCCCGACCATCGGCTGTGGCCCGAACTTTCACCCCAGGCTGCAGGAGGAGCTGGTGAGCGCGGCCAAGGCCCTGGAGATGGGCCATCACCTGGAGCCGGCCGCCCTGCCGCCCGGCACCGATGCCCGCGCCCTCCAGATCTCGCGAGAGGGCATTCCCGCCGGCCTGGTCAGCATCCCCGTGCGCAACATGCACACCCCCGTCGAGACGGTAGCCGTCAAGGACGTGGAGCGGACGGGCAGGCTCATGGCGGCCATGATCGGCCGCCTGGACGACGACTGGTTGCAGACCCTGACCTGGGACCTGGGCCTCGACGACGACGAGGAATAGGAGGCTGTTTTGCTGCTAGAGCAACTTTCGAATGCCTTTGGCCCTTCGGGCAACGAGGATGAGGTGCGCCGCATCCTGGCTCGCGCGCTGCGCGACCGCGTGGACGAGCTGAAAACCGACGCCCTGGGCAACCTTATCGCTTTCAAGCGCGGCAGCGGGGCCGAACCGCGGCTGAGGGTGATGGTCGACGCCCACACCGACGAGGTGGGGCTGATGATCACCCGCATCGAGAAGAACGGGCTCCTTGGCTTTCGCATTGTGGGCGGCATCGACGATCGCCTGCTGATGGCCAAGGGCGTCGTCATCGGCGAGAAGCGCCTGCCGGGCGTCATCCTCGCGCCGCCGGTGCACCTCACCAAGGAAGACCAGCGCAAGCAGGTCATCAAGTTCGAGCAACTAGCCATCGACGTCGGCGCCACGAGCGACGACGAGGCCAAGGAGCTGGTGCGCATAGGCGACTATGGCACATTCGATACACGCTTCCAGGCGCTGGACAGCCCGCAACTGCGGACCGTCAAGGGCAAGGCCTTTGACGATCGGGCCGGCTGCGCCGTCGCCGCGGCCCTGGCCGAGGAAGAGTACGAGGTAGACCTCTATCTCTCCTTCAGCGCCCAGGAAGAGGTGGGCCTCCGCGGGGCGCGGGTAGCCGCCTTTCGCCTGCAGCCCGACCTGGCCTTTGCTCTGGAGGGCACCGTGTGCGACGACACACCCAAGGAGCAGGATATCAGCCCGACGACCCGGCTGGGCGGCGGCCCGGCCATCAGCCTCATGGACCGTTCCTTCATCGCCGACCGGCGCCTGGTGGAGTTGCTGACGAGCACCGCCCGGGCGCAGGGCATTCCCTACCAATTCAAGCAGCCGGGCGTCGGCAGCACCGACGCCGGGGCCATCCACCTGGCAGGGGCCGGCGTGCCCTCCGTGGCGGTCTCGGTTCCCTGTCGCTACATCCATGGGCCGGTCAGCATGCTCAGCCTCCAGGATTTCGACCACCTGGTGGCGCTCATGAAGGCCAGCCTCAAGGCGCTGCCGGCCGCGTGGCAAGGTTGAGCCGGCGAGGCAAAGCGTGGACGGCCTGCTCGGCAGGCGCCCGGAACGAGGAGAGAACCCTGTGAAAGACTTGATCAAGAAACTGACGGAAGCATACGGCCCATCGGGCAACGAAGGCGAGGTCCGCGAACTGATCCGGGCCGAGGTGGAGCCGCTGGCCGACGAGATTCGCGTCGATACGCTGGGCAACCTCATCGCCATCAAGCACGGCAACGGCACGGGCAAGAAGGTGATGCTGGCGGCCCACATGGACGAGATCGGGCTCATCATCAGCTACGTGGACGAGAAGGGCTTCTTGCGCGCCCAGCCCATCGGCGGTGTCGATACCATGACCCTGGCCGGCGGCCGGGTGCGCTTTGCCGACGGGGCGACGGGCGTCATCGCCCCCGAAAAGCGCCCGGAGTTCAAGAAGGACCCGGATCTGACCAAGCTGTACATCGACGTGGGAGCCACCAGCCGCGAGGAGGCCGAGGCACGCCTGGGCCAGGCCGTCTCCTTTGTGCGGCCCTTTGCCGACCTGGGCCGGCGCGTGGTGGCCAAGGCCATGGACGATCGCATCGGCTGCGTGGTGCTCATCGAGGTGCTCCGGCGCCTGGGCGCGACGCCCCACGAGGTCTACTTTGTCTTTAGCGTGCAGGAAGAGGTGGGGCTGCGCGGCGCGCGCACCGGCGCCTACGGCCTGGAGCCCGAGGTAGGCATTGCCGTGGACATCACCGCTTCGGGCGACACCCCCGAAGCGCCCAAGATGGCCATGAAGCTCGGGGCAGGCCCGTGCATCAAGGTTATGGACTCGGGCATGCTCTCCCACCCGGCCGTGAAGGATCTCCTGGTCCGGGTTGCCAGGGAACGCGAGATCCCGTACCAACTGGAGGTTCTATCCGGCGGCACCACCGACGCCGCCGCCATCCAGTTGGTCCACAGCGGCGTTGCCGCGGGCTGCGTCTCCCTGGCCTGCCGCTACTTTCACACACCGTCCGAGATGGTGGACATGGACGACGTGGAGAACAGCATCAAGCTGCTCGCCGCGGTGCTGGAGCAGCCCATCGAGATCTAGGCCCGCGGGGGCGCGGCTGCCGGCGCAGCCGCGCATCGGGGCCCGGCTACCGCAGAACTGGGGGAACGATGAGGCGAGCCTGGAACTGGCTGATGTCACGTCTGTATCGCAGTCTCGCCGACGCCCACCGCCATTTTGGCAACCTCTACGGCAACCGGCAGGACCACTGGCTCGCCATCGAGAACTACACGCGGGCCCTGGTTCACGACCCGGCATACACGCAGGCCTATTACAGCCGGGGCGTCCTCTACTGGCGCGAGGTGGACAACCCCTATCGGGCCATCCAGGATCTCAGCCGCGTGCTCGAGCTGGACGAGAGGTGGGCCGATGCCTACTTTAACCGGGCGGTGGCCCACAGAATGCGCCAGGAGCGAGAGCAGGCCGTAGCCGATTTTCGCGCCTACCTGGCCTATGGCGACGACGAGTTCTGGCTGGGGTCGGCCGGGAGACAACTGGCCGAGCTACAAGAAGAGATGGACGAGCAAGGCCGCCCGGACGGCCAGGCTCCCCGACAAGTTTGAGGTTGAACGAGAGAAGAATGGTCTTCCTATATGCCCTCCTCGGCCTGTTCATCGGCGGCCTGATCAATCTCCTGGCCGACCAACTGCCTCGCTGGCGGCGGGTGCGTCGACTGCCCTTCTGCCCGGAGTGCGACGCCAGGCGCCCCCCCTGGCAATGGCTGGCGACGGTGGCTACGCTGGCCTTGCGGGCGCGCTGCCCCCAATGCGCAGAGCGCCTGCCCTGGCGCCACCTCCTGGTGGAGCTGGGCACCGCCGGGCTCATGGCTTTCCTGTGGCTGACCTACGGGCGGGCGGGCGAATGGGCCTACCTGGGCCTGTACACCCTCTACTCGGCCATCCTGGTCCTGGTGCTGGTCATCGACCTGGAGCACAAGCTGATCCTGAACGTGGTCATGTTTCCCGCCTGGGCTCTGGCCCTGGCCGGAAGCCTGATCCACCCCACCCCCTACTTCTATCGGCTGGCCATCCTGGGCGGATTCCTGGCCTACGCCCTCCTCTACCTGGTGTACCTGGCCGGCATCCTTTTTGTCAAGGGCATGAGCCGGGCCCGCGGCAAACAGATCAACGCCGTCGCCTTTGGCTTTGGCGACGTGCGACTGGGAGGCTTCATGGGACTCGTCCTGGGCTTTCCCCACGTCTTCCAGGCCATCTTTATCGCCATCCTGCTGGGCGGATTGGTTGGGCTGCTCTACTGGGCAGTCCGGGCGCTGATCCTGCGCCGCTATACCCTCTTTACCGCCATTCCGTACGGTCCTTACCTGGTGACAGGGACCTTCCTGATCATGTTCTTTGGCCCATCATAACAGGCCGCCTGCTGGGGGGTTCGACCCCCGGCAGGTTGCGCAAACAGGGCAGCAGTGATATAATCCACAGCGGCCTGGCCCAGGCCGGCAGAGGTGAATTCGCCCGTGGGGATGTGCGCAAGATGATGACAATCAGCGAGCTCGAAGAAGCCTACGAGCAGGCACGCGAGCGCCTGCTGCGCGGCGAGCTGGACGACGAAGAATTCAAGGCTGATGTCGAGAAGCTGCGCTACGAAGACGAGCAGGGCCGGCAGTGGAAGATCGGCTGGTACACCGGCAAGTGGTACCGCCACGACCACGGCCAATGGATCCAGGATCGCCCCGTCGAGCGACAGGCGGGCGCGGAGCCGGCAGTCGTCATGGCGGGGACGGGCATGAACGGCGAAATAGAGGGAGGGAGACGGTCCTCCCGGCCCGTGTGGCTGGCGGCAGGGATCGTTTTCCTGCTGCTGGTGGCCAGCGCCATTCTGATCCTGGGCTGGCTCGGCGGCGGCGAGCCCGGCGGGCAGGTGGCGGCCGAGTTGGGCAGCCCCTCTCCGACGGCCGGCCTCGCCGAGACCGCGGCTTCACCGGCGGCTTCCAGGGCCTCGACAGCCGCCCCCACGGCGACCCCGACACCACGGGGAACCGAGATTTCCGGGCCGGCGGCCACCGACACGGCCACCCCATCACCCGCGCCATCCCGGACGGCGAGGCCCAGAGCCACGGCTACGGGGACGTCCAGCCCCGGGGCCATCGAGGGTCCAACCCTGGCGCCGACCCGGACGCAGCCGCCGGCGGCCACGGGCGCCGCGACCGCAACGGCGACCGAGACCGCGCCCCCGCCGACCGCCGCCCCGCCGGCCCTGTCCGGGCAGATCTTTTTTCCGGTCTACGACCCGAACCCCGATCGGCGCACCATGGACATCTATGCCGTGCGGCTGCCCTCGGGCCAGCCACAGATCGTCGTCGGACAGGCGAGCCAGCCCGCCCTGAGCCGCGACGGCAAGCGCCTGGCCTTTCGTTCGTGGGACAAGGCCCAGCGCGGCATCCTGGTTCACGAGATGGTTGACGGCCACATCTGGACCTGGGTAAGCTATAGCGAGGCCGCGCGGCCCAGTTGGGGACCCGACAACCAGGCCATCGTCTTTGCTTCGCAACAAGAGTCGGATCGCAACTGGCGCCTGTATCGCACGCTGGGGCTCGAGATCGACCGGGTGCGGCGCCACGGCGGCGACATCTATGGCCGGGTGCCTGCCTGGCTGGCGGACGGACGGATCGTCTATTGGGAGTGCCCCGAGGACAAGTGCGGCCTGTACTTGATGCAGGGCGATGGTACCTCGCCGGTGCGACTGACCATGGCCGAGCACGACCTGGCCCCCTCCGCCTCTCCCGATGGCAGCCGCGTGGCATTTATGTCGAATCGGGACGGCAATTGGGAGGTCTATGTCGTGGACATTGCCCGGCCGGAAGGCCCGCAGGGACAGGGCCTCGTCCGAATCACCAGGGATAGCGCCCGCGACGGCCTGCCCACCTGGTCGCCTGACGGCCGCTGGCTCGCCTTTGTGTCGGATCGCGACGGAGCGTGGGCGGTGTGGGTGGCGCGCCCCGACGGCTCGGGTCAGCGCAAGCTGTTCAACCTGGGCGGCCCCCTGGAAGGCCAGATTGCGGCCGTGACCGACGCCGACCAGCACGGCTGGACCTGGGAAAGCATGGCCTGGGGGCCCTAGAGCTCGTGCGACGAGCAGGAGACGTCTGGAACAACACATGAACCAGGAGACAACACGTCTGGAGGTTTCTGGCCCACGTTCCATCGGTGAGCGGGAGCGCTGGCTGGCCAAGATCTATGAGCACGCTCGCTACTACCTGGCTCTGAACCAGTGGGAGGAAGCCCTCGACTTTCTGGAGCAGATCGCCCAGGTGGAGCCGCAGTATCGAGACAGCGCCCGGCTCGCTGAACAGGCGTGGGAGCAGGTTCGCCTGGTGCAGGCCTACGGCCGCGGCGTGGACAGCTTGCGGAACGGCGAAGTAGAGGCGGCCATGGGCTATCTCTCGTGGGTGGTGAGCCACGCCCCGAACTACCGAGACGCCATGGCCAAGCTCCGCGAGGCACAGCAGCAGGCACGCCTGGCCGAGATGTATCGCCGCGGGCTGAACTATTACACCGAGGAGCGGTGGGACGAAGCCATCGAGATCTTTGGGGCGGTGATTGCCGCCGAGCCGGGCTACCGCCACGCCCTGGACATGCTCGAAGACAGCCGGCAGCAGCTCGCCCTGGCCAACATGCACGCCGATGGCCTGGCCATGGTCCAGGACGGCGACTGGGACAGCGCGGCCGAGATCCTGCGCAAGATCCAGTCCATTGCGCCGGGCTATGCCGACGTCTCGGAGCGGCTGCGAGAAGCGGAGCGCATGCGGTCGTTGAGCAAGTTGTACGAGCGGGGGCGCGAGGCTTACGAGGCGGGTGACTGGTCGCAGGCCATCGACCTGCTGGACCAGGTGGTGAGCGCCAGAGAAGACTACCGGGACGCGGCCCAGCTTTTGCGCTCGGCCATGGTCGAAAAACAACTCGTCTACATCAGCCAGGATGCCGAGGAGGCCTTTGACAACAAGCAGTGGGCCGAGGCCATCGAGCATTACCAGGCCATCGTCGCCATGCGCGCCGACTATCCCAGGGCGCAGGCGCGACTCGTAGAGGCCAAGCGGCAGCGGCAGGTGGAGCAGGCCTACCAGGAAGGACTGCGGACCTTCAAGGGCCGGCGCTGGCTGGAGGCCATCGTCCACTTTGAGGAGGTACTCGCCCTGGACCCGGCCAACAACGACGTGCGCGACATCCTGGCCCAGGCGAGCCTGCAGAAAAAGCTGGAAGACCTATACAACCAGGCGCAAAAGAGCCTCGAGGAAAAGAAATGGGGCGAGGCCGAAGAATGCCTGCAGCAGATCGTGGCGCTGCAGGGAAATTACCGGGACGTGCACCGCCTGGTAGAGCGGGCGCGCCTCCAGGGCCAGTTGGCCGCGCTCTATGGCAAGGCGATGCAGGCGTGGGAAGCCGGCCAGCGCACGGAGGCCGTGACCCTGTTCGAGCAGATCATGGACCTGGACCCGCGGTACATGGACGTGGCCAGGCGCCTGCAAAGGGCCAATTAGCAACCTTGACCCGGGTTGTGCCGGGCAAGCACGACGATCTGGTCGCCGCCGGACGCCCAGCCGGCGGCTTGACTTTTTTGCGGCCCCGGTGTATGATTGCGCGCAATCTCGGGACCGGGGGCGATCCTATAGAGGTGCATCATGCTCAAGACACACAATTGCGGCGATTTGCGAACAGAACACGTGGGACAACGGGTCACCCTGGCCGGCTGGGTCCACCGCCACCGCAGCCACGGCGGCGTGGTGTTTATCAATTTGCGCGACCGGGCAGGCATCGTGCAAGTCACCTTTGACCAGCAAAGCGCGCCGGAAGCCTTTGCCCTGGCCGACCAGGCCCGCCCCGAGTGGGTTTTGCAGGTGGAGGGCACGGTCCGGTGCCGACCGGCGGGCAGCGAAAATCGAGAGATGCCCACGGGGCTGGTCGAGGTGGTCGCCGAATCCCTGACCGTCCTGAACCGGGCCAAGACGCCGCCCTTTTACATCGACCGCGAGTCGGGCGAGGCCGAGACCTTGCGCATGAAGTACCGCTATCTCGACCTGCGGCGCGAGCGCATGCAGCGCAACCTGCTCCTGCGCCATCACGTCGTCAAGTTTATTCGCGATTTCCTGGCCGACCGTGGGTTCGTGGAGATCGAAACGCCCATCCTGACCAAGAGCACGCCCGAGGGCGCCCGGGACTACCTAGTGCCCAGCCGCATCCATCCGGGCGAATTCTTTGCCCTGCCCCAGTCGCCGCAGCAGCTCAAGCAGTTGCTGATGGTGGCCGGCTTTGAGCGCTATTTTCAGATTGCGCGCTGCTTCCGCGACGAAGACTCGCGGGGAGATCGCCAGCCCGAGTTCACCCAACTGGACCTGGAAATGAGCTTTGTGCACCGGGAGGACGTCATCCAGCTCGTCGAAGAGATGTACACCCGCATGGTGCAGGAAGTGGTGCCCGACAAGAAGCTGCTGCAGACACCCTTCCCCCGGCTCACCTACCGGGAGGCGGTGGACCGCTTCGGCAAGGACAATCCCGACCTGCGCTTCGGCCTGGAGTTGGTGGACGTCAGCGACCTGGTGGCGGAGAGTGAATTTGCCGTCTTTCGCCAGGCCGTCGCCGCCGGCGGCCTGGTCAAGGGCATCCGCGCCCCGGGGCTGGGTGGCTACAGCCGCAAGCAGATCGACGAGCTGACCCAGATCGTGCAAAACCACGGCGCACGGGGGCTGGCCTGGCTGGCCGTGCAGGACGAGGGCTTTCGCTCCTCCTTTATCAAGTTCCTGGACGAGGAGACGGCGGCCGCCATCGTCGAGCGGATGGAGGGGGAGCCCGGCGACCTGCTTCTTTTCGTCGCCGACCGCCCGGCCATCGTCGCCGAATCGTTGGGCCGGCTGCGGGTCCAATTGGGCGATCGCCTTGGCCTGCGCGACGACAGCATCCTGGCCATGGCCTGGATCCTGGACTTTCCCCTGTTCCAGTGGAACGAGGAAGAGGAGCGCTGGGACCCCAGCCACCACCTCTTTACCGCGCCCATGCCGGAGGATATTCCACTGCTCGACACCGACCCCGGGGCCGCCCGCGGGCAGCAGTACGACCTGGTGTGCAACGACTACGAGATCGGCGGTGGCAGCATCCGGATCCACCAGCGCGAGGTCCAGGAGAAGGTATTCGAGCTTATCGGGCTGGATCTGGAGGATGCCAAGCAGCAGTTCGGCCACATGCTGGAGGCGTTCGAGTATGGGACCCCGCCCCACGGCGGCATCGCCCCGGGTATCGATCGCCTGGTCATGCTCCTGGCAGGCGAGCCCAATATCCGCGAGGTGATGGCCTTCCCAAAGACCCAGAGCCACGCCGACCTGACCGTGGGGGCTCCCGCGCCCGTCACCGAGAGACAACTCGAGGACCTTCACATCAAGGTGGTGGAAGCCGGCGGCGCCGAGCCAACGGCCGGGAGCTGAAAGGAAGTTGATGTGAATTTGCAAACGTCGAGGTTTTGTGGTATAGTATGACTGTCAAACCCTGCTGTGTTCGTGATGCCCGTAGAGAGGTTTGAGCCAACACTCGAATAAAGGGGGTCGGGCGCCAGGGGGGATGCGATAGCCTCGCCGAAGGCAAGGCAGTAACCACTGGGTAGACCCCCACCTGCTGAGGCAGGTTCAAAACCAACAAGGCACACGGCACAGCGGGGCGCAAGACCACCGGATCTTCGGATCCGGTGGTCTCTTTTACGCCGCCCAGGGCTTCACAGGAGAGCGATCCGGGCCCGGCTGGGCACCATCAGGAATGAAAACTGGGGGCCGAGCAGGCGTTCGGCGATCCCAGGAAGGCTGTTTTCGCAGGAGAGACCCATGCCCCGAAGCGTGCTTCCCCTCGACGGCGACGAGTGGCGCCTGGGCCGGGCGCCTTCCGGCCCGGAGCCGCGCCAGGCCACGTGGCAAGAGACGGAGCGGGTGGCCGAATGGCTGCCGGCAGCCGTGCCCGGTAACGTCCGGGCCGACCTCCTGCGCGCCAACCGGCTGCCCGACCTGTTCTGGGACAAAGGCCCCGAGTCCGCCCGATGGGTGGACGACCATTCATGGTGGCTGGTCCGCGACTGGCCTGCATCCCTTTCCGCCGGCCAGCGGGTGCACCTGGTGCTGCGCGGCGTGGACTACCTGTCAGACGTGTTCCTCAACGGCCGCCACCTGGGCAGCCACGAAGGGATGTTTTCGCCCCAGGTCTATGACGTGACGGAACACGTGGCCGCCGAGAACCGCCTGGCGGTGAGGATCGCCGGCTCGCGCTGGCTGCCCCGGGACCGGAGCAGCGCCGGAGAAAAGCTGCTGAACATCCTGGAGGCACGCCTGTCGGGGCTCGCCGGACGCTTTCCCCACCGGCGCGACACCCTCAAGTGCCAGATGAGCTTTGGCTGGGATTTCGCCCCGCCGCTGCCGACCATGGGCATCTGGGACGCTGTCTATGCCATCGTCAGCGACGGCGCCTTTATCCGGGACGTTTCGGTGAGCCAGGACGTGCATCCCGGGGAGGCACACCTGGAGATCGACGTTACTTTTGACGCGGCAGTGGCGGGTCCCCTGGTCGTCGCCTGCAGGCTGGAGGGGGAGAGCTTCCAGGGCCCCGGAGTCAGCGCGTCCCGGGAGCTGGAGGCGGTGCCGGGCGCCAACCGTGCCCGGCTGCGCCTGGCCGTGCCCGAGCCCAGGCTGTGGTGGCCCTGGGACCACGGAGAGCCGAATCTCTACCGCCTGGCCGTGGAAGTGCAGGCCGGCGGCCGCCTCCTGGACGGCATCGTGGAGACCGTGGGCCTGCGCCGGATCGAGATGGACGGCTGGACGCTGCGCGTGAACGGCCGCCCGGTCTATGCCCGGGGGGCCAACTGGGTGCCCGTCAACATCCTGCCCGGCCGCGCCGGAGAAGATGATTACCGCGCCCTGCTGACCCTGGCACGGGAGGCCAATATGAACGTGCTCCGGCTGTGGGGCGGGGGCCTGCGCGAGAAACGAGCCTTCTACGACCTGTGCGACCGCCTGGGTATCCTCATCTGGCAAGAGTTTCCCTTTGCCTGCGCCTTTCTGACCCGCTTCCCGCGCTCGGAAGGCTACCTGCACCTGGTCCGCTCGGAGGCGCGGGCCATCGTCCGCGATTTGCGGCAGCATGCCTGCCTGGCCCTGTGGTGCGGCGGCAACGAGTTCAGCCCGCGGCGAAACGAGCTGCTGGTCTCGGCGCTGCGGGAGGTCGTGGCCGCCGAGGACCCCGCCCGGCCCTTCTTGCCCGCCTCGCCCGCCGGGGGCGACAGCCACTTCTGGGGGGTATGGCACAACTTTCTCCCGCCCTCCGCCTACCGAGAGGACCCGGCTCGCTTTGGCAGCGAGTTTGGGCTGCAAGCGCCGCCCGACCCCGGCGTGCTGGCGCGGTTCTTGCCCGAGGCCAGCCTCTGGCCCCCCGCCAAGGGGTGGACCTACCACGGCGCCGGCCTGGCCAAGCTGTGGCGGTATGCCCGGCCCTTCCTGGGGCAGGGTGAGGTGACGCTGGACCGCTTTGTGCAGGCCAGCCAGCGCGCCCAGGCCCATGGCCTGCAGATCGCCATCGAACACCACCGCCGCGCCAGGGCGCAGGGTGACGGCGGCGCCCTGGTCTGGCAGTTGAACGAGCCCTGGCCGGCCATCTCGTGGGCCATCGTCGATTTCTACCGGAACCCCAAGCCCGCCTACGAAGCGGTCAGGCGGGCCTTTAACCCGGTCCTGGTGAGCCTCGACTATCCCCTGCGGCCCTATCGTGGCGGCGACACGGTAGAGATCGACGCCTGGGTGCTCAATGACACACCCCGCGCGCTGCCCGGGACCCGGGTCGAGATCGTGCTGGAGGAGCCGGGCGGGCGGCCAGCCGAGATGGCCCGCCTCGACCTGGAGGTTGCGGCCAACGCCGCAGCCCATGCCGGGCGGCTGGCATGGCGGCTGCCGGCCGGAGAGCGTTGGCGGCTGGCCGCGCGGCTGATCCACGGCGGTGAGGTGCTGTCGGCCAACGAGTACGAGCTGGGCATCCACGACGGCATTCAGCCCACGGCGTGGCAGCGCCTGCGAACGCGCCTCGCAGAGCTGGTCGCCCCTGCCTGAAGCGGGCCACCGGCCCTCAAAGGCCGACGTTGCCCGCCCCCGCGGGAGGGTCCGCGGCACGCGAGCGGGCGGGCCATTGTTGCGTCCAAGTGCAGTTGTGCTATAATCCCACCATGACCGTACCCAATCGTTTCGTCTGCAGCAGTTGCCAGCGCGAATACCCGCTGGACACCCGCGAATGGCTGTGTGCCTGCGGGGGCTTCCTGGAGCTGAAGGACTGGCCCGCCTTCGACCCTGCCGCCATCGACGACGCGGAGGCCGGGCTGTGGCGTTACCGCCGCCTGTTGCCCCTCGACAACGGATGGCAGCCAATCACCCTGGGCGAAGGGGGCACCCCGCTGCTACCCCTGACCTGGGCCGGCCGGCGTTTTGCCTGCAAGGTCGAAGGGGTGGCGCCCACCGGCTCGTTCAAGGACCGGGGGGCGGCAGTGCTCGTGACCGCGCTGTGTGGCTTGAGCATCCGGCGGGCCGTGGAAGACTCATCGGGCAACGCAGGGGCCAGCCTGGCCGCCTATGCCGCCCGGGCGGGCATTGCCTGCGAAATCTGCGTGCCCAACACCGCCGCCGGCCCCAAGCTCGCCCAGATGGAAGCCCATGGCGCGGAGGTCATCGAGATCAAGGGCAGGCGAGAGTACGCCGCCCTGGCAGCGTGGGCCGCGGCGGCCCACGGTGCCTACTATGCCAGCCACGTCTTTAACCCGTTCTTCCTGGCCGGCACCGAGACGCTGGCCTTCGAGTTGTGGGAGCAGTTGGGCAATCGGGTGCCCGAAAGCGTGGTCCTGCCCGTGGGCAACGGCTCGCTGTTGCTGGGCCTTTACCGCGGCTTCGGGCGGCTCCTGGCCGCGGGGGTGGTAGAGCGGCTGCCACGCCTGGTGGCCGTCCAGGCCGCCGCCTGCGCACCCATCTATCACGCCTTTCACGCCGGCCAGCTCGCCGTCGAGCCGGCGCCCCGAGATCCCACGGTGGCCAGCGGCCTGGCCATCGCCCAGCCGGCGCGAGGCAGCCAGATCCTGGCCGCCCTTCGCGACACGCAGGGCACCGCCTTGTGCGTGTCGGAAGAAGCCATCCTTGAAACGCGAGATGCCCTGGCACGCTGCGGTTTCTACGTGGAAGAGACGTCGGCCGTGGCCGTCGCCGGGCTGGAAGAGCTGGTCGAGCTCTCGGCCGAGACACCCGGGGAGACGACCGTTGTCATCTTGACCGGGCACGGGCTCAAGACCGCCAGCCCGGCCTGAACCGGGGCGACCGTCAAGCCACGCCGGCTGCGGCCCGTCCTCTGGAAATTCTCCTGGTTCTCCCAAACTAAAGCCAAAATGAAACCCGCAGAGCAGATATGGTATACTACCGGCAATGCTCCAATGAGGAGGTGCTCTGCGGTGAAGGATGTAACGACAATGCTCGGCCAGTGGCAGGTGGATCTCAAGTCCGTGCGAAACCAGATGTACCGTGCTCCAACACCACGGGAGCGTGAACGCTGGCACGCCATCTGGCTCCTGGCCCGAGGCTGGTCGGCTGTCCAGGTCGCTGAAGC
>DAOUHB010000156.1:0-15489 GCA_034428935.1 Anaerolineae bacterium | reverse complement strand
GCTTCCGCCCGTTCCAGTCGAGCTCGCAGCGCCTCGTTCTCGCGCTGTAGCCGGGCGACCTCTCTGGCCAGGGCCGTGTCCGCCGCGGTCTTGGGGCCGCGCTTCGCCGGCTCCAGGCCATCCAGCTGGCCAAGGTCCCGTTGCCGGCGCCAGCGGCTGAGGTGCTAGGAGTATATCCCCTCTCGCCGCAAGAGAGCACCAATCTCACCCGGCTCAGTGCAAGCATCCGCTTCGTTGATGATGCGCAGCTTTTCCTCGGGATCCTGGTCACCCGTGTGCTCGGTCCGCCCCGTTCCGTTTCCAGACATCATTCACTCTCCTCTGCTCACCCTATTATACCCTAAATTCTTGAGCAGAGTTGTCTCACGTATATTAACACATACGGGTGCCGCGCCCCTCGTCTGGATCGGTACAGCCCTTAGTCTCGCGCACCAGGAACAGCTCTTCCCGGAGCTCGTTGCTGGTGGCGAACTGGCGGATGCGGGCCCGATTGCCCGAGTCTTACTGGTAAAAGCGGTAGGGCAGATTGCCGTAAAACCGCGAGAAGTTTCCTTGTGTTATGTCAAGTATCTTGAACACGCCCTCGCGGATGGCCACCGAGGACACCACCACGATAAACTTGCGCAGACCGTAGGCGCCATGCAGCTCGAGCAAGGTGCGCAGCTACACATAGGTCTTGCCGGTGCCCGTCTCCATCTCGACGGAAAAGTCGAGGCTGTCCAGCAATTCGATTTCCTGTCTGGTTCTGGCCACCAGACTCTCCAGGGCTGCAAAAGCTACCACGCTCGGAACTGGTGCAGAATGTCACCCGCCGCTCTCCGGCCGGATTGGAGACCTTCCTGCGCTTGATCGACATCCTGCAATGTCGGCAAACCAGGGATGCTAATCTGTCCCTTCATACCTAGGGCTCTCCCGATACGGAGCAATCCCTCGTTTAACGTTGCGAGTATTGAATCGCGCATCTCGATCTTGAACCTCTCATATTGGAGGAAACGATGGATCCAATAATACTCCAGCATACCGTCGTCAGGATACATCCTCATGTTCCATCCGACCTCTTTGGTAAGGCCTGCAACTACCTGCTTCTTCAATTGTTGATGCTCATTGAAATCAAAAGGAACTCGCTCGCTGCTCGTGGCTGATCTTGAAGACTCGAAGGGCGGGCTAACTTCGCTTACTTCTGCGAGCGAGCTCATCATATTCATCCAATTGTCACGGAAGCGTTTAGGTAGATAAAAAAAGAGTAGCCGAGCAGGATCAAGCTTGATACAACGATCAACCTTGAGCTCTGCTGCAACTTCCTTTGGAACATGCTGAATCCAGTTCCCTCTCTCTAGAAAGAGCGTTAGGGGTTGAATAGAACACAGGTCAAACGCTTTGATTTCTCCTGTGTCTGGGTCGCACAACTTGACTAGTTCGAAGATACATGCACTGTAACCGGCCAAGGACATGGCTACCTCTGAGAAGAAGCGGTAGACAGCATCTGTCAAATCGGAATCATAGTAGCTGCGAGCTTTCAAGGCGAAAGCTATAGCGTCAGCGAACCTGTCATCGGGCGGCTCGAGTTGAGGAGCATGATCGTTCTTCCATGCAAGGGGTAGAGTCTGAAGCCCTATGTCCTCTATCAACATATGGGTATAGAAGTGGAGGTAGTAGTCTGGCCAATTGCCAAGAACCGAGTCCTTCTGATAACCAAAATCGCTGAGGTAGAAAGCGGATTGTTGCCTTCGCTTAAGGGACGAAAGGTCTTGTGGCCACATTACGAAGAACCTTCTTCAGGGTAACGTTCTTTGTGCAACTCCAAGCTTCGCCTGAACTCGCTGGCTTGTCTCGGCAAGGTGAAGCGCGGTGCTGGAGAATCCTCATCGAAGTAGACAGCCAAGAAGACCGAGTAGAGGTCCCAAAAGGGAATTCCTCCCATCCCGCGACCAAGGAGCACTTGAATGAGAGGAGAATATGCCTCCAATTTTGACGGGATGCCAAAGTATCTCTGAGTTGTGAAGTCCCCATCGAGTCCTTTATCCCGCATCAGTGCACCAAAGGCCTGTTTCCAGCCCGTTCGGATCAGGTTATGTGGGGTAGAAACAAGCTGGTTCTCCCGATAGCTCACAAGTGCTTCGAACTTTTCTATGCGCGATTGGCCCTCTTGTGGATCCTTGAATAGCCAATCCCAGTGACCTTTGACCGCCGACCAAAAATCACCAACACCTAACTCCGAGTACACCAATGCGTAGCCCGAAATCTCGAGCACGTCAAGAATCGGATCCGTACCTAGGCTCAGTTGGAGCCACGTCTCACGCTCTCGGAGTTCCTCAAATAGGCGATCAGAGGCAGCCAGAGCGCCCAGGAAATAGGCCAGGAATAGCTGCTTAAACAAATCCTCTTTACCCTCCGCCATTGCAGTGAAACAACCCACTGCCAGTTCGGTACATGCTTGTCCAAACATATCAGGTAAGTGTTCTGACTTGGGCAACATCATCAAAGTAGGGAGTGCCTTTGCCCAAACGAGTAACACTCGTTCGTGGGTCTCGTCCAGTCGATGAGCGAGTGCATCCCAGTTCACGTCAGGCCATTTTGCATTTGTCAGATGAAAACCCAATGGTCTTGAATAAGCTGCCAATTCGTCCAGGCAGTGTTGGGCACTCTTAAGACAGAGTCTGCCTTTTGTGACAGCCTCGATGCCGCGCGTACAAGTTTGTGCTGCGAAGGCGAGGCTGCCTTGGTCGATCAGACTTGCGGACTCGTCTACAAACAGGGAGGCGATCTGTTGTATAAGCCTTTGTACTGTGTCAACAACGTACCGAGCAAACTTCGTGGCTACCCACTGCTGCAAGTACCATGCGGGACTGATTCGACTGCCTTCGGCAGCAAATTCGAGTTGGAGGGCGTTGTGCAAAAACTCCAACTCCTTGACGATCTCGCGTGGCAAATGTGTCTGGTAAATGTCCTGGCGTTTTGTCCAGTCGATCGCTTCAATCTGTTCCCCAAAGTTGGTTGCCTTGACGTCACCAACTCGCTTGGCAAAGCCGAGTACTATCTGAACATATGCCAACTGATACGTATCGAGCACAGCCAAACGAAGGCCCAGTTCTTGTGCATGGCTGGCTGCATCTGGCCGCCAGTGGTCATCCGGCAAAATGACCGCGTTGAACAAACGCCTTTGTAATCTGAAGAATGACGATTCTGCTTCTTGTACGCCCCAATGAAGGCTGATATGAGCCAGTGCATTCTGCCAATCATTTATCATCAACGCCAAGTTGTACCAATTCTGGTCCGACACCAACCTCTCAATTACACGACCTAGAACTTCGTGAAGCTCCTCCTCGACCCAGAGTAGATTGGGCACAGATCTCTGCTGAATTCCTGTTCCTGTCGACAGTGCAAGGTTGATAAAGATGGGGTCAGCAAGCAGCCAGTCTTGAAACTCTCCCTTGCGTCTGAACCAATAGCTCTCGGTTGGGACTTGCTGCTTTGTCCTTGCATAGATGACCATGAGCTCGTGGGTTCGCCTGGCGATCTCCATAACCGGATGTACGCCCATTGCCTTTTTGTCTGCAACCATGGCGATCACACTTTGATACGTCCTCAATGTTTTCTCAGCTTGCTGTTGATAGTGAAATTGGAAGGACTGATCGTGCCACAGCAACCCTTTTGGTGTAGCTGCCATCGACCACCGCAGAAAGTCTCTATCCAGATAGTTCAGCAGCGGTGTGGGATTGAAAAAATCCAAGGTCTTGAGGCCGAGTACCACAAAGCTGAGGATGCTGAACACAGCCCACATGATCAGAAGCGCGAGAACGAGGAAACTGGGTACGTATCCCAGTACCAACATCCCTGCAACAAGAACAGCAACGACCCCAAGGAGTGCAACAATCCGGAAATAGAAATTGCCGAATGCTTCATCGACAAGCAACCGGCGTACATCGTCCTCCACATCGGCGTAGACAGTGCTAGCAACGACCGTGACGGCTGCATAATACAATGCCAGGAAAGCTCCGGTCAATTCAACGATGCCTGTAGCTAAGCCGCTGTACGCATCACTGGACAACTGAAGGAGCCGGAGGATTGCCACATCCTGCAACCTTGGAGCAATCCATAGCTGGAGCATGAATGCGACGGCCTCTAGAGCAATAACGATAACAACTGCTAGAACTATCCCAGGTAGGATCGCTCGGAGGAAAGTTCTGAATATGGTGAATTGGTCCTGCTGCATTCGCCCCCAGTGCTGAATCCCGAAGACGCGGTTAGCAAGCCGTAAACGTACTCTCATCAGTCGTTGCCGACGATGCCAGTGCTGAGCCTTACGCTGGCTGTGATATCGCCGTTCAAGAGAGCTACGACGTTTCGGTAGCATGGAGTCGATGTGCAACAATCTTTTGGAAATTGCTTTCACTTGGCTACCACGTTTGATTCCAGTCTTCTACTGGAAAGAGCAATTGGGCCTGGAAAGGAATGGCACGGAGCGGCGTCGTGCACCTTCTGTACAAGTCTGGCAATCGGCAGAGTTTCTGTGACAAACGTGTAAACGGCATGACCAAGGAAGATCGTCCACAGTATAACTGCATTCTGGTCAAAGGGCAAGTCAAGTGGAGTGCGGGTATGCATGGCCCGACCTGAACGCCCAGGACTTGACCCAGCAGGGTCGGGATTCGGCCGCGCAAGCCGACTCGGGCAAGCCCGGGACCCCAATGGGAGGCAAGCCGCAACGGGACGCCAGGGCCCCAACGCCGGCGCCACCCGCCACTTCCCCCCTACCCTCCCTCGTACCGGCTCACCCCAAAGATCACATAGTTGTACGGGATGAGCTGCCGGGGGTCGTCGCGGTGGACGACCTGGCCGATGGCCGGGTTAAAGACCCACTCCTCCCAGTCCCACACCACCTGCAACGACTCGGGGATCTGGACGGCCAGGTAGGAGCCGGTGGCCAGGCGGGCGCCGGTGGCGATGGACGTAAAGTCGAGGCCGAGATAAAAGTCCTGGATGGGCTGGTTGCGGTTGCGGCCCGCCACCGACCGGGTCAGGTTGTAGGCCATCTGCGAGAAGGGGGCGATGGCCGGCTGGGCGGTCTCTACCAGCTTGAGCCCGGCGCGAAAGATGTCCGACTCCAGGAAGCCGAGCAAGGCCTCGTCGTTGTCGTTGCGGACGTTCACGGTAAAGCACTTGAAGGCCAGCCCCTCCTGGCCCACGTTCAGGCCGACAAAGATGGGATAGCCGCGGATGCCGGCCTGCTCGCCTTCGCGGACGCGATAGGTGGCGTTAAAGTGCAGGTGCTCCACGTCGCCCGGCACCTGGTTCTGGGCGTAAAAGTCGAACAGGACGTGGTGCGTGCCGCTGCCCGGATAGTCGGCCACGCGCAGCCGGTCGAGGGTGACGCGCACCCGGGCGCCCCGCAGCGACTCGTCGGCGGGCATGTTGCCGGCGTCGTGGATGGCCTGCAGGTCGGTGCCGGGCAGGGTGGGCCGGATGTAGCCAAAAGCGTGGGCCGTGTGCTGCCAGGGCCGGTCGGCAAAGGGCCACAGGGGCCGCCCGGTCCCGTAGGTCTCCAGGGCCGCGCCCTGGTCGTAGGCGCCTTCCAGGGCCTCGGCGGCCTGCGCCTCGCCCACGTAGCGCAGCCTGGCGGCTGCCTCCAGCAGGGGCATGTCGCCCAGCACGGGTAGGTCGGAAAACCAGGTGGCATCGTCGTTCGCGGACATCTCTCCTCCTCGCGCCCGTGGAGACCGGCGCGCTGTCCGATTGCAGGGTGGCCCTCCGTCATGGGCCAGGCGTTTCAACGCGATCCAACGGATCTCGACGGCGCCAGTATACCACGGTTCCGCCCGCGTGGCAAGCGAGTTTCCGGCCCGCCTTGCCTGGGATGGCCGAGCGCCTGCTCGGCGTGTCTCCCTCTACATGCAACTTGCCGAGCTGGCGCTCGGCGGTCCCAGCGGCGGGCAAGAGACAATACAAGCGGTGGGGCCGCCCGCGCAACCCTGCCGCCCCCGCAGCGTATAAAGCATGAGAAGGATTCCTCAGGCCCCGGCGTTCGGGGCCGGAGGCGACAGACTTGTGTGGAAAGGAGAACACTGGCATGGAAGAGCATCAGGAGATCGCGGGCGCGAGCGCAACAGACGTGACCTCAAACGACAAGCTGTGGGCGGCCCTGAGCTGGCTGCCGCCGACGCCCCTGTGGCCCTTGATGGCCATCCTGGCGCTGCTGTTGGATGAAACCAAGGACCGGCCCTTTGTCCGCTACAACGCCGTCCTGTCCCTGGTGACGGGCGCCGCCCTCATCCCCATCAGCATCGTCACCCTGGGCTGCGGTGCGCTGCTCTACCTGGTCTTTTTCTTCTGGACCTACCAGGCCTTCATGGGCCAGGAGGTCAAGGTTCCGTTCCTGAGCGATTGGGTCAAGCGGCAGGGCTGGGCGTAGCAGGGTTAGCGCACGGGCGGCTACTCTCCTTCACGCGCACCACTTGAAAGTGCCGGCGATCTGGCGATCGCCGGCGAGCCTTCACGGGTGAGGAAACGGATGGCATCCCGATGCCGTCCGTTTTTCCTTCTTGTCGGGTGTGACCCCTGCATCTTATGACAAGAACGCGGTGACCTGCTCGATAAAAGCCTCAAAGTCACCCAGCTCGGTCTGCACTCCCTCGTAGATCGTCTCATGGTCGACCATGCAAACCTCGCTCTCGCACGTCCTGGAAGAATGCCTCTTGCATCTCGCGATGAATGGGCAGATAATCAAAGTAAAGCATGCGCGTCGTGGTTTCAAACTCGACACGAAACGCTTCGTCCCGGGCATAGACCAGGATGCCGTCGGTCAGCACCCGGCCCCGGAACACGAGGGGCGCCTCGTCGATGAGCCGTACGTCTCCGTTGGGAATGTCGCAGCAGTCGGCCAGGGCGACCTGCAGGCGCAGGATGAGCTTTAGCCGGACCAACGGCCTGAGCGCCTGGCCGGCGACCAGGGCAACGTCGACGTCGCTGAGGGGCGTAGCCAGGCCGGTCACAGTCGATCCATAGAGGTACGCGAGCTGGACCGGCTCGTCCGCGAGGACCGCCGGCAGGCGCTCCCGCAGCCGGGCCACCAGCTCGTCCCGCCGCTGCTGGGATGCGCCTTTCACGCCCGGGTTGTCTCCTGCCGCCCTGTCCCGTGGTTCCATCGAGACCTCCTGGGGGCATTATAGCATAGTTTGCTCCTTCCAGGAAAAACGCTGCGGTCCCGCTTCCCTCCGCCTACCTCAGCCGCTCCTCGATGGCCCGCCGCACCCGCCCCACGTCGGCGGGCAGCTCCACGGGCGGGTTGGCGTGGCGGGCGGCGACCTGCTCCAGGCTGCCGTCGTGGTAGCCCACCTTGAACCCCGTGAACTTTAAGCCGTGGGCGGTCGAGATGACCACCACCCGCTCGTGGGGGCGGATCTCCCCCCGGGCCTGGAGCTTGAACAAGGCCGCCAGGGCCACGCCCGTCTGCGGGCAGGCGTACAGCCCCGCCCGGTCGGCCAGGCCTGCGGCGTTGGCCAGCTCGTCCTCGGTGGCCTGCTCCACGACGCCGCCAAAGGCGGCCAGGATCTTAGTCGCCCGCTCGTAGCTGACCGGCGCCCCGATCTGGATGGCGCTGGCCAGCGTCTTTTTGGCGTCCACGGGCCTGTACTCGCGAAAGCCCTCCAGGTAGCCCAGGTAGAGGGGGTTGGCGTTGGCCGCCTGGGCGCACAGGATGCGCGGCAGCCGCTCGATGAGGCCCAGCGCGCGCATCATGAGCAGCCCCTTGCCCAGGGCGCTGACGTTGCCCAGGTTGCCGGCCGGGATGACCAGCCAATCGGGCACCTCCCAGTCGAACTGCTGGACGATCTCGATGCCCACCGTCTTCTGCCCCTCCATGCGCAGCGAGTTCATGGAGTTGGCCAGGTAGATGCTGCGGTCGGCCGTCAGCTCTTGCACGACGCGCATGCAGCCGTCGAAATCCGTGTCCAGGGCCAGGACCAGGGCGCCGTGGGCGATGGGCTGCACCAACTGGGCCGTCGACACCTTGCCCCGCGGCAAGAAGACGATGGCCGGGATGCCGGCCGCCGCGGCGTAGGCGGCCAGCGCCGCCGACGTGTCGCCCGTGGAGGCGCAGGCCACGGCCCGCACCGGCCGGCCGTCGGCCATCATCTGCCGCACGGCCGACACCAGGACGGTCATGCCCAGGTCCTTGAACGAGCCGGTGTGGCTGTTGCCCGACAGCTTGACCCACAGGTCGGGCAGGCCGATCTCCTGGCCCAGGCGCTCGGCCCAGAAGCAATTGGTGTGCCCCTCGTACATCGACACCACGTTCTCGTCGTCGAGCTGGGGGCACACCCACTCCTTCTTGCCCCACACGCCGCTGCCGTAGGGCCAGGCGTTGCTCCGCGTCCGCCCCTCAAAGAGGGCCTTCCACTCAGCGGCGCTGCGCTGCCCCAGGGCCGCCAGGTCGTGCTCCACGTCCAGGAGCCCGCCGCACCGCTCGCAGCGATAGACGACGTCATAGATCGAGTAGCGCTGCCCGCAGCCGCGGACACACGCCAGCCAGCTATTGTATTCCACGGTTCACCTCCATACGGGGCGCTGCGCGCCGGGCGGCCGCCCCTCCGTTTCGCCGCCCGGCGCGCAGCGCGGCCCGGCCGTCGTCGCCCGCGCCGTTGCCGCCGGCCCAGGGGGCGGCCAACTGCCCGCCGGCGTGGGTCTCCATGCGGTGGATGGCCCGGCCGCCCCGGGCCGCCAGGTCGGCGGGCGGGAACGAGGCCTCGTCGGGCTTGTCGGAGAGGGCAAAGATCAGCGCGCCCTGCGACCGCCAGCGCAGGGCCGCCTCGCGCACCTCCTGGGTGACCAGGATCTCTTCGCCCACCATGTGCTCCAGGGGCCAGTCGTCGGGCAGAAAGCCAAAGCGCGCCGCCGTGGCGCGATACTCGTTGGCCCGAAAGGCCTTGAACGGCGTCGGGTCGCCGGCCTGCACCCGGCCCAACACCTCGCCGTGGACCTCGCGCAGCCCGCGGGGCAGGTAGCCCGCCTGCCCGTCGACGGCGGCGATAAACTGCGCGAAGGAGGCCAGCCGGCCGGCGCGCACCTGGGCCACCAGGCGGTCCAGGCCCATCAGCCCGCTGCCCAGGACCAGGCAGATGTAGGCCAGGTAGTCCTGGTTGTCGGCGGTAAAGGGGTGGAACTCGGGCCGGTTGAGGAGGTCGTAGGCGGCCTGGAAGGCCGACCCGTCGTACTCGCCGCCCAGGAGCCCGGCCACCGTCTCGCGCACCGCCTCCACCCGGGCGCGGTCGATGGCCCGGTCGTTGCGCCCCCGGGCGCCCACTGTCGTCTTGTCCAGGTCCAGCACCACGGCCGTGCCCTCGTCGACGGGCAGCCCCCGCTCGTGGCAAAAGGCCTCGAACCCGGCCAGGGCCGCCCAGCGGTTGGCCAGGTAGAGGGCCGTGCGGCCCTGCGCCACGACCTCGACCCGCTCCGGCTCTGCATCCTCGGCGCCGATAAAGGCCGCGCCGGGCCAGTCCCCCACGTCGCACAGGTTGGCAAAGGCCGTCCCGTCGTTGAGGCGCGTGTCGCCCACAAAGATGAGGCGCCGCAGGACGACCCCCGGGGCGTCCAGGGCGCGGGCGGCCCGCAGCAGGTGGGCCACCACCCGGGCATAGCTCGCCTCGCTCTTGCGCGGCACTGGCCCCTGCCCGTCGCCCAGCACCCGCCGCGCCTCCGCCAGGCGCGGCAGCCGCTCGTCCACGGCCTCCAGGTTGCGATAGACGATGAAATCGCCCACGAACTCGTGCACCGACGTGCATCCACTGTGCTTCATACCAATCCCTCCGCCACCAGAAGTTCTGCATTCAACACCGCGCCGCCGGCGGCGCCGCGCAGCGTGTTGTGCGACACGCTGACCAGGCGCAGGTCCAGCAGCGGGCAGGGGCGCACCCGCCCGACGCTCACCGCCATGCCGCCGCCGGCGTCCCGGTCACGCTGGGGCTGGGGCCGGTCGGGCTCGCGGCGCACCACCACGGGCCGCTCCGGGGCGCTGGGCAGGCCGCGGACGACCTCGGGGCCACGAAAGGCCTCCAGGGCGGCGACCGCCTCTTCCACGGCCGGCGGCCGGCGAAAGCCCAGGGAGAGGCAGGTGGTGTGGCCGTCGAGGACCGGCACGCGGTTGGCCTGGGCGCTGACGGCCACCGCCGCCGGCTCCCGCCGGCCGTCCACCAAACGCCCCAGGAGCAGGACGGTTTCTTGCTCTATTTTGCACTCTTCGCCGTCGATGTAGGGCACGACGTTGCCCAGGATGTCGAGGCTGGCCACGCCGGGATAGCCCGCGCCCGAGGTGGCCTGCATGGACACGGCCTGGACCCTTTCCAGGCCAAAGGCCTCGTCCAGGGGCTTGAGGGGCAGGACGATGCCCGTGGTCGTGCAGTTGGGGCTGGTGACGATGAAGCCCGACCAGCCCCGCTCGGCCTGCTGCCGCCGGACCAGGGCCAGGTGCCCGGCGTTGACCTCGGGGCACAGCAGCGGGATGGAGGGGTCCTGGCGGCAGGCGGCGGCGTTGGAGCAGACGGCATAGCCCGCCCGGGCAAAGGACTCTTCCACGTCGCGGGCGACGCCGCCGGGCAGCGCCGAAAAGACCAGCCGCGCCGGCAGCCCCGGCTCCAGGGGTTGGACGGTCAGGGCGGCCACCTGGGGGGGCGGGTCGCCGCCGATGACCCACCGGCACGCCTCGCCGTAGGGCCGGCCGGCGCTGCGCTCCGAGCCCGCCACGGCGGTCACCTCGAACCAGGGATGGCCCGCCAGGAGCTGGACAAAACGCTGGCCGACGGCGCCCGTCGCGCCGAGCACTCCGACAGGGATGCGGTTCATGGCTCGATGACCTCCTCGTGGATGCGCCGCACGGCTTGGCGGGCGTCGGCGGCGGCCAGGAGCAGCGACAGGCTGCACTCCGAGCCCTGGGCGATGGCCACGACGTTGATGCCCGCCCGGGCCAGGGCGCCGAAAATGCGGTGGGCCACGCCCGGCGTGGCGCGCATGCCCGCCCCCACGGCGGTGACGATGGTCACGTCGTCCAGCGACCAGACGCGGTCGACGTCGCGCCGCGCCAGCTCCCGCGCCATCTCGCCCCCCACGGCCCGCACCACGGGCGCCACGGCGGCGCCGGGGACGACGAACGAGATGGACTGCTCGGACGACGCCTGGGAGATCATGAGCACGCTGGCCCCCTGCCCCGCGACGGCGGCAAAGGTGCGGGCCGCGATGCCGGGCACGCCCAGCATGCCCCGCCCCTCGACGGTGACCATGCTCAGGCCCTCGATGGCGGTGACGGCCTTGACGGTGCCCGGCGTGGACTCGGGGCCGGCGACGATGCGCGTGCCCGGGCAGGCCGGGTCGAACGTGTTCTTGACCCACAGGGGAATGCCGTGCTCCACCACGGGGCGGATGGTGCGCGGGTGGAGCACCCTGGCCCCAAAGTAGGCCAGCTCGCCCACCTCGGCGTAGGACAGGCACGGGACCGTCCGCGCCGCGGCCACCAGTCGGGGATCGGCGCTCATGACGCCGTTCACGTCGGTCCAGATCCACACCTCGTCGGCGCCCGCGGCGACGCCCAGGATGGCGGCCGAACAGTCGCTCCCGCCCCGGCCCAGGGTGGTGGTCACCCCCTGCCGGTTGGCGCCCAGAAAGCCCGTCACCACGGGCACGGTCCCGCCCTCCAGGAGGGGCAGCAGCCGCCGGGCCACGGCGGCGCGCGTCTCGTCCAGGAGGGGGACGGCGCCCTGGAAGGCGTCGTCGGTGACGACGAGCTGCCGGGCGTCCACGGCCTGGCTGGGGCAGCCCTGGCGGCGCAGCAGCGCGGCCAGGATGCCGGCGCTCAGCCGCTCGCCCAGGGAGCTGATGGCGTCCATGGCCCGGGGCGTCGCCTCGCCGAGGACGTGGACGCTCCGGCAAAAGGTGGCAAAGGCGTCCAGGACGCCGTCCACGTCGGCCAGCAGGGCGGCGCCCTCGCCGTCGAGCGACGGCAGCGCGCCCACGACGTCCCGATGGCGGGCGCGCAGCTCGGCGGCGATGGCGCCATAGGTCTCGCCGTCGCCGGCGGCGGCCGTGCGCGCCCCCCGCACCAGGGCATCGGTCACGCCGCTCATGGCCGAGACCACCACCACGACCCGGTCCCAGGCGGCCGCCTGCTCCCGGACGATGGCCGCGGCCTGCCGGAAGGCCTCGCCGCTGCCCACCGATGTCCCTCCAAATTTCATCGTCAATGTGCTCAACCTCGTTCTCCTTCTCCACGCATATGGAAAATACGGGAATAAAAACGAGCGCAAAGCCGGTGGCTTTGCGCTCGTTGGGTTCCTCGTCGGCCTACGTCAGATCCGCCATGACCCTCCCAACACAAAGCACCGGCTCACGGCCGGAGTGTGAGTCGTGGTCATGGTCATGGTCATACCCTCGATGCGGAGGGCTGTGGCTGCGCGCAGGACCAGAAGCATGGCAGTGTTCTCCCCTGTCATCGCTAGAAGGCCCGCAGCTCTTCGTCGCGCATGGCGCTAAAGCCCATAAAGTCGCCCGTGTGGGCCGAGCCGTAGCGCGCCCGCATCTCTTCCAGCGCCTGGCGCACCTCTTCGGCGACGGCCTGGCGGCGGAGGCTGGCCTGCTGGGCGGCCAGGAGGCGGTTGAGGGCAAAGAGGTAGGCCTTGGCGCTGGCGACCAGGATGTCGGTGTCGGCGCCGCGCCCCACAAAGACGCGCCTTTCCACGGCGCCGGTGTCGCCCAGGGTCACCTCGCCCTGGATGCGCACCGCCACCTTGCCCAGGGCGTCGATCCCCTCGGTGATGGCCTCCACCGAATACTCCAGCAGCTCGACGGGCACCCCGACGATGCTGTCGATGGCCTTGAAGGTGGCGTCCACCGGCCCGTTGCCGTGGCACGAGGCCCACACGGGCTCGCTCTCGCGGCCCTGCAGGCAGACGGCCGCCAGGGGCAGGGCGCTGGTGCCGCAGGTCACCTGCACGTTCTCCAACTGGTAGGTCTCCTCGATGTAGATGCCCGTCTCGCCACCGACGATGGCCTCCAGGTCGCGGACCTCCAGGTCGGGCTTCTTGCGGGCCAGGTCGCGGAACCGGTTGTAGACCTGGTCGAACTCGGCCTCGCTCAGGGCAAAGCCCAGCTCTCGCAGGCGGCGGCCCAGGCCCTCGCGGCCGGTGAGGAGCGGTACCTCGGCCCGGGTCTGGAGCAGGCCGATGGCCGCCGGATCGAGGAACTCGGCCTCAGTGCGGCCCCGCAGCACGCCGTTCTGGTACATGCCCGAGGTGTAGGCAAAGGCCTTGTCGCCCACGATGGCCTTGTTGGGCTGCACCGGCAGCCCCGTAAAGTGGCTGACCAGACGGCTGGCGGGATAGATCTTGGTCGTATCCAGGCCGGTGTCGAGGCCCAGGACGTCGCGGCGGGCGCGGAGGGCCATGACGATCTCTTCCAGGCAGGCCGTGCCCGTGCGCTCGCCGATGCCGTTGACCGAGCACTCGGCCTGGCGGGCGCCGCTGGCCAGGGCCTCCAGCGTGTTGGCCGTGGCCATGCCCAGGTCGTCGTGGCAGTGAATCGAGATGACCGCCCGGCCGGCGTTGGGCACGTTTTCGAGGATGCCGGCCACCAGGCTGCCCCACTCGCGAGGCGTGTAAAAGCCGATGGCGTCGGCGACATTGATCACCGTCGCCCCGGCGTCAATGACCGCTTCCAGGACGCGGTAGAGGTACTCGGCCTCGGCGCGGCAGGCGTCGGAGGCGTAATACTGCACCTCGTCCACGTAGCGCCGGGCGTGGCGCACGGCCCGCACGCCCATCTCCAGGGCCTCGTCAGGCGTGACCCCCAGCTTGCCGCGGACGTAGGAATCGGACACGCCCAGGCCCACCTGGATGCGGGGCCGGGCGGCGGCCTTGAGGGCCGCGGCGGCCACGTCCACGTCCTCGGCCCTTGCCCGGGCCAGGGCACAGACCACGCTCTCGCGCACGGCGCCGCTTACCTTTTGCACCGCCTCGAACTCGCGCGGCGAGGCGATGGGAAAGCCGGCCTGGATGACGTCGACCTTCATCTCTTCCAGGAGACGCGCGATCTCTACTCTTTCGCCGATGTTCAGAGCGGCGCCCGGCGACTGCCCGCCGCCGTATAGCGTCGCGTCAAAGATCTTTACCTGGTCCATAGTCCCCTCCCTGGAAACTGCCCCCGTGGCAAGGTGCCGGCGCCGCGTAACAAAAAAGCCTCCCTGGTGGGAGGCTTGCTGCCCGGGTCGCCCGATAAACTCAGGCCGCGCCCCTCCCAGCCGTGTAGCGCCCCCCAAGGGTGGGAAGCGCCACGGTAATGGTCAGGGTCATGGCCATGGAACAAACCGACCGCATCATCCGATCCGTGCTCCGCGTTACGAGTTAGGCTCTTTTACCATAGGTCGCGGGATTTGTCAAATCGGGATCGAGAGCCACACACTCGCTCTTGCACTTCTCGCCAAACGCTGGTACAATCCCTGCCGCAGAGTTGCCCCGGCGCCTGCCGGCGAGGGCCAGGCGCGCACCCCGCCGTCGACGACGATCACTCCCGAATGGCACGAGCACCAGACCGCACGAGGCGGCGTTGGAGGCACCATGAACAAGTACACGGTTCACTGGGACGGCGACCAGGTCGCGTCCGTCGAGATCGACGGCGTCCGCTACGAGAACCCCCACGACATCCCCGACGAGCGGGACCGGGCCCGGGTGAAGCGCCTGCTGGCAGGCGCGCCCAAGCCGGAGGCGCCCCGGGCGGCAGGCGGGCCCTCCGCCTTCAAGTACATCTTTCTCGTCTTTCCGGCAGTCGCCGTGCTGATGCTCGTCATCGCCGTGCTGACGGGCGTCGCCACGGCCCGCGCCCAGGCCCGGGAGGAGAGCGCGCCCGGCGTCGTGGTCGACGTCGTCGCCCGCCAGGCGAGCAACGGCCAGGAGTATTACTATCCCGTGGTCGAGTTTGCCCTGCCCGACGCCGGCGTCCGGACCGTGCAGCTCGGCGAGGGAAGCTGGCCGCCGGCCTACGAGGGAGGGGAGCACGTCACAGTCCTCTACAACCCCGAGAGGCCCCTGGAGGCCCGCATCAAGTCCGCGGGCGGCACCCTCACCCTCTGGACGTGGACCATCGTCACCGGCATCCTGGCCGTGGCCTTTGGGCTGGCGTCGCTGTTCGTGCGGTGGATATTCAGTTTCGACGCGGCCCCTCCCTCCGGGGAGGATTGGGAGGATTTTGACTGGGTCAAGGAGGAAGCCTAGATCCTACGTGAAGAAGGCACCGCGCTTGCAGAAAGCGTCGGCCCGCCCCGACAAGTCGGAGAGTCCAGGCACCGTGTCGTGGAGTCCCCGACTTGTGATACTGTTGTTTTATTAACCTATGCAGCACGAGGGAGAACCTGAAACCTGGATCGGCGCGTTTGTGCTCGTGGGACGTGTTCTAGCCATTTCACAACGCGTGTCATGTCCATGGCAACCGCAATTAGCAAGTGCTGCAAATGAGTCT
>DAOUHB010000155.1:0-109541 GCA_034428935.1 Anaerolineae bacterium | reverse complement strand
TGATGCTCCTGTGCCGGGTGGCCGAAACGCTGCTCGATACGCGGGGTAGGATGCTCGTCGCCGGGCTGGGGGTCGCCTGCTTTCTGATCCTCTTGCCCTCCCTCCTCTGGAACCGAAAGGACCGGGAGGGCGCGTCGAGCAGCTTGCTACTGGGGGCAAGCCTGGCCGTGGCGCTGTCACTGTCCATCCTGTTCCGGACCCTCGGCTCGGGGAGCGACGTGTCCACGATCGGCTGGTCGCAGGGGGTGGGCTGGATCCTGGCCCTGGCCGCCGGCGCATTGCTGCTAAGGCTGACGAGGCCGGACCCGGCGCCGCCCCGGACCGCCGATGCGGCCAGGCACGAGCGCCTGCCCGCCTGGAAGACCGTGGGCCTCTGCCTGGGGCTGGTCAGCGCCTTGATCCTGTGCTATTTTGCCTTCGCCAGCCCCCACGTCATGGCCCGGTGGACCGGGGTGAGCGCCCTGCCCATCGTGTCGATGGCCGCGCTGGTTCTCGGCCTGTTCGCCGTTGTACTGGCTGCCAGGCCCGGCCTGCTCTCGGCGCTGACTCCGGGCTTGGTCCTTGGCTGGAACCTGATCTTTGGCCTGTCCCTGGTCCTGACCATCCTCGCCCACCAGGTCAGCTTTCCGGCCGATGCCGGCGCCTATCCGCTTCCAGAACCCTCCGTGAGCATAATACACCACATCCCCCTCTTTCTCACGCTGCTCCTCTTTCCCGTCGTCGTCTTCGACTGGATGCTCTTTGTCCGGGAGATCGTCGCCGGCAGACCATCCCTCCGCGCGCTGGGGGCTGGGTTCAGCCTGGCTTCCCTCTACCTGTTGTTCATGATTTTTGCCCAGGTCTTTACGACGGTATATGACTATATCCCCGTCGTCGGCCCCTTTTTCAGGGACAAATTCTGGCTCGTCTTCCTGGTGGCGGCAGCCGTCATGGCGCTGCCCGTGCTCCTGGTGCGCCGCGGTGCCTTTGACCTGGGCGGGACCGGGGGCGAATTCGAGCACGGTAAGGCCTTTGCCGCGCTGATGGTGCTGGTCGCCGTGGCGACCATCCTCGGCGCGGCCCTCGTGGCGGCCAGGCCGGAGGCCCCCGCCCCCTCGCAGACGTCCCTGCGGATTCTGACCTATAACATCCAGCAGGGATACAACCGGGACGGACTCCGGGACCATGACGGGCAGTTGGCGCTGATCCGGGAAGTGGATGCGGACATTGTCGGGTTGCAGGAATCGGACACCGCCCGCATCGCCGGGGGCAATGCCGACGTGGTCAAGTATCTGGCCGACAGGCTGAACATGCACTCCTACTATGGCCCCAAGACGGTGCCGGGTACCTTTGGCATTGCCCTGCTCAGCAAGTTCCCCATCGAGAACCCGAGGACGTTCTACATGTATAGCGAGGGCGAGCAGACGGCGACCATCGAGGCGCGGATCACGGTGGGGGGCCGGTCGTTCGACGTGTTCGTGACGCACCTGGGGAACGGCGGACCCATCGTCCAGCAGGAAGCGGTGCTTCAGGAAGTGCAGGGCAAGGAGAACGTCATCCTCATGGGGGACTTTAACTTCCGGCCGGATACCGACCAGTACCGCATGACAACCGCCATGCTGGACGATTCGTGGCTGCAAAAGTGGCCCGGGGGAAACGAGGGCCAGGGGATCGACCCGGCCCGGAGAATCGACCACATCTTCCTCTCGCCCGGGACCGAGGTGGCTGATTCCGAGTACTTGCCGGGCCCCCAGTCCGACCATCCGGCCATGACGACCGTCATCGAGTGGTAGACGTCCTGGCCCAATCGTGAGCGCCGGAAGATGGGGGTACGTGCCGGCTGCCCAGGGCAGCCCGGCGTCACGTCAGCTTGACGTCCAGAGAACCGGCGAGGAGCACCGCCCGGCTGGTGTCGAACCACGTCCGGGTTAGCTCGATGGGGCCCTGGGAGCAGTACGTCACCGTTACGACGCACATCCGCTTCTCCGGAGAGGAGGGCCAGCAGCCGGCAAGCGTCTCGGGCAGTGGGGTCAGCGAGATCTCGTAATGCGCCTTGAAGAACTCCTCGTCGGGAAACGTCCGGCGCAGTTGGCGGTACACGGAAAAGTCCTTCTCGCGCGCGATCTGTGTCATGGCCGCCTCCAGAAAGCCGGGCACGCGGCTCACCGGGATAAAGGACTGCTCGATGGCCACCGTCACCCACGCCGCGGAGCCCTTTTCCTTCATGGACCGGCAGCGCGCCAGGACGGCTACCGCTTCCCCGGCGGCAAGCCCCAGGTCCTTGCGCACCCGGGCCAGCGGCCCCGTCAGCTCCCGGGCCCTGCGGATTCCCGTCTCTGCCGCGATCACCCGCGAGCGCGACTCCAGGTGGGCGCGCTCGGCGACGTCTGTCACCGACAGGATCTGCTGCGTGAGCAGCGGCGGCCTCTGCGGCGCGGGATGGACCACCTCAAAGCCCTTGTTGGGCAGGCGACGCAAAAACCCCAGGCGCACCAGGTCGTCCATCACGTGCATCAGAGTGTTGCGATGGACCGCGTTCTGGCGCGCAAGCTGGAGCGTGCTCAGCCGGTCGCCGATGCAAAAGCCCGGCCGGCTGCTGCGGATGGCCTCGATGATGGCCTGCCGCGCCTGCTCGCGCATGGTCTGGTCCCTGCTTCGATCCAGGTCCAGCGAATAGTCGTGACCGGGCATAAGGTTAACGCGCCCCTTCGATCGTGCCGCAACCGTCGGCTCTCACAGTTGCACTGTGCAACAATCCATGGTATAATGCCAACGTCGATATTGTGCCCGTGTTGCTCGATTTTGGCAAGTTCGCGGGCGGTCAAGTATCGAGAAAGGCGGTGCGCCATGGGTTATCTGCTCGCTCATGACGCGGGCACCGGCGGCAACAAGGCGGTGCTCGTCGACGCCACCGGGCGCGCGTGTGCCACCGCTTTTGCGCCCTACCCCGTCCACTACCCTCGCGCCGACTGGGCCGAGCAAAACCCCGAAGACTGGTGGGCTGCCGTCGTGTCCACTACGCGCCAGGTCATGGAGCAGGCCGGCATTTCGCCCGCTGACGTCCTTGCCGTGGCGCACACCACACAGCTCCTGGGCATTGTCCCCATGGGCCCCGATGGAAGGCCGCTCCGCCCGGCCATCATCTGGCTCGATGCCCGGGCCACCCGCCAGGCGCGGCGCATCATGAAAAAGTTCCTGGGCGCGGCGGTCTTTGCCGCCATCGCCGGCACCCCGTTGTCGGGCAAGGACGGCATGCCCAAGCTGTTGTGGCTCAAGGAAAACGAGCCGGATGTTTATGACAAGATGTCCTGCTTCCTGGACGTCAACGGCTACCTCGTCTACCGGGCCACCGGCGAGCGCGTTATGGAATGGTCCTGCGCCTCGGCAGTTGGCTTTGACCAGAAGAAGAAGGACTGGCTGCGGGGCGTCATCAGCTACATCGGCCTGGACATGGGCAAGTTCCCGCCGCTGGTCCGCTCCACCGACCAGGTCGGGGGCCTGACGCCCGAGGCGGCGCGTGAGTGTGGCCTGCTGGCGGGCACGCCCGTCTTTGGCGGCGGAGGCGACGCCCAGGGTGCCGCCGCCGGCTCGGGAGCGGTTGGCGAGGGTGAGGGGCACATCTATCTCGGCACCTCCGGTTGGGTCGGCGTCGTCACCAGCAAGAGCCCCACCGGCCGCCACGGCGTCGTCTCCATGCAATCGGTTGACCCGGAAAAGGCCTTGCTCTTTGCCGAGATGGAGACGGCCGGAGCCTGCCTGAAGTGGATCGCCGACGAGTTCTACCAGGCCGAGCAGGCCGATCCCGCCATCCCCAACGTCTATGCCCTCATGGACGAGAAGGTGCAGACCATCCCCGCTGGCTCTGACTTTTTGCTGTGCACGCCCTGGATGTTTGGCGAGCGGGCGCCCATAGCCGACACGTGGGTGCGGGGCACCTTCTTTAACCTGAGCAGCGATCACACCCGCGAGCACATGCTGCGCGCCGTGTACGAGGGCGTCGCCTTTAACCTGCGCTGGATCATGGAGATCGTGGACAAGAACTTTGGCTTTCCGCTGCCCGTACTCCGCGTCGTCGGCGGCGGAGCGCGTGGCGCTCCCTGGCTGCAGATCATTGCCGACGTCACGGGGCGTCGGGTGCAAGCCGTCGCCAACCCCCAGGAGGCGGGTGCCGTGGGCATCGCCCTCACGGCCGCCGTCGGCCTGGGCCTGTATCCCGACTTTCAATCGCTGCGGAGCGTCGTCTCTGTGACCCGCGAGTTTGAGCCACGCACCGACGCTGCCGAGTGCTACGAGATCCTGTACCGGGCCTATCACAAGCTCTACCACTGCCTGCGCCGCCTTTACCACGAGGTCAACGAGGAGCGCTTTCGCTGCGGCCAGGCTCCGGTCCCTTGAGCCGGGCCGTAAACGTTATATTAAGGAGAAAACCATGAAGGTCGATATCGAATCACTGCCCCTTGCCCTGCCAGATGGCGTCAACTACGAGGACTACCTGATCGCCACCTACCTGGTGTCGTTCCCGAAGTCGGTGCCGGTGCCGCAGTTGGCCCCAGCCCTGGCCATCGAGCAATCCACGGGCACGTGGGTGCCCGTCCCCGGTGAGACGCCGGAAGTGCGCCGCCGGCACGTGGCCAAGGTCATCGGCGTCTACGAGGCGCCCGACTACGAGTGGATGGTGCCGCCCGAGGTGCAGCAGCGCCATTACATCATCCAGGTCGCCTTCCCCGAGGTGAACATCGGCAGCCAGATCCCGATGCTCCTGACGTCCGTCGTGGGCAACATCTGCATGGGCGGGCGGATCAAGGTGCTGGACGTCCGCTTCCCGAGCAAGTTCGTGGCCGGCTTCCAGGGCCCCAAGTTTGGCATCCCCGGCGTGCGCCGGGCCCTGGGCGTCGTGGGCCGCCCGCTGCTGAACAATATGATCAAGCCCTGCACCGGCTACACGCCGGAGGTCGGCGTCGAGCTGTTCCGGGCCGCGGCAATGGGCGGCTGCGACATTATCAAGGACGACGAGCTCATCGCCAACGCCTCGTTCAATGCCATACAGGCGCGCGTCAAGCTGTACATGGAGGCCGAGCGCCAGGTGTACGAAGAGACCGGCGAGCACACGCTCTACACCGTCAACGTCACCGACGAGGTGCCCCAGGTGTTCGACAATGCCTGCCGCGCCGTGGAGCTGGGCTGCAACGCCATCATGGTCAACTACCTGGCGACGGGTTTTCCCGTGCTGCGGGCACTGGCCGAGAATCCGGCCGTCAATGTGCCCATCCTGGCCCACATGGACGTCGCGGGCGCGCTCTATGCCGCCGAGTGGCACGGCATGAGCTCACACCTGGTCCTGGGCAAGCTGCCGCGCCTGGCCGGCGCCGACGTCGTCGTCTTTCCGGCGCCCTACGGCAAGGCCCCCGTGCTCCCCGAAAAGTTCCAGCGGGTGGCCCAGAACCTCAGCTTCCCCCTGTACGATCTAAAGCCCGCGTTCCCCATGCCTAGCGGCGGCATCACCCCAAAGATGGTGCCCCAGGTGGTCAAGGACCTGGGCTCCGAGATCGTCATCGGCTCGGGCGGCGGCATTCACGCCCATCCGCAGGGACCGGTGGCCGGCGCCAGGGCCTTTCGCCAGGCCATCCAGGCTACGATGGAGGGCCGCTCGCTGGAGGATGCAGCCCAGGAGTACCCGGAGCTCAAGGTCTCGCTGGAAACGTGGGTCGATCCCTTCAAGAGCATGGGGCTGTAGGGAGCGTGGGGCAGAAAATGACGGAACAAGCGTACGGCATCTCGCAGTGGCACGACACCGACGAAGTGTATGCCCGCCTGAAAGCCCTCCTCGCCCTGCCCATCCGGCCGCTGCGCCGCGACAGGATGGCCGAGGTCCTGGACTATTTTGAGACCCGCTGCCGGCGATCCAAGGAGCTGACCGACCGCGCTAAGGAACTGATCCCCGGTGGCGTGCAGCACAACCTGGCCTTCAACTACCCCTTCCCTCTGGCCATCGACCGGGCCGAAGGGGCTTACCTGTGGGACGTGGACGGCAACCGCTACATCGACCTGCTCCAGGCCGGGGGCCCCACCGTCCTCGGCAGCAACTATGCGCCCGTCCGGGAGAAGGTGCACGAGGTCCTGGAGTGCGCCGGCCCAGTGACCGGCCTCTTTCACGAGTACGAGTTCAAGCTGGCCGAGTTGGTCCATCGTAACATGCCCGCCGTCGAGATGTTCCGCATGCTCGGTTCCGGCACCGAGAGCGTCATGGCTGCCATTCGCGTGGCCCGCGTGCATACCGGGCACAAGAAGGTGATCAAAATGGGGGGCGCCTACCACGGTTGGAGCGATCCCATGGTCTACGGCCTCCACGTCCCGGGCAGCAGGCGCTACGAGGCGGCAGGCATTCCCGGAGCTGCCAGCCGGCACACCCAGGAATTCTATCCCAACGATCTGGGCCACCTGCGCCGCCTGTTGACCGTCAACCGGCTCCGGGGCGGCACCGCCGCCGTCATCCTCGAACCCATCGGCCCGGAAAGCGGCACGCGCCCCATCTACCCCGACGTGCCCCAGAAGGTGCGCGAGCTGTGCGACGAGTTTGGTGCTCTTCTCATCTTTGACGAGGTGGTCACCGGGTTCCGGCTGGGGTTGGGCGGCGCCCAGGGCTACTTTGGCGTCAAGCCCGACCTGACGGTGTTTGGCAAGTGCATCGCCGGGGGCTATCCCATGGCCGGCGGCATCGGCGGCCGGCGCGACGTCATGCTCCACCTGGCGGCCGGCATCGGGGGCAGCAACGAGCGCGCCTACGTCGGCGGCACCCTGTCGGCCAACCCCATGAGCTGCGCCGCCGGCTACTTCTCTCTGCTGGAGATGGAGCGTACCAATGCCCCGGTCAAGGCCGGGCAGGCCGGCGACCGGCTGTGCAAAGGGCTTCAGGCCATCATCGAGCGCAAGGGATTGCCCTTTGTGGCCTACAACCAGGGCTCCATTGTCCACCTGGAGACCGCCGGCGTCATGCTCCTCGACTTTCGCCACCCGCTCAAGCTCAAGCGCGAGCTGAAGCCGCGCAAGCACATGATGGAAGAGATGGGGGCGGCCTACACCGCCCAGGGCATCATCACCCTGGCCGGCAGCAGGCTCTACACGAGCATGGCCGACACCGACGACGTGGTGGACGATGCGCTGTCCCGGTTCGAGGTTGTGCTGGACGGCATCGAAGGAGCCTGAACGGAACGGTTCAAACGCGGCCTGGCGAGCGCCAGGCCGCGGCCGCTTCTCCAACAGAAATCTAACCCTCCCTAACCAACTTCAATCGTAGAACAAACCACTTGCGTCTGTTATACTCGGTTACATCCCGTATAATTACGCCGTGGCTGGGCACATGGCCTCTGCAAAGAGTCCCTGGTGCAGCCGGAGACGAGGACCGCCTGGCTGTACGTGGAGCATCCGCTCGCGTGAGTGGGTCCACTGCTCATGAATCTGTATACAACGCTTTGACAATATCAGGAGGACAAGTATGAGAAACACGTTCCGACTGTTCCTACCTCTGTTACTACTGGCTCTGCTCGTGGCGGCCTGCGGGGGAACGGCCACCAACGGCGCGCAGAACCAGCCCGATATGGGCCTGGGAATTGACGAGACCCCCATGGTCGAGGAGCCGGGCCTTGGCGAGCCCCTGACCGGCAACGAGGACCTCGAGCCGGGTGTCGCAGAGCCCATGCCTCCTCCCGCCGAGCCGGGGGTGGGTGAGCCCATGACCGGCACCGAGGATATGGACACCGGCATGGCCGGCGAGGTAGAGGTCAACATCGCCGACTTTAACTATGACCCGCAAGATCTGACCGTTCAGGTGGGCGACACCGTGACCTGGACAAACAACGACGACGTGGCCCACACCGTCACGGCGGGCACGCCCGATAGCCCTACGGGCGAGTTCGACTCCGGCGAGCTTCAGCCGGGCGATACGTTCAGCTACACCTTTGACCAAGCTGGGACGTTCGATTACTTCTGTACCCTGCACCCCGACATGACGGCCAGCGTCACCGTCGAGGAAGCGACTCAGTAAGCGTCGATAGGTCCATCGCACAGCCGGTTGCATAGCCGGCTGTGCAATGGATACCGCCTGGCCACAAGAAGCGCGAGCCGAACGTCGTTCGGCTCGCGCTGTTTGTCTGCACCCGATGATATTCTACGCTTTTCTGTCAGTGGCGAGGGGGAGATTTGAACTCCCAACCAAGGGCTTATGAGTCCCCTGCTCTGCCATTGAGCTACCTCGCCGATAGCCAAAGCAGATGGCAGGCGCCATCTGCTTCAGAGTAGCGGGGGGAGGATTCGAACCTCCGACCTTTGGGTTATGAGCCCAACGAGCTGCCTCTGCTCCACCCCGCATCGTCGAGAGACATTATACCTGATCGCTCCAAACACGTCAACTTTTGGACGGGTTATGGCGCACGAGAGTCTCGCCATGCCCAAGGCTAGGTGGCCATGAGCGTGACCGCCGTGACGTACAGCCACGCGCCGGCGGCCAGTACCACGCTCGCCGCGCCGCCGAAGGCCAGTCGCCGCCACACACCCCGCACCGTCTCGCGGTCCAGGGCCGGCTCGTCCTGGTTCAGGTCGTCCCAGGATTCCTCGACGGACTCTACCGGGGGCGGCGGCGGCCCCGCCTCGCAGGACGGGTCCCGCGCGACGCGCGTCAGGTGCTCGAGCTGGAGGTTGGCCATCGTCGGCACCCCATCGCCGCCCGGCGCATCGATGGCAGCCCGAAAAGCGCTTATTGCCAGGGGCAGCCGGCCCTTGGCCCAATACACCAGCCCGAGGTTGTAGTAGGCCAGGCCAAAGTTAGGATCGTGGTCCGTCGCCTGGCGATAGCGGGCAATGGCCTCGTCCCACTGGCTCTCGCGGTGGTACACCAGCCCGATCTCGAAGTGGATCTGGGCAGGGCTGGCGTCGCCCATGTCGCCCGTGTCGCTCGCCTCGCTCGGCTCGCCCTCCGCCAACACGGCGGGAACGGCCGGCTGCCTTGGGGCAGGGGCAGGCGCCGGGCGGCGAAGGGCCGTCTTGATGGCGAGAATGAGGCTCATGATGGCCTGAAAGCCATCGAACATGGGCAGCGGGACCAGATTAAAGATACCCAGCAGGAGGTTGACCAACACCACGTAGGAGGAGAGAGCCACCGCCGCCCCCTGCAGGTCGGGTCCCGGGTTCGTGGAGGTCAGGAAGCTGTAGGCCCGGCTCATGGCCGGTGTCCCCTCCAGCACGCCAACGACGAGCATGGTCAGCACCATGCCCGCCAGCGTAACAAAAGCCAGCGCCAGGTTGGCCGACACACCGGCAATGGACACCAGGAAGGTGCCAAAGGCCCGGTTGGACATGCGAAAGCGGCTGTGATCGATCCACACCGGTTTGGCCCAGCCAATGCCAATGAGCAAAAAAGTCGCCATGCCCACCCACGAAACGTGGCGCAGCGGGTTAAAGCTCAACCGGTTGCGTTCTACCTGGGTCGTGTCGCCCAGCAGAAAGGCGACCAGGGCATGGGCCAACTCGTGGACCGTGAACCCGATAAAGAGGGCAGGCAACAGCCAGAGCGTCGCCCATCCCGGTGGCCAGCGAAACACGTTAAGCACCACTCTCCCCTTCCGCCGTTGGAAAGGCAAAGCTCCGGGCCGCCCGGGCGACGAGATCGTCGTCCAGGAACACTCCAACGTGCAGGATGTGCGCCCCGGGCTGGGCGTCACGCCTCAGGTGCAGGACCTTGTCCAATTGCCACTCCCGGTTCTCGAGGAGCACCGTGCTGCACAGCTCCTCGTCGTCGGGCCCGACGATGACCATCTCGACTTTGACCGGCTCCCGAAACGGCGTCAGGTCCACCGCCACGTCGACGCGTCGCGCGTCGATGGCGTTGACTCCGACGCCCTCGATCCGGATGTCGGACGCCGCCACCAATGACCGGCCTCCAAAAAAAGTGCGCTGAGACAAGACAGCCGCCTCCTGGTCCACAAGGGATCAACCTGCCGGCAAGCGACCCGCGTGCTCCGAGAACCGTCGCCAGTCCGTTCTTCCGGCTCCTTGATTATACACCGGGCGGCGGGGGAGGTCAAAACCGGGGCTTTCACTCCCCCGGGCGGCCCTGGACGTGGACGGTTGCCAGGGAATAGATCCGGCCCAGGGGGAACAGGCCCCGGCGCACCGGAAGCAGGGACCCGTCGGGCCCGCGCCGGCCGAGAAGCACGTTGTAGACGCCGGATTGAGCGCCGGCGGGCAGGGTCAGTGTCTGCGGGTCGCGGACGACCTGCCCCCCTTGCAGCCCGACAAAGGGCGCGCGCCCGCCCGCCGGGACGGCCACCTGCTCGGCGACCACCCGGCCATCGTCCCGGGCCAGTTGCAGGACCAGGGGGCCGGCCTGGGGCCCATCCTTCCTGGCCTGCCAGTAGAGGACAAAGGGCAGCTCATCCCCCGGCCGGCCCTCCAGCCGGGGAGCGTCGAACCCCAGGAGCCGCACGCCGTCGCCCACGTCCACGCCTGCCCGCTGCGCCGCGGCGGGCAGCGGCAGCGACGCCCAGCCCGTGGCAGGCGCCACGATCTCGACCTCTCCCAGGGTCAGCGTATGGCCCTGGTCCCAGGGCAGCCAGACAGGCTGCCCGTCCTGGAAGCGATACCAGCCCACCACCACGGCATAGTCGCCGGGGGGCGTGCCCGCCGGGATGAGGATGCGAAGGGGCGTGCGCACCAGGCTCCCGGGATGCCACTCGCCGGCAGGATAGAGCGTGCCCGCCGGGCGCTCGTCCACCTGGGCCCAGCGGCCGCCGTCCGCGTCGAACAGGCCGGCAAAGAGCAAGGCATCGGCGGGCAGCGCCTCGCCTACCCGCCAGGTGAGGGCCAGGTCCAGCGCGCCCCCCACCTCTACCGCGGCGGGCAGGGGCGTGCTGCCCGCCAGCGCCAGCGAGCCATCGGCCAGGGCGGCGTCTCGCTCCTCGGCGCCGGCCAGGGGATCGCGGCTCGTGAGATAACCCTGTACCCGCAGGTTCGCCTCCCCGGCAAAGACAAGATCCTCGAAGGGCCGGCCATGGGCCCTGAGCCAGGAACGGATAAAGCCGTCAGGGTCGGTCACGGTGTCATAGACGCGGTAGAGCCACAGGCGATGGTGCCCGGCTAAAAGCTCATCCAGGGCAGCGGCTGTCTCGTCCTTCCCCATGGCATAGAAATCCGAGCGGGGATCGCCCCAGCCCAGGGAAGGGCTGCCGCCAACGCTGCCCGCCAGGAGGACCGCGGGGCCGCCGGCATCGCCCCCGCTCGCGGCCGCGTCGCCGTCCACCAGGCGCGCGACGCGGGGCGCGGGGTCGTTCGGCCAATAGGTCAGCAGCGCGGTGTAGGCATAGCCGGCATCGACCAGGACGACGTCACCCGGCCGCCACGCCTCGGAAAGAAAGCGCACGGCCGCACGATGGTCGTCGGGTGCGTAGCGGGGATCGGTGTGGTAGGCATAGATCGAAGCCAGGGACAGGACAGCCACCAGGGCCAGGCTCAGCCAGGCCACGGGCCGCCCCCGTCGCCAGAGGAGGGCAAGCCCGCCGCCGGCCACGACGTAAAAGGCCGTCGAGTAGGTGAAGGCGTAGCGCACGTGGTAGAGCGGCGTGGCAAGGGATACCAGGTAGATGAGCAGCACGGGTAGCAGCGCCGAGCCGGCCAGGAGGCAGGCTCGCAGGCGCGCCCCGCGGCGGACCAGTCCCAGGGCGACGAGCAACGCGAACAGGAGCGCCGCCGGCCAGGCCAAGGCCGGATCCGCCGACTGGCCCAGGCTGAGGGCCGTCCAGGTCTCGGACAGGACCTGCCCCAGGGGCGTGAAGCCGCGCCAGGGAGGGACAGGAGGCTGGGTGGCTTGGCGCCAGGCCACGGGCAGCCAGGGCGCGTACAGCAGCAGGGCTCCCGCCTGGGCCAGGAGCCAGGCGACGGCCCAGCGACGGCCGGCGGGCCGCCGGCGCCCGCGGGCCAGCCACCAGCCCGCCACCATCAGGTTCAGCGCCACGAGGAAAAAGGCCGAGTAGTAGAGCGTCCACAGGGCCGCCGACCCGAGAAGCGCATATACCGCCAGCCGCCGCCAGGGAACCGGCCCTCGCTCCCATCGGAGCAGGGCGAGGGTCGCCAGGATCAGGCCGACGACCAGGGCGGCGCCCAGGGTGTACATCCGCACCTCCTGAGAATACCACAGGTGGTAGGGCGAGAGGGCCACCAGCAGCGCGGCCCACAGGCCGGCTCCCGGCCCGTAGACGCGACGCCCGAGGCGATGGGCCAGGGCCACGAGCAACAGGCCGAAAAACAGCGAGAAGTAGGCCGCCGCGAATTCGCTGTCGCCGGCCGCACGCAGCCAGGGGTGAAGCAGCAGGTAATAGCCCGGGGGATGGATGTCGCGGGCGGTATGGGCCACCAGTGCCGGCAGCGCCTTGCCCGCCAGGTGCACGCTGACCGTTTCGTCGTACCACAGGCTCCCGGCGCCCAGGCCCACGATCCGCATCCCAAAGCCCATGAGAAGGATGGCGACGAGAGCCAGCCCCTCGACACGGAGGTGCGGGCGGCGGCTTTCGCCTCCTGGAGATGGGCTATAGCGGCTGGCGGGCTGTGTCTCGACCATTGAGCACCGGCATGGCCTACGGAAACGCGCGCTCCGTCCACTGGAGCGGGTCGACGGGAACGTTGAGGACCCGCATTTCCCAATGGAGGTGAGGGCCGGTGGACAGGCCCGTGTCGCCCACCAGGCCGACGACCTCGCCCCTGCCCACCACCTGGCCGGGCACGACGTCGATGCGCGACAGGTGCCAGAAGCCGGTCAGGACGCCGAGGCCGTGGTCCAGGATGACGGCGTTGCCTCGCACCTGGAGGGGCTCGGCCAGGGCGACCGTGGCGGTGATAGGCGCCAGCACCGGCACTCCTTCGTCGGCGCCATAGTCCACGCCAGCGTGGTAGCTGCTGGGCGGCCCCCCGCTGTAGGAGCGCCGCTGGCCAAAGGGTGACGTGATGCGCAGCTCCACGCCCGACAGGGGCAGGCCAAAGGGGCCCGACCAGAGGCGGTGCTCACTCCAGGTGCCAAACACAGCCTCCACCTTCTCGCGCTCCTGCCGGCTCAGCTCGGGGTCCAGCAGCGACTGTCGCCCGGGCGGCACGACAATGTTGTAGGTGGTAAAGGTGCCCTCGGTTACGGTAAAGGTCTGTTGCATGGAAAGCCTGTCGCCGCTCTCCCCTTCCGAGGCTTGCAGCACCAACGGATAGGCGCCCGACGGCGTGAAGGGATCGATGCCGACCAGCGCCCAGTAGCCCTCCTCTCCCTCGACAAAGCGCAGGTCGTGGCCCAGGAACCAGCCACTCAGATCGAGAGCGCCCTCGCCCTGGACCTGCACCAGCATCGTCTGGCCCTGGACCACAGGCGCGGGCTCGGCCACGATCTCGGGCAAGAGCGGCACGCCGTCGTGGGGCGCCGCCGCGGGTGGGATCTCGAGCACCAGCTCGGGCCACAGGACGTCCAGGCGGGGCAGGTCATTGGCCTGCTTCAGGTCCCAGACCGTGGTACCGTAGCGAAAGGCGAGGAAGGGCAGGGTCTCGCCCGGGCGAACGGGATGCAGCCGGCGATTGGGCCGGGCCTCGACCCCCGGCACCCGCTCGGGCTCGGCGGTGGGAATGCGCAGCCTCTGCCCCACGTGGATGACGCTGGCGTCGGCGATGTCGTTGGCGGCGACGATGGCTTCCACCGTCGAGCCGAACCGTTCGGCGATGGCGAACAGCGTGTCGCCGGGCTGCACGACGTACTCGGGCAGTTCCTCGGCCTCCGCGCCCTCCTCGACCTCGGGACTGGGAGGCGCATCGGCTGGCACGGCATCCTGGGCCGACACCGGCCAGGCAAGGCCGGCAAGGAGCAGGGCCAACAACCCAAAGGCGATGGCGCCTGCCAAACGACGTCGTTTCATCTCAGGCAAATTCGAGCCTATCTCCAACTCGCACTCTCTCCAAAAGCGAAGGATGGCCTTCGACATAGTACTGGGCCGGTCTGCGGGGCGCGTAATAGGGGCGAAAGGGGCGCGCCAGCGCCCTGTCCACCACCCGCCGCTCCCCATCCAGCCACAGGACGGCGATGGGAAAAAAGACAAAGAGCATGTGTATCGTCGCCCGGGCGACGCTCTCACACCCCTCGACGAACAGGTACACCTGCTCGCCGGCCAAGGCGCGGCGGCTGCGAAACATCAAGCCGCGCCACCTCTTCCAGAACGAGTCGCAGCGGACGACGCTGGAAGCCAGGGTCTCGCCGGTGCTGGTATTGATCATCATGCCGGCCTCCTCACGCTCCGTTGCCAGGCCGCAGCGACCTGAGCCGGGCATAGATCTCCCCGGAGGCGCGATAGTGCCAGTTCAGGTGGTCCACGGCCTCCCAGAACTCGTCCAGCCCGCGGCTGCCCGCCTGCTCGTAGCGCAGGCACTGGACCATCATCTCCAGCTTGTCCGCGTCGCGCACCAGCCGGCCCTCGGGACTGGCCCGATCCTCGAACTCTTGCCACAGCGCCCGCAGGCGCCCGGCCCCCGGCAGGGGCGCCAGCATGCCAGCCAGCGCCTCTTCCTCGGCCCGGCTCTTGACCTCTTCGGGAATGAGGCGGGCGGCCGACGCCGGCAGGTCGGTCAGCCGCGCTTCGGCCAGGTCGTGGAGCAGGGCCATGATGAGCACCTTCTCCAGGTCGAGGCCCGGCTCCTCCGCCCCGGCGCCGTCCTCCAGCACGTCTACCAGGGCCAGGGCCACCAGGACCACGCCAAAGCTATGCTCGGCGACGCTTTCAATGTAGGGCACGCCGCGCATGGCCCAACCTGCGCGGGGCATGCGCTTGAGGGTGGCGCTCTCCAGCAACAGCTCGGCCACGGCCTGTAGGTCGGTCATGGTGTGCCTCCGGCCGCTTCCTCCACCAACAGTCCCAGGATGGCCGGCGCCACGTCGGTGATGGCCGTGGCCTGCCGGAAGCGAGCCGCCCCCGGCCCTATGGCCAGGAGGGGCACCGGGTTGGTCGTGTGCGTCTTGGTCGTCGTATCCTCCAGGTTGCCGTGATCGCTGCACAGCACCAGCGTCGTCCCTGGCGAGCGGTGGGCCAGCACGCCTCCCAGGAAATCGTCCAGGATGCCGAGCACCCACGCGGGCTCGATGCGGCGGTGCCCGGCCAGGTCGGGCAGAAAGGACTCGAAGAGGAGCAGGTCGAACTCGGCGGCCAGGCGGGCCAGCCGCTTCCCGGCCTCGGCGGGCTCTACCAGGGGCAGCTCGTAACCCATGTGGGTCGAGGCGATCTCGTGGGTGATGTCCCACAACACCGCGCGCCCCCGGACCAGATCCTCGAGGGTCGGAATCTCCAGGCCGGCGGCCATGGCCGTCAGCGTCGAGGCCGCCAGGCGGCCCTTGCCCTCGCGGACCTTCTGCCAGAACCGCTCGGAGTGGGCGTTGGCGAAAAGGGCCCGCTTGCCGGCCTCGACGGCGCGCTTCAGGATGCTGTGCTCGGCAATGACCTCCCGCAGACGGGCCGTCGGGTGGGCGGTGACGTGCTCACCCAGGAGCGCCGCGGCGTTTACCCCGGTAAAGAGCGCGGTCTGGCCGGTGGCGCTCTGGGGCAGGCCGGGCACGCCCAGGCAGGCGTCGACGGCCCGCAGGACGAGCGTGTCGCGGGCCGCGAGGCCGTCCACGGTCTCCTGGACCAGCGGCCCGCCGAGCAGGCGCCCCAGGTGCGGCATGGGCACGCCGCTCAACGGGTTGCCGGACCCGGAGGGCGCCAATCCAACCCCGTCGAGAAACAAGAAGAGCACGCTGTGGCTCAAATCCCGATCAGACCTTACAGCTTGTAGCCGATGGAGCGCAAGAAGCCCTTGCGCCAGGCCAATCCCCGATCGTCCTCGACGCCCTTGGGCGAGAAGCCATCGACGACCCCCAGGACACCGCGGCCCAGATCGGTCTCGGCCACCACCACCTCGGTGGGGTTGGCGGTAGCGCAGTAGATGTGGCACACCTCGGGCACCATCTTGAGGGCGTTCAAGACGTTGATGGGATAAAAGCCCTCACCCAAGAAGACGATGAATACGTGGCCGGCGGCGATGGCCGCGGCGTTCTTTTTGGCCAGCTCGATCATGGCATCGTCGGTGCCCGTCAGGCGCACCAGGCACTCGCCCGAGGCCTCGTTGAAGGCCAGTCCGAACTTGATGCCGGGCACGGTGTTGACCATTGCCTCGTGAATATCCTCGACGCTCTTGATAAAGTGCGTCTGGCCCAGGATAAAGTTGATCGCCTCCGGCTTTTCCACCGGCACAAGCTTCAGCTCCATGGCAGATCCTCCCCCGACGGTTGATGAATGGGGTCTATTTTAACACATTTTTCGCCGGGTGGGAAAAACGCCACCGGCGTACTGGAGCTAACGGCTGAGCAGCGGCAGGTAGGCCCTGAACGGCCCTCCGGGGGTAGGCGCCAGGCGCACCTCGTCCAGGTAGACGGCCGCCACCGGGTCCTGGCCGTCCTCGAGCAGGCGAAACTCGACTGTGACGGTGCCGGTCAGCAATGCGCCGGGAGGGCCCGGCTGCCAGGAAAAGAACTGCCAGCCGGTGGCCTCCAGGGAGGGGGTCAGGACCTGGTTCGTGGTCACGGGCAGGGTGCCGGTGAGGGGCGCCGTCGCCGCAGCGTTGCCTGTGACCGCCACCACCACCTCGAGGGCGTCGCCGGCGCCGGCAGCCTCCGGACGGTACCAGAAGGCCAGGGCCGGCTCCCAGGCGCCGGACACCGCAGTCGCCTGTCGGGCGCTGGCCGGCTGCGCGGCGCCCGACAGCTCGAGCGCCCCTCGGCCCGTGTGCACGGGCTGGGCCACGGCCGCGGCCCCTGACCCCGGCAACCAGCCGTCCAGCCCGGTCTCGAAATCGCCGTTTGCCATGGCATCGCCCGGCAGGGTCAGCGTCCAGGTCATGGCCTGGGACTCTTGCGGGGCGAGGGCCAGGTCGAACAGGGGCGGCGGCGAAGACCATCCATTCAGCGATGCGGTGACGCTTCCCGGTTGGGCCGTGGTCGGAAAGGTGAGGCTGTATGCCCCGTCGGCCTGGCTTGCCGCCGCGTAGACGGTCCCCGACAGGGCCATAGTCGCCCCGACCAGCGGCCGCCCGTCGTGGGCGAGCACTCGCCCATGCACCTCCGAGCAGGCAACGCACGTCCGCGCATCCCCCTCGGGCGCGTAGGGGCTACAGAGGTGCGCCCCGTTGGGATACTTTTGCCAGACCCTGGCCCGAAAACGATACGCATGTCCGGGCGTCCCGGCAAAGGTGTCAGCTGTCTCCTCGGTCCTGGTGAGCCAGTCGTGCCACGTGCCCTCGGCCTCGTCCAGCCATTGCACGTCGTACCAGCGGATTTTCCCACCGGGCGAGGGCACGGCGTTGTCCCAGCGCACCTGGAAGCTCGCCTCGGCGGTCAGGGCCGGGGCGACGGCGGCCACCGTCCCCGTCTCGGCCAGGATGGCCGAGTCGAGGAAGCTGAGGTTGAGCAACGGCAGCCCCCCTGAGGGATAAAGGCTGTTCACCCGGATAAAGACGGTCATCGTCGACGACACGGCATGGGCCGCCGTAACGCTGTCCACGTCCCAGGGCCCCTGGTCGTGGTCGTCGGGCGGGCTCCAGACGACGTCGGGCGACAGGGGATTGGTGCCACCTGTGGGATCGATACCCACCTGCTTGATCATCGTGCCATCGACCGGTTCCTGGGCCGAAGTCTGAAAGATGGTCAGCATGGCGGCGGCAAAACCATATCCCTTGCCGGGCACCAGGCCGCCAACCTGCTGCCACAAGCCGGCGTCGTAGGGCTCTGTCGAGAGGATCATCTGCGAGGTCTCGCCCTCGATCCTCTCTACCCAACCGCCGCCCAGCTCGCTCGCGGCAAAGGCGCGGGTGTCGGTCCAGCAGGGCTGGCCCTCGCCGGTCCAGAAGCGCTGCCAGCCGCTGGCAACCTGGCAGGCAACGCCCTGGAATTGCCCGTAGGGCGCCTCGTATTCTTCGAGGCCGGGGTTTAGCAAAAGCTGATAGACTACTTCCTCTGCGGGCACGGCCCGCGCATCTGGCAGGGAAGCAGCGACGGGCGAGATCGACGACAGCAGGGCGAGGGCCACCAGCAACCTGGCCGGCACCATGGTCACCTCCTGGGATCGAGATTCGGAGTGCGCGCTCGGCGCCCGGTTGGTTCAAACGGACGCTGGCAGCGCGGGGGATCGCCGCCTGCGGCCCGGGTATGCCCGTCAAATCGCGGTGCAGGCGGCCACAGTGACCGCCTGACCGCCGCACATGGCAGGTCAGGCCTGGCGGGCCAGGGCTGCCACCTCGCTTGCCGGCTGGCCACCGGTGACCGACGGGACGAGGTCCCGGCCATGCTGCCTGTAGAGCCTGGCTGCCTGCCGGCGGATGCGGCCATCGGGGTTGCCTGCCCGGGCCAGGGCGGCACTCCATTCATCCCAGGGGCCCAGCAGGCCGCCGGCCTCGCTTTCGGGCTCGTGGAGCACGATCTGAGCCAGGTAGGCAGCCAACAGGCGCACCAGGGCAGGGTCGGCGGGGGCGACCCGCAAGTCCTGCAAGAAGAGGCGGGCCATCTCCTCCAGGGCGAGGAGGTCGGCCAGGGACGTCACCTTGGCAGGCTCCCCGAGCTGGGCCAGGGCCACCGGCCACGCCGTGGCGCCGGACACTGCCTCGGGAAGCCCGAGAGCTCGCTGGTAGTCCTCCTCGTAGGCGCTGGGCACAAACAGCGTGCCCTGCTCGCCGTCCCACAAGGAGCGGGGCGCGGGGTAGGCCCCGGGACTGGCACTCTTGAGCCAGTGCAGCTCATTGAGTACCGCCAGATGGATCGCCGGACGGACGCCAGACAGCGAGGCCAGCGACTCGTAGGCCTGGCCCAGCCAGCCGGCCAGTACCCGGGCCCGGGGCTCCCAGCCGGGGCTACAGCTAACCTCGAGGGGTCCCTGGTTCCAGCGCGCAAGTTCCACGTGGGCGGGCACCACAGGGGACGTGCGCGTCTCTGCCCCTTCGGCTCGCTCCAGGGCATCGACGATGGTCCGGGACCAGAGGGCGGCGCCACGAGCGGTGAGGTGGACGCCGTCAAAGGTCAGGTGCAGCCCGCGGCGCTGGGCCATGGCCTCGGCGCCGGTCGCGGCATAGCGCCTGCGATCCATCCAGGCAAAGAGCCACTCACCGGAAAAGTAGCCGGAGCCGCGCGGCAGGGCCGAGAGCTTTTCCACGGAAGCCTGCCAGACGTCGGCCAGGGGGACCTGCTGCTCGGCCACGACGTGCTTGATCACGCCGTTCAGGCGGGCCACCTGCTGGTTGAGGGGCAAAGAGATCTGCTCGCCGATGGGCCCCACGGTGCAGGCCAGTACGCGCGCCCCTGCCCGGCGGCAGCGGTCGATGAGGGAACGGTAGGCGGCAGCAAACTGATCGAGGTCGGGGGTTGCCCGCTGGCCGGTGCGCAGGCTGCGGATCGCCAGCCCGATCCTCCATCCCAGGCTGTGGCCGGCGAGCCAGGGCCACCAGACGTCGTTGATGCCCACGGCCAGAACGACCCAGTCGGGCCGGTATTCTTGCAAGAGGTGGTCGATGCGGCCCTCGAGCGCCGAGACCGTGTCGCCGCTGCGGCCGGCATTGATCACCTTGGGTTCGGACTCCGGGTTCTTCGCGGCAAGCGCCTCGAACACACCCTCGACATAGCTCTCGCCATAGGCACCTTCGACGAGGCTATCGCCGGCAAAAAGATAGACGCTATTGTCCATGAACTAGTCGCGAGCCAGGCGAGCGGCGATTGCGCCCAGGGCGGCGACGAGGCCGCCAAAGACAAAGCCCCAGAACCAGGCCAGGGGATAGGCGGCCAGGGAAGGTCGCTCACCTTCAAGCTCCGAGCCAGCATCCGGGCCGGGAGGCCAGCCCAGGCGCCGCAGGGTCAGCTCCACGGTGGGCGCAACGGCACCCGCCAGGCCGCCGGCCAGAAAGGCGTCTTCGTTGCTAAAGCCATAGCGCCGGACGCCAACCCAGCCGATGCGCCCCCAGATCAGGCCGCTTATCGGTCCCAGGATGTTCTGGATCCAGGTGGCCGTTTGCCTGTGCCAGTTCAACAATCGAGCCAACACGGGCAAGGTCAGGATCCAACTGCTGGCCGCTACGACGGTGGCGCGAGCCACACGCCAGCGTGCCAGCCACTCGCCAGGGGGCTCCGCTGAGATGTTTGGCATCTGTTTCCTCCGCACGACGTTCCGTCTCCATTGTACCACAGTTTTGAATTTTGCGCACAGCCGGACAAGCCAGGTGATCCGCCAGGGCAGGGGAGGCGGGCCATTTGCCGGCCTCAACCAGGCAAGGTATAATGTGCTGCACAACGATCACCAGGAGGACCTGCTATGAGCTTTATGAAGCGGCTGGATCAGGCACGCAAGGCCTACGCTGAAAAAGACATGGCCGCCTCCGCCGCAGCCCACACTCCCGCCGTCATCACCCAGGCAGTCGAGCAACACGGCGGTACCAGCCACCAATACATCGGCGACATGGTCTATGGGGGCCTGGATGGCATCGTGACCACCTTTGCCATCGTCAGCGGTGTGTCGGGCGCCAACCTCGGATCAGGCGTCATCCTCATCCTCGGTCTGGCCAATCTCCTGGCCGACGGGCTGTCCATGGCCGCGGGCGCCTTTCTTTCGCTCAAAAGCGAGCGGGAATATTACGACCGGGAGCGAGAACGGGAAACGTGGGAGATCGAGCATTTTCCCGAAGGGGAATTCGTCGAGATGATCCAGATCTATCGGGCCAAGGGCTACAGCCGGGAGGATGCCGAAGCGCTGATGGAGATTCAGAGCAAGGACCACGATCTGTGGGTCGACGCCATGATGGTTCACGAGCTGGGCCTTCTGCCCGACGATCGACAACCCCTCCGCAGCGCCATGGCGACCTTTGTATCCTTCCTGCTGGCCGGCGCTGTGCCGCTGCTCGTCTACCTGTTGGGCCTCGTGGCACCCATCGATCCTGCCGTCTCTTTTCCTGTGGCCCTCGTCCTCTCGGGGCTGGCCCTCTTTGGCCTCGGCGCGGCCAAGGTCTTTGTCACCGAGCGGAACTGGTTTCGCAGCGGGCTGGAGATGCTGTTGGTCGGCGGCGTGGCCGCGGGCATTGCCTACCTGGTGGGATACCTGCTCCAGGGGCTGGGCGTCTAGGCCTGTCAGCCAAATGTCAGCTTGATGCCATTCGCCCGGGCAACGTTCTTTTGTCTGTGGCGTAAAATAGGTGTATAATGGATGCGGTTCAGAGCCGCACCACGAAAGCAGCGTGACCCCGGAATCAAGCTCCAGGCTGGCACGCCGCGTGTCAAAATCAGTTTCAAACCGATGGGAGGGGAGAACAAACCATGGACCAAGGGGAAAGCATGGAACCGGAAGGGACGGGAGATCTGCGAGAGACCGTCCACGCTTCGCTCGGTGGCCTGGAGAGCCTGGCGGCCAAGATCCCGGGCTACAAAGGCTACAAACAGAAGGAGCTGCGGCGCGAAGCCGACAAGCTGTTGCGCATGCAGGTGGCCACCAAGCTCGACGATCAGCGAAAGCGCATCACCGAGCTGCAGAACAAGCTGGTCAGCCAGGCATTGATCGAGTACCTCGACGACCTGGAGCGTGCGGCACTGAAGCTGCAACTCCTCATCGATCGCATCAAAACGGCCTCCTACGGCTATGCCGGCCTTTTTGACGCCGTGAAGGTCAAAGAGGAACAGCTCGACGCCCTGTACGAATACGACAACGAGATGCTGGCCTTTGTAGACGAAGTGGCCGCGGAGGTCGACCTGGTGGCGTCGGCCGTCTCGGCCCGCGAGGGCGTCGCCGACGCCATCGAGGACCTGGTGGAGACCATCAACCAGGCCAACACCAGCTACGATCACCGCCACGAAGCCATTCTACAGGCTGAGACCTACTAGCGAAGGACAGGAGGAAGGTAATGGCACGTATTATAGACGTTATTGAGGCACCGAACCAACAAAAGGACGAGATGGTCCGGCGCCTGCCGGAGTATGGCTCTGGGGACTTTCGCTTCGGATCGCAGGTCATCGTCCGCGAGTTCCAGTCGGCAGTCTTTTTCCGGGACGGTAAATCCTACGACGCGTTTGGTCCCGGGCGCCACACCATCACCACGGCCAACGCCCCCCTGCTCACCAACCTGATCCAGGCGGCCACCAGCGGGAAGACGCCCTTTACGGCCGAAGTCTATTTCGTCAACATGCGCGAGTTCCTGGACGAGAAGTGGGGCACCGCCGAGCCGGTGGCCCTGCGCGATGCCGACCTGGGGCTGGTGCGACTGCGCGCCTTTGGCACCTATTCCTTCCAGGTAAATAACCCGTCGCTGTTCGTCAACAAGATCGTCGGCGCCCAGGGCATCTACCAGACGGCGCAGATCACCCGCTTCCTGCGGGGGATCATTGTCGCCAAGCTCACCGACCTCCTGGGCGAGATGGGCCGCGGCCTCTTTGACCTGCCGGCCCTCTTTGACGAGATCGGGGCGGGCGCCAAGGCCAAGGTCCAGGACGACTTTGCCAACCTGGGCGTGCAGCTCAAGACGCTGTACGTGAACTCGATCAGCCCCACGGAAGAGACGGCCAAGGCCATCGACGAGCGCGCTTCCATGGGCGCCATCGGCGACATGCAAGCCTACCTGCAGTTCCAGACGGCGCGGGGCATCCGCGAAGCCGCCCAGGCAGGGGGCGAGGGCATGTCGGGCGCGGGCGTCGGTCTGGGGGCCGGCGTGGGCATGGGCGCAGCCATGGCCCAGATGATCAGCCAGGCGGCGGGCGGCGGGGGCGGTCAGCCCAGCCAGGCCGGAGCTGCTCCGGCGGCCGCCGGCGTCCCCGACATCATGACGCTCTCCGAGGCGGCGACCTACATGCGCGTCGGCGAGGACGACGTCCTGTCCATCATCAACTCGGGCGAGCTGAAGGCCAAGAAGATCGGTACCAGCTACCGCATCGCCAAAAAGGCCATCGACGACTACCTGGCCAGCTAGCAACACACTGGCCGCCGGTGCCGGGGCGCGAGGAGCGCCCTGGCTTGCGGCGTCCGCAGGAAGAACTTGACAGCGTCACGTGGGGGGGAGGCTCTCGCCTCCCCCCTTTCAACCTGGATGCCTTCTTGTTTAGAGTACTGCCCTTCCCCTTTGCCTTTCTGAGGAGAGCGAAGAATCTCAAGCTACCCGCTGCCGCGCCCGCATCTGGAGAATTCGCCAGGTAACCAGAAGCGTCACCAGGACGAGGAGGACAAGAATGATGAGGAGCGCTAGCAGGATGACGGCGGCGATGAAACCCAGGACAAAACCCGACTCCCAGCGCGAGCCGGACTGGGGCAGGCCGGCTTCGACGAGACTCGCCTCCACGAGGCTCGCCTCCACCTGGCCGGCGGGCCCGGGCGTGGGAATGCTCCGGGAAAGGAGCTGGCCAGGATCCCGCGTCTCGCGCGGCACGGGTAGGTTGGTGGGCGTTGCCTCCGGGGTCGACGACGGCGTTGCCGTCGCGCTGGGCGTCGCCGTGGGCGTGTGGGTTTCCGTGGGCGTTGCCGTGTCGGTGGTCGTCGCGCTGATGAGGGCAACAAGCACGGAGGTCGCCGAGGGCGTTGCCGTTGGGGCCTCGGTGCCGGTCGGCGCCAGGGGACTGGGCTGGGGTGTAGCCGTGGCGGCTGGCCGTGCCGTGGCCGCCGGAGGCGGAGTGTTGGTCACGTCGGGCGTCACCGGCCGCATCGTCCGCGATGGGGTCGGCGTCAGGGTCGGCGACGCGGTGGGCGTCTGCGTGGACGTGCGGCTGGGCGTGGGCGAGGGCGGCGGCACCCTGGTGTCTGTCGGCAGGGGGGTATCGGTGGGCAGGGGCGTGTCGGTCGGCGTCGGTGCGGCGAATGCCAGGCTGGCAGCGACGGTGTAGCCGGCGCTGTGGGTGGCCAAGATGGCGTGGCTACCCGGCGTGGCCCACTCCGCGGGGATCCGGATCTCGACCGCGAACCCTCCATCCGGCTCGACCGCGACGGGAACGGGCAAGAGCGGCGGCCCGTCCGATCGCTCCCAATTCAGGCTGACAAACCCGGGATACGGCCAGCAAATGCCGGTAACCTGGACCAGAAGGTCTTCTCCTGCCACGGCCTGAGCCGGCACCAGGTGGATCCAGGGCTGTGGGGTCGGGCTGGGGCGAGGCTCTGGCTCCTGGGCCGCGGCTCCGAAGGGGAGCATGAGCACGTTCAGAAGAACCGCGACTACACACGCACCGAGGATAAAGGTCAGAACGAGAACTCTGGTCATGGTTCCCTCCAGGTCATGATTGGCAGGTACCGGTGGGTCCGGCGACAACCCGTTCCAGCGCGTGATCAAGGAAGGATCCCGGGAGGATCCGAGTTCCGTAGCGGGCGCCTGCGCCAGAGCAGCGCCGCCATTGCGCCGGGCCGCTACGAACAGCCTCCCCGACTCCTTGCTAAGGAGGACAGAGCGTGAGGTCGGGTTCGGTGCTCGCTCCGCAAGCCGTTCTCAGATTCCTTTCCAGGGCGCCATTCTGGTAGCCCGGCTGTGCCGCGTAAAGTGGCCCCCAATGCCTGATGGCCTGGTCCCAGAAGCCGGCGCCGAACGCTTCGGCACCGTCCAGGTAGGCCGCCACCAGCTCGCGATCCTGCCGCAGGCCGTCGTCCTCTGGCGAGTCGGCCAGGGCGCGATCGAGATAGGCCGCCGCCTGCTTCAGCCCCTCCACAGAGCCACCGGCCTCGGCTATGGCCTGGCGCGCTGCCCTGGGGTATGCCTCCTTCAGCCTGGCCTCCAACACCGCACCCTGGTAGCCTGGCTGCTCCTTATGGATCGCCTCCCACTGCTCCGCGGCCTCCAACCAGTCACCCCGCGCCTGGGCCTCGGAACCCCTGATGTAGCGCAGCGCCAGCGCGCGCTCCCGGCCGAGATCCTGGTTGGTGGGCCGCTCGGCCAGGGCGCCATTCAGGAAGACGAGGGCCTGGCGCAGGCCCTCGGGGTCGCCGTTCGCCTGGTTGAGGCTCTGCCGGGCCAGTCGCTCATAGATCTGGAAAAGCCTCTCCGTCACCTGATCTCGCCGATAATCGGGGTCGAGGCGCCGGATTTCGAGGAGAAGGGCCGTGGCACCTTGCCAGTCCTCCGCCTGGACCCGAGCTTCCGCTTCCAGCCAGTCCCTGCCCAGCGCTTGCAGGGTCTGCACCTTCTGGAGGCGCTGCTCCACGTCTTGATAGCCCGGCTCCTGGCCGGCGATCTGTTGCAAGAGGACCAGGGCGCCCTCGACGTCACCGGCATTTTCCGCCGCCACGGCATCGGCATACCAGTCGCCGAGCTGTTTCTGCCGCTCGGCGTAGGCCAGCTTTTCCGCAACTTGCTCACTGCCCGGCTGCCTGCGCTCAAGCTCCTGGAGCGTTTGTATGGCACCGTTCCAGTCACGGGCATCCCAACGGCGCGCGATCTCGGCCTCGAGGACCTGGATTTCCAGGGCCTCCCGGTTGGTCTCGGCGATGGGAATCACAAACCTCTGAAAGGCCAGGTAAAAACCCGCCAGGCCTACCAGGCCCAGGGTCACCAGGAGCAAGAGCGTCAGTGCGTTCTGGAGGGCCGGGGCTGCCTGCCTGCGATTGGCGGGCAGCTCTCGCTCCTGGGCCACAGCCGATTTGAGCTCCATTCGCACCAACAGGTCGCTGATGGCCGCCTCGTCGGGATAAAGATCGGCCAGCTCCCTCAGGTTCGAGACGGCGACGTCCCCCTGGTCAAAGGCCAGTGCGTGCATGGCCTCGACATAGAGCTCATGCTCGAAGAACGGTACGCGATCGGGCGTGCCGGCTCCAGCGGACGCGGCGGGCTCGTCGCTCCCTTCCGCCACCTCGTCCTCGACCGGCAGCTCCCCATCGCCGGCGAGGTCGACCTCGCCCGCTTCAAAGGCCGTGCCGCTGCCGTCCTCCAGGCCGGCATCCGCCTCATCCTGCGGGTCCGGCCCCCAATCCATGCCCCGTGCCTCCTGCGACAGATCCGCGCCCGTTTCTTGCTCCAGATTCTGCTCCTCACCACTCGCCAACAGCCTGGCCCAGGCGGAACTCTCCTCCTGGCCCATCACCTGCGCACCCCACGCCCCGGAGCCTGGTAGGCTCCCTGTTGTCCACGCCGCTTCGTCCATAACGTTGCTCTGCTCCCGGTGCCCATCACATGCCCAGCCTGCCAAAGGTGTTCAGGATCTGGGGCACAGCCGGGCCAAGCAGCACGGCGAGCATGGCCGGAAAGATCAAGAACACCAGCGGAAAGAGAAGCTTGATGGTCGCCTGGCGCGCCATCTCCTCGGCGCGCTGGCGTCGCAACGTGCGCATCTGATCTGCCTGGGTGCGCAGAACCTTGGCAATGCTGACCCCCAGTTGGTCAGCCTGAACGATGGTGGCCACAAAGTTCTCGATCTCGCTCACCTCCGTGCGGGCGGCCAGCGCCTGGAGCGCCTCCCTGCGCACCTTGCCCAGGCGGATCTCGGTCACCACGCGGTTGAATTCGTCGGCCAGGGGAGTGTCCCAGTGCTCGCCGACGCGGCTCAGGGCCGCGTCAAAGCCCAGGCCCGCACTGACACAGACGTTGAGCATGTCCAGGCCATCGGGCAGGGCCTTTACCAGGGCCCACTGCCGCCTGCGCACGCGGCTATTCAGCCACAGCAGCGGCAAATAATACCCCAGCAGCGCGCAGACCACCGACAACAAGATCCGGCGCACCAGGGGCAGGTCGCTCAACAACAACAGGACCATGGCCATGACGCCCATAAGAAGGCCGGCCAACACGCGTATCCCCACCAGGTCTATCGCCGACCAGTTGTTGGGCCGCCCGGCCAGATCCAGCCTGTGGTGCAGGTCCTGAAGGTTGGCCCGGGGTGAAAGCCGGGCCAGAAAAGCCAGCACCGAGGAAAAGATGGGCTTGAGCAGCCGCTCTTGCAGCGGGCGGCTGAGCTCGACCTCCTCCAGGGTAAAGGCGGCCCCGAGGGCGTGGATCCGCTCCTGTTCGACAGCCTGCACCTCGCCGCGCCCACGCAAGCCAAGGAGCAGAGCCAGGACTGCACCGCCGACTGCCACGCCAAATAAAAGACTGAGTGTCCCAGTGAGCATTCTCCTCGTCTCCCTCCACCGGCTGCCTAAATGTCGATCTCGACGATGCGGCGCATGATGAGAAAGCCCAGGATCATCATCAGGCCCGCACCGATGGGGATGCACAGGGTTGGTCCTGGCGCAAAGAGCTGGCTCTCGTACTCCGGGCTGAGGAGCATCAGCACCACGGCCAGGGCAATGGGCATGACCATCAGCACGTAGCCCGAATATCGTTGCTGGGAGGTCAGGGTATTGATCTCACGCTGAACGCGTATCCGCTCGCGGATGGTGTGCGCCACCGTCTCGAGGATATCGGCCAGGCGCCCGCCCGTCTCATAGTGGATGTCGATGGCCGTGACAATGAGGGCCAGGTCGTCGCTCATGATGCGGCGTACCATGCTCTCCAGCGCCTCGGGCAGGCTCCAACCGAGCTGCATCTCTCGAACGACACGGTTGAACTCGTCCCCGGCGGGTTCCGGCATCTGCCGCCCCACCCACTCCACCGACTGCGACAGGCCGTAGCCGACGCGCAGCGAGCCGACCATCTGGTCCAGGACGTCGGGCAACTGGGCGTTAAAGGCGCGCAGCCGCTGGCCCTGCCGCACCCGAAGGTAGGTGATGGGCGCCGCGTAGGCAATGGCCGCCAGGAACAGGGCCAGGATGAGATTGCGCTGGAGGGCGAATCCCAGGAGAAACGCGACGACGACGAGCCCCACGCGGAGCAACAACCACTCGGTCACCGTCAGCGACAGAGCCGCCCGGGCCAGATCCTGGCGAATGATCGCCGCAAAACCCCGCCTGGCCACACGCCGGTCAACGCCCGCGAGCAACCCGGTCGAGTGTTCACCTCCGGCCGCCTCGCCGGCTATGTCGGCTGTCATCCAGGCCTCCAGGCGTTCTTCCACCGAGTCCTCTGGCTGTAGTGCATGCCCCAGGCCATACAACAGCACGCCCGCGGCAAGGGCAACCAGGATGCCAACCAGAAAAAACCACATGATCTCGTTCCTTTCCGTAAAGGGTTAACCGGCCTTCTTGCGCGCCCGGAGCCCGCGCCCTTTCGAGCCGTTAGAGGACGTAGCAGGCTGCTCCCCTGCTCCCAATCCCTCCTGGGCGCTCCTCTGGGCCAGCAGCCCGGCGAGGCGGACGATATTCTGCGCGGCCAGACTGCTGCGATACTCGGTGACCAGGGGCACGCCTCGGTTGAGGGACGAGGTCACCGGACCCGGTGCGTATTCTACGATCTGTGCCACGGGAAGCCCCAGGGCGCGCTCCACGTCCTGCATCTTGACGTCAACGCGGTGATAGCACTGGTTCAGAACCAGGAGCATGCGGTCCAGGTCATAGTTTAGCAGCCGCATGGCGTCGAGAAAGCGGCGCGTGTCGCGCAAGGCCATCACCTGGGGGGTCGTCACTAGGACGAGGTGCTGGCAAGAATCGAGGATGGCCAGCGTGGAATCGTCTACCGTCGCCCAGGTGTCGACCACCACGTAACCCTCGCCCAGGCCCGCGAGGCGCGACAGGAGCTGCCTGAACTCCTCGGGCTGAAGTCCATCGCTCCCGCCCAGCTCCGGCGACGCGGGCAAAACCTGGATCCCGCTGTGGTGGGGAACCACGCTTTGTTCCAGGACCGCGTCGTCCATGAGTGCCAGCCTGGAAAGAACCTGGGCCACGGAGGTGGCCGAAACCATGTTCAAAGCGGTGTCGACGTCGCCGAAGCCAAGGTCGGCATCGACCAGGACGACGCGCTTGTCGGTTTCCTTGTGCAGGGCCACGGCCAGGTTCACGGCAATGGTGGTCGTGCCCACCCCTCCCTTGGGGCCAAAGACGACGATCACCTCCCCGCGAGCCGGTGCCGCGGCAGACCCCGGGTAGAGCCGGGCCATACTCGACAGCTCGGCCCGGCGCTGGAGCAGCAGATCGTGCGCCTGGCGCACGCTCTTGACCAGCTCCGGCTCGGTAAAGGGCTTCAGCAGAAATCCGTGGGCGCCCTGTAACATGGCCTGCTGCACGATCTCGACCTCGCCGAGCATGGCCACGACGATGACTGCCAGGCCCGCCCTGGGCGCCGACAGGCGGCGGAGCAGGTCGATCTGCTCCAGGACGCCGCTGGCCATATCCAGCAGCAGGACGTCGGGAGCGAGCTTTTCGACGGCCCCCTCGACCTGTCCCAGATCGCGCACAATCCCGGCCAGGATCATGTCCTGCTGGGCGCTCACGACGCTGGCCATCCAGTCGCCAACCGGATCTCGGCCAGGAACGATGAGGACGCGAGTCAGGGACAGGGGCAAAGATCGCTGATCAGAATCCATGGCAAAGGCCCTCACTGAAGTGGTTCGGGCAAGACGATTCCATAGCGCAGAACGAGATAGTTGATGTTCACCGGTTCGGCATTGAACAGTGTGCCGTTGTCGGGCGAGCGCAAGGCGACGTCAAGGATGCCCTCCGTGTCACGCAAGTACTTGAGCAGGACTGCGTCCTGAGGATTGATGGCCAGGACCATGGCCCGCTGCGGAACGCTGGCCGCCTGGTCCTGGGCCTGCTGCCCCTCTTCCAGAGTCACCCCTGGCTCTTCGATGATCTGCAACACCTCCAGGTTCTGGAGGGTGAGCACCGAGACGTGATCCAGGCTCTGGTCCCGCTCCAGGCGCTGGAGAACCTCGCCCTCTTCCACGCGCAGCACCTCTTCGGGGTACATGTCCGTTTCGAGGATGACGTCGAGGGTAAAGAGGACGTCCACGTGGTCGCCGGGCATCACCGCGCCCCACTTGCTGAGGATATCGTCGGCCGGCAGGGCCACGGCGATCTTGTCGGCGGGGATATCCGAACGGGACGGGCCCTGCGCCTGCTGTTCGACGTCCTGCACCCGAATGACCTCGTTGGGGGCAATGTCGGCCAGTGCCTTACGGCCGATGACGTCGTCCGGGTTCACGATGGCGCCGCTGGGGATCTGATCCCGCTCTGTCAGGGCCACCCAGTCGACGCGGATGATCGAGCCGGCCGCGATTGGGCTGTTCGCCACGACGACCATTTGACTGGCGACCGGGATTTCAGGATCGACCCTATCGGCAAAAAAGCGCAAGGCCGCAATGGCAACCACCCCCGCCAGAAGGGCCAGAATTCCGCTGATCAAGAACCAAATCCAACTCCGTCGTTTCATGTGCCATCCTCCTTGGGACAATGTACTGGCATACTCCTACGTAAAGCCTATGCCCAGCACTGCAATCGACGCGCCGGCCGGCAACGGGAAGGCCAGACTACTCTGTCAGTGTCGGCGTTCGCATCGTGCCATAGCGCACGCGGCAGTTGCCGGGTTCACCTTCGGCCCAACCCAGGAACTTGACGCTGATGCGAAAGCCTTCCCCGACCGGGCCTGCATCTGCACAAACCTCTTCGTAGTCCACATAATCGGCGTCCCCCTCTTTCGGTTCGCCTCCATCCCTGGTCAGCTCGTAGCCTACAACCTGCATCTTTGCAAGGCCAGCAACCTGGAACTGCCTGTTGGCGCCCGTTCCCACATACCCATCTGGCGGATACACCACCACGGTGAAGGGCACTTTGTTCACCCTGTAGTACTCCAATACGGGCTGAACGACCTTCATATCCCCGGGTGTTCCCTGCACCCAGTCACCGACAAAGATGAAGCCACTCCAGCATGAGCCCGGCGTCAAGTTCCTTTCGAGGCAAGGCTTGTCGGTGTCCAGGCAAGAGTGTGGATTGCAGCAATTCCCCTGTAGAGTCCAGTTCAGCCAGCCAAAGTTGCCAGCTTCCTTCCCACTCGGAGACTCACCGCCGTCCCAGATGTTGTAACAGACCGCGGTTGTCGTAAAAGGCCACGAGGGCGTGGCAATTGGTACGATGCAATCGTCCCCGCAGGCATAATCCAGCATGACTGTGGCCTGGGCCTGGACCGGGTAGCCGCTGTAGCCCATGACGCCGCCAAAGAAGGCCGGAGTGGTGATCTGGACCGTGGCCTCCACACCCAGGGCATTCGCCGGGGCGCCGCTGTTCTCGCCGACCACGCCAATGGCATTCTCATCGAAGTCGAGATAAATCCCGGTGACGCTGTCGTTGATCGCGTTCCCCAATGTGTCATCGGTATCGCCGGCGCCGTTGCGCTCGGCAAAGTTGTTAAGCTCGACCTTGATTGCCGTGTCGTCGTACAACCCCATATTGTACTGGTACGCCAACTGCCGGACGGCGGCCAGCGCGGCCGCGTCGGCTGCATTCTGGGCGGTGCGCCGCCCGAGGTAGGCGCTGCTCATGTCGACCGTAATGGCGGCAAAGATGACAAGCACCAGCATCGCAATCGCCACCAGGACAACCGACTGGCCGCTGTCATTCCCCTCTTGATGCATCTCGTCCCTCTCCTTCTCTCCTACTCGATGTGCATCGTGCTTTGGGCCACGATGGTGATGTTCGGAATGATGGGGGTCCAAACGTTGAAATCACTACTGGCCCTGACGACCACCTTGCACGGACGCCGCAGGCATACGGCGTGGTTCAGAGTGTCCGGATACGACACAGTGACTGTCGCATCGCCGCCGATGAGGACCATCATGGCGCGTGCGTGCTCCTCGACTGCTGATGTGTCTTCGGCGTTGGGGTGGACGACCGCATAGCGCGCTCCCTCCCGGACACCGTTGGCCATGGTGGCGTAAGCAAAGAACAGGCGGGAAAAGTCTACAATGCCAAAAAGGATCAAGAACAGGACAGTCACAACCATGGAAAACTCGACCAGGGTTTGTCCCCGCTCCGAACGAGCCGTTGTTGCGCGGGTCATGGCGTCACCACCGGGGTCGGATCTGGGAGGAACATAGGCATCACCCCCTCCCTGGTCACGGTCACGGTATCCAAACCCAGGACACCGCCGAACCAGAGGGGAAAATCGTACTGGACGGTGACGGTCACCTCCGTGGAGCCAATGATGACGTCCACGTTGTCAACCGCAAAGTCGGCCATGTGGGTGACGTTCGTGCCCGATCCCAACACGTCGGCGACCACCAACTCCTTGATCTCGAGCTCTGCCAGCGCCGGCTGAACGGTAGCGAACCGGGCGCCTTCCCGCGCCGCCTGTACCAGGACAATGGCGGCGTCAAAGAGGCGGGAAGCGTCGATGACTATGGCCAGGAGAAGTATGAGAAAGGGCAACATCAGGGCCAACTCGACGAGGCTCTGTCCCTTCTCCGTGGGGCCGCACCGCCCCACAGACTTGTGCAAGCGTCGCAAAAGCTGTCTCATGGGAACTCTACCCTTACTGTCCCGCGCGTTTCGACGTGGAGCAGCAGTGACTATGCGCGTCGTGATTGTGCTAGATAGAACGTAACAGATACGTCAATCCCCCCAGGGGTAACCTTGAGGCCCGATCTCGGCTACAGCTTGTGGTTTGCCGCTCGAGATGGCTCAAGAAGGGAGGTTGTCGTGTAATGCAGGCTTCTATGCCGCGCTCCTTGTACGCTGTTCCTGGATTCCGGCCCTGCTGTTGGATGGGCAAAGCCTGGCCGGCGCCAGGTCGGGAAGCGCTTGTGTACCTAGTCCTTGTCCTTATCCTTTTCCTCCTTGTCCTCTTCTTTCTCGTCCTCTTTTTCCTCTTTCTCGTCCTCCTTCTCTTCCTCTTTTTCCTCTTTCTCGTCCTCCTTCTCTTCCTCTTCCGCTTCCTTTTCGTCCTCCTTTTCCTCTTCCTCGGCTTCCTTCTCTTCCTCTTCCGCTTCCTTTTCCTCCTCCTTTTCCTCTTCCTCGGCCTCCTTCTCTTCCTCCTCGGCTTGCTGCTCCTCTTCCTCGACCTCTGTCTCCTCTTTCTCGTCTTGATCCTTGTCCTTCTTCTCGTCTTTGGAGGTCCCCTCATCGGGGTCTCGACCCGGTTCATCCTGCCCGGGCGGTTCCTGCTGCTGACCGGGCGGTCTTTGCTCCTCGGAGGGTGCCTGTGGGGCGGGCCCTGTCCCTTCCTGGCCCGGCGGCCGGTTCTCGGCGGCGGGCAGGCCCGAACCTTGCTTCCCTGGCAGCGGCGATGCCCAGGCGTCAACCGCCCCGCGAGCCTGAAGCCCCTGCTGTCGGCATACCTGGAGAGCCTGCTCCAGGTGTACCCGCTCCTCGGTCCGCACCCGCCCCATCAATCCGGAGAGCGTCTGTTCCTGTTTACCGCTCAACTCCACGAGAGCCTCCAGCACGGGCACGCCACGCTCCTCGGGCAACGCCTGGGCTGCCTGGAGGGCGTCTTCCACGTGCATGGCCATCGTCTCCAGTACCTGGGGCTCGATGACGCCCTTCTGAGCGACCAGGGCCTCGGTTTCTCCGAGGCGGCGCTCGGCAAAACGCACGTGCAGCTCGGCCTCCTGTCGCGCAGGAACGACCCACAGCCATGCAGCCTCGGTAGCCAGCTTGGCGGAATAGAGCGCAGAGCCCGGCAGAGCGCCCGTTGCTGCAGCGGCGAGGCTTGCGCTGCTGAGCACCGCCACGAAGAGCAGCGCGCTGAGGGCGGCAAACGCCCACGAGCGGTTGGGGCGAGACCGGACGTGCCTTTCGGCCCGGCGCGCAGGGCGAGGAGCGGCAATGGCGCGGCCAAAGACCTGGGTGGCAATGCGCGTCTCTGCTTCGGACGAAAGCTCAGGCCTTGGTCCGGCCCGCAGAGCCTCGGCGGCCAGGAGCAGGGGCTCCAGCTCCTCCGCTTGAGAAGGATAGGCAACCAGGCAACTACGAATCCTTGCCTTGCCAGATTCTATTTGGGACAGGCATTGGTCCAGCGTAGTCGCCAGATCGTTACTCATTGCAACCATCGTCCCTCTGCTTCTCGAGCAGACGGCTGAGGCTGACCAGGGCGCGGTGTTGAAGCGCCTTGGTGGCCCCCACGGTTTTGGCCAGGGTCTCGGCCACTTCTACCAGGCTCATTTCGCCGACAAAGCGTAAAATGAGTACGTCCTGTTGGTCGTCCGACAGTTGTGCCAGGAGGTTGATGGCAGTCGCCCAGTCTGCCTCCGCCTCCAACAACTCCCAGGGTAGGGCATGGCTCGTAGGCCAGCACTCGTCCAGGCGGACTTCGCGACGGCGATGCTGCTGCCGCCAGTAATCGGCCGTTCGGGCACAGGCGATGCGATAGAGCCAGCAGAGGAAGCGTTTTCCCCTGAACTCGTACGCGGGCAGGCCTTCCAGCATGCCCACAAAGACCTGGGCAGTAAGATCCTGGGCGACGGATTCGTCCCTGACACGGGTCAAGACATAGCGATAGACCGCCTCGACGTGCAGGCGGTACAACTCGGCAATCGCCTTCTTATCGCCCTTTCTGGCCCGTTCAACGAGGAAAGCCTCATGCTCCAGCGACACAGGTCCGGTCGCGCCCTCGCCTGGGTCTTGCCTATGCTTCTTCATGAAGTATACCGCCCAGAACCGGAAAAAGATACGGCCAGAAGCGATCTACCACGATGGTTTTCGAGGCGGCGATGAGAGGCGTACCGATGCTGGCAGTTGTTGCTAGAGATAGGGGGCAACGCTGCCACAACCCGATGCAGGGGAGCACCCGCCAAACACGACCGAGTTCGCCGCTTCCAACACGGGCGCGTTGGGGATTGAGTGTGTACCGTTGCCCTTCGCGACCGCTTCACTGGTATCACCACCTGAAGACGACACCCGAGCACGTCACTGGCCAATGACCATTCGAGCGGCGACGACGGATCTCTGCTCCCCATGAATCGTTCCAATGCAGTATAACAAACACACAGACGATTGTCAAACTGGCCGAGGCGCGGAAGGCCGGTGTGACCCGCCTAAACCTGCCACGTCGCTGTTTGCCGGGATGGGGCCACTGTGGTAGAATAGAGCCTGGACAACCTGCAAGGTCAGTGAGGCGGGCGGCGATGCCAGGGTGGTTGCAACCCGTAGAGTGAGCGAGGAGGAGATGCCTCATGAGCGACGAGAGCCAACCAGCAGAGTTGCTGCGAAGAGGGATCGCTTCGGCCAAAGCCGGCCGCAAAGAGGAGGCCAGGGAGGCCCTGCTCCAGGTCGTCAAGCTCGACGAACGGAACGAACAGGCCTGGCTCTGGCTGAGCGCTGTGGTAGACTCGAACGAAGAGCGAGAGATCTGCCTGGAGAACGTGCTGGCCATCAATCCGGACAATGGCCGTGCCCGGGCCGGCCTCGAGTGGCTCCGCCAGTCCAGCCCCCCATTTGAGGCATCGAGCCCCGAGCCCGCACCCGAGCCCGTACCCGAGGAGGATCGCTGCCCTCGCTGCGGCGCGGGCGTTCGCGCCTCATCCTCGGTTTGCCCGCAGTGCAATCTGCCCCTCATCGTCGCCTGTCCCGCGTGTGGCGAGTATGCCGGCGTGGAGGAGTCAGCCTGCCCCCACTGCGGCGAGACACTGGGCGATTTCCGCCAGGGCCCTGCCTATCATCTGGGGATGGCACGCCGCTACCTGGAACATCACGCGGCAGAGCGGGCTCAGGAGGCCCTGACCCGGGTCGAGGCGGAAGCTGCCGACGACGCTTCAGCGCTGGCCGAGGTGGGCGCCCTGTACGAAGAAGCCGGCCTCCGCAGCCGGGCCATCGCCACCTACGAACGTGCCCTGGAAGTCGCCCCTGACGACCCCAGCCTCTATGCCCGCCTGGGCGCGGTCTATCGCCAACACGGCGAGCCGGCCAGGGCCCTGACGCTGTACCAGAAGGCGGAGGAGCTGGGCAGCCAGGACCCGGCCGTCACCCGCGAGCTGGCACGGCTGGAGATGGAAGCGGGGGACGCCCAGAAAGCTGTGAGCCGGCTCCATCCCTTGCTGCGCAAGCAGCCCATCGATCCGCACGCCGTCTTGCTCATGGGTGATGCCCTCCAGAAGCTGGGCGACCGGGATGCAGCCGTGGCCCACTACCGCCGGGCGGTTCAACTGGCGCCAGGCGACTCGGACGTGAGAAGGGCGGCGCAAGCCAATCTGGCACAGATGGGGGCCATTCCTGCGAGGGATGCCGGGGCCGCCCACCGGCCGCACCCGGGAAGGCGTCCGGGCTGTGTCACGATCTATGCTGTGCTGGTGATCGTGGGCGCGCTGCTGGGCATCCTGGGTGCCCTTGCCCTGGGCGCCCTCTATGCCAGCGGGCGCCAGGCATTCCAGCAAGCTCTCCTGGAGCAGAGCATGGCGGGCCTCGTCGACCTGGACCAGTTCGCTCCCTATGTGCAAGTCTCCATCGGCGTCTCGCTGGTGTCCGGGTTGATCAACCTTGCCATCGGCATCGGGCTCTGGATGCTCAAGAACTGGGCCAGGATCGCCGTCATCGTGCTCTCGACCCTTGCCTTCATCGCCGGCCTGGTGCAGGTGGCCGCCACCACGGGCCTCATGCGCGGGGCAGCGGGCAGCAGCGGCTTCAGCGGCCTTCCGCTGCCGCTCCTCGGCGGGCTGGTAGCGGGCTTTGTCGTTCAGGCACTGATCATCTTCTGGTTCCTCGTCAACCGCGACGCGTTCGACTGAGCAGCAAACGCCGCAGCATAGGCCCCTCTCCGCATCCTCGGGCTGGCGGCAGACGCTTTGGCTCCTTGCGCGTCCGCGGAAGACGTCGCAGCTCCTCGTCCCGACAGGGCAGCAATGTCACGTCCGCGTCAGGTTCCTGGCAGATCCCGCCCTTGACTTGTCTGTCGAAAGTGATATAATTGAACTAGTTGTTTGAAACATTTTTGCGATTGGAGCGTATGGAGATTCAGATAGACCTGGAGAGCGGCGTGCCCATCTATGTGCAGTTGGTGGACCGCATCAAGCAGATGGTGGTCACCGGCCAGTTGCAGCCGGGGCAGCAGTTGCCCACCATCCGCCAGTTGGCAGCGGACTTGCGCATCAACTACAACACCGTCGGCCGGGCCTACTCGATCCTGGACGAGGAAGGGATCATCAGCACACAGCAAGGTCGCGGGACCTATATCACGCGGCGGCTGGACGAGGGACAGTTGCGCAAGCTGCGCCTGGACAAGCTGCGGGGCATGATCGGTCAGGCTGTTCAGGAGGCGCGCGCCCTGGGCTACGAGCAGCAAGAGATCGAAGCCATCTTCCAGGAGCAGTTGCACGCGGAGAACAGTTAAAGGAGACATACAATGTCGTGGCTTTCGCTCAAGAGAAACAAGGCCGAACCGCAAGAGCCCTCTCCTGACGAGACCAGGCGGCAGGCCAAGATGGTCAACAACGTCTCGCTGACAATCTTTATCGTCATCCTGGCCATCTCGGTCGCCGCCGGCATCTTCCTGGGCGAGGTCCTGGGCGTGTCCGATGGCTGGGTGGCGCTTGTCATCGGCCTGGGAACGCTCGCGGGGCTCTATGTCCTCTTCGGGCTCAAGATAGCGGATCAATGGGAAAAGGCCGTCGTCCTCCGCTTTGGCAGGTACGCCGGCCTCAAGGGACCGGGCCAGTTCTGGATCGTGCCCATCGTCGACCACATTCCAGGCTGGATCGACCACCGGGTCATGGTCACGCCGTTCAACGCCGAGAAGACGCTCACCAAGGACACGGTCCCCGTCGACGTCGATGCCGTCCTCTTCTGGATGGTGTGGGACGCGGAAAAGGCCTCCCTGGAGGTCGAGGACTATCGCACCGCCATTGCCTGGGCCGCCCAGACGGCGCTGCGGGAGATCATTGGCCAGATGGATCTGGCCGACATCCTGGTGGGCCGGGCCAGGATGGACACCGACCTGCAAAAGATCATTGACGCGCGGACTACGCCCTGGGGGGTAACGGTACAGAGCGTCGAGATCCGCGACATTATCATCCCCGAGGCGCTGGAGGATGCCATGAGCCGCCAGGCGCAGGCCGAGCGGGAGCGGCAGGCGCGCGTCATCCTGGGCGAGAGCGAAGAGCAGATCGCCGAGAGCTTCCGGCGGGCCAGCGAGGCCTATGCCAACAACCCCACGGCCCTTCATCTGCGGGCCATGAACATGTTGTTCGAAGGACTGAAGGAACGGGGCGCCATGATTATCGTGCCCTCCAGCGCGGTGGATACCATGAACCTGGGTGGGATCATGGGGGCGGCTGCCATGGGGCAGGAGGTAGTGCCCGCCGACAGCGGAGCAACACGGACGGCAAGGCCTGACCAGGACTGACAAGGATGAAAAGCATGAATGCATACCAAAACGACCGAGCTCTGAAGCCTAACTGGAGGCAGGTGGCCGCCTTTGTCGGCCTGACGTTTGCCATTACCTATCTCCTGGACCTGGTGCTCTATCTGACGATCGGCTACAGCAACCATCCGGCCACCGCGATACTGCTCCAGTTGCAGATGCTGCTGCCCGCGGCTGTGGCCATCGCCCTGCAGCTCCTGATCTTTCGCAACAGCCCCCTCTACCGGCTCAAGGGGCCGGCCCGCTGGTTCTTTTACTTCTACCTGCTCTACACCTTCATCTATATCGGGCTTGCGGTCTCGGTGTACCTGATGCCCAACGCCATCTGGACCTCGGTGGCAAGCCTGGCCACGTTGGGCCTGGGCCTGGCCGGTGTGCTCATTGCCATCCTGCTGCGCCTGGTGGCCGGCCGCGAGAGCTTTCGGCGGGTTGGCCTGGCCGGCGGCAAGGTCCGCTACTGGATCTTCTTTGGCCTCCTGACGGTGTTGGTCTATGGCCTGATGACGGCGCTGAATGCCCTCCTGGGCCTCGGCGAGGCGGTGGACATCCGCGCGTTTCTGACCCAGGCAGGGGGTGGGCAAGCCGAAGCGCTGGCCACAGTACCCGACAGCGCGCTGTTTCTCCTTCTCGCCGTTCAGACCGTGCTCCTCGGGCCGTTCCTCGGCCTGCTCGTCTCCTTCGGCGAGGAGTATGGCTGGCGGGGCTACCTGCAGAGCGAGCTGGTCAAGATGGGCAAGGTGCGTGGTCTGCTGCTCCTGGGCATTATCTGGGGTCTGTGGCACGCGCCCATTATTGCCATGGGCCACAACTACCCAGGCTATCCCATCCTGGGCATCCTGATCATGACCCTCTACACGACCGGGCTGGCCTTCTTCCTGGGCTATGTCGTCCTGAAGTCGGGCAGCCCCTGGCTGGCGGCCTTTTTGCACGCCGTCAACAACCAGGCCGCTTCGTTCTTTCTCGCCCTGGTATACACGCCGGCCGATCCGGTCTTTTCCTTCGGGGCGGGGCTCTATGGCATCGCCGTGTGGGCCATCGTCATCGCCGGCCTGTTCCTGTTTGACCGCAAGACCTGGCGCTCGCCCCTGACGGCGGAGCAGGTGGCCATCCCCATCGACATGGACGAGGGACCGGCCGTGGTTTTGGAAGGAGAGGCCTGACGGCGCGGCCTCTCCGGTGCTCGTTGGCTCGCCGGCAGCCTTCCTGGAGCGGAGGCTGCCGGGCGAAAGACTTAAAGGAGGAATCGGATGAGTGAGCAGGCAACGACGACGCAGAACGAGAGGGCACTGGCCGCCCTCGCCCACGGCTCTATTCTGTTGGGCCTCTTTAGCAATGGCATAGGCGGTATCGTCACCGCCCTGGTCATCTGGGTCGTGCAGCGTCAGAAGTCGGCCTACGTGGCCCACCAGGCCTTGCAAGCCCTGGTCTACCAGGTAGCCACCTTTCTGCTGACCATGTTGGCCTGGTGCTGCTGGGGGCTGCTGTGGACGGCAATGATCCTGGTGCCCATCATCGGCAATCCCGGGCTCTACGACACGGCGCCTCCCGCAGGCATGTGGGTCGGCCTGGCGATCATGGTCGTGCCCCTGGGTATCTGGGGGCTGACCATCCTCTACGGCCTGTGGGGCGCGATCCGCACCCTGGGCGGCCATGACTTTGAGTACGCCATCATCGGCAACTGGGTCAAGACGCAGTAGGCACGCGACGTGGCAGGGCAGGCTTCACGGCCTGCCCTGCGGCTCGCATCCCGGGGCGCGCTCCGGCCGCCGTCGAGGCATGCCAGGCCCGGCGACGGCAGCCACGCGCCGTGCACCGGCCGCTGGGCCAATTCGCTCGTTGACTTTTCCTCTGAAACATGGTACAATAGCTCTCGCTTGAAGGTTTAACTCCGGCAATACCTGAAGCTGCCCCCGGGCAGTAATGGGTGCCACTTCTGCTGGTAGTCGCGGCACAGGTTGCTGCCCGTGAATACAGGCTGGGGCACTGCTCGGTTTTCAGGGCTCACGAGCTACAGCACGGTCGAGGTGTGACTGGAGGCCCTCATCGACAGGCACAAAGTGGTTGACCTGACCTCTTGTCTGATCCTTGCTTTAGCCCTCATCGTAGCAGGGCCTATTGTGGCGTCCCTCGCCAGTGCTCCTGGCACTGCCGGCGATTGGGTTTACGACGGGAGCACCAACGGCGACGAAATGGGCTACGCCGTTGCGACGGCGGGAGACATTAACGGCGACGGGTACGACGACCTGGTCGTCGGCGCGCCGGGCGCCCAGGACCTGGTCTACCGAGAGGGAGTGGCAAGCCTCTTCTACGGCGGCCCCGGAGGCCTGGCAACCACCCCGGCCTGGAAGTTGGGTGGCGGGCAGCAGGGCTCTCGCTTTGGCGCGGCCGTGGCAGCGGCGGGCGACCTCAATGGCGACGGGTATGGCGACCTGGTCGTCGGCGCTGCGGAGTATAACAATGGCACCACCAAGACCGGGGCGGCCATGGTCTTTTATGGCTCCAGGGACGGGCTGTCTTCCACGCCCGATTGGTCCTTCATCAGCCCCTACAGGGACTCGAATCTGGGCCACGCCGTCGCCGGAGGCGGCGATCTGAACGGCGATGGCTACGACGACCTCCTCATCGGTGCCCGTTGGTACCCCGGCACCCTGGACAAGGAGGGTGGGGTCCTGATCTTTTACGGCTCCGAAGGGGGCTTGCCCGCTGCCCCTGACCTCCTGCTGGCGGGGGGGCAAGCAGGCGCCGGCCTGGGCAGCGCCGTGGCCGGCGGGGGCGACGTCAACGGCGACGGCTACGCCGACCTCCTCGCTGGTGCATCCACCTACGATTTCAACGGAGCCGACGCAGGTACTGCGGCTCTTTACCTCGGTGGGCCCTCGGGCCTGGCGGCCACACCCGCCTGGACGGCCTACGGCGAACAGGAGGGCGCCTGGTTTGGATCGGCGGTGGCCCTGGCCAGTGACGTCAACGGCGATGGCTACAATGACCTCGTCGTCGGCGCTCCTGGTGATGGAATACGGGTCACCCTCGGTGCGCTGTACGTCTACCATGGCTCGGACACCGGTCCCGGAGAGCACCCCGACGTCGTCATCACGGCAGGAGAGCCCCACTCGAACTTTGGCTCCAGCCTGGCGCCGGCCGGTGATCTGGACGGGGACGGCCACGATGACGTTCTGGCTGGCGCGCACCGTGAGACGTACGATCAAAGGCTGGACGGCGTTGCTCTTCTCTATTTCGGCTCGCCCGCCGGCCTGCAACTCACACCCGGATGGGTCCAATCGGGAGACAAGGCTGAAGCATGCTACGGATTTGCCGTGGGCTCGGCGGGCAGGCCCGATCATACCGGACTCCCGGCCATCGCCGTCGGCGCACCCGAGTACAAGCGCGACGAAAAGACCCCGGTGGGTAGGGCCTTTGTCCATTATGGCCCCCTGGAACCTCGGGCCCGCAGCCATATCTGGCTGCCGTTGATCGTGCGAGAGGCAATCCCCTGAGGATAGCCAGACATGGATAGGCTTCAAGGCTTCATCGACTACGTGCTCCTTCTGTTGGGCCAGTTCACCGGCGGACCTGGACCCAAGGAAAACAACCTGGTGCGCTTTGGGCTGGCGGCTATCCTCTGGCTGTTGCTCTTTATCGTCGCGTGGTCCCGCCAGCGCCACCGATCGCTTCCCCGCGAGAGGCTGCTGCTGTGGGGCTTTGGGCTGGGTCTTGCCCGCGAAGGGTTCATGTTCAGCCACGTCTCGGCCCACCTCCTGAACGTCGCGTTCCTGCCGCCCTCCAGCCACCTCTCCGAGCCGCTGGAGCATGCCCTGACCATGGCTGCCATCGTCGTCGTGGCGGCTGCCTTCCTGCGATTTATCCTCGACGAGCCGTCCACCTCGCGCCGCTTCATGACCATCGGACTGGCTACGACAGCCGTGATGTTCCTGGTGACATGGTGGTCCTGGCGCCAGCTCGCCATGGCCAACCCCGATGCTCATTTCAACCGGACCTGGGGCGGAACGATCTTTTTCGCTGTCACCGGCGTCTTTGCCGCGGTCGCCATTGCCCGCCTGCGCCAGGAGAGGGGATGGCTGAGCCGCATCGTGTCGCTGACCCTCGGCTTTTTCGTCCTCATTGGCATCTTCCGGATCATGAACTTTGCCTGGGGCCACCGCTACGACGACGTCCTTTGCAGGGTGTGCAATGGCCTCCACATCCTGGCCATCCCAATCCTGGGTTATGTCTATATAAGGGAGCAGTCCATCGAAAAGGAGCGGGCAGAGCAATCGCTGGCCGCGTACCGGGATCACCTGGAAGAGCTTGTGAAGGAACGAACCACGGAGCTGACCCGAATCAACGAGCGGCTCCAGGTCGAGATCCGCGAGCGCGAGCAGGCCCAGATAGACATCGACAGGCGAAATGCCGAGCTGGCCGCGCAAAACAGCATCGCCGCCACCGTCAGCGGTTCCCTGGACCTGGAGACCATCCTGGAGACAGCCCTGGAGACCGTCATCCCCGCGTTGGAGATGGACGCCGGCTGTGTCTGCCTCCTCGATCCGGAAAGCGGTGCCCTGGTGCTTCAGACAGAGCGCGGCGCGCCTCTCTCCGGCTGCCTGGGCCAGCCCAAAGGGGAAGGCTGCCGCTGCCCCGGGATTTCGGAGCAGGCCGTGGGCAGTATCAAGCCGGTGGTGATCAACGTAGGTGATGGGCAGGGCGGCGAGCCAGGGGCCAATTACGGCCTCTTTCGGACCCTGGTCAGCACGCCCATCGTCTCCCGCGACCAGGCGCTGGGCGCCCTGTCGCTCGCTTCCCGGCAGCCCGAGGCCCTGTCTCCACCCAAGCTGGATCTGCTGGCCGCCATCGGCCAGCAGATCGGTGTGGCCGTGGAGAACGCGCGCCTCTACCAGCAGACGGGCCGCTGGGCCGAGGAACTGGCCCTGCTCCACGCCTCCAGCACACTGCTGACGGGCACGCTGGATCCACACACCATCTATAGCCAGGTCAGCGAACAAACGGCCATGCTCCTGGGCTGCCAGGCTGCCATGGTCGCGCGCTGGAACGAGGAACGACAGGACGCAACGGTTGTCTTTGTCCACGGCCTCTACGAAAAAGGGGGGCCGGACCTGGATCTGAGGCCTGAGGAGAGTCCTCTCCTGGCCGACCTGTTGGCGCGGCAGTCCACCATCGCCATCCAGGACACGGAGGCCGATGAACGCCTGGACGGCTACTGGCGGGCGACACTGCACGCGCGCGCCTTGCTGTGCATTCCCCTCCTGGGGAAGGACAGGCCCCTGGGCTTCCTGTTCTTTCTCGATCAGCGAGCTCCCCGCTTATGGCGCTCCGACGAGGTAGCGTGGGCAGAGAGCTTTGCCAACCACGCCGCCCTGGCCCTGGAAAAGGCCTACCTTTACTCGCAGGTGGAACGCATGGCCACCCTGGAAGAGCGCCAGCGCATCGCGGCCGAGATGCACGATGGACTGGCCCAGATCTTGAGCTACCTTGCCCTGAAGGCGGATTATGCCACCGACCTGCTGGAGGATGGACAGGTGCAGGCCGTGCTGGACCAGTACCGGGATATCCAGGCGGCCATCGAGCGGGCCACGCGCGAGGTGCGGCTATCCATCGCCAGCCTGCGCGAAAGCCCCCAACCCCGGGAGCCCCTGCAGGCCTGCCTGGAGCAAGCCGCCATCGAAGCGGCGGAAACCAGCGCCCAGTCCATCACGTTTGTCAGCCGCGTGTCCAGCCCGCTCTTCATGTCGTCGGACCAACAGGAGCAGGTGCAGCGGGTGGTGCAAGAGGCGCTGGCCAACGCCGTGCGGCATGCCCAGGCACGGCGCATCGCCGTGTTCCTGGAGCAGCAGGGCAGCCGGCTGATGGTGACCATATCGGACGACGGACGGGGATTCGACCCCACGGCGACACCGACGCCGGGCGATCACTTTGGACTGAGCATCATGCGCGCCCGCGCGGCCCGCATTGGCGGCCATTTGCACATCGATTCGCTGCCGGGACAGGGCACGCGCGTGCTCCTGGCATGGACGGTGCATCCGGGCCAGGTTTCCATGCCGCAGGACGTCTCGTGAGACGGTCCGTGCAGGGCACAACGATGAACCGAGAAAGGAGCGATTTGTGACCAAGATCCGGGTTCTTCTGGCCGATGACCATTCCCTCTTTCGCGAGGGATTGTGTGGGATTCTGAACACCCTCCCCGACTTTGAAGTCGTGGGAGAGGCGAACGATGGCCTGGAGGTCATGGTCAAGGCGCGCGAGCTGACGCCCGACCTGATCATCATGGACGTCTCCATGCCGGGCTGCAACGGCGTGGAAGCGACCCAGAAGATCAAGGCCGAGCTTCCCAGGACGACCATCGTCATGCTCACCGTCAGCGACGACGACGAGCAGCTCTTCGAAGCCATCAAGAGCGGCGCCCAGGGATATCTCCTCAAGAGCATCCGCTCGCGGGACCTGATCAACATGCTGCGGGGTGCGGTGCGGGGCGAGGCCGCCATCAGCCCCACCCTGGGCGGGCGGATGCTGGACGAGTTTCGACGGCTCGCGCAGCAGCCGGCACGCCAGTCGGGCGAAGACGTGGCGGTGCTAACCGGGCGCGAGCAGGAGGTGCTGGGCCTGGTCGCCGGCGGCGCCACCGACATGGAGATAGCCGAGGCCTTGTGCCTCAGCGTGCACACTGTCAAGAGCCACATGCGCAACATCCTCGCCAAGCTGCACCTCAGCCATCGCCACGAAGCCGCGCAGTTTGCCCTGCGCGAGGGCCTCATCCCTCCCCCCAAGTAGCCTACCCCCCGCAGCAAAAGCCAACACCCACCCATTCGCGAAGGACTCCCCACTTCAGCGGGGCCGTCCGCCCGCGCCGACGTGCGGGCGCAACGGGCTTCCCTCCACCGATGACTGGGGGGAGGTCAGCTCCTGCCGCGCCGCGTCCGGTGCCCCGCGGTCAGAGCAAGGGATGGGGCAGACGCCGATGCACGCCTCCTCCCCTCCCGCCCGATAACTAGTTCCACCCGCCACAAGACCTAGTCCTGGCGGGGCTTTCGTCCGGGCAAATATCCCTCTTTTTTCATAGTCCTGGGGCAACTTGAGCGATTGAATACCGCTCGCCTTTCGAGTATGATAATGGCAGCTACAGCCACCCTTCACCACCAGCGAAATGAGGGCCTCGGGCACCAGAATGAGGATAGTCCCAATCGTAGAAAGTCATGACTACGGAGCAATGAATAGGAGTCGAGAGGAGGTGACACACATGCGCAAGATGTTCGTTCTGTTCCTGGTCGTGCTGTTGCTGGTGTCGTTCGTCGCCGCATTGCCGGCAAGCGCAAGGGGTGGCGGAAAGCCTGGCGTAACCCCGCCGGGCTGGGCCCAGTTGGGTCCCCAACCTGGGTGGACCCACGTGAACCCCGGCCAGGGTGGGACCGAGCCACCTCGTGCCGGACACTGCTATCTGCACGTGCTGGGTGGCCGCTAGCCATCCACCCCAGCGGGACTCTGCAGTCCCATCCCGGCTGGCAACGGAGGCAATTCCACGTGGAGCAAACCGACAACTCCTCCAGAGACCAGGAGCTCGTCATCCTCTTTGGGGATGCGCTCTTTATTCAATCCGTCGAGGCCTGCCTGCATGGCACCGGCGAGATTGGGGTGATCGGAATTTACGGCAGCGTGGTCGATGCTCCTCAGCGCCTCAAGTCGTTGCGCCCCGACCTCGTCGTCATGGATCTGAATGGCGACAACTGCCGCCTGGCTGTTTCGTTGCTCCGGGAACAGCCAGGCGTCTCTATTCTGTGTGTGGACCAGGAGCGCCAGGAGGCCATCGTCGTCTGCGGCCACCACTATTCCACGCCCACCGCAGAAGACCTGACCGAGATCATTCGCCGCCACGCGAAGGGCGGGGTCCCCAGCCCGCTGTTCGACCAGGGCGAATGGCACCTCAACGGACCTGATTTGGACGCAAAACTGACAGACCTCGTTCCAAAGGAGGGAAATACGAGATGAAGACCAAGATCCTGCTATTCGCCTTGATTGTCGTCATGCTGGCGTCAAACCTGGCCTACGCCGAAGACGGCGCGCTCTTTCGCCGCAACATTTCCAAGACGCCCGACGCCGAGACGGAAAAGGCCGCCATCTATATGATGGATTTCTACGTGCCGGCCCAGGCTTCGACCGGCCTGGTCGGGCCGGTGATTTATCCCCCGCTCGCCGATTCTGAGGATACTACCCCCCTTTATGAGGACCGCTCCTATGCCAAGCCTCTGGTTTCGGTCTACATCGACGACACCGGCGGCGACGTTGCCATCTCCGAGGCGATCCGGGGCGGGATGAGCTTTGGGCATTTCGATGCCTACGTCGGAGTCTCCCTGGACGATGGGACGAGCTGGAGGACCACCAACCTGTCTCGCTCTGCCGACCTGTCATCCTTCTTCCTGGCAAACGGCTACGCTTACCCGGGTGACGTGCACAACGTCGTCCATCAGGTGGCGGGAGACCAGATCTTTATCGCCTGGGTGTCCAAGTACTGCGACGGCGGCAGCCCGCTCTACAAGCTGGACCCAACCGAGGAGGAAGATGCAGGATACTTTGCCGACCTCGAAGAGGCCTATGGCAAGGACGCCGTCTATCTCTACGACCTCTTTGGCGTGAAGGGCACCCAGGGCTCGGTGGATTACACGTTGCAGGGCTTTCCCGAGATCGGCGAGATCCCCTACTCTTGCGTGTGGACGGCCCGCGGCAAGCTGCTCCCCGGCGATGATCCATCGACGACCGAGGTAGAGGCCACCTACGCGATGTGGACCAAGCCCGAGCGGCTGACCTCCGGCGCCCGCGACGCGAACCTGCCGGCGGTTGACTGCGCCATGGGAGCCGGCTGCATCTTGACGTGGCAGGAAGACCCGGAGGGACTGCGCCCTGGCCAGGGCCTGGGCCCCGGAGAGGGCTGGTCCGGCGCCATTGCCAACGGCAAGACAGACATCTGGTACTCGTATATCAGCTACGCGGACTTTGACCTGGTGTTCGATGTAGACGGCACCGTGGAGGAGCCCCTCACCATGGCCGAGTACGGAGCCCTGACGGACGCCACCCTACCCAAACCATACGTGCCCATGGCCATGCCCGTCCGCTTGACCGACAACAATATGTGCAAGTCCATCAACAGCGATCCCTATTGCTACATCGACTTTGACAACATCGAGGGCATCGACCCGCTGGAACTGCCGGTAGGTCCCACGGAGGACTCGGACTTTTGCGCTGAGACGATGGAATGGACGACTCCGGGCGGCGCCACACTTAACATCTGTGTGACCGAAGATGGGCGGGTGTTGAACGGCCGCGTGGCCTCCACGCGCGTGCGCCTCAACCTCAAGCCCTACACCCCCGAGGGTGCAGTGGACGCAGACGAGGACGGCGTAGTCGAGAGAAGCGCCTGGGTGGTCATGGCGGCCGAAGAGACCAAGGCCTTGGGCGACCAGTTGGTGGATCCGTACGGCTACCCTGCGGAAAATCCCATCGACATCGGCAAGGACGTCTGGTACTACACCTTTGACATGTTTGACCACCCCATCGTCGACCAGGGTGGCATGCTCAACCAGCCGGCCACTTGCAGCCCCTGGACGGTGGGGGCGGACTACGAGTGCGACGAGTACGATTTCTTCCCCGTCCAGATCGATCCGCTCAATGGCGGCGACTTCTATCTGACCGAGATTGCCCGCCGCTTTGCGCTGACCACCAACTCGGTGCAGGCAGCGGTGGACTCCGAGAGCGGCCTGTCGGCGATGCTGATCTACAAGCAGGGCATCATCAACCAGGGCGGCCCGGCCGACATCTTCTTGCGGCGCGTGGTCATACCCGAGGAGTTTGACCCGGCGGTGGACAATCCCTACGCTTTCGAGAACATGGAGTGCGGCGAGTGGGCCTATACCGACGGCACCAACCCCAATTACCTGAAGGGCCTTTGCCTGTCGCCCGCCATCAATATCTCGGGCAGCACCATCGTCGAGTGCAGCGGCGGGACAGGCAACGATGCCTGCGCCGACACATTCCCGGTGGCCGACGACGGCAGCATCCCGGATGAAATCAGCGGATTCCCCAAGGTCCTCGAGTGGCGCCAGTGCGACGGCGCGTCCGCCATCGACGGCTGCGAGGATGACAACGACCTGGACGACCAGAGCTGGGAGAACCCCTTCGATCTGGCCAAGGGCCACCGCGGCTTCCTGGACGGCGACTATGTGATGATGATGTACGCATTTTCGCCCAACTGGAAAGCCCAAACCGTCGGCAACGACCACTACAACCTGTACGTGCGCCGCTCCTTCGACGGAGGCCTGACCTGGACCACGACCCCTGGTGAGCTGGGCGGGGTGGGCACGACGGCGACGGAGAACTACTGCGTCGAAACCTCGGCAGACGAGTGCGTGGGAACCGAGTTCACCTACGCCGCCGGTGCGTTTGAGCAAGGCCGCAACGTCTCGCAGTTGATCGGCAACAAGATCACCATCCTCGACCCGCGCTATTCACCCACCGGCGGCCTGAAGCTCTACCCCACCATCCGCACCGACTGGCTGGAAGCCAACATCGGCACCCCATCAGAGACCCTGCCCTACGACGATGATCTGGTGCGTGATCCCAGCAAGTTCTTCATGATCTACGAGACGGGCGACAACACCACCGTCGCCGAGGGCGAAGCGGTGCCGCTAAACCTTTACTACAGCCGCGCAACCGTCTACGGCGACGTCTGGGAGCTGGATCCAGACTGGTACGACGAGGAAACCGGAGAAATCGAGGACTACCGCTGGCCGTGGGCGGAGAACAAGGCAGAGATCCTCTCGGGCGAGGCCGGCATGTTGGTCAACCCCGGCGGCACCTTCATGTACGCCGTCTGGAACCAGTGGCAGGAAGAGATCCTTCCCGATGGCCACGAGCTGGTCTTTGACAGCGACATCATCTACCGCCGGTTTATGTACGAGCCGGACGACGTCGCCACCACCAGGGAGCGTCCTCCCGTAGCCACCATCGTCTACGTCAGCACCTTGAAGGCCGCCTACGACGACCCGGACATCATCCTGGTCGGTGGCGGCCGTGACCTCGACCGCATCGGCAACGAGGACGATCCGGCCGGCAGCGGCATCGACAACGTGCGCTGGTGGTCGGACATCGAGGGCCACGAGTGCAAGGAGCGGATCTGGCAGTTCCCGCCCAGGGGCCTCATCCCCGGCCTGCACGACTTTAGCTTTGCCGTTCAGGACAACGAGGGCCACTGGTCGCAGCCCAAAACGATCCGGATCCTGATCGCCGAGCAGTTCCACGACATCTACCTGCCGCTGATCGCGCACTAGAGCGCGGCACAAGCGTGGGGTACGGCCAGGACGTGCTGGCCGTACCCCACAGGATCGGAGCGCTGCACTGCAATGGAAGTCACAGCCAAGACGTGGGAAGAAGGGCAAGGACGGGCGCGCCGCCCCCGGAGGGGCGGCCGCAGCCGCGTCGGGGCCACGGCCAACAGCCTGATCCTGCACCTGCACCCGCCGCGGGTGCCTGCCGGGGCCCTGCGCCTGGGCTACACCTGGGGCCTGGGCGGATTGTCGGCGGCGCTGGCCCTTTGCCTGGGCCTCTCGGGCATCCTGCTCATGTTCCGCTACGAGCCCACCATCGACCGGGCCTACAGCAGCATCCAGATGCTGGAGGCCCAGGTGGCCTTTGGCTCCCTGATCCGCGGCATCCACCACTGGTCCGCCAACCTGCTGGTCGTCACGGTCTTCTTGCACCTCATCCGCGTCTTCTTGACCGGCGGCTTCAAGGCCGGCCGGGCCCTCAACTGGTTGGTGGGCACGCTGCTCCTGGTGTTGGTACTGGTCTTTAACTTTACCGGCTACCTGCTGCCCTGGGATCAGCTCGCCTACTGGGCGGTCACCGTCTCCACCAGCCTCATCGCCTACGTTCCCCTGGTAGGCGAATCCCTCAGCCGCCTGGTCCTGGCCGGGCCGGACGTGGGCCAGGGCGCCCTCAGCAACTTTTACGCCCTCCACGTAGCCGTTCTGCCGGCCCTGGCCGCGGCCGCGATGGGCTATCACTTCTGGCGGGTGCGCAAGGACGGCGGCATCTCGCGGCCTGTGGCCGAAAACGCGCCCGCCGAACGGCCCGTGTCGACCATCCCGCACCTGGTGCAGCGCGAGACGGCGGCCGCGACCATCCTGCTCGCCGTCGTGGTCCTGTGGGCCATGCTGCTGCCGGCGCCCCTGGGCGACATTGCCAATCCGGCCCATCCGCCAAACCCGGCCAAGGCCGCCTGGTACTTTGCCGGGCTGCAAGAGATCCTGCTACACATGCATCCCCTGGCGGCCATCGCCCTCGTGCTCGTCGTCGTGGCCGGTGCCGCGGTGCTGCCCTTTGCCGACCGGCAAGCCGGCGACATCGGGCTCTACTTCCGCTCGCATCGGGGCCGGCGGGCAGCCATCCTGGGAGCAGTACTGGCCCTCGACCTCGTGCCTGTCCTCGTCATCGTCGACGAGTTCTGGCTGGATCTGACGGCCTGGCTGCCCACGGCCCCCCTTCTCGTCTCCACCGGGCTGGTGCCGTTCCTGGCCACCGTGGCCGGCCTGGCCGCGGTCTATGGCCTGGGCCGGCTCCTGTTCCGGGCGCGGCATGGCGAGGCCCTGGTGGGGCTGTTTGCCTTTGTCGTCGTCGCCCTGGTCGTTCTGACCATCGTGGGCGTCTTTTTCCGGGGTGCCAACATGGCCCTGGCGCTGCCCTTCTAAGCTTTGCAGGAGGAATCATGAGCTCAGCATGCAACACTGATCCCCAGGACCAGGCTCAAGCGCCGGGCCGGCTGTCTCGACGTGGGTTTCTGCGCCTCGGCGTCGGCGCCCTGGGCGCGTTGGCGCTCGTGGAGGCCGGCGGGGTGGGTTTTGTCTTCTTGCGCGCCCGCAGCCTGGAGGGCGAGTATGGCGGCCTGGTCACGGCCGGCGCCATCGACGACTTTCAGCCAGGCTCGGTGACCGAGTTCGAGCATGAGCGCTTTTTTCTCATCCGCGCCCCCGACGGCGGGTTCCTGGCCGTCTATAACCGCTGCACGCACCTGGGCTGCACGGTGAACTGGGTTCCGGCGGAGAACGAATTCGTGTGTCCCTGCCACGCCGCCAGCTTTGACTTCTATGGCAACTTTGAGGGTCCACCGGTTCCTCGCCCCCTGGACACCTTTCCCATCCACTTCGAGAACAACCTGGTTCGCGTGAACACTTCCCAGGTGCAGCAGCGCAAGACCTTCGAGCAGGCTCAACTGGCCTACTGCCCGGCTGAGCCTTTTGCCCAGGCGTCCTTTTAGGGCCAAGACTGGAAAGGCCGATCGATGAACAGGTATTACACCGTCAGTCTGGTTGCATTGTTGGTCCTTGTAATCGCCTTGCCCGTCTATGCCCTACTGGAGCCGCGGCGCATGGCTGGCGCCCAGGGCCAGTTGCAGGCGCGCTTTACCGCCGACGGCGCCGCCATGTACCTCGACAACTGTGCCGCGTGTCACGGTCATGGCGGCGAGGGAATCGGCTCCATGCCGTCTCTCAACCAGCTCGGCGAGGGGCGGGCGAGCCGCAGCGCCCTGTACGACATCGTGGCCCACTCGCCCCACGGCACGGTGATGTCGGCCTGGCACGTGGACGAGGGCGGCAGCCTCAACCACTACCAGGTGGAGAGCCTGATCACGCTGATCATGAACGGCGACTGGGAGCGAGTGGATGACCTGGCCGCGAACCGGGGGGTCGAGCCGCCAGAGATCAGGTCGCCCGACGAGGAGCTGGCCACAATGGAAGGCACCGGCGAGGACCCCCACGAGTGTCGCGCCTGCCACGAAGAGCCCGACGTGCACGCCGAGCGCTTTGGCCTCAACTGCTCTCGCTGCCACACGCTCCAGGCGTGGAAACCGGCCCTGCTCACCCGCCATACCTTCTTCCTCGACCACGGCGACGAGGGCAAGGTGTCGTGCCAGACGTGCCACGTCGAGAGCTATGCGACCAACACCTGCTACGGCTGCCACGACCACGTCCCGGACGACATGCAGGCCGTCCACCTGGCGGAGGGCATCGAAGAGCTGGAGCCCTGTGCCACCTGCCACCCCACCGGCCTGGAAGGCGAAGCGGCAGCCCTGGGCTATGGCCTTTCGGGCCAGGGTGGCGCCGACGCCAACTGGCAGCCGGCCGACCAGATCCTGGGCGACGAGATCCCGTCCCTCGAAGCCCCGACCGCCCCGGACTATCCTGGAGAACAGGAAAGCGACGGGACTGACAACGACCCAGATGCGAGAGTGCGGGGCAAATAGACCTCGCAGGCGTCCTGAGCAGGAGTGCGAACACGATGAAACTCGACCTGATCAAAATCTTCCGCTCCGCCAAAAGCCGCAACCTGGTGCTCCTGGTGGTCATGCTGGGCACCGGTGGCGGCGCTTACGGTTTCAAAAAGAACTACGATCCCGGCCCTCTGTCGAGCGCCCAGTCGGGGGTGGTGTTGAACGGCTACGAGTCTCACGCAGAATTCGAAAAAGACTGCATGCACTGCCACGCCCCGGTCCGCTGCCTTTCGGCCAATCGCTGCCAGGAGTGCCACCAGGACATTGCCAGGCAGAGGGCGGAGGCCAGCGGGTTGCACGGCCTCTTGCCCGGCACCGACAAGTGCCAGTCGTGTCACATTGAGCACCAGGGGCGCGAGGCGGTAATCAGCGCCGTCCCCTTTGTGAACATCAACCACGAGCGCCTCACGGGCTTTAGCCTGGCCCGGCACCAACTCGACTATGACGGCACGAACCTCACGTGCGAGCGGTGCCACTCGGAGGGGACCTTTGCGCCCGAGTCGGTGGACTGTACCACCTGTCACGACGGCCAGGACCCCCACTACATGGGCGAGCACGCAGATCGCTTCGGCGGCAACTGCCTGGGCTGCCACGATGGCCGCGACCGCATGATCGGACTGGACCACGCCCAGGTCTTTGTGATCGACGGAGGCCATGAAAGCCTGGAGTGTGAGGGATGCCACGTGGACCAGACCTTTGCGCCGGTGCCGCGCACCTGTGCCGACTGCCATCAGGAGCCGGAGGTGCACGCCGGGGCCTTTGGCCTGGACTGCGCTCGCTGCCACGGCACGATGGCCTGGGCACCGGCCGAGCTGCGGCAGCACCTGTTTTATCTGGACCACGGCAGCGAGGAGCGCCTTGAATGCCGCACCTGCCACGTGGAGACCTACACTGCCGTCAGTTGCTACGGCTGCCACGACCACGAGCCGGCCGAGATGCGCCGGCTGCACCTGGAAGAGGGCATCGCCGAAGAAGAGATCGAAGGCTGCGCCCTGTGCCATCCCACCGGCCAGTCGGGCGAGGCAGGCGAGATTGCCCGCAAGTCTGTCCCGGGGCCGGTGGAGCAGGAGCCCCAGGCCTGGGAAGGGAGAGCCGGTGATGAGGACTGAGAGCCTTTCGGCAAGCAGGACCGCCAGGCGAGGCCGGGCCCTTGCCTGCCTCGGAATCATCGTCTGCCTGGCGCTCCTGGCCCCTGGCCCGCTGGCCTTTGCCCGGGAACCGGGAACCGGAGGGGTGGCGCGGTCTCTGTCCGCCCAGGCTGACCTTCACATCCAGATCCTGCGCGTCCAGGTGATGCCTGAATTCGACAATCCTCGCGTTCTGGTCGTCGTCCAGGGAAGGCTTGCCGAGTCTGACGCCCTTCCGGCAAAGGTTACTTTTCGCCTGCCACGAGAGGCGAGCATCAATCAGATGGCCGTCATGAGCATGGACGGGGGCACCTTGACCCAGGAGTACGAGGCGCTGCCTGACGGGGCCGATCCCCGTTGGCAGGCAGTCACCTATACCCTGACCAACGCCCACTTTTTCTACGAGTACTACTACGATCCGCTGGCGGCAGGCGCCGACAAAGAGTTCACATACACTCTGAGCAGTCTCTACCCCGTCGACGATCTGCTCCTGGAAGTGCAGGAGCCCGCCCGGGCCACCAGCTTCCAGGTGGAGCCGCACCCGGCGACCAATCGTGTGGACAGCTCCCTGGGGCTGACCTACCACCAGATCCAGGTTGGGCGGGTGGCGGCCGGCGAGGACGTGACCGTCGCCGTGCGCTACACCAAGGCCGACCCGGATCCCTCGCTCTCCTGGCAGCAAGTGATGGCCCTGGAGGATGCCCAGGCACCGACAATGCCGGCCATGGCGGCTCCGGCCGCAACAACCCGCCAGCCCCAATCCGGCTCGCTGTTGGGCCTGTTGGCCGGTGCGGGCCTGGCGCTCCTGGTACTGGGTGCGGCCTACGCAGCCTGGCGAGCGCCTCGATCCTCGCCGGCACACGGACGGAGCAGCGTCCTGGTTTGTTCCAGATGTGGGACCGCCCTGCGAGCAGGCGCCCTCTTCTGTCACTCGTGTGGAACACCAGGCCCAACCCCGCGGCACCCGTCCGCTGATCCGACACAGCAGGATGGTACTGCTGGATGCTCGCCATTGGAGGTAAGGCTATGAAAAAACTCCTGATTGCCTTTGGGGCCCTGAACGTGCTGGCGATGATGGTCCTCTTTGCCCTCATCGTGCTCTCCGAGCTGTATCCTCTGCATCCGGGCGGGCCATTCTACCCCGTGCAGCACAGGGCCGAGCAGTGGCGCCTTCAGCTCAGCTCGGGCGACGCGCGCCGCGCCGAGGTGGCCATGGACCTGGCCGAGCGCCGGCTCGCGGACCTGGCCCGTGCCGAGGAGCCGGACCACCTGCGCGCCGCAGGCGTGGCACTGCAGGCCGCAGTGGAGCAGGCGCAGCGCCGCGTGGAGGCCGCGCCAGAAGCCAGGCAAGAGGCCCTCTTCGGCAGGTTCAAGGCGATCCTGGCCCAGGCCGAGGTCGTGTTGACGGGCGTCGAAGCGACCATGCAGGAAGAGCCCGTGCTCGTGAGCCTCACGGCCACGGTCCTCGCCCTGCAGCAGACCCCCGCCGTACAGCAGGCCACCGTCCCCGCACCACCCGGCAACTCGCTCCTCAAAGCCGAGCCGATCCCGTTCCTCGGGTCCGACGTTCAGCACGATTCCTATCCTCTCCTGGCCGGCCACCAGGACGTGGAGTGCGAAGCGTGCCATGGGGACGGCAAGTACGTGGACACGGCGCGCGACTGCGAGGGCTGCCATACGGCGCCGGACAGCACGATCTATGCCGCGCACTTTGGCGGCGCCTGCAACGACTGTCACTCTGCCGACTGCTGGGATCCCCAGCAGTTCGACCACGCCGGCGTAGTCGAGTGCGAGTCGTGCCACCTGGACGAGCGTCCGGCCGACCACTATGCCCGCCCCAGGAGCACCTACTCCCTCGTTGGCCAGCCCTTCGAGATCGTCTCGCCGCCCTTTGCCGCCGGCCCTGGGCAGCCCGATCGCTGCATCGCGTGCCACACCAGCACCACCGACTGGCGGGTGACCTCCTTCGACCACAACGGCTACGAGGACTGCCAGGCATGCCATCAGGCCAGGAGCGACCTGGATGGGCACTACGTGGGCGACTGCGCCGGCTGCCACACCACGGAGAGCTGGGAACCGGTGGAGTACGATCACGCTGATGGGAGCGATTGCGTTGTCTGCCACCAGCTCGAGGTGCCGGCCGACCACTATTGGCGGCCGGACAGCTATGTGTGGTACGCGGCCTGGATGCCTTCCGCCCTGGCCCGCGAGGTGCCGCGCCCGCTCTTTCTGCAACAGGGGCCCGAGACGTGCAGCAACTGCCACGTCGGCACCGACGACTGGCAGCGAGTGGCCTTTGACCACACCGGCCTGGATGACTGCGCATCCTGCCACGGAGGCAGCGAGCTGCCTGCCGATCACCCCGACAGCGGCTGCGCCGACTGCCACGCGACCGCCGACTGGCAGCGCATGACCTTTGATCACGCCGCAGGGAACTGCGTGGAATGCCATGCGGCCGAGGCCGACCACTATGACTACGATTGCACCCTCTGCCACAGTACAGAGGGCTGGCAAAACGTGAGCGTCAATCACAGCCGGCTTCCCGACTGTGCCAGTTGCCACCTCAAGGACCGGCCACTGGAGCACTACATCGGGCAGTGCTCGCTGTGTCACAACACCGTTGACTGGGTAGGCGCAACCCCCGACCACGCCGACATGCCCGACTGCCAGTCGTGTCACAGCAAGGCCGACCATTACCGGGGCCAGTGCTCCAACTGCCACAATACCGTGGACTGGACACAGGCGTGGTTCAACCACAGCGGCTTCGGGGACTGTGTCGACTGCCACCGCCGCGACGCGCCTGCCGGTCACTATGGTGGCCAGTGCTCCAACTGCCACAGCTCAGACGACTGGAACTCGGGCAATCTGTACCACGACGGGGGTAGCCCCTGTAGCTCTTGCCACCCGGCTCCCTCGGGACACTACCCGGGCGGCTGCCAGAACTGCCACAACACGAGCGATTGGCAGCAGGTCAACATCAACCACAGTGGGCTCACAAGTTGTGTCGACTGCCACCAGGCGCCGGCCGGACACTACAACAATGCCTGCACCGACTGCCACAGCACCACCGATTGGGGCACAACCAGCGCCGTGCACAACGGTCTCCTGGACTGCACTGTGTGCCACGCCGCGCCTCCCGGTCACTATGCCGGGCCCTGCCTCGACTGCCACGATACGACCGACTGGCATCAGCTGGATGTATCGCACACCGGCCTCGTGGACTGCATCTCCTGCCACGTCGCACCGGTAGGTCACTGGCCGGGCCAATGCTCCGACTGTCACTGCACCTGCGACTGGAGCAACGTCGAGGTTCCTCACCCGGCGGACAGCGACTGTGCCTCGTGCCACCCGGCACCGGACAAACACTATGACGATCAGTGCTCGCTGTGTCACAACACAACTTCGTGGCCTGATTACGAGTTTTCCCACGACGGCCTCTCCAACTGCACGTCGTGCCACCCGGCCCCCGACGGCCACTGGCCCGGCTCCTGCTCTGACTGCCACGGGACAGTTTCCTGGGAAGACGCCACCTTTAACCACTCGGGCTACACCAACTGCGTGGCCTGCCATTCGGCGGACCGGCCCTCGGGCCATTCCCGGGGCCAGTGCTCCAAGTGTCACACCACCGACACGTGGCTCGTCGAAACGCCTGGGTCGGAGCTGAGCCCGGGCACGGGCGAGCTCGAGCCGGGGCGAGTGCCATTCCGGGAGTACTCTGGATTCCGCAATGGTAATACCTCGGTCAACCCCTTCATCCCGCAGACGCCGCCGCCCGAGTACCAGGTGCCGAATCCCCCGCGGCCATGAGTGGGGAAAAATGTGTCAAATGTGGAGAAACCCGTAACCTTTTGCCAGCCCGGGCGTCTATTGAGTGAGAGGAGCAACTTTTGGCAGCAAGCGATCGAACCGTGCTCCAGCAGGCGCGCCAATACGATGCCCGGGCACTGGCCGAGATCTATGATCGGCATGCAGCTACGATCTATGCCTATCTGTACCGCTACCTGGGAGATGTGCAACTGGCCGAGGACTTGACGAGCGAGGTCTTTGTCAAGTTCCTGGATTCGCTCGACACGGCGCGTGCGCCGAGAGAACAACTTCAAGGTTGGCTCTACCGCGTGGCGCACAACCTGGCCATGGACCACTTTCGGGAGCGGGCAAAAAAGACCGAGCTGCCCCTGGACGAAGAGATCGTCGCGAATGCCGAGTCATCTCTGAATCGGTTGGAACGCTGCCACCTCGGGGAGCAGCTCCGGCAGGCCATCAGCCAGCTCACGCCGGGCCAGCAGCAGGTTATCCTGCTTCGCTTTGGCCAGGGGTTAAAGCTGGAAGAGATCGGCCGGCTGCTCGGCAAGAGTAAGGGCGCCATCAAGCTCCTCCAGTTCCGTGCCATCGAGCGCCTCCAGAAGCTACTGGAGCGAGAGGAGAACAGACATGAGCAGCAAGCGAGCCAACCAGTTAGAGCAGGCTCTGGAACGAGCAGCCCGGGGAGAAACGGTCGAGGGCCCGCTCAATCCTCTGATCCAAACTGCGCAGCGATTGTCCGCCCTGGCGGAACCGCCTCCCCCGGCGCCCCACAACCTGGCGCCCGGTCGCCAGCGCTTTTTGGGCCAGGCTGCGACACTGAGGGACCGCAAGACTAGCCGCCGGGGATACTTCTGGCCTTTGGCCGGCCCCGCCAGGATGATCGCCAGCGTCACCATTGCCGTCCTGGTCGTGGGCCTGCTCTTTGGTGCGGGGCAGGTCATGGCCAGCAGTCTGCCGGGAGACCCTCTCTACGGCCTCAAGCTGCTTGTCACCGAACAGCGTATGAAGTGGACCAACGATCCAGAGGCCCGGATGGACCTGGCCCTCGACTCCGTTGAGGAGCGGCTGAACGAGGTCGCGGTGACCATGGAAACCGGCCAGGGTATCGATCAGCCGACCAACCAGATGCTGCAGAAGCACGTCGGCATGGCCCTGGAAACGGTGGGCGAAGAAGTGCAGGCGCCACTCCGGGTTATGCAACAGCACCAGGCAAGGATCGAGAACTGGCACCGGCGTGTCGTACAGGCCATGGCGGGGCTGTCAGAAACCGACACCGAGAGAGAACCGCTGCGCGAACTGGCCCGCGAGACCGAGCAGTTGCGGCAAGAGCTGCAAGCGGGAAGGGAAGAAGCGCAGGGTGAGCAGTATCGTGGTCGATTCGGCGTGCCCAAGGACCCTGCAGACATGCCAAACCCGGCCGATCAGCCAGGCCTCGGGCCCCAGGGGGGTGAGGGCTCCAAGCCCGAAGGCGACACGCCGGCCGGACCAGGCCCCAAGCCCGAGGAAACGCCCACCGGCAGCGACGCACCCGTGAGCGCGGGTCCGGGGCCCGGGCCAGAGGCCCCGGACGAGACGAGCGGACAGGGCCCCTCTGAAGAACAGCCCGGCCCGGGGCCCTCTGAAGACGGGGGGAAGAACAGCGCCGGACCCGGCAATGAAGACCAGGGGGACTCTCAGTCCGGCAGCGGAGGCAAGGGCAAGCCGTAACAGAGCAATGAGACCATCGGCGGTGCGGCGCATCCGGATGGGCCGCACCGCCAGGCAAACCAATTGCCTGGCTCTCGGCAGTACGCAGTGGCTGGTTGACATCGACCCTCCCGTGAAGGGGACCGATGTCCGGGGGAAGGCCAGCGACGGGTGCCAGCAGGGAGCCAGGCACTTCCAAAGTCCTGCGCCCGTCGCGACGAGACGGCCCGCGGCGTGCACCTAAAGATGGGGGTATGAGGTGAAGAAATCGAGGGTCGTGGTCCTATTTGGCGATTCACTGTTTATTGACTCCATTGAAGCCAGCCTGCAAGGCAGACGCGATCTGGGACTGGTGCGAATCCATTCCTCCGTGAACGACGTGGTCGAAAAGCTGAAAGTTCTGGGACCTGACCTCATTATCTTTGATTCCATGGACTCGAGAATCCAGTTTGTCGTCCCTTTCCTGCGCGACCGGCCGGACATACCCCTCCTCTGCCTGGACGTCGACACCAGCCGGGTCATCGTCGTATCGGGCGAGCACCACCTGGCCCCGTCGGCCAGGGACCTGGCCAATCTCATCGAGCTACAGACGAACCACCACGAGGTGGCGCTGGCGGCCTGATACACGGCACCTCGGCCGCCAGAAGCGGCACGATGAAAGGTGCGTCAGCCCGAAATATCTGGTATAATGGGGCCAAATCCTGTAAAGGAGGCGGCCCTTTTTATGTCTAGCGAGCGACCGCTCATCCTGGTAACCTGCGATGATGGTGTGCGCTCACCGGGCCTGGACGCTGCCGTCCGCGCCGTGCTTCCCCTGGGCGACGTGATCGTCGCGGCCCCCCTCGAACAACAAACCGGCGCCGGCCGCAGCCTGTTTTCTTATGACCAAGGCGTCATTGCGCGCGTCGACTGTGCCGTTGACGGCCACGAGGTTTTGGCCTACACGATCCACGCCTCGCCGGCGCAGGTGGTGCTCCATGCCCTCCTGGAGCTGGTGCCCCGCAAGCCCGCGCTATGCGTCTCGGGCATCAACTTTGGCGAAAACGTAGGCAGCAGGGTCACCTCCTCGGGCACCCTGGGGGCGGCCATGGAGGCCGCCGCCGACGGGGTGCCGGCGCTGGCTGCCAGCCTGGAAACGGACCAGATGTATCACCGCCAGCATTCGGAAGAGATCGACTTCTCGACGGCGGCACATTTCACCCGCTACTTTGCAGCCCAGCTCCTGGAAAAACGGATGCCGCCCGACGTGGATGTCCTTAAGCTGGACGTGCCCGACGATGCCACGCCCGCGAGCGTATGGCGCGTGACCCGTCTTTCCCGCGAGAGCTATTTCCACGCACTGCACAGCGGCCGCACGCACCTGGCCGAGAAGCGGCGGCTGAATTACGGCATCTCGGTGGATTTCGACCGGCTGGAAGCCGATTCTGACGTACATGCCCTCATGGTAGACCGCGTCGTCGCCGTGACCCCCATCAGCCTCGACCTGACGTCGCGGGTGCTCCTGAGCGACCTGCAAGCCCTGCTTGAGCCCCCCGAGGAGGAAGAACATGGCAGGTGAGACCGTTCTGATCGTCGAAGACCGCCGGGAGAACATTGTTCACCTGGCCAACAATGTGCTCAAGCCCCAGGGCTATCAAGTCCTGACGGCCATGGATGGCCAGCGGGGGCTACGGCGCATTCTCGCCGACCGGCCTGACCTGGTCATCATGGACCTCAACATGCCCAAGATGGACGGGCTGGAAGTCCTGGCGGCCTTGCGCCAGCAAAAAGTCTCGATCCCCGTCATCCTCACCACCTTTTACGGCTCGGAGCAGGTAGCCCATCAGGCGTTGAGCCTGGGCGCCGCGGCCTACGTGGTCAAGCCTTACGATACGGCGGATATGCTGCGGGCCATCGAAAAGGCCCTGGGTGCGCGTACCAGCCAGCCGGCGCAGGCCGCAACCCGCGCCCCCGCCCGCGAAGACATGGAGCAAGCGATGCCCCTGACGCGGCAGATGGAGCGCTGGATGCGCGATATGAACATCCTGAACCGCGTCGGCAAGGCTCTGGTTGCCCAGTTGGACCTGGAGAGGGTCTACGTGCGGGCCGTAGAGGCAGCCATCTATGTCACGCGGTCCGACTATGCCTGCCTCTACCTGCCGGTCGAAGGGCGACACCTGCGCCTGCGCGCCCTTCGCGGGCCCCACGATCCCCGGGCCTACCTGGTGGACGTGCCGGTGGACAGCGGCCTGGCGGTGGAGGTTGCCGCCATGGGCGAGGCCGAGATCCGCGCCCGTGGTCCGGGCGATCCCGCCCTTTTTGAGCTTATCGGCAGCGCCCTGGGGCCGGCGGTCGCCGCCCCGCTGCGCTGGCAGCAGGAAACCGTGGGGGTGCTCATGGCCGCGCGACGGCCCGACGAGTCACCGTTTGTGGAGGGCGACGCGGAGTGGCTGAACGGCCTGGCCGAATACGCAGCCATCGCCGTGCACAACGCGCGCGCCTACACGAGTGCCCGTTCAGCCACGTCGGCGGCGCCAGACCAGGCGCTGCTGGCGGCCACACAACAGGAGCTGGAGGCACTGGCCACCGATCTCCGGACCGCGACCGACAGGCTGCAGCAACTGGCTGCCACGTTGCCGGCCCCACAGAAAGGCGAACCCGACCAGGCATAAGGGCCGGCTGCGCTAGGCCATCAGGACCGGCAAGCGCTCTGCGATCTCGACGCGGTCCGGCTCTACCCGGCAGCCGTAGGCATAGACCTCCACACCCCGTTTCGCCGCCTCGCGCAGGGCGCGGCCGAAGGCCGGATCCGCCTCGTCGTGGGGGCGCACGCCCTGGGCGTCGCCGCGCTGCACAACGAACAGGGCCACGGCCCGGTAGCCCGCCTCAACGGCGGAGGCCAGCTCCAGGAGGTGGCGCCGGCCGCGCTCTGTCACGGCGTCGGGAAAACAACCCAGCCCATCGATGAGCAGCGTCACCGACTTGACCTCCACCAGGCAGGAGGGCCGCCCCTCGACTTCCAGGCAAAAGTCCAGCCGGCTGCGGCCAAAGGGAACTTCGGGCCGCACCAGGTCATAGCCGGTCAGCGGCGCCAGGCGGCCATCGCGGAGTGCCATCGCCACCAGGCGATTGGGAAGGCGGGTATCCACCGAGACCCACTGCTCGCCGTCCTGGACCAGGACGAGATCGTATCCCGTCTTGCGCCCCGCGCCGAGGCGGCGCGCCAGGAGCACCCGGCGCCCAGGAAGCAGCAGCTCGGCCAGGCGGCCCGAGCAGGGCAGGTGGGCCGCCAGGAGCCGCCCCCCTACCTCGACGGTCACCCGGAAGCGATTGTCGCGGGCAAGAAAGCGGCCCTCGACCCGGGCACCTTCCACGTCTTTGCCGGCGTCGACAAAAGCCAGGGTCCCCACCGGGGGGACCCTGGCTGCTGTACTCTCTGCCTCGCGGGATGCCATCAGCCCTTCATCACCGCCAGGGGGCGCAGGCGTGCCACCTTGCGGGCCAGGCCCGCGCCATGGACGACCTCGATGACCGCGTCGATGTCCTTGTAGGCCGCCGGGGCCTCTTCCGCCAGGCCCGCCATGCTGCCGGCCCGGACGTGAATGCCTCGATCTTCCAGCTCCTGCCGCAGTGTGGCGCCGTGGATCTTTTTCTTGGCCGCGGCGCGGCTCATGGTGCGCCCCGCGCCGTGGCACGAGCTGCCAAAGCTTTCGGCCATGGCCGTCTGGGTGCCCACCAGCACGTAGGACGCTGTGCCCATGTCGCCCGGCACCAACACCGGCTGCCCCACCTCGCGGTACACGGGCGTGATGGCCGGATGCCCCGGGCCAAAGGATCGAGTGGCCCCCTTGCGATGGACGCACACCTTGATCATTTTGCCCTCCACCTCGTGCTCTTCGATCTTGGCCACGTTGTGGCAGACGTCATAGACCGTGTGGAGGTCAAAGTTCTTCACCCGGCCGGCCAGCACTTGCTCAAAGCTCTGCCGGGCCAGGTGGGCCATGCACTGGCGGTTCGCCCAGGCATAGTTGGCCGCGGCGACCATCGCCCCGAAATAGCGCTTGCCCTCGGGCGAATCGAGGGGGGCGCAGACCAACTGCCGGTCGGGGAGCTGGATGCCGTACTTTTGCACCGCCGGCTGCAAGCTTTTTACATAGTCGTCGCACACCTGGTGGCCAAAGCCTCGCGAGCCGCTGTGGATCTGGAGGACGAGCTGTCCCTCAAAGAGGCCAAAGGCCCGGGCGACGGCGGGGTCGAGAATCTCGTCCACGCGCTGCAGTTCGATAAAGTGGTTGCCCGAGCCCAGGGTGCCAAGCTGCGGCCCGCCGCGCTCCTTGGCCCGGCTGCTGACCGCCGACGGATCGGCGCCCGGCATCGAGCCCCCCTCCTCCAGTCGCTCCAGGTCCTCCTGGCGGCCGTAGCCCGCCTTGACGGCCCAGGCCGCGCCCCTGACCATCACCTCGTCCAGCTCGCGGCCCGACACGCGGCGGACGCCGCCGCCCTTGCCAACGCCGCTGGGCACCGTGTTGAACAGCACGCCGATGAGATCGCCGATTGTGTCCTTCACTTCGTCGGCAAGCAGCTCCGAGGCCATGAGGCGGACACCGCAGTTGATATCGTATCCCACGGCACCAGGGGAAATGACACCATCGGGATAGCGGGTAGGAACCACGCCGCCGATGGGCGGCCCATAGCCCTGGTGGGCATCGGGCATGACCAGGACCCTCTTGACCACGCCGGGCAAGGTCGCCGTGTTTACCAATTGCTCCATGGTCTGGTCGCCAAAGGCGGCGTCCAGCAATTCTTCGCTGGTATAGATGCGGGCCGGGACACGCATGTCGGCCCTATAGCTCTTGGGAACTTCCCAGGCATACTCGCTAACGCGCACGAGATCAGACTTCTGAACCATGGTCCGTCCTTTCCTGCGCTGCAGCGTGCGCCGCGGGCCGAGGGGGCTCAGACGTCAAAGGTGATTACGGTCGACCATCCCTCGCCATCGCGCAGCAACTCCAGCCCGTGAAACGTCGCCGCCTTGATGTCCCCCCGGGTGACGCCGGCCGGGACACCGCCCACCCGCGCCTCCAGGCGCGAGTCGGACAGCGACGTGACTTGAAAATCAACAAACAGCAGATCCTCGGCTTCTGCCAGGTAGAGCAGCTCGTTGAGCCACTCTACCAGCAGCGTCTCGCGATCGACGGCTTCGAGGGCCACGTTGCGCCAACGGGTGGGCACCAGGCCACGGTCGCCCAGCTCCTCATCCATGAGGCTGTACATCCCCCGGGCGGCACCGACAAAGAGAGCCGGCAGTTCGGCGCCCCAGACCCACAGGGCGCGGTCGGCCGTGTGCTCCACCTCGCGAAAGCGATAGGGGCAACTGGCACCGTTCTCAAGGGACGCCGGGCCGGGGTAGCCGGCGGCGGCCAGGATGCTCCGTGCAGCGTCGCTATCCCGGCCCATCTGCTCGATCAACTCGCCGATGTTGGTAAAGCGTAACTCGTCGCGCAGGCGCGCCACGAACTCGACGACCAGGTCGCAGCCATAGATATCCTGGTCAAAATCAAAAATATAGGTCTCCACCAGGCGCTCGCCGTTGTCGAACGTGGGCCGCACCCCGACGTTGGCCACAGCCGGATAGCGCTCGCCGCCCAGAATGGCAAGCACGGCATAGATCCCGTCGGCGGGCACCGCGCGCTCGGGGCGTACCTGCAGGTTGGCGGTGGGATAGCCCAGGGCGTGGCCTCGCTGCGCTCCCACCACCACCTCGCCCGAGACGCTGGGGTAGCGCCCCAGCAGATCAGCTGCCTCGGCGACCCGTCCCTCCAGGAGAAGCGAACGGATGCGGCTGCTGGAGATGATTAGCTCCTCGCCCAGGATAGGCTGGACGACGTGCAGCTCGTAGCCAAACTTTTGCCCCAGCTCGCCCAACCGGTCGATGTTCCCTTCCCGGTTGCGGCCCAGGGCAAAGTCGGGGCCAACCCACAGCTCCCGCAAGCGCAACCGATCGGAGATGGTCGCCATGAAGGCCTCGGCCGGCGTGGAGGCGACCTCGCGGTTGAAGGGATGCAGCACCAGCACGTCCAGGCCCAGCCTCTCGAGGAGGGCCGCCTTCTCCCCCGGCGTCGTCAGGTAGCGTGGCGCCCGCTCGGGGGCCAGGACCACGGCCGGATGCGGGTGAAAGGTGAGGACGCCCGACAGCCGGTTGCTGGCTCGCGCCCGGTCGATGACGGCGCCGATGAGGGCCTGGTGCCCCCGGTGCACGCCGTCAAAGGCGCCGATGGTCAGCACGGTCTCCTGGCTCAGGTGAATGCGCGAAATATCGTCAAGTACTTGCATAGAAGACTTTTTTCGGACGCCAGCGCCCGGCACCTTCCTCGTAGGCCACGATGGCCAGGAAGTCGCCGTCGCTGCTGTAGGCTCGCGCCCATCCGTCCGCCGGCTTGCTTGCCTGGGCCGGGATAGGCTGACCCTGCACCAGGCGCTGCTTCTCGTCGCCGTCGACGACGATGGCCGGCCAATCGAGGAGGGCCTCGTCCAGGGGCAGAAGGTACTGATCTTCTTGCCCGTGTCGAAACGCTTCCTCCAGGCGCTCCAGGCTGGTGGCATCTTCCAGGGTAAAGCGGCCGCTGGCCAGGCGCACCAGGGCTCCCAGGTGGGCCCCGCTGCCCAGCCGCTGGCCCAGATCGTGGGCCAGGGAGCGAATATAGGTCCCGGGCGAGCAGGCAATCTCCAGGATGAGCACGGGCGGCTTCCAGTCCAGGAGCTGGATCTCGTCGATCTCCACGCGGCGCGGCTCCACCTCGACCTGCTCTCCCCTTCGCGCTCGCCTGTGGAGGGGCTCCCCGCCCTGCTTCAGGGCAGAGTAGATCGGCGGAACCTGATCGATGGGACCCGACAGGCCGGCCAGCGCCGCCTCGATCTCGGCCTGCTCGAAATCGGTCCGCCCTCCGCTGCTCGTGACCTCGCCCTCGGCGTCGTACGTGTCGGTGGTGCTGCCCAGGACGACGCTGGCGCGATAGCGCTTGCGCCCGGCCATGAGATATTCCGCCACCCGCGTGGCCTGCCCGAGGCAGACCAGGAGCACACCGGTGGCCATGGGATCCAGGGTGCCGGCGTGGCCCACCCGCCTCTGGCCAGAAACCCGCCGGATGACGTCTACCACGTCGTGGGAGGTCATATCCGGCGGCTTATCGACGTTGAGAATTCCGGAGAGGGGCACCTCGCGGCGGGGCGCGACCCATCGCTCGCGAGGAGCGTGGCGCGGGCAGCCCGGGCAATCAGCCATGTCGCGTCTCCTGCTCGGCGAGGCTGCGATGCAGCTCTGCAAGCACGCGCTGCTCCACCTCGTCCAGATCCCCTTTCATGGTCAATCCGGAGGCCAGGGCATGCCCGCCGCCGCCCAGGCGCAAGGCCACCTGGGCAACGTCCACGCCCGGCTGCGCCCGCAAGCTGACGTCCACGTCACCATTGTCCACCTCGGTGAACACGGCCACGATGCGTGCTTCGCGCACGCCCGACAGGAAATTGCTGAGGCCCGACGTCTCCCGGTCCTCGACGGACCATCGCTGCCGCATCGCGCGGGTCACCCGGGTCCAGAGGATGCCATCGCGCAGTTGCAGGGCATTCACCGCCTCTCCCCACAAGCGGACCGAGCCCAGGGAGCGGAGGTCGAGGGCCTGCCGCGCCACGCGCGAGAGGGATGCACCGGCAGCCAGGAGGCGCTGGGCGGCGCCGATGGTCTCGCCATCCACGTTGGCCGTCCGAAAGGAGCGGGTGTCGGTCACCAGGCCGCAAAGCAGGCAATCGGCCACCGGCGGCCGGAGCTGCCAGCCCAGCCCTTCGGCCAGCTCCAGGAGCATCTGTGTCGTAGAGGCGCACGAGGGCTCAACCCAGTTGACGTCGCCGAACATGGTGTTGGTGACGTGGTGGTCGATATTGATCAGGGGAATGCCCTCCAGGGCGGCGAAACTCTCGCCCATCCGGTCCCTGTCGCTGCAATCCACGCTGACGAGCAGGTCGGGCCGGTTGCCCGCCTGCTGGACAACGAGCTCGCTGCCCGCCAGGAAACGATAGGACTCGGGCACCGGATCTTCACAGGCCAACGTCGCGGCCTTGCCCTGGTCCCACAACAGGCCGCCAAGGCCCAGCAGCGAACCGATGGCGTCACCGTCTGGACCGACGTGGGTTACGACGAGGATGTGCCGTGCCGCGCGCAGGCGGTCATTGATCGCCTGGAGAAGGCTCGGTTTCATCGTCCGGGTGACTCTCCTCTGAGATCTCGTCCAGGAGCTGGTCGATCCTCCTCCCATACTCGGCGCTGCGGTCAACCTCAAAGGACAATTCTGGCACCAGGCGCAGGCTCACGCGACCGGCCAACTGGGTGCGCAGATAGCCGCTGGCGCTCTCCAATCCTGTTCGAGCCGCCTGCTGCTCTTCCGCTCCCCCAAGTACGGTGAAATACACGCGAGCCAGCAGCAGATCGGGCGTAATCCGCACCTCGGTGATGGTGACTTCGTCCAGGCGCGGGTCCCTGACTTCGCGTATCAGGAGCTGGCTCAGTTCGCGATGGATCAGCTCCGAAACTCGTTGTTGCCGGCGAGTTGGCATGATTGGACTCCCAGATCTCACCACCCTGGGCAGACTCGTCCGCCCAGGGTGGTGCCTGTTGTGCTCAGACGCTAGCTGACGCGCTGTTCCTTGTAGAACTCGAGGACGTCGCCTTCTTGCAGGTCGTCAAAGCCGGCAATGCCGACGCCACACTCAAAGCCGGCCCGAACCTCGCTCACGTCGTCTTTGAAGCGCCGGAGAGAATCGAGGTGACCTTCAAAGACCTGTTTGCCAGCGCGCATCACGCGCACGCGGGCATTGCGGGCCAACTCGCCATCCGTGACATAGCAGCCCGCTACGTTGCCGCCGCGGCGGCCGATGCGAAAGACCTGCCGGACTTCGGCGTGGCCGATGACCACCTTTTCGTAAACCGGCTCCAGCATGCCCTTGAGGGCCTTCTCGACGTCATCCACCAGCTTGTAGATAATGTTGTACTGCCGGATGTCGATGCCTTCCTGGGCGGCCAGGCGTCGCGCTGCTTCGTCGGCGTCGACGTGAAAGCCAATGATGACCGCATCGGAGGCGGAGGCCAGCATCACGTCCGACTCGGTGATGTTGCCCGTGCCCTGGTGCAGGATGACAACCTTCTCGTCCTCGCTATTCAGGCGCTGCAACGAGTTCACGATGGGCTCCACCGAGCCCTGCACGTCAACCTTGAGAATGATGTTCAGCTCCAGGCTATCGCCCTGCTGGAACCGGGAAAACACTTCGTCCAGGGTCATGGAGCGCATCCGTGCGGGCCGCGACTCGGCCTGGCGCAGTCTTTCGCCTGCCTCGGCTGCCCTGACCCGTGCCTCGCGTTCGGACTCCAGTACCTCAAAGAGATCGCCGGCTTTCGGCACGTCCGAAAGGCCCATGACCAACACCGGCATCGCCGGCGGAGCGGCGTCCACCGTATTGCCGCGGTGGTCCATCATGGCCCGCACGCGGCCCGAGATGGCGCCGATGACCAGGGGATCGCCCACGCGGAGGGTGCCTCCCTGGACCAGCAGCGTGGCCGTCGGGCCCCGGTGCCGGTCCAACTGCGACTCGACCACGGTGCCGATGGCGGGCCGGTTGGGGTTGCTGCGCAGATCGGCCACTTCGGTGATCAGCAGGATGTTCTCCAGCAGGTCGTCGATGCCCTGTTTCATCTTGGCCGACACCGGCACGACGATCACGTCGCCGCCCCACTCCTCCGGCGTCAAGCCCTGGTCGGAAAGCTGCTGCTTGACGCGGTCCGGCTGAGCAGTCGGCTTGTCTATCTTGTTCAGGGCGACGAGGATCGAGACGCCGGCCGCCCGGGCGTGGTCGATGGCCTCCCTGGTCTGGGGCATCACGCCGTCGTCGGCCGCGACCACCAGCACCGCGAGGTCCGTCACCTGCGCTCCCCGGGCCCGCATAGCCGTGAAGGCTTCGTGGCCCGGCGTGTCGAGAAAGGTGATCTTGCGGCCCTCGTGCTCAACCTGATAGGCACCAATGTGTTGGGTAATGCCGCCGTACTCGCCGGCGACGACGTTGGTCTCCCGGATGGCGTCCAGCAGCGTTGTCTTGCCATGGTCCACGTGGCCCAGCACGGTCACCACAGGCGGCCGCGGCTCGACGTTTTCGGGTGATTCTTCTTGCAGCAGCGTTTGCCACAGGGTCTTGCCCGCACGTTCTACCTTCTGGTCAGCCTCGGGCTCCTCGACGCGGATGGGCTGGGTCTGAAAGCCCATCTCCCCTGCGACGATGGCGGCCGTCTCGTAGTCTATCGTCTGGTTGATGCCCGCCACGATGCCGTTGGACATCAACTCCTTGATGACGTCGATTGGGTTGACCCGTAGAGCACGCGCCAAGTCCCGGACGATCATTGTCTCGGGCAGCTCGATGACCCGGGGCGCCGCCGGCGCGCCGGTTGCCTTGCTGGCGCGCGCCAGGCGCAACTGCTCCTCCTCATCCACCGGCGGTTTGCGCGATGGCTGAGGGCGGCTGCGCGTATCTGTCCTGTCTCTACGTCCCATGGGTTTACCTCCCCCTTTTATACAATCCGGACTAGTCGCCGAGATCTGTGGCCCCTACTACGGCTGGCGAGCCTTCGGCAGGGGCCTCTGCCAAAAACGCCGCGATCTGGGCCTGGATCGAGGCCACCTGGCCGGCCGTGACCGGGCACTTGAGCGCGCGCGCCAGCTTGCGCGGCTCCAGCCCGGCCTCCCAACATCGCGGATGGCGGCACACGTAGGCTCCTCGCCCTGGGCGCTTGCCCTTGGGGTCGATCTCGATGGCCCCCTCTGGCGTGCACACGACCCGGATCAACTCGCGTTTCGGCCGCTTTTCCTGGCAAACGATGCAGCTTCTCAGCGGCACGTGCTTTCGGCGCTTTCCGGACACTTCTTACTTCCTATTGCATGGGGGCACGGCCCCCACGCTTATCCCTCATCCCGGCCGGCGAAGAGCGCTAGCGTCCTCGCCCGCCACGCCCCCGGCGCGGAGTAGGCCGGAACTCGGGTACAGCCTCCTCTGGATCGAACTCGCGGCGGCGGCGCTTCTTGCCCTTTTTCTTTCGCTCACGCCGCGCGTCCTCGTCCTCTTCTTCGTCTTCGACCTCTTCGTCAGGCAGCCAGCCGATGTCGGCCATATCCGAAGGCTCTTCGTCGACCCAGCTCGGATACTCGGGCACCGCCGGCTCGGTTGGCACCCAGCCCAGGGAGCCTTCCTCCACCACGTCTTCTTCAAGGAACGGTGCAGGCTCCTCGATGTCCTGCAGCCAGGCCGGCCGCCTCGATTCGTAGACCTCGGGCTCGCCTTCCTCCTCTTCGGCCTCTTCCAAGTCCTCCAGTTGCGAGGAAGGCTCCGCCACCACCTCGACTTCGGCGGGCTGCTCCTCGGCCACGACCTCGGCTTCCTCGACAACAGGCTCCGGCTCGGCATCTGCTTGCTCCAGCGTGGGCTCTTCCTGCGGCCAGTCCTCCAGGTCGCCCTTCACAGCCTCCTGGATGAGCTGCCTTTGTTCGGTGCTAAAGCCCTCCATGCCGTCGCGCCTGGTGAGCAGGGCCTCGGCCAGGCTCAGGAGATCCATCTCGTCGGGCGGCACCCGGATCTGATCCAGGCTGCCCAGGGTCTCCTCGGCCGCCTCGGTAGCGCTCTTGATGTCGATGCGCCAGTTGGTGAGCTTGGCCGCCAGCCGGGCGTTCTGACCTTCTTTGCCGATGGCCAGCGAAAGCTGCCGGTCGGGAACAATTACAGTGGCCGTCTTGCCACCGTCCAGCACGTCGTTCAGCAGCACATTCATTACCTTGGCGGGGCTGAGAGAGTTGGCGATAAAGGTTGCCACGTCCGGGCTCCACTGCACGACGTCGATCTTTTCGCCGCCCAGCTCGTTGACGACGTTCTGGATGCGGCCGCCGCGCACGCCAACGCACGAGCCGACCGGGTCCACGCCCTCCTGGGTGGCGTGCACCGCCACCTTGGAGCGAGAGCCGGCCTCTCGGGCAATGGCCTTGATCTCGACGGCCCCGGAAAAGATCTCGGGCACTTCCAGCTCCAACAGGCGCCGGAGCAGGGCCGGGCTGCGTCGCGACAGCGTGATCTGCGGCCCGCGACTGCCCTTGCGCACCTCGACCACGTAGGCGCGTATGCGCTGGCCCCGCCGGTACTTCTCGTTGGGCACCTGCTCCCGGGAGGGAAGCACCGCCTCGGCCCCCTCCAGGTTGACCACGACGTCGCCGGAGTGCAAGTCGTGGCTCTGGATCGTGCCGTTGGCGATCTCGCCCGCGCTGTCGGCAAAGGAGCTATACAGGGCGTCGCGCTCGGCCTCGCGAATGCGCTGCAGGATGACCTGCTTGGCCGTCTGCGCCGCAATCCGCCCAAAATCGCGCGGCGTGCTCTCTACCATCAGCACGTCCCCGAGGACGGCGTCGGGGTTGGTCTCGCGTGCCTCGGGCAGCGAGATCTCGGCCTTGTCGTCCGTCACATCCTCCACGACTTCTTTGGCGGCATACACCCGCACATCGCCCGTGTCCTGCTCGATGCGGACCTCGATGTTGGTGACTGCGCCAAAGTTGCGCCGGTAGGCCGAGATGAGGGACGCTTCGACAGCTTCCAACACAACCTCGGGCGCAAGCTTGCGCTCGGCGCACAACTGATTGATCGCGAGCATGAAATCACTTCTCATTTTTCAACCGCCTTATCCTCTGTACCCGGCAGGGCAACCTTCCAGACGATCTGGACGACCCCTCTACCCCTCGACACAGGATATTTATTCCCTTTTTTTCTTTCCATTTTTCCATGCACGTTTTGATTTGACTACAGCGCAAACAGTGGCGATTCGATCGCCACTGTTGCACCACCCCTGATAGCAAGAAAAGTGGGGCTTCCCCACTTTTCTCAATAAGAACCCGCTCAACTGGGGGCATTATAGCACAACTCGATAGCGCACGCAAATTCCTACCCGCCGTTGACACGACCCGGGCGGGCGGCGGCCTTCCCTGCCGGTTGGACACGGCCGCCGGAAGGTGATATAATGGCCGCAGCTCAACAAGGAACGATGCGACGATGAAACACAAGCCGAGAACACCGGAAGAGACCTACGGCCCTGCCCTGGAAAAGGCATGCCAGGCCCTGCCCGAGATCGACCCGGTACGCCAGGCGGCCTGCGCCGGTGTCTCTTTCGAGCCGCTGGACGGGCAGAAAGGCCGGTTCCTGGTGCCCTTTTTCGGCACGACCTACGACGTGAGCTGGCCGGCGGGCGAGGTACGGCGGGCGAGTGACGGCAGCGAGGCCGACATCCCCAGCCGCATCCTGTTGCTGCACTACCTCCTGACCGCCGACGGCACGCCCACGGCCGATCGCTGGATTGCGTTTCGCAACCTGCCCGGCGGCCTGGGGTACGACGCTGCTTTTCAGGGCCGAGCCAATCTGCGGCTGGCGCGGGCCTTTGGATCCGAGCGGGCAGCCTTTGAGGCCGCAGCCCGCGCTTTGAAAGGAGAGAGCCTGAGCTTTGGCGACGCCTCCTTCCTCTTCCGCATGCTGCCCCGCCTCTGGTTGGCGGTGGTGCTCTACCTCGCCGACGACGAGTTTCCGGCCAACGCCAACGTCCTGTTTGACGCCGCTGCCAGCCACTATCTGCCCACAGAAGACCTTGCCGTCCTGGGTGGCCTCCTGGCCGGGCGACTGATCCGCGTCGCCTTCCCCCGCTGACCGGCGGGGGTAAAAACACCGCAGGCTACAAACTGCCTGCGGTGTCCGGCGACCCTGGCGGAGAGGGCGGGATTTGAACCCGCGGAGGTGTTACCCTCACACGATTTCCAATCGTGCGCATTCGGCCAAACTATGCTACCTCTCCTCGATTGTCAACGGTGCTCGTATTATACCACCATTGCCTCCCTCATACAAATTTCTCCCCTCGCCAGTGCCTAGCCAACATTAAATTTTTGGTTTTTTTCAAATTCGCTCTTTTAGGACTTGCCAAGAGAGCGCCAATGGGGTATAATAGTGGCTGATTGTGGTGAATTGTGGGGCTTGGTGGGTCAAAGTCCTCACAAAATGCATTAGAACGGATGTTCGGTGGGGCAAATGCTTCTAGGGGAATACGAACACGCGATCGACGACAAGGGACGGATTACGATACCGGCCAAGTACCGTGTGGAGCTGGCCGATGGTATCGTCGTCACCAAGGGCATCGATCGCTGTCTCTGGCTCTTCCCCATCGAGGTCTGGACCCAACTCTCGGAGGAAAAGTTCAAGGGCCTGCGTATGACAGATTCTAACGCGCGCGAGTTCCAGCGCCAGGTGTTCGGTGCTGCCTTTGACGCCGTGCCCGATAAGCAGAGCCGCTTTATCCTTCCCCCACGCCTGCGAGAGTACGCGAACATTGACAAACAGGCGGTGATCATTGGCCTCTACGATCACTGCGAGATCTGGAACCCGGATCTGTGGCGGGAGCGGCGAGAGCGCAGCGACAACGATCCCGAGGGCCGCGCCCAGCAATTCGAAAGCCTCGGAATCTAGCGGCCCGGTAGAGCGGCGGTCATGGAGAGGAGCAGGGAACACGTTCCGGTCCTCTATGACGAGGTACTGGCTGGGCTCAAGATTCTGCCCGGTGGCAGCTATCTCGACGGCACCCTGGGCGCGGCAGGCCACGCCGCCGGCATTCTCCAGGCTTCGAGTCCCGACGGAACGCTACTCGGCCTGGACGCAGATCCAGAAGCCGTCGCCTTTGCCCAGGAGATGCTTCGCCCCTTTGGCGACCGCGCAAGGCTGCGCGTGGCCAACTTTCGCCACATGGGGACCGTCGCCCGGGCCGAGGGACTGAGTGACGTCGACGGCATTCTGCTCGACCTTGGCCTCTCCTCCCGCCAGTTGGCCGACGCCGAGCGAGGATTTTCTTTCAGCCAGGAGGGCCCTCTGGACATGAGGATGGATCCCAACAGCAGAAGGACTGCAGCCAGCCTGGTCAACTCTTTGCCCGAAGAAGAGCTGGCCGATCTGCTGTGGCGCTACGGCGAGGAGCAGCGCTCGCGCCGCATCGCCCGGGCCATCGTCGCCGCCCGGCCCGTGACGACCACGGCCCAGTTGGCCGCCATCGTCGCCCGCAGTGCAGGCCGAGGGCAAAAGATCCATCCCGCGACCCGGACCTTTCAGGCCCTGCGCATCGCCGTCAACGACGAGTTGCAGGCTCTCGCCGACACGCTGCCCCAGGCCCGGGACCTGTTGCGGCCGGGCGGCCGCCTGGCGATCATTTCGTTTCATTCGCTGGAAGACCGGATCGTGAAGCAGTTCTTCCAGCGAGAGTCCAGGGACTGCATCTGTCCTCCGGAGCTGCCGGTTTGCGCCTGCGGACACACGGCAACCCTGATGATGGTGAACCGCAAACCGATTCGGCCCGCGGAAGACGAAGTGGCGCGGAATCCGAGGAGTCGCAGTGCCAGGCTGCGCGTCGCCGAGCGCTTGCCAGGCCCGCCGGCTGCGGCCGGCTAACCGCTATTCGAGGTGAGATGTGAGCCCACACCCGACCACCCAGTTGGAAGTGCACAAGCACAAGAGCCCGCCCATCGGGATGGCCATCGCCGCCGTCGTCGCCCTCCTGATCCTGACACAGTGGCTGCACTTTTTGCTGTCCCTCGAGATCGAGAGCATGGGGCGCGAGATCGACGTCAAGACCGCCGAGCTGCAGCGGCTGCAGCGCGAGAACCTGTCCACCATGCGCCAGATCACCTTGCTGAAGTCGCAGCGAAGGATGGCCGACGAAGCCAAGGCCATGGGGTTTCGACCACAGCAGCCCCTCTACCTGGCCGTCGAGCGACCCATCGCCCCGCGATCGAGCCGGGCGGGAGAGTCGGCCTTTTTCACCATCTGGACCCTGGGCCCGGGCAAGGCGGCCGCTGCCGCCGGGGCCGCCGAGGGGAGCCCGAACGAGATGACAGAGCCCGCCATCAGCGTGGCGAACCTGCCGTAGCAACGGGCACCCCGGAGGAGAGAGGATGAGCGCGAACCATTCGGGCCCTGGGGCAGGCCGCCGCCTGCCGGTGCTGGCCTTCTGCCTGACCTTCTGTTTCGCCGTGATTATCGGCCAGCTCGTTCACTACCAGGTGTTGGATCACAGCGCCCTGGCCGCCACCGCCAACAGGCAGCGCACGTGGACCAAGGAGGTAGCGAGCAACCGCGGCTACATCGCCGACGCCAACGGCCATATCCTGGCCCTTCAGGTGGTCGAGTGGCAGATCGACGTGTCCCCGTCTCTCGTCGCCAAGCCCGACGAGCTGGCGAACCGCCTGGCCGAGTTGTTGGGCCTGCCCCGCGAAGACATCTACCGGCAGCTCACGTCCAAGGATCCCTGGGTGCGGCTGGCGTCGAGGGTAGATTACGAGACCGGCGAGGCCATCAACGCGCTGCAGGTCGACGGCATCACCTGCATTCCAATCCATCGCCGATCCTATCCGGAAAAGGAGCTGATGGCCCACGCGTTGGGCATTGTCAACAACACGGGAGACGGGTTCTATGGGGTGGAGGGCTATTATAACCAGGAGCTGAAGGGCACCGTGGGCCTGCGCCGCGTGGAGCAGAACCCCCTGGGCGAGGAGCTGCCCCTTCCTCCCCAGGAGGAGTCGTTTGCGCGGCCGGGCGCCAGCCTGGTGCTGACGCTGGACCGGAACATCCAGTACATCGTCGCCGAGGAGCTCCAGCGCGCCCTGGAAGAGTACGGGGCCAAGAGCGGAACGGTGCTGGTCATGGAGCCACGCACCGGGGCAATCCTGGCCAGCTACAGCTATCCCAACTACGATCCCAACAATTTTGCCCAGGCCGACATCGACCTCCTGGCCGACCCCGTGGTCAGCAAGATGTGGGAGCCGGGCTCCATCTTCAAGATCGTCACCTGGGCCGCAGGCATCGACTCGGGCACCATCAGCCCCGGCACCACGTTCTACGACGAGGGCGCCCTAGAGGTTGGCGGGCGGGTCATCCAGAACTGGGACCGGCAAGGCCACGGCCTGGTGAGCATGGTTGATGGACTCGTCAATTCGCTCAACACCGTCGCCGCCTATACCAGCACCTCCATGGGCAAGGACACGTTCTACACCTACCTGCGCCGTTTTGGCTTTGGCGCCCTGACCCAGGTGGACCTCGCCAGCGAGGGCCCGGGCATGATGAAGCTGCCCGGCGACTCGAACTGGTTCCCTTCCGACCTGGGGACCAACTCCTTTGGGCAGGGCATTGCCGTCACCCCCGTCCAGATGCTCGCCGCCGTTGCCAGCGTGGCCAACCACGGCACGCTGATGCAGCCCTACATCGTCAAAGAGTTCATCATCCAGGATGAGGACGGCCCGCGGCGCATCACCGTCGAGCCCATGGCCATTCGGCGCGCCGTCTCGGCCGAAACGGCCGCCACGATGACGGACATGATGGTCCAGGTCGTGGAAGAGGGAGCGCCCAAGGCCGCGGTACCCGGCTATCGGGTGGCAGGCAAGAGCGGCACTGCCCAGATCCCGGAGCCATACGGCTACAATCCGACGGACACCATCGCCGCCTTTGTGGGCTTTGCCCCGGCAGACGATCCGCGCTTTGTCCTCCTGGTCAAGCTGGACAGGCCATCGGTCTCGCCGTGGGGAACGCAGACGGCCGCGCCCGCCTTTCAGGCCATTGCCCAACGGCTGTTGATCTATATGCAGGTGCCACCCGACGACCTGCGGGTGGCCCTGGACCAGTGAGCGAGATGACAAGAGCGAGCACACTGACCATCGAACAACTGGTGACGGCCCTCGCCGGCCGGCCGGCTCCCGAGCTAGCGGGAGCGGCGGCCGGCACCGAGATCCTGGATGCCGTCGTCGACTCGCGGCGGGCCGGGCCTGGCAGCCTCTTTGTCGCCCTCCGCGGCCAGCACCACGACGGCCACGATTTCATCTCCCAGGCCGTCGCCGCCGGCGCCGTGGTAGTTCTGGCCGAGCGCTGCCCGCCCGAGATCGAAAGCCTTGTCCTGCCAGCCGGCGAGGGCAGCCCACAGGGGCTGAAGGGCGGCCCCGGCCAGCCCGTCTGCCTCGTCGTGCCCGACAGCCTGGCGGCGCTGCAGCAAGTGGCGGCCCACTGGCGCCGGCAGCACGACGTGCGCGTGATCGGCGTGACGGGCAGCGTGGGCAAGACCACCAGCAAAGAGGTGATCGCCGCGGTCCTCAGGCAGCGCTACCGCTGCCTGAAGAGCGAGGGCAACTATAACAACGAGATCGGCCTGCCCCTCACCCTGCTGCACCTCCGCGCCGAGCACGAGCGCGTGGTGCTGGAAATGGGCATGTACGACCTGGGCGAGATCACCCAACTGGCGGCCATCGCCCTGCCTCAGGTGGGCGTCGTGACCGATGTGGGGCCCAGCCACCTGGAGCGCCTGGGCTCCATCGAGCGCATCGCCCAGGCCAAGGCCGAGCTGCCCCGGGCGCTGCCCCCGGCCGCCGAGGGCGGTGTGGCCATCCTCAACGAGGACGACGCCCGCGTGCGGGCCATGGCCGGCATGACCCAGGCCAGGGTGTTCACCTACGGCCTCAGCCCCACGGCCGACCTGTGGGCCGACGAGATCCAGAGCGTGGGCCTGGACGGCATCCGCTTTCGCCTGCACTATGCCGGCGAGAGCCTGCACGTCCGCGTGCCTCTGCTGGGCCGCCACAGCGTGCACACCGCCCTTCGGGGCGCCGCGGTCGGGCTGGTGGAGGGGCTCTCCTGGGACGAGATCGTATCCGGGCTCCGCGACCAGGAGTCAGAGCTGCGGCTGGTGGCCGTTGCGGGCCCGGCCGGATCCACGATCCTGGACGACACCTACAACTCCAGCCCGGCCTCCAGCCTGGCGGCCCTCAACCTGCTGGAAGAGCTGCCCCGGGCCAGGCCCGGCGTCCGCAAGATCGCCGTCCTGGGCGACATGTACGAGCTGGGCAGCTACGAAGAGGAGGGCCATCGCATCGTCGGGCGGCGCGCTCGCGAGGTGGCCGACGTGCTGATGGCCGTTGGCACGCTGGGCAAGATCCTGGGCGAGGAAGCCCTGAAAGCCGGCATGGCGCCGGACACCGTATTCCTGGTCGAGGACAATGACCACGCCATTTCCGTGCTGCGCGAGCTCCTGGGCTCGGGCCCCGGAGGAGATATGCTCCTGATCAAGGGCTCGCGCAGCCTGGAAATGGAACAAATAGTCGCTGCACTCCAAGAGAGGGGTCAATCGTGATATCCGCTCCCATGTCGTTCGCCCTGGCGTTGGGCGCCGTCTCGTTTTTCCTGGCCGTCATCTGGGGTCCACCCCTCATCCGGCTGCTGCGCAAGTATCGCATTGGCAAGCAAATCCGCGTCGAGCTGCCCACCACGCACCAGACCAAGCTCGGCACGCCCACCATGGGTGGGCTGATGATCGTCGTTCCGGTGGCGCTCATAACCGTTGCCCTGAACCTGGCCAACTTCCTGAGCGGCTTTGAGGCGGGCAAGCAGATCCTGGCCTTCTTTAACTTCGAGGAGGGTAGCCCCCTCATCGGCAAGAGCATCCTCCTTCCCCTGTTGGTCATGGGCGCCTTTGGCCTCCTGGGCGGACTGGACGATCTGTCGGAGGTGCGGGGTTGGTGGGGCGGCGAGGGCCTCAAGGCGCGGGTCATGTTCCCGCTGCAGTTCATCCTGGCAATTCTGGTGGCCATTGGCCTGTACCATCCCCAATTTCTGGGGCTTCACGAGGTGGGCGTGCCTGGCGTGCGCCAGGTGGTGGACGTCGGCATCTGGTACGTGCCCATCGCCGCGCTCCTGATCGTCTTTGTCGCCAACGCCGTGAACCTGACCGACGGGCTCGATGGGCTGGCCGGCTCCACGGCCGCGGTGACATTTGTGGCCTATGGAATCATTGCCTTCTTGCAGAGGCAATATCCGCTGTTGTCCTTCAGCTTTACCATGGTGGGTGCCCTGTTCGCCTTTCTGTGGTTCAACAGCCATCCGGCCATCCTGTTCATGGGAGGGATGGGCTCCCTTGCCCTGGGCGCCACGCTGGCCGTCGTGGCGCTGATGTCCTTCCAGTGGCTGCTGTTGCCCATCATCGCCCTCATCTTTGTGGCCGAGGCGGGCTCGGTTATCATCCAGGTGGGCTGGTTCAAGCTGAGCCGGCGGCTCACCGGGGCCGGCAAGCGGGTGTTCAAGATGACACCGCTGCATCTCCATTTCGAGCTGCTGGGCTGGAGCGAGACGCACATCACCCAGCGATTCTGGATCATTGGCGTGCTGGCAGCCATGCTGGGCATCGCCCTGGCGTTGCTATGAACGAGCCCCACGGCACGCTCCCGGACCTCGACCTGGCGGGCGCGCGCTGCCTGGTGGTGGGCCTGGCCCGCGAAGGCACGGCCCTGGCCCGCTACCTGGCCGAGCATGGCGCGGCGGTCACCGTCACCGATGCCCGGCCGGCCGACGCCCTGGAGCACACACAGGCGGCCCTTGCCGGCCTGCCCCTGGCCTTTGCCCTGGGAGGGCATCCCCTTTCGCTCCTGGACGAGGCACAGATCCTGTTCGTGAGCCCCGGCGTGCCCCTGGAGATCCCGCTGTTGGCCGAAGCACGGCGGCGCGGGCTGCCGCTGAGCAGCGAGACGCGTCTCTTCACGCGGCTCTGCCCGGCGCCCATCGTGGGCATCACCGGCTCCAGCGGCAAGACGACCACCACGGTGCTGACGGGCCGCATGCTGGAGGGCACGCGGCGGATCTGGGTGGGAGGCAACATCGGCCAGCCGCTCATCGGCAGCCTGGCCGGCGAGCCCGCCATCGGGCCCCAGGACACGGTGGTCATGGAGCTGTCCAGCTTTCAGCTCGAATTCTTTGCCCCCTGGCCGCCACCGGCCGCCGCCTTTGCCCGGCAGGCCATCGACTCGGGTGGCCCCGCCGCCATCTTCGATCCGTCGGGCTGGAGCCCGCCCGTGGCCGCCCTGTTGAACATCACGCCCAACCACCTGGATCGCCACGGCACGATGGAGGCCTACATCGCCGCCAAGGAGCACATCGTGGCCCACCAGCAACCCGATGGCCTGGCAGTCCTCAACCAGGATGACGCCACGACGCGGCGGCTGGGACTGGCGGCCAGGCAACGGGTGTTGTGGTTCAGCCTCCAAGAGCCCGTGGCCGAAGGGGCCTGGCTGCGCGGCAAAGAGCTGGTGTTGCGCCTCGGCGGGCACGAAGAGGTGGTGTGCCGGACGGGCGAGATGCGCCTGCGCGGGCAGCACAATGTCGCCAACGTCCTTGCCGCCAGCGCCCTGGCCGGCACCGCGGGCGCCCCCCTGGAGGCACTGCGCCGCGAAGCGATCACCTTTGCCGGGGTGGAACACCGCCTTGAACTGGTGCGCACCAGGGCGGGAGTCGGCTGGTACAACGACAGCATTGCAACCTCGCCCGAGCGCGCGGTCGCGGCCCTGCGCTCCTTCAAGGAGCCCATCGTCCTTCTGGCGGGCGGACGCGACAAGCACCTGCCCTGGGAAGAAATGGCCGCCCTGGTGTGGCGCCGGGTGCGCCACCTGGTGCTCTTTGGCGAGGCCGCGGGATTGATCGAGGCCGCCATGGAGCGGGCCAGGCCTGCGGGCCAGGGCGTGGCCTTGGCCGGCGTGCACCACGGCGGCAACCTGGAACGGGCGGTGGAAATCGCGGCAGGCCTCGCCCGGCCTGGCGACGTCGTGCTCCTCTCGCCGGGGGGCACAAGTTTCGATGCGTACGCCGACTTCTTGGCGCGCGGAGAGCATTTTCGGCAATTGGTGAGGGCATTGGAGTAGCATATGGGCATCAGAAAAAAGCAGCAGAACCTGGGCTCCCGGGATTGGATTCTGTTCTTTGCCATTATGGGCCTGGCGTCGCTGGGGCTGATGTTGGTCTACAGCGCCACGTCCGACACGGCCTATCACATGTACGGCGACCCGTCCCACTTTTTCAGGCGCCAGGTGCAGTGGCTGGGGATCGGGCTGGTGGGCATGTTTGTCGCCAGCCGCTTCACCCACCACATCTGGATGAAGCTGTCCATCCCCGTCATCCTCCTGGCGCTGGCGACGTTGGCGGCTCTTGTTCTCTTCAAGGAAGGTCGCCTGCTTTTCGGCCAGTCGGTCTCGCCCGTGGAAATGGCCAAGCTAGCCATGATCATCTATATCGCCCACTGGCTGTCCTCCAAGGAGGGCCTCCTGAGCACGCTGCCCTACGGTCTGCTGCCATTTACTATCATGGTGGGCGCCATGGCCGGTCTCATTATGGCCCAGCCCGACATTTCGGAGGCCCTGCTCATCGTGCTGGTGTCGGTGGCCATGTTCTTCCTGGCGGGGGCCGACGTGATCCAGTTCGTCATCGGCATCCTGGGCGGCGGCGCGGCCTTTGCCTTTGTCGTCACCCAGTTCCCACATGCCATGGATCGCCTCACGCCCTACGTCAAAGAGTTCCGCGACCCGCTGCACAGCACCAACTGGCAACTGAGCCAGGGCCTGGTGGCCCTGGCCAGCGGCGGGCTGACGGGGCTGGGCACCGGCAGCGGGCGCATGAAGTACCAATGGCTGCCCGCGGCCCACACCGACAGCATTTTTGCCTTTGCCGGCGAAGAGATGGGACTGATCGGCTGCTTGCTGATCATCGGCCTCTTTGCCGTCGTGGCCTACCGCGGCATTCGCATCGCCAACCTGGCCCCCGATTCGTTCGGGCGGCTGCTGGCCCTGGGCATCACCTGCTGGTTCACCTTCCAGGCGCTGATGAACATGGCTGCCGTGACGGGCACCATTCCCTTCACCGGGATCGCGCTGCCCTTTATCAGCCTCGGGGGCTCGTCGATGGTGTCGTGCATGGTGGGCGTCGGCATCCTCCTGAGCGTGTCACGGGCATCCGTGGAGCAAGAGCAGGCCACCTGGAAACGCGTCCCGGCAGCCGATGTGGCGGAACAGGGAGAGCCGGCATGAAACTGATCGTGTCGGGCGGCGGGACGGGTGGACACGTATACCCGGCGCTCACGGTGCTCGAGATGCTGCTGCGGCGGGATGAGCCGGTCGAGGGCCTTCCGTCCCTGGCGCCTCGCGATCTCTTGTGGATCGGCAGCCGCGGGGGCATGGAAGAGGAGCTTGTCCGGCGCGCGGGGCTCGAGTTCGTGGGCCTGCCGGCCGGCGGCCTACGGGGCATGGGCCTCGTGGTCAAGGCGCGCAACGGCTTGCTGATCCTGCGGAGCGTGGGCCGGGCGCGCAAGCTCCTGGCCAGCTTTCAGCCTGACGTCGTCCTCGTCACCGGCGGCTACGCCTGCACGGCAGTGACCCTGGCCGCCTGGCTGGAACGCATCCCGGTGGCCATCTATTTGCCCGACGTCGTGCCCGGGCAGGCCATTCGCTTTCTCAGCCGCTTTGCCACACGCATCCTGGTGACCAGCGAGGCGTCCGCCCCCTATTTCAAGCGCGATAAGGTCGTGATCACCGGCTACCCTGTCCGCCCCGAGATCTATACGCTGGACAAGGGACAGGCCCGCCGCGACCTGGGCCTGGGCGCCGAGGACAGGGCACTCCTCGTATTTGGCGGCAGCCGGGGTGCCCGCAGCATCAATCGGGCCCTCATTGCCGGACTGCGCGAGCTGCTACCCGTCTGCCAGGTGCTACACGTCACTGGCAGGCTGGACGCCGATTGGGTGGCAGGCTCCACCCGCAGCCTGCCCGGCGAGCTCCAGGAACGCTACCACAGCTATGCCTACCTGCACGACATGCCCCGAGCCCTGGTGGCCGCCGACCTGGCCGTGGCCCGCGCTGGCGCCGCCACCCTGGGCGAGTTCCCGGCGGCCGGCCTGCCCGCCATTCTCGTACCGTATCCCTATTCCGGCCAGCACCAGTTGCCCAACGCCGAATACCTGGCCGACAGCGGCGCCGCCCGCATCCTCGCCGACGAGGCATTGGAGCGCGAGCTGGTGCCCTCGATTCTCCGTCTGATCCACAACGAACAGGCGCTGAACAACATGCGCGAAGCCGCCCGGGCCATGGCCCGCCCCGACGCCGCTCAAGCCATCGCCCGGCAGTTATGGCTCGTGGCCCACCAGCGCATAGCAGAGGCAAAGCCATGATCCCCATCGAGTATCTCTGGATTACGCTCATCATTGTCCTGGGGATCGTCGGCACAGCCCGCGGCCTCAACAGGGAACTGGGCGTGACGACGATCCTCCTTCTGAGCCTCTTTGTCCTGAAGTTTGCCTGGAGGCAACTGGGCGAGCGAGGCATCGCCATCGTCGGCGACCGCGCCCCGGCGGATACGGTGATGGCGCTGTACTATATCCTGATCATCAGCTTTGTCGCCATCATCTCCTACGAGGGCTTTTCGCTGGCCTTTCCCATCCGCGAGATGAGGGGAGTGAGCAAGGGCATCGTGGGCTTGCCGGGCGGATTGCTGAACGGCTACCTGATCTTTGGTACGATCTGGGACGTCGCCCATCGGGCCGGCTATTTCGGCCTGAACGTTCCCCTGGAGTGCTACGACAGGACGATTGCCATCAGCGACTGCCTGAGCAACTTTCATAGCGTCCTGGTGCAGTATCTGCCCATCACGTTTATCAACGAGTTCGTGATGCTGGCCCTGGGCATGATCCTGCTCCTGGCCATCGTGCTCAAGTAGGTTTAAGGTGGAAATGTTACCCTCGGGCACCCACGTTCACCTGGTCGGCATTGGCGGCATCGGCCTGTCGGCCATCGCTCGCGTGCTGCACGGCTGGGGGTATCTCGTCTCCGGCTCTGACCGGGTGGCCTCGCCGCTAACGGCTGCCCTGGCGGCCGAGGGGATTACGGTACACGCCGGGCACTCGGCAGAGAACCTCGGCTCCGCCGGCCTCGTTGTCGTCTCGTCCGCCATCCACGACGACAACCCGGAAGTGGTGGAAGCCAGGCGCCGGGGCTTGCCCGTGGTCAAGCGCGAGCAGTTCTTGCCGGCCCTGACCGCCGGCAAGGAGGCCGTCGCCGTGGCCGGCACCCATGGCAAGACGACGACGAGCGCCATGATTGCCTGGATCCTCCTCCAGGAGGGGCTGGACCCCACGTTCATCGTCGGCGGCGTTCTGCAGAACCTGGGGACCAACGCCCGGGCCGGTGCCGGCGCCCACTTTGTCATCGAGGCCGACGAGTACGACCGGGCCTTTCTCGGGCTCAATCCGCAGGTGGCGGTCATCACGGCCCTGGAGCACGATCACCCGGACTGCTATCCCTCCTTTGCCCTCATGCGCGCTGCTTTTCGGGATTTTGCCCGCCAACTGGCACCCGGTGGGCTGCTGTTGGTATGTGGCGAGGACCCGGCGGCCAGCGAGCTTGGCCAGGAGATAAGCAACCAGGGGTTCCGCGTCGAGACCTACGGGCTCGGCCCGGACTATGATTGGTGGGCCACGGGGCCGGAACCCGGCACCCAGGCCGCCCTCGAGGTGTGGCACGCCGGGCGACACGCCTGCACGTGCGCCCTGCAAATTCCCGGGCGGCACAATGTGCTCAACGCCCTCGGCGCGCTGGCAGCCAGCGCCGCGGCGGGGGTGGAGATCGGGGCCGCCTGCGGGGCCCTGGCCCGCTTCCGCGGCACGGTGCGCCGTTTCGAGGTCAAGGGCCAGGCTGCGGGCGTGACCATCATCGACGACTATGCCCACCACCCCACCGAGATCAGGGCTACCCTGGCAGCGGCACGGCTGAAATACCCGGGGCGGACGTTGTGGGCCGTGTTCCAACCCCACACCTACAGCCGCACCGCTGCCCTGTTCGACGCCTTTCTCACCGCCTTTGACCAGGCGGACCACGTCCTGGTGACGCCCATTTACGCCGCCCGCGAGGAGGAGACAACCGGCGTTTCGGCCTCAGACCTGGTGGCAGCCATGGCCCATCCCGACGTGCGCCACGTGTCGACCTTTGCCGAGGCCGTGGCCACGCTGTTGCAGGAGGCCCGAAGCGGCGACCTGGTATTGACCCTGGGGGCGGGTGACGGCTATCGCATCGGCGAGCAATTGCTGGCCAGGCTCCAGGAATCGGAGGGGACCTCGTGACCGGCCGGGAGGGAAGCGTCACCGTGGGGGCCGGCCTGCCGGCCCTGGCCGACGCCCTGCGGGCGGCCCTGGGCGCCGAGGCTGTTGCGGAGAACAGGCCGCTGGCCCGCCACACCAGCCTGCGCGTAGGAGGACCGGCCGATCTCCTGGTCACGGCCGAGAGCGCCGGCGCCCTGCGGCAGGCAGTGAGCCTTGCCTGGGAACAGGGCGTGCCGTGCTTTGTACTGGGCAGCGGCTCCAACGTCCTCGTGGCCGACGCCGGCATCCGGGGCCTGGTCGTGCTCAACAAGGCCCGGGCGGCCGGCGTCGTCGAAGGAGGGCTGCGCGCAGAGAGCGGAGCCGCCCTGGCCACGGTGGCCCGCCTGGCCGTCTCGGCCGGGTTGGCAGGGCTGGAGTGGGCTTCGGGGATACCCGGGACGGTGGGCGGCGCCGTGGTGGGCAATGCCGGCGCCTGGGGCAGCGACGTGGCCTCTACCCTGCGACAGGCCACGGTCTTGCAGGCCGGCGGCGAGCTGGCCACCTGGCCCGCCGCGCGCTTCGAGTATGGCTACCGGACGAGCGTGCTCAAGCGCCAGGGCCCGGGCCGGCGAGCTGTGGTCCTGGAGGCCGAGTTCCGGCTCCAGCCGACCGAGGAGGGAAGCCTGCGGGCGCGCGTGGCCGAGATCACGGCCCGGCGCCGGGCCAGCCAGCCGGCCGGCGCCTCGTGCGGCTCGGTGTTCCGGAACCCCCCCGGCGACCATGCGGGGCGCCTGGTGGAGGCGGCGGGGCTCAAGGGTGAGAGGCAGGGCGGCGCGATAATCTCGCCGGTCCACGCCAACTTTGTCGTCAACGAAGGCGAGGCCACGGCCAGCGACGTTCGGTCGCTGGTGGAGCTAATGCGCTCTGAAGTGCAGGCACGCTTCGGGGTGTCCCTGGCGCTCGAGATCGAGCTGCTGGGGGAGTGGTAGCGAACTGGGCAAACAGTACCCTAGTCCTAGTAGTTTGGTACTTGCAAAATACAAGATATTGTGGTAGAATAGCTTATGCGTAAGAAAGTCAAGATCGGGTTGATTTTTGGGGGTCGATCGGGCGAGCACGAGGTCTCGCTCCAGTCGGCCCAGGGTGTGATGGGCGCCATCGACCGGGAAAAGTACGAAATCGTGCCCATCGGTATCACGCAGGAAGGGCGCTGGCTGGCCGCGGGCGATCCAATGAAGGCCCTCACCTCGGGAGAGGTAGCCCAGAGCAACCCCGCCGCCCTACTGGCCGAGCCGTCGCAACGCGGGCTGATGCGCCTGGAGACCCAGGGACAAGAGCAAGCGCTGAAGGCCATTGAGGTTAGCCAGATCGACGTCGCCTTTCCTATATTGCACGGCCCCTACGGTGAGGACGGGACCGTTCAGGGCCTTCTGGAGCTGGCCGGCATTCCCTACGTAGGGGCCGGGGTCCTGGCTTCGGCCGTGGGCATGGACAAGGTGGTCTTCAAGGATGTGGCGCGAGCCCACGGGCTGTCCGTGCCCGCCTTCGTTGCCGTGAAGCGCAAGGAGTGGGATCGAGAGCCGGAGCAGGTCGTGGCTCGCGCCGAGGCCGAGCTTGGCTATCCCTGTTTTGTCAAGCCGGCCAACCTGGGGTCGAGTGTGGGCATCAGCAAGGCCCACAACCGCGCAGAACTGCGCCAGGCCCTGGCCGAGGCGGCACGCTACGACCGCAAGCTTCTAGTCGAGGAAGCCATCGACGCCCGGGAGATCGAGGTCAGTGTCCTGGGCAACGACGAGCCCATCGCCAGCGTGCCGGGCGAGATTCTGCCCAGCGCGGAGTTTTACGATTACGCGGCCAAGTACCTGGACGCCGAGTCAGAGTTGCTCATCCCGGCGCCCATCCCGCCAGAGATGGCGGAGCGAATACGCGAGCTGGCGGTGAAGGCCTACCTGGCCATCGACTGTGCCGGGATGGCCCGAGTCGACTTCTTGCTGGACCGCCAGACAAACGAGGTGTACCTTAACGAAGTCAATACCCTGCCCGGCTTCACGCCCGTCAGCATGTATCCAAAGCTGTGGGAGGCAACCGGGATCTCTTATCCAGAGCTGATCGAGCGGCTCGTGGAGCTGGCGCTGGAGCGCCACGCCGACAAGAGCCGCTCGGCCACCAGCTACGAGGCACCAGAGGAGCGATAGAGGCGTGCGCATCCGCCTGGTAGACGAGGACAGGAGCCAACGGACCCGGGCTGCAGGCCGCAAGCGGGGCAGCAGCCGCCGGCGGACGTTCGAGGCTGCCGTGCCCATGCCTCAGGCCCGTGCCAGGCAGCCCGGGAAACGGGCCAAAGCCCCCAGCGGCCCTGCGGCTCCACCGAAGGAGCGGGCACAGCGAAGCCGCCCGGCGGCCCGCAAGAGGACCAGAGCCGAGGCGCAGCCGGCCCAGGCGCCCGCCCGCGTCGCGGCCTCGAGCCTGGGGCTGCGGTTGGGCGTTCTGCTCCTCCTGGGACTGCTGATCGCCGCGGTGGTACATGGCTCTACCGACGCCCGGTTCTTTGTTTACCAGGCCGGCGTCATCGGGGCCCGGCACCTGAACGCTGAGGGGATCTATCAGGCAGCCGCGGTCCACGAGCAAAACATCTTCTGGATCGATCCCGCGTCCGTGGCGGAGCGCATCGCTCGCCTGGACGGCGTCAAGACCGTCCGCGTTCGCTGTGCGCTGCCCGCCGTGGTGACCATCGAGGTGGAGGAACGCCAGCCCAGGGTGCTGTGGCGAGCTATCAAGCAGGAGCGCGATTGGTGGCTGGACGAGGAAGGCTTTATCCTGCCCTATCACGGCGACGCCCAGGCGGGCGAAACGCTCTTTGTCGTCGACGCAAGTCCGCGAGAGCTGGACTATGGCCAGAGGATCCAGCCCGAGGGCATCGTGGCCTCGGTGATTCAACTGGCCACTGCCCTGCCCGACAATAGAATCTTTTTCTACGATGCCGAGCGAGGGCTGAGTTTCAGGCAAAAAGGGAACGGTGAGGAATGGCCGGTGTATGTAGGCAGCAGCGAGGACCTGGACCACAAGATTCAGGTCATGCTGACGCTGACGGCCCACCTGGAGGCCAACAACATCACGCCACGTTATGTCGACGTGCGATGGGCCGCCCATCCCGTCTATGGACGGCCAGCCGGTGAAACCGCGGCGGAAGGAGGCCAATAGGCGTGTGGTGGCTGGCCCTGGCGGGTCTGGTGGTGGGACTGCTGATAGGGATGGTCTTTTCGCTGACCATCCCGGCCGATTATTCCCGCTACACGGCCATGGCCATCCTCGCAGCCCTCGATTCGATCCTGGGCGCTCTGCGGGCCGAGATGGCTAGCGAATTCGACCACCAGATCTTCTTGAGCGGCTTTTTCGCCAACATTGTCCTGGCCGGAGCGCTGACATTTTTGGGCGACCGGCTGGGGGTAGAATTGTATATTGCGGCTGTCGTGGCCTTTGGCGTCAGGTCGTTCAACAACCTGGCTATCATTCGGCGCCAACTGCTGGCGAGGCTTGCTCCGCGGGGGGCAAAAGTTGACTGAAACCAAGACGATTGTCGGGATCGACGTCGGCACCACCAAGGTCTGCGCCTTGGTGGGTGAGACAAACGACGACGGCCAGCTACGCATCATTGGTGTGGGCGTCACCCCTTCGCGCGGGCTGCGCAAAGGGGTAGTGGTCAACGTCCACGAGGCGACGGAGGCCATTGCCGCGGCGGTCCACAAGGCCGAGCGCATCTCGGGCTACGAGGTTGCCAGCGCCTACGTGGGCGTGGGCGGCGGGCACGTCTCGGCCATCAACAGCCGCGGCGTGGTGGGCATCTCGCGCACGGCACGGGGCATCGGCCAGGGCGACATCGAGCGTGCTCTGGACGCGGCGCGGGCCATTGCCATTCCACAGAACCGCGAGATCATTCACACGATCCCCCGCGGCTTTACGGTCGACGGCCAGGAAGGCGTCAAAGATCCCATTGGCATGCAGGGCATCCGACTGGAGGTCGAGGCCCACATTGTGACCGGCGCATCGACGTCGGTCAGCAACCTGGTCAAGTGCGTGCGCGATGCGGGCGTCGAGATCGACGACCTGATCTTGCAGCCGCTGGCCTCGGGCGAGGCCGTGTTGAAAGAGTCGGAGCGCGAGATGGGCGTCATCCTGGCCGACGTGGGCGGCGGGACGACGGACATTGCCATCTTTATCGAGGGCAGCATCTGGCACACCGTGGTGCTGGGCACCGGCGGCGAGCACCTGACGCGCGACGTGGCCGTGGGGCTGCGGACGCCATTCAACACCGCCGAAGAGCTCAAGATCAAGTACGGGCATGCCATGCCCGCCTCGCTCCTGACCGATGAATCCATCGAGATCACGTCATTTGGCAACGGTGGCCGCGAATCGGTCTCGCGGCTGCAACTGGCACAGGTAATAGAAGCCCGGGCGGAAGAAATCTTGTACCTCATCCAGCGGGAAGTCAAGCGCTCGGGTTACGATGGCTTGCTGGCCGCGGGGCTCGTCCTGTGTGGCGGCTCTGCGGAACTGGCCGGTATGAAGGACCTGGCACAGCAGGTGATGGACTTGCCCGTACGCCTGGGCAATCCACACGACCTGCAAGGCCTGACCGACATCCTCGAAAGCCCGGCCTATGCTACCGCCGTCGGCCTGCTGTTGTGGGGCCAACGGCACGCGCAGATGAGCCAGCCGGAGCCGCGGCGACAGCGGGTGCCGAGCGTGGCCTGGCAGCGGCTGCGGAACTGGTTCCGCGCCTTTTTGCCCGGCTAGTTTGCAGCACGGGCAACTCTATCAGGATTCAAGGCCGCAGCGGCGCTCCACCCGAACTGCGGCAAGACGAGAGAGGGAGGGAGAAACATGCAGCGCAGACTACCAGAGGTCGAGAACTTTGCCCGCATCAAGGTGCTTGGAGTGGGCGGCGGCGGCAGCAACGCCGTCAATCGCATGATCGAGGAGGGCCTGCAGGGCGTAGAGTTCATTGCCGTCAACACCGACGCCCAGGCACTGATGCTCTCGCAGGCTGCCAATCGCGTGCGCATCGGCGACAAGCTGACCAAGGGCCTTGGCTCGGGCGGCGAGCCGCACGTGGGCAACAAGGCAGCTGAAGAATCGAGCGACGAGCTGTACGAGGTCATCAACGGCTCCGACATGGTCTTTATCACCGCCGGCATGGGTGGCGGCACGGGGACGGGAGCGGCCCCGGTCATTGCCCGGATCGCTCGCGAGACCGGCGCCCTGACCATCGGCGTCGTCACCAAGCCCTTTGCCTTCGAGGGGCACAAGCGCCGCATAGTCTCCGAGGAAGGGATCGAGAAGCTCAAGGAGCACGTCGACACCCTCATCGCCATTCCCAACGACCGCTTGCTGCAAATCGTGGACCGCAAGGCCAGCATCCAGCAGGCATTTCGCGTCGCTGACGACGTGCTGCGCCAGGGCATCCAGGGCATCTCGGAGCTCATCACCGTGCCGGGCCTCATCAATCTCGACTTTGCCGACGTACGGTCGATCATGGCCGAGGGCGGGGCGGCACTCATGGCCATAGGCATGGGCGAGGGCGAGAATCGCGCCAGTGAAGCGGCGGAAAAGGCCATCGCCAGTGCCCTGCTGGACGTGACCATTGACGGCGCGCGGGGCATACTCTTTAACGTCACCGGCAGCTCGGATCTGACGCTGTTCGACGTGAACGAGGCGGCCGAGATCATTCGCAAGACGGCGCACCCGGAGGCCAACATCATCTTTGGGGCGGTCATCGACGAGGAGCTGGCCGACGCCATCCGCATCACGGTCATTGCCACCGGCTTTGACGCCACGGCGCAGCAGCGCGTCATGCCGGCGCGCGCCGCCTCGTCGGCCAGGGTGGCCGAGCCGCGGGTGGGGCGTGCAGTGCCTGTGCCCGACTTTCCGGTGCGCGTGCTGGACAGCGACAACCTGGACATCCCGGCCTTCTTGCGCAAGCACTCCAAGGGCAACGAGTAGCTCGCGGCCGGGCCCGCCAATCGCATAGAGGAGCTCGCGAATAGAGGACCGATTCGAGGGGAGTAGCCTTGCCTGCTCCACGGCCGGCTGCCGGCGCGCGTATTCGCCGGCCCGGTTTCGGATGCCACTTCCAGCCCGGATGGGCTATCGCATCCCCACTCGCCCCCTTTCTTCGGAAAGGGGGCGACGCCTTTGTCCGCCGCGCCAAGATTAAATCTTGATTCCCTGGAGCTTTCGGGCCGTCCGCCGTCTTGCAATTCGTCCATCTTTGTGGTATAGTAGGGCCATGTCTACGACATCTTGTGGACCAGGTGAATGGTTGCACGAGATGTTGTAGAAGCGGGGCCTTGAGTGAAAAGGTTCCCCTCAAGTTCCAGCCCTCTCGGCCGCCGCGGGCGCGTTTTTGGAGAGCAATGGAGTGAAGTATGCAGTGCCCATTTTGTGCGTCGCTCAATTCGAAAGTGATCGACACTCGCAGTGCCGAAGGCGGCATTCGCCGCCGGCGGGAGTGCGAGGACTGTGGGCGACGATTCACAACTTACGAACGGGTGGCCCCCCTACGCCTCATGGTCATCAAGCAGGATGGACGCCGGGAATCGTTCGACCGGGACAAGATCTTGCGCGGCATCCAGATCGCCTGCGCCAAGCGGCCCATCGAGACAGAGGCCATCGAAGAGTTGGTGAGCGGCATCGAGAGCGAGCTGTACCACCGTGGCAGCCGCGAGGTCACCAGCCGCGAGATTGGCGAGATGGTGATGCATAACCTTCGCAAGCTCGACGAGGTGGCCTACATTCGTTTCGCTACCATCTACCGCCGCTTTGCCGACGTCGAGGACCTGGCCGACGAGATCGAGAGCTTGATGGAGCGCCGCCAGCGCGAAGCGATGCTCAAGGCGCAGATGAGGCTGGATATCTAGGGCCGGGCCAAAAAGGCTGGGCAAGATCGCCGTCGCTCTTCCCGTCCTGGCAGATCCTATTCTGAAAGGAACGAGACCATGACAGATGAGGGACAGGCCAGGATCGCCGACGCGGTGGCCCGCATCTTGTCCGCGCGGGAGTTGGTCCTGGGTACCGTGGAGTGCGGCACCGAAGGTGCCGTAAGTCGCAGGCTTTTTGACGCGGAGGAGGGACCGGCCGTGCTCGGCGACAGCCTGAGCGTCGACACCATCGAAGAAGTCATCGACGCCCTGGAGCTGCCTGCAGCCCAATTCAAAAGCTCCGGCGAGTTTTCTGCCAAGGCCACGCGGGCGGCGGCTCGCCAGGGACGCTCATTTCTGGAGGTCGATCTCTGCCTGGCCGTCTGCATGCTGCCCACCCCCTCCGAGGCGGCAGCCGTGCGCGAGACGGCCTACATTGCCCTGGACGACGGTCAGGACCTGGCCGAACGCACGCTGCAGTATGAAGGATCTAGCGATGTCATGGCCGACTGGGTGGCCGGGCAAGCTCTCGCGCTGCTGCACGAGGCCTTGCGAGGCCGGGAGCGCGGAAGAAGCACCTCGAGAGGATCGGGCTCGAGTTGATCAGGAGAGAACGGGAACGAATGATGCCTGAGCTGATGGACGTCGCAACGCAAGGGATCGTGGATTCAATGCCACCGTCACTGGACCGCGAAATTGCCCTCAACGACAATGCCCTCACGGTACTGCGCAAGCGCTACCTGCTCCGAGGACCCGATGGCGAGCCGGCCGAGACCCCGGCGCAAATGTTCTGGCGTGTGGCCAGTGTCGTCGCCGCTCCCGATGCCGAGTATGCCGGCGAGGAGCAGGCACAGGCTACCGCCGTCGCCTTTTACGATTTGCTAACCTCCTTCCGCTTCATGCCCAACTCGCCCACATTCACCGGTGCCGGCACGCCTCTTGGCCAGCTCGCCGCTTGTTTTGTCCTGCCCATCGAGGACGACATGGGCCGGGACCCGGCAGGGATCTTTTCAACGCTGCGGGTCGCGGCCCTGATCCAGCAGACAGGGGGCGGGAACGGCTTTTCCTTCTCCCGATTGCGACCCAAAGGAGCCCGCGTTCGAACCAGCAAGGGAATCGCGACCGGGCCCGTGGGCTTTTTGCGAGTTTATGACAAAGCCTTTGGCGAGATCGCGCAGGGCGGCAGCCGCCGCGGAGCCAACATGGGCGTGCTGCGCGTTGACCACCCCGACATCCTCGAGTTCATTCGCTGCAAGAGCGAAGAAGGCCAGATCGCAAACTTTAACATCTCGGTGGGCATCAGCGACGAGTTCATGCGCGCGGTGGAGGCCGACGAGGATTTTGACCTCGTCAACCCCCAGGACGGCGAGGTTTGGAGGCGAGTGCAGGCCCGCGAGGTGTTTGACGAGATCGTGAAACACGCACACCGCAACGGCGAGCCGGGCGTGCTCTTTTTGGACGCCGCCAACCGCAGCAACCCGGTGCCGCATCTCTACGAACTGGAGGCCACCAACCCCTGCGGCGAGCAGTTTCTGGGCGGATACGAAAACTGCTGCCTGGGCTCGGTCAACCTGGCACAGCATGCGACCCCGGACGGCGGCGTGGACTGGGCCCGCTTGCAAGACAGCGTGGAGACCGCTACCGTCTTTCTCGACAACGTGGTGGACGCCAACAAGTACGTCCCTGCGGTGCCCGAGATCGAGGAGGCAGCCCTCCGCGCCCGTCGCATAGGGCTGGGCATCATGGGCCTGGGCGACCTCATGTTCCATGCAGGCGTTCGCTACGGAAGCCCGGAGGGCGAGGAATTTGCCGCCCAGGTGGTCGAGTTCGTCCGCTACCACGCCATGCAAACAAGCATCGCCCTGGCCCGCGACCGGGGACCGTTTCCCAGCATCCAGGGCAGCATCTATGACCCCGACAACCTCAAGTGGCTGCCGCCCCGTCCCCTGACCCCCTACACCCGCGACTTTGGGCGGCCGCCCCTGGATTGGAACGCGGTCGTCCAGGGTATTCGAGTCCATGGCATTCGCAACGCCGCGCAGACGACGGTGGCACCCACCGGGACCATCAGCACCGTGTCCGGCTGCGAAGCCTACGGCTGCGAGCCAGCCTTTGCCCTCGCCTACGTCCGCCACTTCAAGGACGGCGATGACGACGTTGAGCTGACCTACACCAGCCCGCTCTTTACCGCCGCGCTGCACAGGGCCGGCCTGGATGCCGAAATACAGGCAGAGATCAGCCAGCGCGTGTCCATCACCGGCAGTTGCCAGGACGTCCCGGAGGTGCCCAAGGAGATCCGGCGCGTCTTTGTCGTCGCCGGCGACATCACGGCCGAGGAGCACGTGCGCATGCAGGCCGCCATCCAGGCCTTTGTCGACAACTCGATCAGCAAGACGGTCAACTTTGCCGAGGATGCGACCCCCGAAGACGTCGCCCGGGCCTATCACCTCGCCTGGCGCCTGGGCTGCAAGGGGTTGACGGTGTACGTCACAGGCTCGCGGGAAAGGGTGGTCCTGGAGACGCAAAAGACGCGGAAAGCGCGAGAGACAGAAGGCAACGGCGTCGACGTCGTGCCCCTGAAGCCCCGGCCCATGGTCCTCCAGGGGACCACCTATCGCACGCCGACGCCCCTGGGTACCGCCTTTATCACCGTCAACGAGAACGGCCACAGGGAGCCCTTCGAGATCTTTGCCAACGTGGGCAAGGCCGGCTCTGACACGGCGGCCGTGGCGGAGGCCATCGGCCGGTTGATCAGCCTGGCCCTGCGCATGCCCTCGCCACTCACAGCCCGCGAGCGGCTCTCGGAGGTCATCGACCAACTGGCAGGCATCGGCGGGGGACGGCCGCTGGGCTTTGGGCCCAACCGTGTGCGCTCGCTGCCCGATGCCGTGGCCCAGGTGTTGGCCCGCCACATGGCCCTCGTCGACGCTGAACAGCCACCGGAGCAACTGCCCCTGCCCATCTCTCTGCCCCAGCCCAGGGCCGATCTGTGCCCCGACTGCGGCCAGGCGGCACTGGTGGCCATGGAGGGCTGCCGCAAGTGCATCAATTGCGGCTATAGCGAATGCTGACGTGGCCTCAGCTTTGAGGTCACCAGGCTTCGTGGTATAATCCGGTTATGTTGCGGCGGATCTTTCGCGCCCTGCTGACGGTGGCGATGCTGCTACTCGCGGCGGGCGCGACTATGTTATTGTATATTGCCTGGCGCGTCAACTACACGGGGCTCAAAGACCGGTCGCAGCCGGCCGATGCCATCGTCATCCTCGGCGCCCAGGTCGAACCCGACGGGCAGCCGGGCCCCGATCTATACGTGCGCACCCTGCACGCCGCTCAGCTTTACCAGAACGGCGTGGCACCCTACATTGTCTCTACGGGCGGCTTCCGCGGTGATCGCCTCTCGGCGGCTGCCGTAGGCCGCGACCTGGCCGTGTCGCTGGGCGTGCCCCCCGACAGAGTCTTCCTGGCCGATGGATCAATGACCACGCGCGAAGATGCGGCCAGCGCCCGCGACCTGATGCTGGCCCACGGCTGGAGCACCGCCGTCCTGGTCAGCCATCCGCTGCACCTGGAACGGGCCCGCATCCTTTTCGAAGGCCAGGGGCTGACCGTCTATCCCAGCCCGACGAACACCGACCTGAGCACCATTCCCTGGCGTACCCGTGCCTGGCTGACCATGCGAGAGACGGTGGGAATCGTCTGGATCGGGCTGGAGGAGCTCGGTGTGCCCTACGAGTGGACCGGGCTCCTCAGCCGGCTGGTCTATGGCCCCTCCTCGACCGAAGCCGAGTAGCATCCCCTGGAACCCCTTGCCGAAGGCTAGGGCTCCAACACCGCCTCGGTCTCGCCCTCGATGGCGATGCGCACCTCCTGCACGGTGGAGAACTGGCGGAGCGTCTGCTCGATCTGTTGCCGAATGAGCATTACCCGCAATGACCCGCCGCCATAGGCCTGGAGTTCCTGGGAGAAATCGGCGGTGGCCACGCCGTCGACGATGGTCAGCTCGCGCAACGTAACCCGCGGCCCCCAGTCAGACCCGCGAGCGTGATAGTTGAGCACATCCTCCGGCATGGGAATGGCCGTCTCGAAACCGGCCAGGTTCAAGGGTGGAGGCCCCCAAAGCAGCTCTTCCAGGGCAGCGGTGCCAACGGCTGCAGTCCGGGGGATGTTGCGCTGTACGGGTTGCAGTTGCTCGCCCAGGACAAAGTGAAGCGTCACCTGCATCACCTCGGGGTCGTCGGCGCTGAGGACCCGCACCGGCTGGCTGGCGAGCAGCGCCTCCGCCGCGTTACGCAGCTCCAGCACGGCCGGCTGGCTCGGCGATTGGGGCGGCTGGCTCTCCATTTGCCAGTCCAGGCTGCCGATGAGCAGCCCGCGCCCATCCTCGCCGCGCAGAACCGTGAAGGTGTCCACCAGCACGGTGCCATCCTGCCACCGCAACCTGGCCCTCACCAGCTCGCCCGGCTCGCCCACCCGGGCCATGATATGCAAGGGCAGGGTCACCGCCTCGTCAGCCGCCGGGATCACGATCCCAAGGCTCGCTCCCTGGCTATCCAGGGTTACGTTCGCCACGGCGCTGACCACCACGCTGCCGTCCTTCATGCTCTCTTCCGCCACTTCCACGCGGCCCGGGCCGCTGGTTGAAACGTTGAAGGGAATCTCGCCTTCAAAGGTGCCGGGTTGGCCCATCTCGGTGGTCAGCATAATGGGCGCCTCGCCCACCACCTGACCCTCGGCGTCGTACACCCGCCCGCGCAGGGTGGCCTCGAAGGGAGTCACGCTCACCCGCCCCCGCACCACCACCGGGCTGCGCACCACAGCACCGTCCTGGGGCACCTCCAGGGCAATCATGCGCAGCGGTACGGTGGGCTGGGCCTCCTGGGTTGGCTCGGCCGCCTGCGTAGGCTGGGCCGCCTGGGTAGGCGGTGCGGTCGGCACCACGGGCGCTTCGGTGGCGGGTGCAGAAGCAGTCGGCACCGGAGTGGCAGTCGCGGCCACCGGCTCCTCGGTCGGTGGAAGCTGGCCCTCGACGGTGGGAGCGGCAGTCGAGAGGGGGACCGGCGTGCTGGTGGCCTCCGGGGCGACCGCCCCACAGGCCGCCAGCGACAACAAAAAGAAAATGGCGAGCAGTTTCGTCACACGCATCGAATAGTGTTCTCTCCTTCCACGATCCTGCCTGTCGTTCATTCGCTTTGTACACAGGCAATCCAAGGTACGCGCCAGACGCGCGTCCAACTCATGGACGTGATTCCAGGTCAAAAGGTTCCTGGCCCATGGGCACCTCCCACGCCGCTAGCCACCGCTTGCCGCCGGCCCCTTTTTGTGTTACACTGGGCCCATGCAAACCATGCGACCGAGACGAGCAGTCGAATGGGCGCGTTGCCGGGCGCCCTGGTGCATCGTCTTCCATTTCAACTCGCGCGTGCGCTTACAGGAGGCAGCTTGCGACGCCAAGTAAGCCACGAGCTGGTCACCTACCAATTTGAAAATCCGGCCTTCGAAGGGATCGAGCACGCCATCTTTACCCGGCTGGGCGGAGTAAGCCGCGGCCCCCTGGCAAGCCTGAATGTGGGCCGCAGCGTGGGCGACGACCCGGCCGCCGTGGTCGAGAACCTGCGGCGCGTCTATGCCCACATGGGACTGGCCGCGGGCCAGGTGGTCACTCCCTGGCAGGTCCACAGCAACCGCGTCGCCGCCGTCTCCGGGCATGACGCCGGGCAGATCCTGCCGAACACCGACGGCCTGGTGACGGCTACACCGGGGCTGGCTCTTCTCCTTCGCTTTGCCGACTGCCAGTCCATCTTGCTGTACGATCCCGAGCACCACGCCCTGGGACTGGTGCACGCCGGCTGGCGCGGTGTGGCGCAGGGCATCGCCATACGTGCCGTGGAAGGCATGCGGGCCGCCTTTGGCACCCGACCCCGAGCCCTCGTCGCCGGGCTGGGTCCGGCCATTGGCCCCTGCTGCTACGTCGTGGGCGATGAGGTGGCGGCGGCCATGGGCTACGCTCTGCCTGATTGGAGGCGCGTGATGCATCCCCTGCCCGCGGCCCCGGACGGACAGAATCCGCAAGGGGATGGCGACGAGAGCGGCACAGCCTGGCGCTTTGACCTGCCGGCCGCCAACGCCCAGCAGCTTGCCTCCGCGGGCGTCGTCAACGTTGAACAGGCAAACCTGTGCACCTCCTGCCACAGCGACGAGTTCTATTCCCATCGCGCGAGCAACGGGCAGACGGGCAGGTTCGCCGTCGTCGCCGTCCTGGAGCTACGGCCCGCCGGCCTGCACGATGCGCCAGGCGCGCAGCAGCCAGCCGAAACCGCAACACGGATCGAGACGGGCGGCCTCGATTCGCTGGCCCCGCCTGGCTTTCCCAGCTTCCAGGAGATGCTGGAGGAGGAGTCGTGACTGCCCTCGCCGACAACCTGCAATCCGTCCGCGAACGAATCACCGCCGCGGCGCGGCGCGCCGGCCGCGACCCCGAGCAGGTTACCCTGGTGGCGGTGACCAAGAACCAACCACGGGAGGCCATCGCCGCCGCCTTTGACCTGGGCCTGCGGCACTTTGGCGAGAACCGGGTCGAAGAGGCCGAAGCCAAGATACCCGCCCTCCCTGCCGGCATCACCTGGCACATGATCGGCCACGTCCAGGGCCGCAAGGCCAAACAGGTGGTGCCGCTCTTTCAGATCGTCCACTCGGTGGACAGCGCCAGGCTGGCAGCTCGCCTCAGTCGCCTGTGTGACGAGGAAGGGGCGCGCTTGCCCGTTCTCCTCCAGGTCAACGTCTCGGGCGAGGAAAGCAAGTACGGCCTGGCCGCGGAACGTTGGGCGGAGGACGGCGTCCAGCGTCGAGAGCTCCTGGCCGCCGTGGCCGAAATCGTCGCCCTGCCCGGCCTGGAGATTCAGGGGCTGATGACGATGGCGCCCATCGTCTCGGACCCGGAGGAGGTCCGGCCGGTCTTTGCCGCGCTTCGAAACCTGCGGGACGAGCTGGCAGGCATCCACCCCAGAGTCACCTGGCGTCACCTGTCCATGGGCATGACGGATGACTTTGAGGTGGCGGTCGAAGAGGGCGCAACCCTGGTCCGGATAGGCCGGGCCATCTTTGATCCCGATCAACCGATCCTGTGCAGAATTTGAGCTAACGGAGGTCTCTTGTTCACAGTCGTACGCATTGTCTCCCTGGTCTTCCAGGCCTATCAGTTTCTGATCCTGATCCGTGTGCTTCTCTCCTGGGTAAACGTCAATCCCTACGGGCGGGCCATCAATCATCCCCTCATCGACCTTCTGTACCGGCTAACAGACCCCGTGCTGGAGCCGCTGCGACGTCTGATCCCACCCATCGGCGGGATGCTGGACATCAGTCCCATCGTGGCCATGATCCTCCTGGAGGTCGTGCGCCAGGTTATCGTCCGGCTGCTGCTCAGCTTCTAGGTGCAGCCGCCCCGGTGCTGGACCGAGGGGCAGCGACGACAAGGGGATAGAGGCCCGAATAGGGCGGGGCCAGCAGATGGCCCCGCGTGATCCGGCGCTCAATCCGCGCTGTTCAGCGCGGCGGGGTGACCTTCAGGGGAACGTCGACGTCGTACAAGTCGTACACGAGGCGCAGCGTGCCGCTGGCCTCGTACGTATCGTAATAGGTACCCTCGCCATCCAGGGTGAGGCGCACCACGTAGCCACCGTCCCGCGCCACCCACAGATCGCCCCGGGCACTGTCCATGCCCACGTCCGGATGCAGGTTATCCTCGTCATACACATAGTGCCTGGAAGGAATGCCGTTCACCCGCTCGTCGGGCAGCACCCGCCTGGCCTGGCGGATGGAAGGCAAGAGATCCGCGGCATTCACCACTTCTGCGCCGTACAGGCTCTGTACTGCCGTGGCCGACACCGGCACCCAGGGCTTGACGCCGATCTTGACCCACACCTGGTCGCCCAGCCACGTGACCTCCACCTGGTTCGTGGGCAGTTGCGCCGCTCCCTGGCCCTCAACGCGGACCACGGAATGAAGTGCGCCGGGATCGGTGGTCACCTCACCCTCGTAGGTCACCTTGCTGCGGATGCCACTGCCTTCGGCGGTAAAGTTGAGGACGGCCTTTTGCCGGAAGCTGCTCAACAAGGCCAGGCTTTCCTGCGAGGCTGCAGGGTCAAATGTGTACTCCTCTTCGGACATCACGTCAACGGGAGAGGTGGCCGTTTGCGTTGGCCCCGGGTCCTGGAGCGATGGCGCGGGCGTGTCTACAGGAAGCGCTGTGGAGACGGGCGTACCGTCGTCCTGGTTCTCCAGGGTTGCTGCAGGGGGCAACACCTGGGACGGCAGGTCCGTGGCTTCTACCATTTCGGCGGCCGGCAACTCGCCGCTTCCTTCAGCCGGTATACGCAGTCCCAAGTCTTGCGCACCGGCACAGCCGGCCAGCAGAGACAGGAACAGAGATGCGAACACCATTCTGGCAGTTCGCATGGACACCCTCCCCGTCGCCCGGCGAGCTGGGCTCCGCAGCCCGTCCATTATACCACGAAATGGAGTGGATGCAACCCCCCAAACCCGGCGAACCGCGGCCCGCGGCACAGCGCGGAAGGGTGATGGGGTATTCGCACAGCCGAGACGGCCCCTCCGGTTTGAACAGGCGTCTTTTCTGTGCTATCATGGAACCATTCCAGCGCAGACGCAGGAGGAAAAATCGAACATGGGAGAGTGGAAGGATACGGCGACTGTAGCTATCGTCGGCGGTGGCATCAACGGGGCGAGTGCCGCCTACCATCTGGCACGCAAAGGCTGCAAGGATGTGGTCATCCTGGAGAAGGATCTACTGGCCCAGGCCTCCACCGGTCTGAGCGCGGGCGGCATCCGGCAGCAGTTTTCGCACCCGGCCAACATCCGCCTTTCGCAGGAGGCAGTCCGAGTTTTCGAGCGGTTCCATGAGGAATTCGGCGTCGACATGGAGTTCCGCCAGGTGGGCTATCTCTTCCTGGCGCAGAGCGAGGCGGCCTGGCAAAAGTTCCTCGTCGACGTCCAGGTGCAGCGACAGCATAACGTTCCCGTCGAGATCCTGCCGCCCGAAGAGATCAAGCACCGCTGGCCGTATCTCAACGTCTCTGACCTGCGTGGCGGCACCTTTTGCCCTGAGGATGGCTACGCCGACCCCTACATGGCAGCCATGGGCTTTGCTAACGCTGCCCGGCGCCTGGGCGTGCGCATCGAAGAACAGACCCGCGTGACGGCTGTCCGCGTCGAAGGCGGCCGAGTCTGCGGCGTGGACACGACCCGTGGCCCCATCGACGCGCCCATCGTCCTCGACGTCGCCGGGCCCTGGGCGGCGGACGTGGCGGCCATGGCCGGTTTCGAGCTGCCCGTCAAGCCTGTTCGCCGCCAGGTGTTTGTGAGCGCCCGGTTCGAACCCATCCCCAAGCCGGTGCCCATGATCCTCGACATCGACACGGCCTTTTACTTTCGCGGCGAAGGCCCGGGCATCCTCATGGGCATGAGCGATCCCGACGAGCCCCCATCCTACAACCTCAACTGGGATTATTCCTTCATGGAGAAGGTTATCGAGCAGGCGGTGCACCGGGCACCCATCCTGGAAGAGTGCGAGATCAACCGCGGCTGGGGCGGGCTGTATGCCATCACCCCCGACGACAACCCCATCATCGGCGCGCTGCCCGAGGCCCAGGGATTTTTCTGCGCCATCGGCTTTTCGGGCCATGGCTTTCAGCAGGCACCCACCGTCGGCCGCATCCTGAGCGAGCTGATTCTGGACGGCCACACCGACTTTGACCTGACTCCCTTTGCCTACGACCGCTTTGGGAGCATCGAGGGCAAGAGCGAGACGTTCATCATCTAGGGGGTGAAGGATGAAATTGCGGGTTCTCTCCGGCGACGACGTCCGGCGGGCCATCACCATGGCCGAGGCCATCCAGGCCGTAAAGGAGGCCTACGTCCAGCTTTCGGCGGGCCAGGCCATCGTTCCCCTGCGCACGCCTGTCCCGGTTGAGGGGCGCGGAGGCGTCACGCTGTTCATGCCAGCCTACCTGGCGAAGAGCGACGCCATGGGTGCCAAGATCGTATCTGTCTTTCCCGGGAACCTGGCACAGGGCCTGCCCACCATCCACGCCATGGTCATCGTCGTGAATGCCGAGACCGGCCAGCCGAACGCGATCATGGATGGGACGTACCTGACGGCCCTCCGCACGGGGGCGGCGTCCGGCGTTGCCACCGACCTGCTGGCCCGGCCCGATGCCCGCACGGTAGCTATTATGGGCGCCGGCGCCCAGGGCCGCACCCAACTGGAAGCGGTGTGCGCGGTGCGCCCCATCGAAAAGGTGTGGGTGCTGGACGCCAATCCCGAGACGGCGGCGATTTATGTCGAGGACATGCGGCGACGTGGGCGGCCCATCCCCGAAGCATTTTCCATTGCCACCTCGTCGGCCGAAGCGCTGCGCGACGCCGACGTTATCTGCACGGCCACAACCTCGACGCGGCCGGTGTTTGCCGACGCCGAGCTCAAGCCCGGCGCCCACATCAACGGCATCGGCGCCTACACGCCCGAGATGCAAGAGGTCCCGGCCGAGACGGTAGCCCGCTCCCGGGTGGTCATCGACTCCCGCTCGGCAACGCTGGCCGAGGCGGGCGACCTGATCATTCCGATCCAACAGGGCATGATGGCGGCCGATGACATCCATGGAGAGATCGGCGAGGTGGCCGCCGGCCTCATCCCCGGTCGCCAGTCGGCCGAGGAGATAACCTTCTTCAAGTCGGTGGGCGTCGCCGTACAGGACGTCGCCGTCGCCGGGGCCATCCTTCGCCGGGCTGCGGAGCTTGGCCTGGGGATTGAGGTCGAGCTGTAACGAGCTCGCCAGTTGATGGATGTGAATTGACAACCAACCGGGTCTGTCCTATAATCCAGGCAGAATATGACTTGCAGGGACGCAAGCGTTCGCCCGCGAGGAACGGGCAGTAACGAGTCAAGGCCTCCGAATGCATGGCAGCAAGTGACGCTTGCGTGTGGGCAGCCGGAGGCTTTGCGTTTTCATGCACCGCTGATGGACGTTAAACAATCTTATACGGCCGAAAGGAGAGAGCATGGCGAACAGTGCGGTTGAAGCAGCCCTGGCAGAGCTGCAAGCGTTCCTGGGCGACAGAGCCACGGCTTCGATGATCCACCGTATGTCCTACAGCCGGGACTGGAGCCCCCGTTTCAAGGACATGACCGATTTCCCCGACATTGTAGTCGTTCCCCACGACACCGGCGAAGTGGAGCGTATCGTCCAGGTGGCCCTCAAGCACAACCTGCCTGTCATTCCCTTTGCCGGCGGAACGGGCATGGGGGGCGGCGTGGTTGCCTGGAAGGGCGGCATCCTTATCGAGACGAAAGGGATGAACAAGGTCCTGGAGGTCGATCCCGGGAACATGTCGGTGACCGTCCAGGCCGGGATCACCATCTGGGAGCTGAACGAGCGCCTGGCTCCCTACGGCCTCTGGCTGCCACACCAACCGGAGAGCAAGCGAGCGTGCACCATTGGCGCCAGCATCGGCGTCGACAACGATTCGACCTTTGGCGTTCGCTACGGCAAGATCATGGACTGCCTGACGGACATCGTGGTCGTCACCGGCCGGGGTGAAGCAGTGCGGCTGGGACACCGCAAGGCGTCATTCTCCTCCACCGGCTACAATCTGATGCACCTGTTCGTCGCCGGAGAGGGCACCCTGGGTGTCGTCACCGAGGCCACGTTGCGGGTGGTCACCCTGCCCAAGACGCGCGAGGTACGCGGCTGGGTGTTCCGGACCCTCATCGACGGCGCCCGCGCGTTGGAGCGTACGCTGGCCAGCGGCGTCAGCGTGGAGAGCGCCCACCTGAATTGCCGCCACAGGCTGCACTTCTATACCCACGCCTACCGCCAGAAGTACGGCCGCGAGCCCAACGTCCCCGATTGGGCCGAGTCAATCCTCTTCCTGTCGTTTGCCGGCGACGACGACGTGGTCGAGTTCGCCCTGAACAAGGCCCGGCGCATCCTGGAGGACGAGTACAAGGCCGAGCTGGTCTCCGAGCAAGAGATCGTGGAGGGTTACTGGGACAGCAAGCACCGCCTGGCCTTTGTCCCGTTCAAACAGAAGTGGCCCGACAGCCAACGGGAGAAAAAGTTTGGCGCCGCCGACGTGGGCGTGCCAATTGGCAACCTGGAAGAGATGTACCATGCCTTCCTGGAGATCTCGGCCAGGTACGAACAGCAGATCCTGGGCATGACCGTCTACAACGAGTCACCCAACAAGGTGAGCCCCAGCATCAGCTTTGCCATCTTTGTCGACGATTCCACCGAAGAGCGAGTGCGCAACTTTTACGGCTACGTGCGCGAGATGAGCCTGAAGGCCGTCGAGCTGGAGGGCACCATGAGCACCTACATCGGCGACGGCGACCGGTTGGGTGGCTTTAGCGAGCACGAGCACGGTCTGGGCTACAAGTACATGAAGGACGTGAAGGCCCTCTTTGACCCGCAAAATATCATGAATCCCGGGAAAAAGTTCGAGTCCCGCTGGATTGAGGCATGAAGGAGGACCCCATGGCCGAATACCCAACCCTGAAAGCCTATATCGACGACATCTATACCTGCAACCGCACGCGCTGTGGCTTTTGCAGCGTAGAATGTCCCGTCTTCCGGGTCAAGCACCTGGAAAGTTACGCCAGCCGGGGGCGCATGTTGGCCGCCCGCGGCCTCCTCGAAGGACACCTGGAGCCATCTGCCGAGCTACAGGAGGTCATGGACGCCTGCCTGATGTGCGGCTACTGCCAGTCGCGCTGCGCGTTGCCCAACATGGACATCTTTGCCGCCGTGCGTGAAGAGCTACGGGCCGCGGGTTTTGTCTCGCCGAAGCACGAGAAGACGGCGGCCCGCATCCTGGAGGAAGGCACGCTCTTTGACCGGCCGATGCCCTACCGGCGCGTGGGAACCCAGCCGCTCTACCTGGGCTGTGCCTACCAGAGCAAGCCCCAGGAGGTCAAGACCATCGTCTCTGTGCTAGAAAAGGTGGGGCTGGATCCCCTGGTGTCCGATGAGGTCTGCTGCAGCTATATCGTCGGTGCCACGGGCCTGTCGGACGAGTTCGAGCGAGCCCAGGGGCGCTTTCGCCAGGTCTATGGCCCGCACCTGGACGGCGAGATCTTGACCGTCTGCCCCACCTGTACGGCGACCCTGAAGGACGAGTACGGGCTCAACGTGAAGCATGCCCTGGTGGCTGTTGCCGAGCGCCTGGCAGAGATGGACCTGGAACCCCTCAACCTGAAGGTGACCTATCACGATCCATGTCACCTGGGCCGCATGCTGGGCGTCACCGAGGAGCCACGCCAGATCCTGCGGGCCCTGGGCATCGAAGTGATCGAGATGACCCATCACGGCACCTTCTCGACCTGCTGTGGAGGTGGCGGCGGCCTGCTGGACGTGGACCGCAACCTGGCCGTCGAGGTATCCAAGAACAGGATACGCGACGCCGTGGAGGTCGGTGCCCGGACCATCGTCACCGCCTGTCCCACCTGCCAGCCGACCCTCCTGCGGGGGGCTGGCCGCATGGCCAATGAGCTGGGCTATTTTGTCGACGTCCTCGACTTGTGGGAGTTGCTGGACAAGGCCCTGGACTGAGAAAAGGGGAATCGGCTGCAGGCCATTGGACGCTGACGAGGGTCGCCGGCGTCCAATGGCCTCTTTTTTTATCCTCCGTAGAGGAGCCGGTTGCAGACCGGGCAGTAGTGGCGACCCTCGCCGCGGGCCACGGCGTCGGCCACGCCCGTGGGTACGTCAACGCCACACACCTGGCAGATGCCCTTCTTGAGCAGGGCAAGGCCGATGCCCCCATAGCGCTGCCGCAAATCGTCATAGTCGGCCAGGTCGCGGGCCGGGATTGGAGCCCGCAGGGCCTCTCGCTCGCCCTTCAGGTCTTGCAGCTCAACGGCCAACTGCTCTTTCTCCGCCTGCAGGTGCTCCTGATCCTCGCGCCAGGCCGCCTCGATCTGGCGCAGGCGAGCCTGCCGCTCCGCCAGTTCGGCCTCCTGCCCCTCGATCTCGATCATCAGCTCCAATTCCTGGTCCTCCAGCTCGGAGCGGCGGCGGCGCAGGGCGCCCGCCTCTTCTTGCAGGCCGGAGAGCTCCTTGGGGTTGCGAACCTTGCCACCGTAGAGGCGATCCTGATTGATCTTGAGCTTGCTATTGACCGAAGAGACGTCCATCTCCAGGGAACGCAGGCGCTTTTTCAGCCCCTCCAGCACCTCCTCCGTCTCGGCCTCCGCCTCGCGGGCCTGGAGCAGGTCCTGGGTCTCTCCCAGCGCCTCCTCGACCTGGGTTAGCCGCTCTTGCTTGGCCGTCCATTCACTGTCTACAAGCTGCAGGCGATAAAGTTGTTTCAGGACAGTCATACGCGCTCCTCAGCAATTCCCTGGCCGGCTGCGCGCGGGCCGCGGCTACCCCGCCAGGTAGATGAAAAAAGGGCCTCATGCATGGTGCATCAGGCCCTTGTAGGCGATGGAACAGGAGGGGAACCCGCCTGGCCCCCTCCCGGCGCTGCTTGTTGGCTACACTGCTTTTGCTCTGGTATCATCTCTCCACCAGTCCTCGACGTCCCATTGTACCACACTTTGTGGCGGGGAGCAAACATACCAAGGTTGGCAGCAACCGTTAACCGTTCTAAATATGGCCGGTTCGTGGAGCGCATGACTGGACTCAAGACGTGCCGCCGCATTGTTGTCCCTATTGGAGGCCGATATTCGAGAAGCAGTGGCGGCCGGATGCGATCGAGCGTGCGAAATCTAGAATTGCTGAGGTTGGCAAATGGAAGAACGCTTAGCCGTGGGCCTTTTGTCTTACTTGACACTTGGCGGTTCTTCATATATGATAGCGAGGACTCTACCACAAAGTCGCACTACGAAGGTTGTGCTACCGATTCGGTGGAACCGGGGAAAAGATCCATGCTAAAGGGCCGCAAGATCGTGATCGTCATGCCCGCCTACAACGCGGAAAAAACGCTCAAGAGGACCTATGACGAGATCCCCCACGAGATAGTGGACGCGATTATCCTTGTCGACGATGGAAGTCGGGATCAAACTGCCGACGTTGCCAGGAGCCTTAACCTTCGGACCATCATCCATCCCCAGAACCGGGGCTATGGAGCCAATCAGAAAACGTGCTACCGGGCAGCCCTCGACCTCGGAGCCGACATTGTCATCATGCTCCATCCTGACTACCAGTATACCCCGAAACTAATCATGGCCATGGCTTCCCTCGTCGCTTCCAACCTCTTTGACTGCGTCCTCGGGTCCCGAATCCTCGGCGTAGGTGCTCTGAAGGGCGGCATGCCTCGTTACAAGTACATCTCCAACCGTGCCCTGACCTTTGTGCAGAACATCTTGTTGCAGCACAAGCTGTCCGAGTACCACACGGGCTACCGAGCCTTTTCCCGCGATCTCCTGGAAGCCCTGCCCTTTGAGCTAAACTCGGACGATTTTGTCTTTGACAACCAGATGCTGGCGCAGATCATATACCACGGCTACCGTGTGGGCGAGATTTCGTGCCCCACATTGTATATTGAAGAATCCTCTTCGATTAACTTTCGCAGATCCGTGATCTATGGTCTTGGTGTCCTCAGGACATCGGTTCTCTTTCGCCTCAACAAGTGGGGGTTGGTATCGAGCAGGCTCTATGCCAGACGATCATGACATGGAGTCCTGCTGGGACCTGATTTTCTCGTGTTAAAGGCGCCGAACGTGGTACTACAATGGGCAACAGGCAATCCTGGTGGGGAGGGCGGCCAGTGACGGTGGCAACATCGCGAGGGGAGAGGCGGTGGGTGTTACGCTGGGCGACTATCGTCGTTGCCTTGAGTGCCTGTCTTTGGCACAGGCAGCTCTTACAGACTGCTCGTCCAGAGGGAGATCACCTGAGATGAAACTTGGATCCAGCACAAGAGCGATGCCGTGGGAAAGGCCATGAGAGCAGTCAATGCGAGATTGCTGATTTTCCTCTGCCTGGGCTGCATTGCCTTGACGGCTGCGGCCATCGGTTTTTTGCCGTCGGGCGTTGACTGGACGACCAACTACCGCCCCGCCTCGCTGGCCTTGCTGCGGGGTGAGTCGCCCTACACGGTCGAGCTCTTCTTTGCTCCACCCTGGAGCCTGCTGCCGCTGGTTCCCTTTGCGGTGCTGCCCGCGCAAGTGGGCAGAGTGGCGCTTTTCGTCGTGGCCATCCTCTCCTTCGCCTTCACAGCATACCGACTGGGTGCAAGCCCCCTGGGGGTTGGGATCTTTTTGCTTTCGCCGCCCGTGGTCCACTGCCTGCTGAACGCCAATATCGAGTGGATTCCGCTGCTCGGATTCGTGCTGCCCCCCCAGGTTGGCTTGCTCTTGATCACGGCCAAGATTCAGACGGGCTGGGTCGTAGGGCTCTTCCTGGTCGTGGAGGCAGGGCGCAAAGGAGGGCTGCGCGAGGTAATGCGTATCTCCTGGCCGCTAATGGTGGCTTTCTTGCTTTCCTGCCTGTTTTTCGGCCTGTGGCCTCTTCACCTGCCGGACGTAATGCCCCTTGCCGCCGATATCAACGCCAGCTTGTGGCCTCATAGCATTCCGGTGGGCCTCGCCCTCCTCGTTGCATCCGTTCGCAAGCGCGATTACAAATTTGCGATGGCGGCTTCGCCCTGCCTATCGCCCTATGCCCTGTTTCACACCTGGTCGGCGGCGGTGGTTGCCCTGGTAGCGTCCACTGCAGAGCTTGCGGCAGCCGTTGCCGGGCTGTGGATTGTGGTCGGAATCCAGGCCCTGGCTCTTGCCCCCTGACGGCTGTCGTGGCAGAGAGATGTCGGCACCTGGCTGACGGAACAGATCCTGCTGCGCTACCGGGTGAGCTGCAGGTATGCCAACACTTTCAGCGTTTATGCGGGCCAGCCTCTGTCGGTGCGTCTGAATCTGAACGAGCCTTTGTCGTTCGCCCTGGTGCAGCCAGGCATCGCCGCCGTGCATTCCGGCGCGACCAAGCGCTCCAACCGTGTTCTCAATTACACGGTGCTTTGGCTGGCAAGCTTGGTGTTTCTGCTAAAGGAAGGCCCGATCCCCCGAGTTAGGGGGCTGTCGCTACTGCTACGAAAAAGGCCGATATTTCTGCAACCCCGACTATTCTGCGGACAGCTCGTCTGTTACGTCCAAGAACCGGTAGGGATGCTCGCAGGTGGAAAAGTAGCTCCTGTCCTCCAACAGCTTCAGGTCCGTGCCAAAGTAACGGTTCAAGATCAGCCGAAAGGTGTTCACCGGGGTGATTTCTTTGTAAAGCTCCACCGCCCCTTCCCCGGGAAGGAAATAGGCATTCAGGATCGACAACCGTTCTCGCACGTCGGTGTCCTCCAGGCTCTTCCAGTCCTGCATAATCCGGCCCATGCCGACCATCGATTCCGACGCATGCCGTCCACCCGTTCCAGAGCATGCCGACCAGCAGTTCCGATGCATGGCGTCCACTTTTTCGTGGTCGCCGGAATCGGTGGTCGCCTTGCTTCGGAATTAGTGGACGGCATGTTCCGGAATCCGA
>DAOUHB010000154.1:0-8424 GCA_034428935.1 Anaerolineae bacterium | reverse complement strand
ACCCGCTTTGGCGAGAGTGGCGACACACCGTTGGCCGGGTTCTTTGCTGTGCCGCCGGAAGAGCGGAACCTTTACAGCCGCAAGGCCTACACGCAGGCTGCTGCGGAATAGACGAAGGAGAAGGTATCAATGTCCAGATACATCGCCACCCGAGCACTGCGTGGTGCCAGTCTGATTGTCCAGGAGTTCGACGCGTCCTTGAACAAGGCGACGCAGGAACTCGGCCCGGACACGAAGGTCGGATTCACCAACACGGCCTATTTCTTGCCCACCATCCTGGGCTATACCGGCATGAAGGTCGAGACCATCCGCGACCTGAAGCCCGTCCTGGAGCACTGCAAGACGCTGCTCCACAACCCACCACCCGGCCAGACATGGGTACCCTACCTGGGTGAGACCCTGGATGCCGGCGTGGCAACCCTCCTGGCCGAAGAGGGCATCATGGGCTTGCGCTTTGCCTATGGGCAAGAGCCCCAGAAATTGCCCGGCCTGGAGCTGACCGGCACCAGCGCCCCCGGGAACGGCCACCTCAACGGCCCCATCGACGACATCCAGCTCCGAAGCTGGGGCATTCAGTTGGTGGACGGCCGCATGCCCGGATTTGCGGCCATCATCGGCGCGGCGCGCACCAACCAGGCCGCCGTGGAGTTGGTTCGCCAGCTTCAGCAGCGCAACATCCTCATCTTCCTGAGCGGCAACGTCAACGGCCGGAGCATTATCCACCAGCTCATGGAAGAGGGCGTGGAAATGGGCTACGACACCTACATCGTGCCCTTTGGCCTGGACACCGTGTCCACGGTCTACCCCCTCGGCTTTGCCACTCGCTCGGCCCTGACCTTTGGCGGTATGAAGGGTGGGCAGTCTCGCGACATCTTGCTCTACAACAAGTATCGCGTCTTTGCCTTTGCCGTCGCCCTGGGTGAGGTCGATGACCTGAAGTACGCCAATGCCGCAGGCGCCATCACATACGGCTTCCCGGTGCTGGCCGACACGATCATCCCCGAGATCCGGCCCACGGGCATCACGCCCTACGAGCACGTCATCTCCCTGCCGTGGGACGACATCGAAGGCGCCGACGACGCGGAAAGGGCAGCCCGCTTCGTGCAGAGGGCCATTGAGGTCCGCGGCGTCAAGATCAAGATCACCGAGGTCCCCATCCCTGTGCCCTACGGCTCTGCCTTCGAGGGCGAGAGGGTGCGCAAGGCGGACATGCGCGTCGAATTCGGCGGCAAGTACTCCCGCTGCTTCGAGTACCTGCACATGGCCGACATGGACGATGTCGAGGACCACAAGATCGAGGTCGTAGGACCCGGCTTTGAGGACGTCCCGGCCGAGGGCGCCATGGACATGGCCATCATCGTTCAGGTCGCCGGGCGCAAGATGCAGGAAGACTTTGAGCCCGTCCTCGAGCGCCAGATCCACTACTTTGTCAACGGCGCCAGCGGCATCCAGCACATCGGCCAGCGCGACATTACCTGGATCCGCATCAGTAAAGCGGCCGTGGACAAGGGCTTTGACCTGAAGCACTTTGGCGAGATCCTCTACGCCCGTTTGCACGCGGACTTTGGCGCCATCGTCGACAAGGTCCAGGTCAAGATCGTCACTGACCCGGCCCTGCACGCCGAGTGGCTGGACAAGGCCCGGGCGGCTTACAACTATCGCAACCAGCGCCTGGCGGCCATGACCGACGAGTCAGTCGACGAGTTCTACTCCTGCACGCTGTGCCAGAGCTTTGCGCCCGATCACGTCTGCGTGGTCAGCCCCGAGCGGCTGGGCCTGTGCGGCGCGTACAACTGGCTCGACTGCAAGGCAAGCTACCAGATCAACCCCACCGGCCCGAACCAGCCCATCAAGAAGGGTCGGGCGCTGAACGATTGGACCGGCGTGTTCGACAACGTCAACGAGTTTGTGCAGCAGGCCTCCCACGGCAGCGTGGAAAGCGTCACCATGTATTCTATCATGGAGACGCCCATGACCTCCTGCGGCTGCTTCGAATGCATCATGATGATCCTGCCCTTGTGCAACGGCTTCATGATCGTCAGCCGCGAGGATCCGAGCATGACCCCGGCGGGCATGACCTTCAGCACCCTGGCGGGCATGGCCGGCGGCGGCCTGCAGACGCCCGGCGTCATGGGCCACGGCAAGTACTTTATTACCAGCCAGAAGTTCATCCGCGCCGATGGCGGCCTGCCGCGCATCGTGTGGATGTCCAGCTTCTTGAAAGAAAGCATGGCCGAAGAGTTGAAGGAAGCCGCCATCCGCGCTGGCGATCCCGACCTCATCGACAAGATCGCCGACGAGCGTGTGGCGACCACGGAAGAGGAAGTGCTGGCTTACCTGGAAGAGACAGGACACCCGGCACTCTCCATGGACCCGCTCATGTAGCAGCAGAGGGCAGGGATCGGCGGCGAGCGCCGATCCCTGCCTTGCCTGCCAGGCACAACCCGTGTCGCCACCCGGGCCGGCGGGCACTGGAACCACGAGAATCTGGAGTTGGAAGCGATTTCGCGACGACAGCCAGAGCGAGAAAACAGCGTTCGAGCATCCAGCAGCAAGGGATGTCCCTTGCTGCTGGCTACGTCAGAAGCTATCTTGACGTCGGGGCTTGTATCTTAGAGCCCAAAACAACCGTCCAACTTACCTGCTAGGAGGAGGATCTATGCCAGTCACAGTCGAAATACCGAAGGAACGGTGGACCGGCACCATCCGGGAGGTGACCCTTGGCGCGACGAGCAGCGAGGGCGGCACCCGCTCCCGGACGGTCACCGTCGGCGGGGAGACAACGCTGCCCTTCCTGCACTTCGAGGGCAAAATTGCGCATCCGCCCGTCATTGGCGTCGAAATCCACGATAGCCACCCGGCCGAATGGCCGACTACCCTGCTGAACGCCTGGGGAGAAGTGACCCAGGATCCCGGTGCGTGGGCGAAAAAAGCCGAGGAGCTGGGAGCCGAAGTCATCATGCTCAAGCTGCGGGGCACCAACGCCGACGGCTCCAAGACCACGCCCGCGCAGGCGGCAGCCAGTGTCAAGGCGGTACTGCAAGCCACGGGCCTGCCCCTGGTCGTCCGCGGCCCAGGCCAGGCGGAGGCTGACAACGAGCTTCTGGTAGCCGTCGCCGAGGCGGCCCCCGGAGAGAGGCTGGCCCTCGGGCTGTGCGAGGACAAGAACTATCGCACCATCGTCGCGGGTGCCCTGGCCCACGGCCACCTGGTGGTCGCCAGCTCGCCCATCGACGTGAACCTGGCCAAACAGCTCAATATCCTCATCAGCGACATGCGCCTGCCCCTGGACCGTGTGCTCATGGACCCCACCACGGGAGCCCTGGGCTACGGCCTGGAATATACCTACTCGGTGATGGAGCGGCTGCGCCTCGCCGCCCTCACCGGCGACGGCATGACGCAGCAGCCGATGATCTGCTTCGTTGGCGAGGAGAGCTGGCGGCAGAAGGAATCGCGCGCCGCCCAGGGCGTGCCGGACGAATGGGGAGACATCGAGAAGAGGGGCATCACCTGGGAGACGGTGACCGCCACGGCGCTCCTGGAGTCGGGCGCTGACATCGTGGTGCTCCGCCACCCCAAGACCATCAGCGTCGTGCGTGACACCATCACCAAGCTGATGGCAGAATAGAGGAGGTGAGCTGATATGGCACTCTCAGGACTACAGATCTACAAGCTGTTGCCGAAAACTAACTGTAAGGATTGCGGCTTTCCGACCTGCCTGGCCTTTGCCATGAAACTGGCTGCCAAGCAGGTGGACCTGGACGTCTGCCCGCACGTGTCGGCTGAAGCGAAGGAGGCCCTCTCGGCCGCCGCCGCCCCGCCCATCCGCCTGGTCAAGATGGGCACCGGCGAACAGGAGTTCCAGGTGGGCAACGAAACGGTCTTGTTCCGCCACGAGAAGACCTTTTTCAACAAGCCCGGCCTGGCCCTGCGCATCAAGGACACGGAAGACGCCGAGACCATGGCCCAGAAGGCCCAGATGGCCGGCGCCTACAGCGTCGAGCGCGTTGGCATTACGATGACCTTTAACGCCATCGCCCTGGACAACGCCTCTGGCGACCCGAACAAATTCGCGGAAGCGGCCAGGCTGGTGCGGAGCAACACCGATCTGCCCTTCGTGCTCATTGCCGGTCCCGAGGCGGCCAAGGCTGCCCTGGCGGCCGAAGGTGGGCACAAGCCCTTGCTCTACGCCGCAACCGCCGACAACTGGCAGGCCATGGCCGGAGTGGCCAAGGAAGCCGGCGTTCCCCTGGCCGTGCGGAGCAACGACGGCCTGGACGAACTGGCCGACCTGACCACCAAGATCGAAGAGGCGGGCGTCGCCGATTTGTTCCTCGACCCGGGCAGCCGCTCGCTGGGCAAGTCGCTGGCCCAGTTGACACAGCTTCGCCGCCTGGCCCTCAAGCAGAACTACAGACCGCTGGGCTTTCCCATCATCACCTTCCCCGGTGAGGTGGCCGACAGCGAAGAGGGCGAGATCGTGGCCGCCACACAATACATCGCCAAGTACGCGGGCGTCGTGGTCATGGACCACTTTGACCCGGCTGTCGCGTATCCACTGCTCACGCTGCGCCTGAACATCTTTACCGACCCGCAGAAGCCCATCTCGGTGGATCCCGGCATCTACGAGTTCAATAGCCCCAACGCCGACTCGCCCCTGCTGACCACCACCAACTTCTCGCTGACCTACTTTAGCGTCGCCGGCGAGCTGGACGGCAGCGGCATGCCGGCCTGGCTGCTCATCTGCGATGCCGAGGGCATGAGTGTCCTCACCGCCTGGGCGGCGGGCAAGTTCGATGCCGAGACCATCGCCAAGGCCGTCAAGAGCTTTAACGTCGCCGACAAGCTCAACCAAAAGAAGATCACCCTGCCCGGACACGTGGCCGTCCTCTCGGGCGAGCTGGAAGAAGAGCTTCCGGGGTGGGAGATCCGGGTCGGGCCGCGCGAAGCGGTGGACATCCCGACTTATCTGCGGTCGGCATAGTGATCCCTTGCCCGCTCCCTGGCGTCGCGCCGTTCGATGCCAGGGGCCGGCAGAGGGCTAGCGGATCGGGGTGATATGACAGCGATCGTCGTTTTCAAGCCATCGGGCAAGGTGGTCGAGGTCGAGGTCGGGACGCTACTGTCGGATGCAGCGGTTCAGGCCGGCCTCCCTCTGAACCTGCCCTGCGGGGGACAGGGGCGCTGTGGCCGGTGCCGGGTCAAGATCGAGCATGGCGCCATCAGCCACCGCAGTGGCGCGCGCCTCTCCTCGGCCGAACGAGAGGAGGGCTGGGCCCTGGGCTGCCAGGCAGTCATCAAGGGCGACGCCATCGTCCACGTGCCCGAGCAGGAAGCGGTCGAGGTCGAGTTTATCACCAAGACGGTTGGTGCGGAGCGGGTGGCGCTGGCGGCCGAGTTCGCCGGCGAGGTGGACCCCAGCGTCCGCCGCTTTCACCTGGTCATCGAGCCGCCAAGCCTGGATGACCAGACCACCGACTGGGATCGCCTGGAGCGCGAGCTATCGCTGCAACACGACATCACGAACGTCACGGCCGACCTTGCCATGCTCCGCACCTTGAGCCGCGACCTGAGAGATGCGGAATGGGACGTCACGGCAGTCCTGGATATGGGCGATCCCCTGCTCAACTCCTGCGCCCAGCCACGCCTCATCGACCTGTTGCCAGGCGAACAAACCCGCCGCTGTTACGGCGTCGCCATCGACATCGGGACGACCTCCAACGTCGTCTACCTCGTCGATCTGCGCCAGGGCAAGGTCGTGGACCGCGCCTCGGCCTACAATGCCCAGATCCAGGCCGGCGAAGACGTTATCTCGCGCATCGTCTTTTCGCAAAAGCGCGACGGGCTCGAGCGCCTGCAAAAGCTGGTACTCAAGACCATCAACGGGCTCCTGGACGAGCTGACGACGCGCCACGAGATCGAGCCCAGGCAGATCAGCAAGGCCGTGGTCGCCGGCAACACGACCATGATCCAGCTCTTTCTGGCCCTCGATCCAAAGTACCTGCGCGAGATGCCGTTCATCCCAACTCTAAGCCAACACCTGCCCGTTACCGCAGAGACGATTGGCCTGAACATCAATCCACAGGCCACCATCGACTGCCTGCCGGTGGTGGGCGCCTACGTAGGCGCCGACATCACCGCCGGCGTCCTGGCCGCAGGCATGTACGACACCGACAAGCTGACGCTGTTCATCGACGTCGGCACCAATGGCGAGATCGTCCTGGGCAACCGCGACTGGCTTATCACCTGCGCCTGCTCGGCGGGCCCGGCCTTCGAAGGCAGCGGCGTGCGCCACGGCATGCGGGCCACGGCCGGCGCCATCGAAGAGATCTGGATCGATCATCGCACCTACGAGCCAACCTATGAGACCATCGGCGGGCTGCCGGCACGGGGCATATGCGGCTCGGGCATGATCGGCCTGCTGGCCGAAATGTTTATCACCGGCATCCTGGACAAGGCAGGCAAGATCAAACGCGACCTTCCCACGCCACGGGTGCGCGCCGGCGAACACGGCGGCGAGTACGTCGTCGCCTGGGCCAACCAGTCGGGCATCGGCGCCGACATTGTCATCAACGAGGTGGACATCGCCAACCTGCTTCGCACCAAGGGAGCCATCTACGCCGGCTTCACGGTGCTCGTCGAGAGCGTCGGCGTGCAGATGTCCGACGTGGAGCAGGTGCTCATCGCCGGTGCCTTTGGCCAGTACATCAACGTCGAGAAAGCGATCCAGATCGGCCTGCTGCCCGACATGCCCTGGGACCGGTTTCGCTTCCTGGGCAACACTTCGGCCCTGGGCGCTTTTCACGCCCTGGTTTCGCGCTCTATGAGGCGCGAGCTGATCAACGTCGCCAAGAAGATGACTTACCTGGAGCTGTCGGCCGACAACACATTCTACGACAAATTCATGTCGTCTCTGTTCCTGCCCCACACCGATATCACGGCCTTTCCATCGGTCATGAAACTCCTGGAGAGCAGGGCAAACCGGTAGAGCGCTGACCGGAGAGCGTGTCCGCCCGGACGAGGCGGGGGGACAGAGAAGAAAGAAGACCTTTGGTTCGACCGGGTGGCGTCTGCCCCACAAGAGATGACACCCACCAGATCAGCGAGGAGGCGAAAGCATGTATATTATCGGTGAAAATATCCAGATCCTATCACCTCGGGTCAAGGCAGCCATCGCTGACCGTGATCCCACCCAGGTTCGCGAAATGGCCCGGACCCAGGTGGAACACGGCGCGAATATGATCGACCTGAACATCGGTCCGCGCAAGAAGGACGGCATCGAGGTCATGGAGTGGATGATCGAGCAGGTGTACGACGAAGTGGGGCCGGTGCCCCTCGCCCTCGATACCACCAATGCCGCGGCCATCGAAGCCGGCCTGAAAAAGTGCCAGGAGCTGGGCATCCAGCCCATGATCAACTCGACTTCGGCCGACCCCGACCGTCTGAACGTCACGATGCCCCTGGCCGCCCAATACAACTCCTGGATCATTGCCCTGGCTATGGACAAGAACATCCCGCCCACGGCCGACGGGCGCGTCGGCCTGGCCATGGAGATCCTGGTGCCCAAGGCCGAAGAGTTGGGCATTCCCATGCAAAACATCTATCTCGATCCCCTGGTGCTCACGGTCAATGGCTGCCAGGAGCACGGCCCGGAGACGCTCAACGCCATTCGCTCCTTCAAGATGCTCTGGGATCCGTCGCCCATGACCACCGTCGGCCTGTCCAACATCTCGAACGCCGTCCCCCACGAGAACCGCAGCCTCTTGAACCGCACCTACCTGGTCATGCTCATGGCTGCCGGCCTCGATTCGGCCATCGCCGATCCCCTGGACCTGGCCCAGAACGAGGTCATTCGCATCGTCGAAACCCGCAACGACAGCACCGGGGTGGGCCGGGCATTCCTGTCCTTGTTCGATTCCGTGGCCGCCATGGAAGAGTTCACCCCCGACCACGTGGACATGAACGACCCGGAGCAGCAAGCCATCTATCGAACCGTTCGCATCCTCGAGAACAAGGTAATCTACGCCCACGGCTACCTGACTACGTGACGCCCGCGAGCGCTGCGAGCGCTGCGCTCGCTGACCTGTAGACCAAGACCGCCCGGCAGAGCTCGTCCGGGCGGTCCTTTTATGTCTTGCGAAGGGGCTGCCCTGGCGCTCATTTGACAAAGGCCTATGGTTGTGTTACGATTTGGTGGTTATACGGCCACGTCCCGTAGCCAACAAAGGAGAACAAGGATGAAACACACAAGAAGCATCATCGTCGCACTACTGCTCTTTGCCCTGGTGGCCATTCTGGCGGCCTGCGGCGGAGAGCCCGAGCCGGCCGCGACTGCAGTAGAGCCCGCGGCCACCACGGCACCCCAGTCTACCACGGCACCAGCGCCTACCGATACTCCCGTTCCACCCCCCACCGACGTGCCCG
>DAOUHB010000153.1:0-15092 GCA_034428935.1 Anaerolineae bacterium | reverse complement strand
GTCGAGCACGCCAGCAAGGTGTGTCAACAGAGACTTTGATCAACCTTTGGTTGCAGGAAAAACTGTGCGCCTCGTGAACTGCGGGCATTGTCAGAACCGGGCAGCCAAGCCTGGCCGGAGCAATAATCAACCGCGACGTCAACGTAAACGGATCTGGTCCCTCCTCCAGACGAGTTCTTGCGCCGTTTGGCTCACAAGCCCAATACAGCTTTTGTACCCCGTGTCTAAGAATACCTCAACTTCCGAGGAGGTAAGTTCAGCAAGAGCCGCGGCGCGGCAGTCGACGTGCCCTACTTCCTCAGCCGCTACGACCCGGACCCCCTGCGCTACTACCTGACCGCTACGGCGCCCGAGACCCGCGATACCGAGTTCTCGTGGGAGGATTTCGTCGAGCGGAACAACAACGAGCTGGTGGCGACGTGGGGCAACCTCGCCAACCGCATGCTAAGCTTTGCTTACAAGCGCTTTGAGGGCAAGGTGCCCGAGCCGGGCGAGCTCGACGCTGAGGACCGGGCGCTTCTGTCCCGGGTCGAGGCCGGGTTCGAGACGGTGGGCGCGCTGTACAACGCCTGCAAGTTCCGCGCCGCCCTGGGCGAGGCCATCGGCCTCGCCCGCGAGGCCAATGGCTACCTGGACCGCAAGGCGCCCTGGTTCCAGATCAAGGAGGACCGGCAGGCGGCGGAGACGAACGTGTACGTCACGCGCAGCGTGCGCGCCGTGGACTGCCTGAAGACGATCCTGGCGCCGACGTTCTGCGTGCCGCACACGGCGCAGAGGCTCGCCAGCGGCGCGAGCACCTGGGGTATGAGGGGCAGCTCTTTGGCACGCAGCAGGTGGTGGAGTACCAGGAGGAGACGCGGAGCCACGCGCCGCTGTTCAAGAAGCTCAACGAGAGCGTGATCGAGGAGGAGTACTCGCGGCTGGCGGGATAGCCGAGAGCGGGGATTCAGGAAATCAGTGAGCCGGGGTGCACGCCCCGGCTCATTGCTGTCAATCAGGGCTTGCGGGGGATTTGACAGTTCGACCTGGCGTAGAGACTGATTTGACTCATGGCTCAATGTTGAGTATAATGTGTATCAGAATCAACATCTAGATGAGGAGACCCGTGAAGACTATTCAGATGACAATTGATGAACCTTTGTTGGCCGAGGTAGATGAAGTGGTCCAAACCTTGAAGACGACCCGCTCTGCCTATATTCGCGAGGCTTTGGAACTCGCTCTGCAACGGTACGCCATAGCCGAAATGGAGAAGAAACACGCCGAAGGCTATGCCCGCCATCCTGTGGAGCCTGGGGAGTTTGACGTATGGGAAGTTGAGCAGGCCTGGGGTGCATCATGAGACGCGGTGAGGTTCGGTGGTATACCTTCCAGGCACCGGACAAGCGCCGCCCGGTGCTCATTTTGACTCGAAACTCAGCCATCGGTTTCTTGAATGCCCTTACCGTTGCACCGATCACGACGACTATCCGTGACATACCATCCGAAGTTTTCCTGTCTCCAGACGATGGACTGCTCACGGACTGCGCAGCAAACATGGACAACATCCAGACGGTTCCAATGCACAAGTTGGGGTCTTTGATCGCCTACCTCCCCACCGAAAGAATGGAAGAGGTGAATCAGGCGATTGCCTTCGCTCTGGGCCTCGATTCACCTCCCTACGGGTTGTGAATCTCGGGGACGATTCGTTTTCCCCGGCTACTGGCTTACGGCTATCCCAGACTGCCGCAGCCTGACAAGCAGTCTCCTATCGCATTATGGCTTGGGAGATCACCAGTCGCGTAGTCAGAGCGAACGGAATTCGTGCATTGTGACCACGAATACCTCAACTTTCGCGGGGGCAAGTTTAGCAAGAGCCGCGGCCTCCGGCGTCCTCCTGGGGTGGGGCGGCGGATGCGCATTCGCCGCCCCGGTGCACTGGTAGAGTAGACGCCCAGGGCAAAGCTGGTCAAGCCGGAGTCGATGAGCGAGATCAGATGGCCAAACTAGAGAATCAGGAAGGTGCGAGTGCCGGAGATTGGCTAGCGGGGGCCTGGGGATGGCAGCTCTCACCTTCGGGGAAGCTCGAGCTTCCTGAAAATGGCGTGGTGGAACTGGAGGCCTACGTGGCTGCCTTCCGCCTGGAGAAGGGCGTGTCGCCGCGATCTTTGCCCTGCCGCGGTGGGTTTGTGCCGCTTGCATTCCCCCTGGTACCTGACCGATGAACGAGCCCACCAGCGCTCGTTCGTGGTCGGCGCTTTGCCACCAAAAGGTGACATAATCTCTCCCGAAGCCCGACTGCGCCGGTGCCTTGCCGGGATGTACAGGGGTAGGGTATAATACGCTGCGGGATCAACATTGTGGAGATCGACAGGGACTCGCTGGCAGACACGCTTGAAGCGACGCTGGAGGCGCTGGCCCAACGGGCGGCGGGCGTCTCCCGGCGGCGCTACGGCCGCGGCGAGAGGCTCTGTTGCCAGGACGACCCGGCCGGCTGCTTCTTCTTCCTCTACGCCGGGCGGGTGCGAACCTTTGTCCTCTCCCCGAACGGCCGGGAAAAGACCCTCCTGATTGCGGGCGCCGGGGATCTGGTGGGCGATGTGCCCTTCTACCTGGGCTGCCCCCATTTGGAAAGCGCCGAAGCCTTTAGCGCCGAGGTCGAGGCCTACCAGATCGAAGGCACAGGCTTGGAAGAGCTGCTGGACCGCCAACCCTCCCTGGCGCGGGCGCTCCTGGCCAACCTGGCTGCGCGGGTGCGGCTGTTCACCGAGGAGCTGATCAGCCAGAGCTTTGAGGACGTGCGCGGGCAACTGCAGCTTGTTCTGCTGCAGCTGGCCGGCAAGTACGGCCGGGTGACCTATGCCGGGGTTGCCATCGACATGCGCCTCACCCACGAGGAGCTGGCCAAGCTCGTCGGCGCCAACCGCGCCACGGTGAGCGCCTGCCTCAGCCAACTGCAGCACGAGGGCTTTTACCGGATGATCGACCAGCGCATCGTCCTGGCGCCCTGGGCCGTCGGCCAGCTCCCGCCGCCGTAGGCGGCGCGCCCTCAACTCCTGTCTGGTAGGGGCGCGGCATCCCCTACAACCTAATTCGTTGACCAGGAAACCAACCGGGATGCCTGGCCCCTACAGGCGATCCACAACTCTCTTGTCGCCCAGGCGACAGACGGCGACGCCGGCCGGTGATATACTGGTCCCGGGCCAAGGGAGGACCCAGAGCGCGATGTACAACTGGCTGACTGGCGCCCGGCGCGTGGCCGAGGCGATCGCCGATACGCCCGATTGCGTGCCGATCTATGGCTCGCTGCCTACTCACGCCCTCCACCTGGCCGGCATTCCCGCCCGCACCTTCTACTCCGAGCCGGCGCCTTTTGTCCAGGCGCAGGTCCTGCTGGCCGAATACTATGGCTTTGACCTGCCAATCGTTTTTGGCGATATGCACAACATTGAGGCCGAGGCGCTGGGCCGGCGGGTCCTCTACCACGAGGGCGCTGCCCCCCTCCTCGATCCGGCGCAGAGGCTGGTCCAGAACCGGGCCGACCTGGAATGCCTGCAGGCGCCCGATTTTGAGCGCGCGGGCCGGATGCCATTCCTGCTGGAAGGCTACCGCCTGGCCGGGGAGATGACCGGCTTGCCCGCGCTGCGCTGGTTCTGCGCGCCGTTTAGCCTGGCCTGCGCCGTACGCGGCTACACGGCCCTGGTGCGCGACATACGCCAGGATCCATCCTTCGCCCATGCCCTGCTGGAGCGGCTTACCGAGCAGATCCTCATCCCCTGGATCCGGGTCCAGTTGGCCCAGCCGCCGCCGGCGCGCGCGGCTACCGGTGTTGATCCCTGGGCCTCGGTGCCGATCGTCACCTGGCCGATCATCCAGGAGTTCGTCCGGCCCTACGTCCTGCGGCTGCGCGATCTCTTTGCCGCAGAAGGCTACAGCGTCGGCGCCGTTGGCCAGTGGGGTGAGAGCCGCCTGCCCGATCCGGTGCCTTTCCTGGAGGCCAAGATTGAGATGCGCGGCAGCCTGCGCGGGCTGGACCCCGACGTGCAGCGGCTTGGGCCGGGGCTGTACGTTGAGACTGCTGCCCGCCACGGCGTCGCGCTGGCGCTGGGGCTCGACTCGCGGCTGATCCATGACGGCCCGGTGGCGGCCATTGCCGCCCGGGTGCGGGCCTACATCGCCGCCGCCGCGCCGCGAGGGCGCTTTACCCTGGTGATCAACAACGTGCCGGGCGACACCCCGCCCGAGCACATTCAGGCTGCCGTGGCCGCGGCGCGGCTGTACGGACAGTATCCGCTGGCCCCGGATCTGGAATCGATCCCATTCGAGATGCCCGACGTGGAACCGTTTGCCGACTTTTGCCGGCGCCGCGGCTGGCGCTGGTCATAGCCCTTACCTGGGAGCCCATGCATGACCCCACTGCTGGAAGTGTTGAAACAGGCCATTGTCGTTGGTGACGCCGACCGGGCGGCTGAGTTGAGCGAGCGCTGCCTGGCCGAGGGCACACCGGCCCAGGTCCTTTTTGAGCAGGCCGTCATCGCCGGTATCCAGGAGACGGGGCGGTTGTGGGACGCCAACCACTACTATGTGCCCGACGTCATCCTCAGCGCCGACGCGTTTCGCAGTGCGACGCGTGTGGTGGAACAGCACCTGGGGCGCCGCGCGGGAGAGCAGCGGGGCAAGGTGGTCATCGGCGTTGTCGAGGGCGACGTACACGACCTGGGCAAGGGGATCGTCGTGGCCATGCTGTTGGGAACCGGCTTTGAGGTGATTGACCTGGGGGTGGACCTGCCGATCGAGCGGTTCGTGGAGGCGGTGCGGGCCGAGCGGCCGGATATCTTGGGGGTAGGCGCCTACATGTCGACGACCATGCTCCTGGCACGCGACGTGATCGACGCGCTGGAAGAGGCCGGCCTGCGGCAGACCGTCAAGGTCATGGTCGGCGGCGTGCCGACAACACAGCATTTTGCCGACGAGATTGCAGCCGATGGCTGGGCGCCGGACGCCACAACGGCTGCGCGCCGGGCGCTCGAGCTGCTGGGGAGGGGGTGATCACTGACAGAAACCGACCACATCTGGCCTGAAGGTCTGGAGGTTATGCCCCCAGGAGGCCAGGGGAGGCAAGCTTTTCCCCGGCCAATCATTCGCGAGGAGGCGAACATGTCCGAAATGTTGAACGAGTTGAAACTGGCTATTGTCGAGGGCGACGACGAGATGGCACTAGCCAAGGCCAAGGCCGCGCTTGCGGAGGGCCTCGAACCGGTCAAGGTGCTGAACAAGGCCATCGTCCCAGGCATCGAGGAAGCTGGGAAGCTGTGGAATGACAACCGCTACTTCCTGCCCGACGTCATCCTGTCGGCCGGTGCTTTCAAGGCGGCGCTCGGCCAGGTGGAGCCGCTGCTGAAGAGTAAGGAGGGCGGCCAGGCGGGGCGCATCCTGCTGGGCGTCGTCGAAGGCGATATGCACGACCTGGGCATGATTATCGTCGTCGCTATGCTGAGCGGCGCCGGCTTTGAGGTGGTCGACCTGGGGGTGGACGTGCCGGTGCAGACCTTTGTCGACAGGGCGAAGGAGCTCAAGCCCGACATCCTCGGGCTGGGGGCCTATATGACGACCACCATCCTGCTGATGAAAGATGTCATCGCCGGGCTGAAGGCGGCGGGGGTGCCGGCCAAGGTGATGGTCGGCGGCGTGCCGGCCACGCAACAGTTCGCCGACGAGATCGGCGCCGATGCCTGGGGCAAGGATGCCCTGGACGCGGTGGTCAAGGCCAAGCAGCTGATGGAGGGAAAGTAAGATGGCAGAACAGAAGAAATCACTCCTGTTTGGGGCGCAGCAAGAAGTGGCGGTCGAGTTTGATCCGAAGGATCCGACAACCTGGTGGCTGGCTGTCAACGCCAAGAAGGGGCAGTGGTTGGAGATCGCGGCCCAGATGCACGACCACACCATGTTTGTGGCTGGCGTTCCGGCAACCAAGTTCTATTACGATGCCAAGGTCAACGTCGAAACCGGTGCGGCCGTGTCAGCCTGGTATGGCTTTGATTCCCCGGCCATCGGGCTGGATGCCTACAACTATGAGGCGGAGGCGATGGGGGCCAAGATGATCTACTCCGCCAACGCCATGCCGACAATCGACTTTCGCGAGCCGTTGGTGGCGGAAAAGAAGGACCTGGCCAAGCTCAAGCCTGCGGCCAACTGGCTCACTGCCAAGCGGATCCCTTTCGCCCTGGAGAATCTGCGCCTGGGTGCAAAAATGGGCACGCTGCGCGGTATGTTTTGCGCGCCCTTTAGCCTGGCCGTTGGCGTGCGCAGCTATCCGCTGCTGATCCGCGACTTGCGCAAGGATCCGGCTTTTGCCCACGAGCTGTTCGGCCGGCTGGTGGACGACGTCCTGCCCTCCTACCTGAAAGTACAGAGGGAAACCTGCGGGGTGGACATGGCGATCGGCGCCGATGCCTGGTCAGCCTTTCCCAACCTGAGCCCCGGGCTGATGGAGGAATGGGTGGTGCCCTATGCCATGAAGCTGCTGCAAAACTGCATGCCCTTGGGCCTGACGGCGGTTACCGCCGGCAGCGGCGACTATTGCGAGGAGCGCCTGGAAAAGTTCGACAAGGAGATCCTGTTCAAGTGCTTTGACATCCAGGTCAAGATGAATTTTGGCCAGCCGGTCATCTTCCTGGGCATGGGGCGCTGGCACGAGTATCCGTTAGCGGTAGTGGCCGAATACCTGGCCCCCTACAAGGAGAAAGGGGTGCGGGCGATCATCACCGCCGGCATCAATGCCCGGCTGCTGCGCGACGGCCCGGTGGAGGCGATCGTCGACAACATCAAGCGCTATATCGACATCCTTGGCCGTGACCATAACCTGTCCCTCTTCCTGTCCAGCATCCCGGCAGACACCAATCCGGCGCACATCCACGCCGCGGTAGCCGCCGCCCACACCTACGGCGCGCTGCCGCTGGCCGACAATCTAGACGATGTCAAGTTCGAGATCCCGAAGCGGGAGTCGTTTCAGGAGTTTGTCGCCCAGCAGTCGCAGGGCTACGGGCTGAGCTTCTAGGTTCGAGGACGGGTCCGGCAGGTCCGGCCGGGCCCGTCTGCTTACCGGGGGAGATTCATGATCCGATTTACCGCCGAACAAAAAGTAGCCAACGTCGCCGGCATCGAGGTGGGCGGGCAGCCGGGCGAGCGGCCCACGGCCCTCATCGGCAGCATCTTTTTCAGCGGCCACAAGATCGTCCACGACAGCCTGAAGGGCACGTTTGACCACGAGAAGGCGCGGGTGCTGCTCGACCAGGCGGACGAGGCGGCCGCCCGCACCGGCAACCCGCACCTGGTCGACGTCATCGGCGACACCGGCCCGGCACTCATCAACTACCTGGAGTTCGTCGCTGAGCATACCGACGCGCCGCTGCTGGTCGATTCCTTCTCGCAGAAGGTGCGCCTCGAGGCGGTTCGCCACTTCGCCGGCACGGAGGTGGCAACGCGCCTGGTCTACAACTCGATCGCCGAGGACTATACCGTGGAGGAGCTGGCCTGTCTGTGCGAGTGCGGCGTCAAGAGCGCCGTCATCATGGCCTTCAGCACCGCCCAGCCCCGGCCCAAGCAGCGGGTCAAGCTGCTGGTGGACGAGCTGTTGCCCGCTGCCGCACGCGCCGGCATCGACCAGGTTGTGGTCGATCTCGGCGTGCTCGATATTCCGAGCATCGGCTGGACGGCGCTGGCCATCCACGAGATCAAGGAGACGCTGGGCTATCCCTGCGGCTGCGCGCCCTCCAACGCCCTCTTTACCTGGGAGAAGCTGCGGGCGCAGGGCTCCCCCGCCTTTGAGGCCACGGCGGCGGCGACGCTGGCTTTCACCCAATGCTCGGGGGCTGATTGGGTGCACTATGGGCCGATCCGCAACGCCCCGTGGGTATGCAGCGCCGTGGCTGCCGTCGATGCCATGAGGGCCTACGGCGGGCGCTTTTCCGGCGTGCGGCCCGTCTCCGACCTGCACCCTCTCTACCGAATCTTTGGTTAGCCGGCTGGGACGGGATGGACGCGAAGCGCTGTCGGGTTGAGTTCGAGCCGAGCGGGATCCGGGCGGAGTGCGCCGCCGGCGACCTGCTCGCCGAGGTGGCCCGCTGCGCCGGTGTGGGTCTGGCGGGCAGCTGTGGCGGTGTGGGGGTGTGCGGCCAATGCCGGGTGCGGATCGCCGCCGGCGTGGTCTCGCCGCCGGGGGACACGGAGTGCGAACGGCTGGGTGCCGGCCAGCTGGCGCAGGGCTACCGGCTGGCCTGCCTGGCGCGCGTGCTGGGCGATCTCACCGTGGATGTGCCGCCGGAATCACGGCTGGCCGCCCATCGCCTGCAGATAGAAGGGATTGAGGTGCCGGTGCACCTCGATCCGGCGGTGGTCGAGCGCCTGGTCGAGCTGCCGCCGCCCTCTCTCGCCGATCTTCGCTCCGACCAGGCGCGGTTGGCGGACCACCTGGCCCGGGAGCACGGCCTGCCGGTTGCGGCCGCCGACCTGGCTGTCCTGCGAGAGCTGTCGCCACTGCTGCGGCAGCACGGCTGGCGGGCGCGGGTGGCGGTGCGCGGCAGCGAGATCGTGGCCGTCCATCCGCCTGACCGAACCGGGCTGGGCCTGGCTGTCGACGTCGGCACGACCAAGGTGGCCGCCTACCTGGTCGATCTGGAGAGCGGCGCGACGCTGGCCGGCGATGGGATCATGAATCCTCAGATCGCCTGGGGCGAGGACGTGATGAGCCGCATCGCCTGCGCAATGCGCGGCCAGGGCAAGGCGCTGCAGGCGGCGCTGATCGACGGGCTCAACGGGCTCATCGCCGGCCTCTGTCCCGAGCCTGATCGGATCGTCGAGGCAGTGATGGTCGGCAACACGGCCATGCACCATCTGGCGCTGGGGCTGCCGGTGCGCCAGTTGGGGCTGGCGCCCTACGTGCCGGCCGTCAGCGGGGCACTCGATGTCAAGGCCCGCGACCTGGGGCTGCGCATCGCCCCGGGGGCCAGCGTCCACCTGCTGCCAAACGTGGCCGGCTTTGTCGGCGCCGACCACGTGGCCATGGTCCTGGCAAGCGGGATCGACGACACGGAACGGACGGTGATTGGGCTCGATATCGGCACGAACACCGAAGTGGTGCTGGCCCACCGCGGCCGGCTGACAAGTTGCTCCACCGCCTCCGGCCCGGCGTTCGAGGGGGCGCACATCCGGCACGGCATGCGCGCCCTGAGTGGGGCGATCGAGCGGGTGCGCCTGGTGGACGGGCAGGTCGAGGTCGGTACGGTCGATGGAGCGCCGCCGGTGGGGCTGTGCGGCAGCGGCGTCCTCGATGCCGTTGGCGAGCTGTGCCGCGCCGGGCTGGTCGACCGCCGCGGCCGGCTCCGGCCCGGGCCGGCGGTGCGCGTGGCCGATGGCGGGCCCGAATTCCTCCTCGTGAGCGGGGCGGCGAGCGCCCACGGCCGCGATATTACCCTAAGCCAGCAAGATATCGGCCAAATCCAACTGGCCAAGGGCGCCATCCTGGCCGGCATGGAGCTGCTACTGGAAAGGGCCGGGCTGGCCGCCGCCGACCTGGACGAAGTCGTCATCGGCGGCGCCTTTGGCACCCGCCTCCGGGTGTCCAGTGCCGTGGCCATCGGCCTGTTGCCGCCACTGCCGAAGGAGCGGTTCCGCCAGGTGGGCAACGCCGCCGGCGCCGGCGCCCGGTTGGCGCTGGTGTCGCGTGTGCAGCGGGCCCGGGCCGAAGAGGTTGCGCGGCGCATCCAGTATGTGGAACTGCTGACCCAGCCCGACTTTGGCAGCCGCTTCGCCCGGCAGATGTACTTCCCCGTGTGTTGAAGCGGGTGGCAACAGCGACCCCCAGGAATTGACGCCCGGGCGCACCTGTACTATGCTCGCGCCGTTTGCCCTTACGGGCCACTGCAAGAGTCGAGTCAACAGTCCCGGAGAGACAAAGACAGTTGCAGTTTTTTTCACCTGGCCGACAAGCGTGTAGAATAGTGTCCCGTCGGCGAGCCTGATGGAAGTGGGTCCCGAGAGCCAAAGCGGTAGTCGAGAGTCAGCCGCGCGGCACCCCCAATGATGGAACCGAAAGCGGAGCATGGCATCCACCACTTGGTGGATAGGCAATTCAGTCAGGTGACGACAAGTTATATCTGGTATGGCGATGCGCATGGCTGCCCCTTGCGTTATCATGGGAGCAAATAGCGTGAAGACGAGTACGTGCGACTGGCGGGATAGCCGGGATCGGGGAGCTAAACCAAAGCCAAGGTGAATTCTACACCAGGTGCGTCGCACCAATGGCAGGTGCAACGCACCGGGATGCGGGTTCCATTTTGGTATCAGTTTGGGAAATCAGGGAGCCGGGGCGCGCGTGCTCCGGCTCTTTACCTTGGTGCCGGCGGCACGTCCCCCGTTTCTACGCCGAGCTTACCGTGTGGGAGCACCTGCAGTTCATTGCCCTTGCCCACCGGGCCGAAGCCGGGTTCGCGCAGCGGGCCGAGGTGCTGTTACAGGAGTTTGGCCTGTGGGAAGCTCGCCAATTGTACCCCCATGCCCTGTCCCGCGGAATGAGGCTCAAGCTCGGGCTGCTCCTGGCCCTGATTCGCCCATTCCACGTCCTCTTGCTCGACGAGCCGCAGTCTGCCCTGGATACTCGAAGCACTGACATCTTGCGCCAGAAGCTCGCCGAGCTCCGGGCGCAAGGGGCAGCCATTCTGCTGACCACGCACGCGCCCGAGTTGGTCCGCGGCCTCGCGCACAGAACGTGGACGATACAACGTGGCATTCTCACGTGTGACTGAGTGGCGTGCCATCCGGCTCGTCTGGTCACGCCAATGGCTGGCCCGCTATGAGCCCTGGCTACAGCTCTTTGGCTTTGGGTTCGGCGAGTGGTCGCGAGCCCGCTGGTTCTACCTGGCCTACCTCCTGCTCTTTATGGCAGCCTGGGCGTTCGCCATGCTGGCCCTGTTGGCCAACTGGACCTCCAGGTTGCTCCAATCCCTCGCTCCCACGTCTCCCGACGCGGGAGCGGTGATCCTGGTCACGATCGGGCTGTCCGGCTGGGCCCTTTGGGAGTTGTATCAGTCATCCCGTCGCAGCCCATTTGTGTTCTCACCTGAAGATGCGCTTCTGCTGTGCCAGACGCCCGCTAGTCGGCAACTGATCGCCCTGGCCTGGTTTGCCGCCAGGTGGCTTGAGGTTGCGCTGCCGGGGGGGCTGGTTGTGCTGGTGCTGGAATCCGGGGTGGTAGGACTTGCGATTCGTGGCGAGCTGGAGATGAGCGATCTGCTCCGATACGCCCTCGCTGGGCTGCGTGGCCTGAGTCTCGTGATCCCGTGGCAGACAGCCATGTTGGCTCTGGCCTGGGCGGTGGGCGCGCATCGCTTGCAGGGTGACCGAGACCGCCGGGCCTGGCGCTGGGCGGCGCCGCTCGCCGCGCTGCTCTTGGGGATGGGCCTCCTGTGGAGCGGCGGGGACAGCAGGGTGAGCGAGATCGGTCAAACGCTGCTATGGCCGTTCCTTGTCCCGCTGTGGGCGGCCTTTGGCCAGGCAGCCTGGCTGCCGGCCATGCTTGCCGCCGTCGTGCTGGCTGCGTCTGGTGTGTGTGCTCTTGCGCTCGCAGCGAATCGGCTCAATCTCAGCCGCGCCGCGCAGGAGACAAGCAGGCTGGCCGCACAGCAGCAGGCTCGCCGCGGTGGGGCGATTGGCTTTGCGTACGAGCTGGCCCGGCAGGACCGGCTTGGACCGGGACATGCCCCGACCCGTTGGCCGATGGGGCCAGGCGTGGGTGCTGTGACGTGGAAAGACGTGGTGCAATCGACCCGCGTCTTCACCTTGGGAGCGCTTGGGCCGTGGCTGTTCCTGCTGAGTGTTAGCTCGGGCGCCGCGTTGGCCCCCGAGTGGGGATCGCGTGTGGCATTGGCGACATTCTGGATACTGCTTGTAGGGCAGCAAGCGACATTCCGTCTCAAGTCAGACCTCACTCGATGGTGGTTGTGGCAACAACTACCTCTGCCAAGTGGGCAGCTTTTCTTGGCAGAGATGGCCTGGCCGGTAGCGGCAGCCGTGTTCGTGACGTGGCTGGGACTGGGCGCCGGCAGTATTCTTGCCGGTCGCGGCTTCCCCCCAGCGATGTGGCTCGTTCCCACGGCCGTCTCGAGCGTAGCCTGCACGGCTGTTTTCGCCGTGCTGCAGCAGTGTCACAGCGACAAGTTGCTCGCTGACCAGGTGCCCGATGCCAGCCAATTGGCCTTTATCCTGGGGCTGCTGTGTACTGCCGTTCCTTTTGGTGTTGCGGCATTGTTCGCCCACCAACACTGGCCCACGTGGGTTGGCATCGGGATAGCGCTACTTTTTAGCCTGGCTTGCACCAACGGTTTCTGGCGCCTGGCTGTCAGAATCTATGGTCGGATTGCCTGAGCCGTCCGGTGACGAGTATCCATTGCACACAACCCCACCCCGTAAAGCATTGCCGGAGCTGGATATCAGTGGTATAATGAGAGTGTGCTGGGAAAACGCCTGGCAGCGAAGCAGGGACCAGACCGGCATAGACGGTCTGCCACAAGAAGTCATCGAAAAACAGAGTCGTTCACGTCCTGCAGGGGCAGTAGAGACCAAGGTGACCGACGAGCAACTCGCCCAAGCCCAGTAATGGCTCACAGATAGGAGAGGAGCGCAAGATGACAAGCGAGATCATTGCCGTCCTCATCGGAGCAGGAATAGCCCTGGTCGGAAGCATCATCGGCGCTTTCTTGCAGCACTTCCTGTCGCTCAGGATGGACAGGATCAAGAGGGAGCGGGGCAGGCGAGAACAAGAGTCAAGCCAGGTACAGGAGCAGCGGGAAGAACAAGTCAGATGGCTAAGGGACAAGCAGGATGAGGCTGACAGAATAGAGGCAAGTAGAAAAGCGCAAGAAATAGAGAGGCCCCGCGTCACGAGTGGCACGATCATCGCCGACTTGATTCCCAGCGACCGCACGAGCTCGATCTGTTCGGCGTCCCGGGCGATGGCGGCAAGCAGCTCCTCCGATGCTTCCGCGTAGAGTTCCGCCTTGCCGGTGCGTAGCACGTGAGCTGCCCCAGGCGGCACGTCCGGGTCGGGGGGATGCCGCCGTAGGAGATCGTTGGCCTGTGCCTGCTTTTGTGGGTCAGCGTGCGCCACGGCGACGGGCTGGATTGTCTGACCTTCGTCGGTGATATGCACCACGCACCAGTCGGCCAACAGCGGCACCACCACCTGGGCGATAGTGGCCAACCGGCTGGTCGCGTCGAGCGAGGCGGCCAGCACCGGCCCCGCCTCGGCCAGCAGTCGCTGCGAACGTTCGACCTGCTTGCGCTCGGTGACGTCGATGCTAATCTCCACAATGATCGGGGAAGTGTCGTCGTCGCGCCACAGGTCCCAGCGGCTGATGACCACCAGGGGCGTGCCGTCGCGGTGGATGCGGATGAGCTCACCTTCCCAGTGGCCGGCTCGCAAAACCTCGGATTCGATCGCCTCCAATGGTTGTGGGAACTGGGTGTGCAGCAGCGTGTTGGCCTGTTTGCCCAGGGCCTCGTCGCTCGTCCAGCCAAAGAGCTTCTCGGCACCGCGGTTCCAGAAGACGATCACACCCTGCCTGTCGCGCAGGATGATGGCGTCATGCACCAGATCCAGGATGTTCGCCTATTCGCTCAGGACGCGAAGAGTTTCCTCCGGGGTATTCAGCATCCAAACCTCCCAACGCGGTGAATCCGGTACCGTTCCAGGTGGCAGTATAGCACCCCGTCAGGCCAGTTGTCAAATGGAGCACAACCTGGTCAGCGAGGCGCCGGGAGCGGCCACAGCGGGCTCTGCCAGCGGCTGAGGAATTCAGGGCCGACCGGTCGATGTTTGTCAACGGAAATGAACAGCGCGGACCAGACACGAGTCTGGTCCGCGCTGCAAGATGTGCGTTAGCGCTCCAGTGTCGCCGGCCCACTCTGGCCGGCAAGCCGCGTAAACGCGAGTTCTACCAGCGGCGTCCGCCCCGGGGGCGGTCGCCACTCCGGTCGCGTTCGCCCTGGGGCTTGGCCCTGTCGACCTTGATCTCGCGGTCGTCCACGGACTTGCCGTTCAAGGCGCTGATGGCCGCCTGGGCAGCCTCATCCGTGGCCATCTCGACAAAAGCAAAGCCCTTGGGCCGGCCTGTCCCGCGGTCCGTGATCACGTTGACCGATTCGATCTCGCCATATTCGGCGAATAGAGTGCGCAGCGAGTCTTCCGTGGTGTCGTAGCTCAGATTGCCAACGTACAGTTTTTGTGTCATGGTTTCTCCTACCAGCCGAGCACGGCTACGTCAGCTGCTTGCAGGCCCTTGGGGCCCTGCTCGACGCTGAACTCGACGCTCTGTCCCTCTTCCAGGTTTTTGAAGCCTTCGCCGCGGATGGCGGAGTGATGGACAAACACGTCGGGGCCTGACTCCCGCGCGATAAAGCCATAGCCCTTGTCTCCGTTGAACCATTTGACGGTTCCTGTTGTTCTTTCAGACATTTTACCTCTTTTCGAGCATTTGTTAGGAAGGAAGCACAGCCGGCCTTAATAAAGAAAAAGCACCCAGACTGGTAAGAGTCTGGGTGCTCATCTTCTTTGACGAAACCAGAACATTACTTCATCCTACGCCAGCAATTGTAGCACCTCCGCCCAATTTTGTCAAATTGCTGTACAGACGCGGCAAAAGTAGGATTGCGGCCGGACCACACCTGCACTGCGCGCATACTTGCCCGCGCTTGTCCCCCTGGCGCTGCCCCGGGCAAGTGTGCGCGACAACGTCAGGAGGGCAGCGCCAAGGGGCGCAAGTGTCAGGACGGTGCAGGGCCAGGGGAGGCCAAAACCGCCAGATGGCCAGATCTGGCGGGAGCAAGGACCCGCCCTTCTCCCGTATCGACCTGGTCAGTTGTCGCAACTTCTTGATCTATCTCGAGCCCGAACTGCGGCGAGCGGTCATGGCCGTTTTCGCCTATGCCCTTAAGCCGGGCGGCTACCTTCTGCTGGGAACATCCGAGACGTCGGCCCTGTCGACACCCTATTTCGAGGCTGTGGACCGCAAGTGGCGGATCTATCACCGCCTGGAGGGACGGGCAGAACTCGGTGCTATGGC
>DAOUHB010000152.1:0-38379 GCA_034428935.1 Anaerolineae bacterium | reverse complement strand
CCCGGCGACCTCTCCTTCGCCCGCGGCACAGCTCGTCAGAGCCAAAAACAGGGCTGCCAGGGCAGCCAAAACCGGGAATCGTTTCCGCATTGAACAGGATCTCCTCGTCGCGGTGCCGGGCGCAACCTCGGGCCCGGCGCCTAGTCTGCAATCTTGAGCACAGCCGCGCCCCGGACCTCGCTGCGCTTGAGCCGCAGCAGGACCTCGTTGGCGTCCTCCAGGCGAAACACCTCGACGTCGGTGCGCACCGGGATCTCGGCCGCCAGGGGCAGGAACTCTTCCGCGTCGCGGCGCGCCAGGTTTGCCACGCTGCGCACCGTCCTCTCGCCGTAGAGCAGGTCGTAGGGCATCTCGGGAATGGGGCTCATGGTTATGGCGTTGATGGCCAGGGTGCCGCCCGGGCGGAGGACGCGGAGCACCTCGGGCACCAGCCAGCCGGCCGGCGCAAAGGTGACGGCGCTGTCGAGCAGAGCCGGCGGCTCGCCCCGGGCATCGCCCACCCAGGCGGCCCCCAGCTCCAGGGCGTGGCGCCGGTGCTCCTCGCTCCGCGTGAAGACAAACACCTCGCAGCCCCAGTGGCGGGCCACCTGGATGGCAATGTGCGCCGAGGCCCCAAAGCCGTACAGCCCCAGGCGCTCGCCCGGCCGGATCTCGCTGAGGCGCAGGGAGCGGTAGCCGATGAGGCCGGCGCACAGCAGGGGCGCGGCCAGTTCGTCGCGCAGGTCTCCGGGGATGGGATAGGTCCAGCCGGCGTGCGAGACCATGAACTGGGCAAAGCCGCCGTCGACGTGCTGCCCGGTATAGAGGGCGTTGGGGCACAGGTTCTCCTGGCCCTTGAGGCAAAAGTCGCACGTCTCGTCGGCCCAGTAGAGCCAGGGGACGCCCACCCGGTCGCCAGGGCGGAAGCGGGTGACCCCCGGCCCCAGGGCGTCGACCACGCCGACAATCTGGTGCCCGGGGACGACGGGCAGCCGGGGTGTCGCGATCTCGCCCTCCACCAGGTGCAGGTCCGTGTGGCACACGCCGCAGGCCAGCACCCGAAGGCGTACCTGGCCCGGCCCCGGCTCGGGCAGCGGCAGCTCGACCAGGGCCAATGGATGACGGGCGGCAGGCGCGGGCTCGCGCAGAACCATGGCTTTCACGGTCAGATCCTCCTGCTCTGCTGCTTCAGCGCCCGCTATTCTACCCCACTTTGCGGCCACTGTCAACGGCCCGGCGGCCTGTCGAGGTGCTCCGGCTCTCTGGCAAGTGATCGGAGAAGGTTCGTAATAACGGCTTTAGCCGTCCAAAAACAACTGAAGGCGTTACTACGAGCGAGAATCGTTCTCCTCTCCGACACGCTGCTAGAAGAGCCCGTTGCCCGCGGCGAGCATATAGATCGTGAGGATCAACAGCACGACGGCCAGCACCATGAGGAACACGGCGCCCGGCATCTCGCCGGCACCCTCTTTGCGCCGCTCCACGGCCTTGTCCACGATCGCCTTGGCCTTGGCTCGTTCGGTTTTGAGGGCAGCGATCTTGCGCCTGGCATTCTCGCGGCGTGCGTTGCCGTAGGCAAAGAGCGCTCCGATGAGGACTCCCAGGAGCAAGCCCAGTCCCAGGTAGCATTGCCCTGTATCCATGGCCGCTTCTCCCTATGGCGCGAACGTCTACAGTGGAACTGCTCCGCATCGAACCAGCACGACGAGGGTATTACTCGATGCACCGTTGTAGCAGCCATTGTACCATCCGGCCGCGGGGCTGTCAACCGCCGGCGCGAGCACGCGTGCAAACGACGACCGCTGGCTCAGTGCGAGCCGAAGTGGGGACCGTCCGATTGGTCCTTCAGCGTCGGGTCACGGAGAGGACGTTCGATCCCTCAGCCAGTCCCGGACGAACTCGGCAAAGCTGTAAAGATCGTCCAATCGGTGCAGGGCTCGATAGATCTCGTCCCAATCGAGCGCCAGATAGCCGAGCACCAATATGTTGCGGAAACCGGCCAGCGGGGCCAGGGACCGAGCAAAGTCCGTTGGAAGGACGCCCAATTCGCCCATGCGGAGGATGGCTTCGTAGTAGTCGACCGGCTTTTGCGCACCCTCCAGGGAGATGATGCGATGGCTGACGTCGAGACAGCATTGAGCCGCGACTTGAAGATTGTGCTCCACGATGTCCCGGAGATAGGGATCCTGATCAAACTCGGTCCGTGGCTTTTCGGCCAGTGGCTGCAATCTGGCCAAGCGTTCGCTCAGTTCGTCCAAGCGCCGCTCGATACCGGCGAACTCGCTGGGCATCATCCTCCCCCCGCAAAATGTCCTGGCGCTGCGCCCTCAAGTAGGGCAAAAAGTCACTGTAGAGGCTCAAGACGGTCGCCTCGTATTCGACGCGCGTCGCCGTATCCCGCTCGTACACCACCTTTCCCTGAGCAATGACGGCATAGGCCAGCTCAGCAGGCGCGCGATTCAGGAGTACGACGTCGACGCGCTCGGTTCCCAGGACACGAGCCAACTCGTGCGCCAGGCGGGCCTGGACGTCCAGTCCATCGATGCCGCGCTCGACGAGCACCGCAAAATCGTGGTCGCTCATGGGACCGCGGACACCCCCGACCTGGGAGCCAAACAAGTAGACCAGGCACACACCCTCGAAGCCGGTCACTATCGCCGACAATTCACGCTTGAGCGTCTGGATATTCATGAGGCCAGTGTAACATAGCTTGGGCTTGTTTGCAGCTGCGCACAGGTGCACTCGAGCCCTGGTGCCTGCCCGGTCTGCACCTGCGGCCACGGTCAGCCGTCCAGGCGCACCACCACGCGCCCCCGCTGCTCGCCCCGCAGGATGCGCTCGATCTCGGGCTCCAGATCTTCCAGGCGGCGCTCGCGGGCCACGCTCTCCAATCCCTCGGGCCGCCAGGGACCGGCCAGCTTGCGCCATACCCGGCGCCGGACGTCCATGGGGCAGCTCTGCGAGTCGATGCCCAGCAGGCTCACCGCCCGCAGGATAAAGGGATAGACCGTGGAGGGCAGCTCGGGCGAGGCCACCAGGCCGCAGGAGGCCACGGCGCCGCCGTACTTGATGGCCTTGAGGATGCCCGCCAGATACGTGCCGCCCACGGTATCGACCGCCGCGGCCCAGCGCGCCGAGAGGAGCGGCCGGTTGCCCTCGTCGCGCACCTCGTCGCGGTGGATGACCTGCGCCGCGCCCAGGCCGCGGAGCATGTCTTCCTCGTCGACCTTGCCCGTGGCGGCCACGACGTGATAGCCCGCCTGGGCCAGGATGCCGACGGCCAGGCTGCCCAGCCCGCCCGTGGCGCCCGTGACCAGCACCTCGCCCTGGTCGGGCGCCAGCCCGTTCTCCTCCAGCCGCGTGAGGGCCAGGCCGGCGGTGAACCCCGCCGTGCCATAGATCATGCTCTCCCGCAGGGAAAGGCCCGCCGGCAGGGGCAACGCCCACCCCGCCGGCACGCGCACGAACTCGCCCCAGCCGCCGGGCGTGTTCATGCCCAGGTCATAGCTGGTGACGATCACCTCGTCGCCCGGCCGGAACTCGTCCGCCCGGCTCTCGGCCACCACGCCGGCCGCGTCGACGCCCGGGGTGTGGGGATAGCGGCGGGTGACGCCCTTGCTGCCGGTGGCCGACAGTGCGTCCTTGTAATTGAGCGACGACCAGTGCACCCGAACCAGCAGGTCGTTCCCGGGAAGGTCGTCCACGGCGCGCTCTTGCACCTGGCGCCGAAACGCGCCCCCGTTCTCGCCCGCCGGCTCCTCGTGCACCACCAAGGCCCGAAAGGTCGTTTCCGTCATTCCTGCCCCCTCTTCCGCTCGTAAAGCGCCAACAGGTTGGCCACGCGCTCGGGCTGCAACTGCCCGCGCGGCGTGGGCGTCTCGAAAAAACGCCGCGGCACGTCGCCGGCCGACGCCCGGAAGCCCAGGCGCTCCCGCAGCCGCACCCGCTCGTCATAGATGCGCCGGCCCATGGCCAGCAGCTCGCCGGGGCTGCGCCGGATGCCGACGCTGGCCAGGGCCTGGCTGATGGTTTCCAGGTCATAGACACCCCGGGCGAACAGGCAGATGGCGACGCAGGTCTGGGTGATGCGCTCGGCTTCGTCGGCCACCAGCCGCTCGATGAGCGCCTCGTCGGTGTACGGCTCCAGCTTCTGGTCCAGGGCATAGCCGGCATTGTCCAGGTGCGAGTGGCGGGCGCCCAGCAGGTGGCCCACCACGTGCCCGTAGCCCGTCCAGTAGCCGGCGATGCCCTGCCCGCCCACGGCCGCGACGAAATCGTGGCCGCCATAGTGCCGGGCGGCGGCCACCTCGCCCTCGCCCAGCCAATGGCCCAGCTCGCTGTCGCGCCGGGCGATGCTGGCGATGGCCCGGGCATAGCCCTCGGCGTCGCCAAAGCGCAGGCAGACACCGCCCAACTGCTCGGGCCGCACCAGGCCGCGCTCCATCGCCTCCGTGGCCCAGGCCAGGGCCGTGCCGCAAGAGATGGTGTCCATGCCGGCCAGGTCCATGTCCTCCAGCAGGCGCAGCACCTCGCCGCGGTTGCCCACGCCCAGCAGCGAGCCTGCGGCATAGATCAGCTCGTGGTCGTAGGCCACCAGCGTCGACTCGTACTCGTATCCCGGGGCAAAGGGCCGCCGGTACGATGCCACGTGGATGCAGCCGATCTGGCAGCCGGCGCAGGCGCGCTTGGTGATGAGCTCGCCCTCGGCAAAGCCCTCGCCGCTGATCTCGTCGGCCTCGCCGAAAAAGCCCTGCCGCAGGTTAAAGCTGGGCAGGGCGCCCAGCTCGTTCAGCGGGATGACGTTGGACGCCGTGCCCAGCTCGTGGTACTTTATCATGGCGTCGGTGTGCAGCACCCGGTCATAGATCTCGGCGTAGGTCTTTTTATACAGGCGATGGTCGGCAGGCAGGGCCAGGTGCTTGCGGCCGATGACGGCCACGGCCTTCAGGTTCTTGCTGGCCAGGACGGCGCCCAGGCCCAGGCGGCCAAAGTGGCGAAATGTGTCGACGTTGACGTTGGCATAGCGCACCCCCTCCTCGGCGGCGGGCCCGATGCGGATGATGCTGCGATGGCCCGCGCCCTCCACCCGGTCGCGGATGACGCGCCCGGTCTCGGAGGTGTCCATGCCAACCATGGCCTCCGCGCCGCGGATCTCGACCTCTTCGCCGTCGACGACGAGATAGACCGGCCGGCTGGCCCGGCCCCGGAGGACGAGGGCGTCGTAGCCGGCGTAGCGCAGCGCCGAGGCGAGCTGGCCCCCGGCGTGGCTCTCGCCATACTCGCCCGTCAGCGGCGAGCGAAAGGTCGCCACGGTCTTGGTCACCACCGGAAAGATGGTCGTCAGGGGCCCGATGGCCAGGATCACCGGCTGGGCCGGGTGCAGCGCGTCCTCGCCGGCGTCCACCATCTCGTCCAGCAGCCGCACGGCCACCCCCGTCCCGCCCAGGACGTCGCGGAACAGGTCCTCCCGGTCCTCGACGCGCTGCTCCCCGGTGCCCAGGTCGACGTGCAGGATGCGGATCACGTCGTGGTTCAGCATGGCACTCCCTCCGATCCCCGGGCGTGATCCATCAGCGCACCTCCACCATTTCCAGGCAATCGTGGGGGCAAAAGCGGGTGCATTGCCCGCAAAAGATGCACACCACCGGCCTGTCCTCCTCGTCGTCCCAGCCGATGGCCCCCACCGGGCAGGCTTCCTCGCAGGCGTGGCAGCCGATGCACGCCTCTTTGCGATAGACCATGCCCCGGCCGCCGCTGCGGTCCCGCAGGGCGTCGGTGGGGCAGGCGACGACGCACGGCGCCGGCGCGGCGCAGGCCCGGCAAATGTTGGCCACCATGCGGCCCATCACGCCACCCCGGCTGCGAATCTGGATGGCGCTCTTGTGCGGCGTGAAGCTCTGGTACACCAGCCGCGCGCAGGCCAGCATGCACGAGTCGCAGCCGATGCAGCGCGCCATCCGCGGCGCGGTCAGTATCCTGGGCACTCAACCCTCCATTCCGGCGGCAGCGTCACCGGACGTTGTTCGGATCGACGGCATACAGCCACCAGTTGTTGGCAATCCCCCGCGTCTGGCCGGGCGCCTTGGGCAGGTGCCGGAACCACCAGCGATGATGCTCGCGGATGTCGCCGTTGCCCCACTCCTGGCAGTTGACCTCGCGCCAGGCGCCGCTAAAGTTGGGAAAGCTCAGCCAGTCGTCGCAGTTGCTGCGCACGTAGGCCCTGTTGCCCCAGTCATAGTCCGTGGTGCTGTTGGGGGCATAGTGCATCCAGCCGACGTTGGCCCGGCCGGGCGCGATCTTCTCGTGGCGGAAAAACCGCTCCCAGAGGTTTTCCTCGCCCGGCACCCGGCGCCAGGCGTGCTTGAGGATCGACTCGGTCCGGTGGCCAAAGCTCTCCAGCATCTCGCCCACGCCGCGCTCGCAGTTAAAGCCCATGATCACAAAACGGCGCGACACGTCGTTGCGACGCATCTCGGGGGCGTTGCACCAGAAGGCGCCCGGCCCCACCATGCGCGACTCGTAAAAGCCGGCGTAGGGAAAGCCAAAGAGCCAGACCTCGTCGATCTGGTCCGCATTCACCCGGGCGGGCAGGTCAAAGTCGGACACGATGGCCTCGTAGCTCACAGTGTCGGGCTGGTGAAAGCCGGTGCCGCTGCGCCAGCAGCGCAAATAGGTGCCGGCGTCGTAGCGAAAGCCGTCCTCTTTTACGGGCCAGGTCTCGGCCTCGATCTTTTGCACGATCTGGTAGTCGACGTACCCGCCGCTGCACTCTCGCAGGTCGTCGATGTAGCCCCGGCACAGGGCATCGACGTCGTTCCAGCCCAGCACCCGGCTCAGCTTGCGCCCACCCTCGGCCTGGACCACGGGATCAAAGTTGATCAGCAGGACGCGGGGGCGGACCGCCGCGAGGGGCTCGACGGCTGGCGTGGGGGGCTCCGGCCGGGGCTCTCCCTGCAGCAGCCTCTGCAGCCAGGCTCGGAATTGATCCCAGTAGCTCATCTTGGCCTCCCTCCCTTTGGTCCAGGCTCGCCTTCGTGCCGGGGCATCTCGGCGTCGCCCGGCACGGCCCGGCTATTATAGCACCGGTCCTCTGCGCGGGCAAGCAGCGGCAGCCTGTGGCGTGCGGGGCGCCGCCGGGCCGCGGAACGCAAAGCCCCCCGTGCCGGGGCACGGGGGGCTCGTCGCACGTTTCCGGGCAGGAGCCGGTCGTCTACCGTGCCTGCTCCCGCGCCTTGACCACGTCGGGAGATACAGGGGCATAGTGATCAAACTCCATGACAAAGCTGCCCCGCCCCTGCGTCCGCGAGCGCAGCGTGGTGGCATAGCCAAACATCTCGGCCAGGGGTACCTGCGCCTGGATCGACTGGCCGCTTCCATTGCGGCTGTCGATGCCGGTGATGCTGGCCTGCCGGGCGCTCAGGTCGCCGATGACCTCCCCTGTGTAGGTGTCGGGGGTGATGACCTCGACGCGCATGATGGGCTCCAGCAGGATGGGGCCCGCCTGGGCCACCGCCTTGCGCAGCCCCTGGAAAGCCGCCGCGCGAAAGGCCATGTCCGACGAGTCGACCTCGTGGGTCTTGCCGTCCACCAGGGCCACCTTGATGTCGATGAGCGGGTGATCGCCCAGCACGCCCTGGGTCATGGCGTCGCGCAGACCCGCCTCGACGGCCGAGATGAACTGCCGGGGCACTGCCCCGCCGACGATCTTGTTCTCGAAGACGAACCCGCCGCCCGAAGGCAGGGGCTCGACCTCCAGCTCCACGACGGCAAACTGGCCGTGGCCGCCGGTCTGCTTGACCAGGCGGCTTTCCACCTTGGTCGGGCGGGTGATGGTCTCGTAGTAGGCCACCCGGGGCCGCCCGGCGTTGGCGCCCACGGCAAACTCGCGCCGCAGGCGGTCGAGCACTACGTCCAGGTGCAGCTCGCCCATGCCAGCCAGCACCGTCTGCCCCAGGCGCTCGTCGTGGCGCACCTGAAGCGTCGGATCCTCTTGCAGCAGGCGGGCCAGGGCCTCCGACAGCTTGTTCTCTTCGCTCTTGCTGCGCGGCTCGATGGCCAGCTCGATAACGGGCGTCGGGAACGTGATCTGTTCCAGGATCACCGGCCGCTCCTCGGCGCACAGCGTCTGCCCCGTCGTGGTGCCCTTTAGCCCCAGCACGGCGCCGATGTCGCCGGCGATGATCTCGTCCACCTCCTCGCGGCGGTCGGCGTGCATGCGCACCAGGCGCCCGATGCGCTCCCGCTGTCCCTCGTTGGCGTTGAGCAGCGACTCGCCCCGGCGCACCGCGCCGGAATAGACGCGGAAAAAGGCCAGCCGGCCCATGTAGGGGTCGGTGCTGACCTTGAAGACCAGGGCCGCCGTCGGCGCATCGGGATCGGGCGGGCAGAGGATCTCTTCTCCCGTGTCCGGATCCTCGCCGACCATGGGCGGCACGTCCAGGGGCGAGGGCAGGTAGTCGATGACGGCATCCAGCAGCATCTGGACGCCCTTGTTGCGCAGCGCCGCCCCGCACAGGACGGGCACAGCCCGGCCCTCGAGGGTGGCCCGGCGCAGCACGGCGCGCAGCGTCTCGACCTCTACCTCTTCGCCTTCCAGGTAGCGGGCCGCCAGCTCGTCGTCCAGCTCGGCCAGCTTCTCGATCATCTCCTCGCGACGAAACGCCACTTCGGCCTGCATGTCGGCCGGCACGTCGGTGATGGCCGGTTCGGCGTGGTCCTCGTCGCAAAAGACGACGGCCCTGTTTTCCATCAGGTCCACCACGCCGCAGAAGCGATCTTCCGCGCCAATGGGCAACTGCACGGCCACGGGGTTGGCGCCCAGCCGCTTGCTGATGCTCTGGATGGCCCGCCAGAAGTCGGCGCCCACGCGATCCATCTTGTTCACGAAGCAGATGCGCGGCACGCCGTAGCGGTCGGCCTGGCGCCATACCGTCTCCGACTGGGGCTCTACGCCGGCCACGCCGTCAAAGACGACCACGCCGCCGTCGAGCACGCGCAGGCTGCGCTGCACCTCGGCCGTGAAGTCGATGTGGCCCGGGGTGTCGATGACGTTCACCTGGTACTCCTTCCAACTGGCGGTGATGGCCGCCGATTGGATGGTAATGCCCCGCTCCCGCTCCTGGGGCATAAAGTCGGTCACCGTCGTCCCTTCGTCCACGCCGCCCAGGCGGTGCGTCAGCCCGGTGTAGAACAGCACGCGCTCTGTCACCGTCGTCTTGCCCGCGTCAATATGTGCAATGATTCCTATGTTTCGGACTCTATCTAACGTCTTGGATTTTCTCTTGTCCATGTTTCTACTCCCTGGATGCCGGCCCAACCCCCTGGCACCGGCCCAGCGGCCGCGGCCCGGGGAAACAAGACAGGCGGCCCGCTCTGTTCTCTGCGAATCGCAGCACTGCGCAGAGGAGCCGCCCTGCCGGTCATCCACCTGACAAACTCGCGCCGGGCAAACCGGCCCGGCGCGCTAGACTATAGTATACCATTGTTGGTTCGGGGCAGCAAAAAAAGGACGTGCTGTGGCTGCCCCGCCTGGGGTCAGAAATACATGTACTTGGTCCACGCCTGGGGCGCGCTGGCCTCTTCCAGGAACGTCAGGGCCAGGTAGCGCGGCCGCCGCGGCTCGCGCAAGAGCGGCATGCGGGCCTCTTCGGGGGTGCGGCCCCCCTTGCGGCGGTTGCACGAGGCGCAGGCCGCCACCACGTTCTCCCAGCAGGTTTCGCCGCCCTTGGAGCGGGGCTGCACGTGGTCCATGGTCAGGACGGCCTTGGGCAGGCGCTCGCCGCAGTACTGGCAGGTGTAATGGTCGCGGGCCAGCACCGTCCGCCTGGAGAGGGGCAGCGAGAAGTGGCGCGGGATGCGCACGTAACACACCAGGCGAATGACCAGGGGCACGGGCAGGGCCATTTGCTGCGAGTGCAGCCAGGCACCCGCCGCCTCTACGATCTCTGCCTTCTCCTTTAGGAGGAGCAGAACAGCGCGCCTCACGGAAATTACGTTTAATGGCTCGTACGTGGCATTGAGAACCAAAACCTGGCTCATGCTCCAACCCTCTTTCCCTGGCCGCGGGAGGGAAGGATCGCCATCCCTGGTCAAGATGGGCCCTGCAGGATTCGAACCTGCGACCAACCCGTTATGAGCGGGTCGCTCTGCCGCTGAGCTAAGGGCCCGGCTACTCGGGGGCGAGGATTTGAACCTCGATACAGGGATCCAAAGTCCCTTGTCCTGCCATTAGACGACCCCCGACCGCCTAGCCGATCCTATTCTACTATAACAAGTTGGCCGGGCGCAAGCCCGGATTCTCCCCTTACCAAAGGGCAACCTCGCGGCCCATTCTACCGCAACTCGGTCCAATATGCAAGAAGGCGGGGCCGGGCGAAAAGCCTCCCGCGGGCAGGCGATCGGGCCCGCCGTTCAATTGACAAAAAGCCGGTTCTGGCACACAATGGCGCCATGAAAGCCGAGACCCTCCGCCGCGACGGTCTTACCTGGTTGGCCTACCTGATGCTGGCCTTTTACGGCTATTTCCTGAACGTCCTCGGCCCCATCACCCCCTTTCTGCAGGACGAGCTGCGGCTGTCGTACACGGTGAGCAGCCTGCACTTTACCGCCTTTGCCGCCGGCATCCTCCTCGTCGGTTTCGGCGGGCACCTGGTGGTGCAGCGCCTGGGCCGCTGGCGCTCGCTGTGGGTCGGGGCCGCCGGCGTGAGCCTGAACGCCGTCCTGCTGCTGCTCGGCCGGCAGCCGGCCATCACCATCGCCGCCTCGTTCCTCATGGGTCTCATCGGCTCGCTGATCCTGGCCATCGTGCCCGCGGCGCTGTCCGACCGCCACGGCGAGCGGCGCTCTGTCGCCCTGTCCGAGGCCAACGTCATCTCCTCGCTGGTGTCCACGGCCGCTCCGCTGTTGGTCGGCTGGTCGGCACGCTGGCTCGGTAGCTGGCGCGTGGCGCTGGGCGCCATGGCCCTGACGCCGGCCCTGTTGTACGCGGTCCTGGGAAGGGGCACCGCCCGGGAGTCCTCTGCCGCGCTGCCGGGGCCAGGCGGCAGCCGGCCCCTGCCGGCCCTGTTCTGGATCAACTGGCTGGGCCTCGTCCTGGCCATCTCGGTCGAGTTCTGCATGATCTTCTGGAGCGCCAACTACTTTGAGGGCGTCGTGGGCATGCCCAAGGCGGGCGCGGCCCAGGCGGTCAGCCTGTTTCTGGCGGCCATGATCCTGGGCCGCGTGGCCGGCAGCCGCCTGGTGACGCGCTTTGCCCCGCGCCGGCTGGTGGTGGCCTCCAGCCTGCTCGCCCTTGCCGGCTTCCTGGCGTTCTGGGGCCCGGGGGCGGGGAGGGCCTGGGCCGGCCTGAGCGGCCTGTTCCTCACCGGCCTGGGCGTCGCCAACCTCTACCCCCTGATCCTCTCCCAGGCGATGGGCGCCGCCGGCGAGAGGGCCGTGCAGGCCAGCGCCCGCGCCACCCTTGCCTCGGGGACGGCCATCCTGGCCCTGCCCCTCGCCCTGGGCCGCCTTGCCGACATCATAGGGCTGCGGCCGGCCTATGGCATCGTCGCCCTGCTCCTCGCGCTCATCCTGGTCGTAGTCGTGGCCACCGGCCGTAAAAGATTCTTTATCAAAGTTTAACATTTTCAAGTTTCTGTCAAAACTCTTTATTTTACCCCTTGACAAATCTAAGGTTCCATGTTAGAATATCGCAGGTTGAAGACAAGATTTTGTGCTCACTGGCGCCACCGTGGGACACGAGGAAGGCACGGCAGCAGCAACAGCCGCGCCGAAAGGAGAGGTGAGACGTGATGACACCCGACTATGGGTTAAATGTTCAGCTCTTGGTCTACCGCGTCGAGGAAGCGCGGCAGCAAGCCGCCGAGGACGCGCTGTATCACAACCTCAGGCCCGTTCGTCCGAGCCGGCTGTCCCGCACCGGGGGCCGCCTGCTGACCCGCCTGGGGCGGGGCCTCCTGGCCCTGGGGCAGCGCCTGGAGCGACCCGCCCGGCCGCAGACTTCCCTGGCTCCCTGCAGTATGCAAGTGCAAAGGAGGCAATAAACCATGTTTCCAGTCATCGGCAAGTGTCCGGTCTGTGGCGAGACCATGACCGTCACCCGTCTCCATTGCCGGACCTGCGATTCGGCACTGGAGGGCCAGTTTAGCCTGGGGCGCTTTTACCGGCTGTCACCCCAGCAGTTGGCCTTCATCGAAACCTTTATCCGGTGCGAGGGCAAGCTCACCCGCGTCCAGGAAGAGCTCAATATCTCGTACCCCACCGCCCGTGCCCGCCTCACCGAGGTCATCCGCGCCCTGGGCTACGAGGTGGACGAAGAGGCGGAGGCCATCGCCCCCGCCGAGCGCAAGAGTATCCTGGAAAAGCTGGCAGCCGGCGAGATCTCTTCCGAGCAGGCCGTCGAGCTGCTGAAAGGCAAGTAGGAGGGCGACCATGAACGAACGTCTGGTTTCTATCGACGGCGCCCCGCGCCTCGCCCTCGTCGAGCTGGCGGGCAACGCCCGGATTGTGGGCTGGGACAGGCACGAGGTGAGGGTCCGCATAGAGGGGGACCCGGATGAGGCCCTGAGCATCGACCGCTCCCCCGAGGAGCTGGCCCTGTCCGTTTCCGAGAGCTGCGAGATCAGGATCCCGGCCGGCCTGCCCCTCCACGTCCGCCAGGCCCAGGGCAACCTAACAGTGAAAGAGGTCATCAGCCTGAACGCCGAGCAGGTGCGCGGCAACCTGCACCTGGACGAGGTGGTCCATGCCCACCTGGCCGAGGTGTATGGCAACCTGCGCGCCGACGAGGCCGCCGACCTGCGCGTCGTCGGCACCGTCTATGGCAACGCCTCCCTCCACGAGGTCAAGGCCGCCGACCTGCAAAACGTCCGCGGCAACCTGGCCGCCAACGAGCTGCAGCACCTGCGCGCCTCGCGCGTGGGCGGCAACCTGGCCGCCAGGGAGGTGGCCGGGCCCATCGTCGCCGACCGCGTGGGCGGCAACGCGACGCTGAAAGAGGTGGCCGGCCCGCTGACCATCGAGCAGGTGGCCGGCAACCTGGCCGCGCGGGACCTGGCCGGCGGCGCCCGGGTGACGCGCATCGGCGGCGATCTCTTGCTCAACGGCGAGATGGGCCGGGGGCAAACCTACCACTTCCAGGTCGACGGCAACGCCCTGCTGCGCCCGGGCGGAGAGGCCGGAGCCCACGTCAACCTGGTCGCCGGAGGCAAGATCCTGTCCTCGATGCCCCTGGCCGGCGAGGAGCGGAGCGAGGGCCGCCTGAGCGGCACGCTGGGCGAGGGCGGCGCCGAGATCGCCGTCCAGGCCGGCGGCAACATCACCCTCGGCGGCGATGGGGCCGGCGTCCACGTCCGCATCGAATTGGGCGACGAGATCGCCCGCCAGGTGGAAGAGAGCCTGCGCGCCGTCGACCTGGAGGCCATCGGCCGCCAGGTGAGCCAGGAGATGGAGGCGGCCATGTCGCGCCTCCGGGTCAAGCTGGAGAGCACCGACTGGCAGCGCTATGGCAGCCAGGCACAGCAGGCCGTCGAGCGGGCCATGGAGCGGCTCCAGCGCAACCTGGATCGGGCAGCCGAAAAAGCCGCCCGCGCCCAGGAGCGCATGGACCGGGAGCAGGAGCGCATGGACCGGGAGCAGGAGCGCATGCAGCAGGCGGCGGAGCGCCGGGCACGCCGTGAGGCGAGGCAGGCCGGCGAGGAGCCGGTCGAGGTCGGCCTCGGGGCCGAAGTCGAGGACTGGCAGGAGGGCGAGCCCGACGGACCCGTGGCCGCCGCCGCGGCGCCCAGCCTCGACGAGGAGCGCCTGAGCATCCTGCGCATGGTGGAGCAGGGCCAGATCACGCCCGAAGATGCCGAGCTCCTCCTCGATGCCCTGGACTGACAGACAGCGGCATCGTACCAAAGGCACCGGGTGCGCCGCCCTTGCCCCTTGCGAGGCACAATCCGCGGGGGGCAGGGGCCGCATCCGGCGGCCAGGGAGACGGGAATGCAGTCGACAAGCGTAGCAAAGCGATGGCAGGTGCCATTCTTTGCCATCTGGACGGGCCAGGCCTTTTCCATGATTGGCAGCCGCCTGGTCCAGTTTGCCCTCGTGTGGTGGCTCACCCGCGAGACGGGCTCGGGGACGATCCTGGCAACGGCTACCCTGGTGGCCGTCCTGCCCAGCATCGTCCTGGGGCCCTTTGCCGGCGCGCTGGTGGACCGCTGGAACCGCCGCCGGGTCATGATGGTGGCCGACGGCTTTGTAGCGGTCGTCTCGGCCGGGCTGGTCTATCTCTTCTGGAGCGGCTCCCTGGCCGTGTGGCACATCTACGTGGCCATGCTGGCCCGCTCTCTGGGCGAAGCCTTTCACTGGCCGGCCATGCAGGCCTCCACCTCCCTCATGGTGCCCGAGAAGCACCTCTCCCGCGTGGCGGGCATCAACCAGACCATGCAGGGCGCCCTGAACATCGTCGGCCCGCCCCTGGGGGCCATCGCCATCAGCGTGCTGCCGCTCCACAGCGTCATGGCCATCGACGTGGGCACGGCGGCCATGGCCATCCTGCCCTTGCTCTTTATCGCCATCCCCCAGCCCCGCCGGACAACCGGCGAGGGTGCGGGCAGCCGCCCGGCCACGGTCTGGCAGGACTTTTCGGCGGGGCTGCGCTACGCCTGGGGATGGCCCGGATTGGTGGCCGTCCTGGTCATGTGCATGATCATCAACTTTGTGGTCAATCCCGGCTTTGCCCTCATGCCCCTGCTGATCACCGCGCACTTTGGGGGCGGCGCCCTGGAGCTGGGCTGGCTGGAGTCGGCCTGGGGCGTGGGCATGCTGGCCGGCGGCCTGCTCCTCAGCGTCTGGGGAGGGTTCAAGCGGCGGGTGTATACCTCCCTGTCGGCCATGGTCGTCGGCGGCATCGGCACGGCCGTCGTCGGCCTGGCGCCGTCCGACGGCTTCCCCCTGGCGCTGGGCGGCATGTTCGTGGCGGGGGCCATGAACCCCCTCATCAACGGGCCGCTGTTCGCCATCCTGCAGTCTACGGTGGCGCCCGACATGCAGGGACGCATCTTTACCCTGGTCCTCAGCCTGGCCTCGGCCATGATGCCCCTCAGCCTGGCCATCGCCGGCCCCGTCGCCGACGTGGTCGGCGTGCAGCCCTGGTACGTCTTTGGCGGGTCCGTCTTTGCCCTGGTAGGCATTGGCAGTTTTTTCGTGCGTCCCCTGGTCAACCTCGAGCAGAACGGGCACGCTGTGGCCGCGGCGTCGCGCACCGCCGCGGCGACCTCCGCCGGCGGCGAGTGAGGGGTTCTATGCTCACCGCCTGCGCCGATTCGCCCTCCATCTTGCGTCCAGAACGTGTCGATCTTGACCGCCTGTGCTATAATAGGCCAATCTGGACAGTTGGAGCATCGATGGTTGTCACGACTGCAACCGAAGCCTCCCCGCCGTGGCAGGGACGCCTGCGGCCCCTCGAGCCGGTCCGCGACCTCCGCGACGTCTCCCGGCTCATAAGCGAGGCGTTTGCCTCCGACATGGACGAGCGGGGCCGCGCCGCGCTGCGCGAGCTGCGCTGGATGGCCCGCCTCTCACCCCTCGTGTGGTGGCTGTCACAGGCAGATCCGGAGTTTCGAGACGCCTTCCGGGGCTTTGTCTGGGAGGTGTCCGGCGCCGGAGCGCGCGCGCGGGTGGTGGGCAACGCCAACGTCAACCGCGCCCCGGGCAACCGCCAGTGGTACATCATCTGCAACGTCGTGGTGGCCCCCGACTACCGCAACCAGGGCATCGGCCGCCAGCTCACGGCGGCGGCAGCCGACGAGGCTGCCGGGCTGGGCGCCCAGGGTGTCCTGCTCCAGGTCCACCGCGACAACCGCCCGGCGATGCACCTCTACCTGGAGCAGGGCTTTCGCGAGGTGGGCGGCGAGACCGATCTATGGGCCGAAGAGCTGCGGCCCGTGGCCGTGGTCGACAGCGTGGACTACAAGGTGCGGCCGCCACACGCCGACGAGGGATACAAGCTCTACGAGCTGGCCCGGCAGGCTGTGCCCCTGGAGCAGCAGTGGATCCGGCCCCTCCAGCGGCAGAACTACTGGCCCGACGCCATCAGCCGGCTGATGGTCCGCATGGGCGCGATGTTGTCCAGCCGGAAGGCCTATCGCCTGGTGGCCGTGGCGGCGGGCTCCCAGGGCCAGTTGCCGGTGGGCCTCGCCTCGGTCACGGTCAGCTTTGGCCGCCGGGCCCACCGCCTCGCGCTCCTGGTGCACCCGGAGCACGCCGGCCGGGTGGAGATGCCCCTCCTCAGCCGGGCGTTGCACCTCCTGGCCGCCGCGCCGGAGCGCCCGGTCCGGGCAACCCTCCACACCACCGACCCGACCGCCGTCAAGGTACTCGGTTCCTACGGCTTTCGCGAGCGGCGCACGCTGTTGACCATGCGCCGCGACTTTCGGTGAGGTGGGCGCGCCATGACGGCCGGTGATGGACGAGCGATGCAAGAGGAACGGCTGCGCATCCTGAAGATGGTCCAGGAGGGCCAGCTCAGCGCCGCCGAGGCCGCCTCGCTGTTGGAGGCCCTGGCCGAGCCGGCCCCGGCCCTGCCCGATGCCGGGCCCAGGGCCGAGCCGGGAGCCACGCCCGACCCGGCCGCGCGCTGGGGCAGGTATTGGATCTATCCGCTCCTGGCCGGCGGCGGTTTGATGATCGCCGGCAGCCTCGTCATGGGCCTGGTCAACGCCACGGGCGGCGCCCGCGGCTGGTTGATCTGCGGCTGGACGCCCATGTTGCTGGGCCTGCTCCTGGCGGTCCTGGCCTGGTGGTCGCGGGGCAGCACCTGGCTGCACCTGCGCATCCGCGAGGGCGGGGGGAGCCGGGCCAGGATGGCCCTCAGCTTTCCGCTGCCCCTGACCCTGGCAGCCTGGGCCCTGCGCTTGGCGCAGCCCTTTGTGCCCCAGCTACGAGACACCGGCGTCGACGACCTCATCATCGCCCTGCGCCACAGCACCGCCGAGGGCCAGCCCCTCGTGGTCGACGTCCAGGACGACGAGACGGGCGAGCGGGTCGAAATCTATATCGGATGATCGAAATCGTCGCTGCCCGGTCCACTGGTCCGGGGCAGGCAGGCGAATGCATGGTTTGTGGCCGGCAGGCAGCCGGCCAGGAGGAGGACAACGATGGCAACAACCGAAGAGCGAATGCAGATTCTGAACATGGTGGCCGAGGGCAAGATCTCGGCCGAAGAGGGCGCCAAGCTGCTGAGCGCCCTGGAGCCGGAGCGCAGATCCAGGGCGGCGACGAGCGTCATGGGCGGCCCGACGGCGCCCCGCTGGTTCCGCGTGCGCGTCACCGACCTGGAGACGGGCCGGAACAAGGTCAACGTCAACCTGCCCATGAGCCTGGTGGACGTCGGCACCCGCATGGGCGCCCGCTTTGCCCCCGAGTTGGAAGGCCTGGACTTTAACGACATCATCGAGCAAGTCAAGGCCGGAGCCCAGGGCAAGATCATCGAGGTCGAAGACGCCGAGGGGGGCGAGCGCGTCGAGATCTATGTGGAGTAGGGAGGGATACCCTTGCGTCTGATCATCAGTTGGTTCGTCAACGCCGTGGCCCTGGCCCTGGCGGCCTGGCTCATCCCCGGCATCTCGGTGACCGAGGATCGGGCCTGGGTTGCCGTGGCCGTGATGGCCGTCATCTTTGGGCTGGTCAACGCCCTGATCCGGCCCCTGGTCAAGCTCCTGACCTGCCTGATCAACGTCTTTACCCTGGGGCTCTTCACGCTGGTCATCAACGCCCTCATGCTGTGGCTGTCGTCGTGGATCGCCGGGCAGTTGGGCGTCGGCTTTCGCGTGGAGAACTTTTTGGCTGCCTTTCTCGGCGCCGTGCTCATCAGCGTCGTCAGCTTCTTGCTGAACATCTTTTTTCGGGAGGACGACCGCGGCCGAAAGCGGCGGCCGCCGGATCGGCGGCGGGATCGATGGTAAGGGCGGGCACGAGCTGCAAGAGAAGAGGCCTCCCCCAAGCCTGGAGGAGGCCTCTTACCTGAGGCGGGCGAGCAAAGCCCGGTGTCAGCGTGTCTTGCGCTTGCGGCCCCTGGTGCGGGCATAGAGGGGCAGCAGCATCGCTTCCATCCTGGTCGCCAATCCCACGCGCGCGCTCCACGCGGCCGTGCGCGCCCGGCTGACCGGCCTGGCCAGCCGCTCCCGCAGGGGCCACTCCACGGCGTGGATGCCCACCGGCTCCTGCGGCTCCCAGTGAACCGCCGCCGAGGCCCACGATAGCCCGGCTCCAAAGCTGGTGAACACCAGGTTGTCCCCGGCCTTCACCCGGCCCTGGTCCACCGCCTCGGTCAGGGCGATGGGGATAGAGGCGGCCGAGGTGTTGCCGTAGCACGCGATGTTGACCATCATCTTTTCGGGCGGCGCGCCCAGCCGCCGCCGCGCCACCTCGATGATGCGGTCGTTGGCCTGGTGGGGGATAATGAGGGCCACGTCGTCCAGCGACAGGCCGCTCCCGGCGATGACCTTGACCACCGAATCGGCCATGACCCGCGTCGCGAACTTGAAGACCCGCTGGCCGTCCATGCGCAGGTACTGCAGCCTGTGATCGATGACCTGCTGGCTGGCAGGGTTGGCCCCGCCGCAACCCGGGACGATGAGGGCATCCCAGCCGGATCCGTCAGAGCCCAGGTCGAAGGAGAGGAGCCCCGTCGGCTGATCGCTGGCCTCCAGGACCACCGCGCCCGAGCCGTCGCCAAAAAGGACGCACGTGCTGCGGTCGGTCCAGTCGATGCCCATGGACAGGTGCTCCGTGCCGATGACCAGGGCGTTGCGAAAGGCCCCGTTCTGGATGAACTGGCTGGCCGTCACCAGGGCATACACCCAGCCGGTGCAGCCGGCCACCAGGCCAAAGGCCGGAGCGCCCGACGCCCCCAGTTGCTCCTGGACGATATTCGCCACGGAGGGAACCAGGTAATCGGGCGTCGAGGTGGCGACGATGATCAACTGCACCTGGGAGGGGGGCAACTGCGCCCGGGCGAGGGCCTGGCGGGCGGCCGACACCGACATGCTGGAAGCCGTTTCACCCGGCCGGCATAGGTGCCGCTCCTGGATCCCGGTCCGGGTGCGGATCCACTCGTCGCTGGTGTCCACCATCTTTTCCAGGTCGTGGTTGGTCAGCACCCGATCGGGGACGTACATGCCCCAACCCGTTATTCTCGCGTACTTGGCCATGGTGATCTGCTTCCTCCCTCACTGGCGGCGACTTCCCTTGAAAGCCGTACTGCCAGCTCGGAAGGTCGCCTGGAGTGCTGCCCTCGCGTCAGGCAGCGGCTATGTGCCCTCCCCCGCCGTGGCGGTGGCGAACGAACAGGGCGATGGCTACCCCGGCCACGGAGGCAGCAGAGCCCAGGAGCGCGCCGATGATGATTCCCTTGCGGTGTTGGCGCAGGCGGCTGACCTCGGGCTCGAGCTCGCGAGCCTGGGCCGCCAGGATCAGCTCACCGTGCAGCCGCCGCCGAAAGTCGGCGTCGGGCTGGACGGGCACGAGGATGCGCTGCAGATGGCTCGCCAGCTCCAGCAGCCCCCAGACCCGGTCCTCTCGCGAGAGGCCGCTCGGTCCCCGCGGCTGCAGGCCCAACAGGTAGTCCGTATGGGCCATCACGGTCTCGATTTCCCTGCGTCTGTCCACGGATACCTCCTCCGGTCGCTCCGTCAAATGCGGTAGGCGACCAGGCCCAACGTGCCCGGGCCAAAGTGCACGACCAGCGAGGTCGTGAGGTTGGCCAGGAAGGTCTGCTGGCATCGGAACCTCGACCTGGCAGTTTCCAGCAGGGCGTTGCCCTCCTCCGGGCTCTCGGCGTGCACCACTGCCAGGTTTACGGGATCGCGGGTGCCCACGCGTTCGGCCATAATGTCCAGCATGCGCTCCAGGGCCTTGCGCTGGCTGCGCACCTTTTCGCTGACGTCAATGACCCCCTTCTCCAGGACGACGATGGGCTTGACGTTCAACAGCGACGCCAGGCTGCTCTGCAGCCTGCCGACGCGCCCGCTCATCTGGGCAAAACGCAGGTCCCTGAGGACCAGGACGATGTTCATGCGCTCGCGAAGGACCTCCATGCGGGTCATGATCTCGGCCATGGCCTGCCCTTTGCGGATCATTCGCGCGGCTTCCAGGGCCATGAAGCCCAGGCCGGCCGATCCACAGGCGCTGTCGAAGGGATGCACGCGCACCATGCCCGCGAGCATCTCCCGGGCCAGCTCGGCCGACTGGAACGTGCCGCTCAGCTTGGCCGTCACGTGGAGGGAAAGAATCTCCTGCGCCCCGGCGGCCATCATCTTGCGGTAGTGGCGCTCGAACTGCCCGGCTGACGGCTGCGACGTGCTCGGCAGCTTGCCCGTCTGCTCGATCTTCTGGTAAAAGGCAGCGCGGTCGATGGTCACCCCGTCTTCGTACGTCTCCGTGCCGAACTGGATGTTGATAGGCACGACGGTGATGTCGTATTCTTGATAGCACTCTTCCGGCAGGTCACACGTCGAGTCGGTAGCAACCTTGATCATTCCCCCAATCCTTTCAACAATCCTTCAATGTAGGCGTCCCTGGAGCCCGTCGCGCAGGGCCTGAAGGGTACGATGGTATAGCGACTTGATCGCTCCCTCGCTGCGTCCCATGATCTCGCCGATCTCGGCATTGGGCAGCCGTTGCACGAACTTGAGCGCCAGAAGCTGCTGTCGCTCGGCCGGGAGCTCCTGAATGGCGGCCAGGAGCACTCTCCGCCTTTCGCCCAGGGTCACCTGCTCCAGCGGGCCGCCGTCCGTCGAACTGTCCACCTGGGCCACCTGGTCCAGCGAGACCACCTGTCGCCGGCTCCGGTCGCGATACCAATTGGCCACCAGGTTGTGGGCGATGCGGTACAGCCAGGACGAAAAGGGAGCCCCCCGATTCTTGTAGCGGGGGATGTGCTTCAGGGCCTGGTGAAAGACCCTGGCCGTCAAGTCCTCGGCGTCGTGGTGGTTGCCCGTCCGGTAGTATACATAGTTATAGATTTTTTCCACGTACCGTTCGTACAACCGGCCGAAAGCCTCGGGTTCGCTCTTGGCCCGTTCGATCAAGGCCGATTCGTCTGTCATGTCATCCACGGCGACCTCTCAGTCGCCGGCCGGTCTCGCTGAATAGAACACCGGCCGGTGCAGTTGGTTGCGGATTTCGCGCGAGGATCAAGTATAGCAGAGAAGCGGCCGGTGGTCAACTGTTGCCGGCTCTTGCCTGCCGGCGCCAGGTGATGTATAATAGCGGCGTGATGCCGTCGAAAACTTCCCTATGAGTGAGGACATGACCCAGGAACCAGACCTGGAGCTCCAGGTGGCCGTGGCCAAGGTGAGCAAGTATGCCATGAGCGAGAGCGGCGACACCGTGGAGATCATCGAGCGCCCCCACGGCGGCCTGTCGCTGGTGATGGTCGACGGCCAGCGGAGCGGCCGCCCGGCCAAGGCCATCAGCAACCTCGTCGCCCGCAAGGCCATCTCGCTCCTGGCCGACGGCGTGCGTGACGGCGCCGCGGCCCGGGCCGCCCACGACTATTTGCGCACCATGCGCGGCGGGCAGGTATCGGCCACGCTGAACATCATCTCCGTGGACCTCGTCACGCGTACCCTGGTCGTCTCGCGCAACAGCCACTGCCCGGTCATCCTCGTGGAGGGCGACGAGCAGGCGTTGTGCATCCTGGACCAGCCCAGCGAGGCCATCGGCGTACACCTGCGCACCCGGCCGGTCATCACCGAGCTGCCCCTCAGCCGGAACCTGCACGTCGTGGTCTATACCGACGGGCTGCTCATTGCCGGCGACCGCGAAGGAAGCCCCTTTGACGTCACCGCCTTTGTGCGCGAGCACCTGGCCGCGGGCACCGACGAAGGCAGCGCCCGTTCCCTGGCCGACGGCCTGCTGGCCCGCGCCGTGGACCTGGACCGGGGCCGGCCGGCCGACGACGTGAGCGTCGTGGTCGTGTCCATCGTCGCCCGCGCCCGGCCCGACGACGTGCGCCGCATGTCGGTGCGCTTTCCTATCAAGCCCTGAGATGCATGGAAGGCAGGGAAGGATGAATCGTTCCAGAAGATTGTGACGATGCGCATCAAAGTGGTGGGACCATGCGCCTCGGGAAAGAGCGTTCTGGCCGCGGGCCTGCGGCGCCTGGGCTACGATGCTTCGTCGGCGGCGCAGGACCACTCTTACGTGCCCGACATGTGGCGGCGCATCAACCCCCCCGACCTGCTCATCTACCTGGACGTGAGCCTGGAGGCGGCCCACAGGCGGGGGCGCACCGGCCACGGCTGGGACCAGGAATACCTGGATCGGCAGAAGGCCCGCCTGGAGCACGCGCGGGCCCATTCCGACCTATATCTCGACACCGACGACATGTCGGAGGAAGAGGTGCTCGCCCGCGTGGTCGAGTTCCTGGAAGCGCGGCGCCCATGAGCTACCCGGGCGACGGCACCCGGCGGGGCATCGCCGTCACTCTGCTGTCCACCCTCTTTGCCGGGCTGGCCCCCATCCTGGGCAAGCTCGCCTACCAGGTTGGGGTTTCGCCCACGTCCGTCGTGGCCCTGCGCACCGCCCTGGCGGCCGGCCTGCTGTGGCTCTTTTACCTGGTCTTCTGGCGTCGCCACCTGGCCATCAGCCGGGGCAACCTCCTGGCCTGCATCGGCATGGGCGCGGCCAACGGCATCGGCTCGCTCCTGTACTACAACGGCCTGTCGCGCGTCGACGCCTCCGTGGCCCATCTCCTCTATTCCATGTACCCCTTCTGGGTGTTCATCTTCCTGTCGGCCGCCGGCCACGCCGTCTCCCGCCTGGCCGTGCTGCGCCTGGTCCTGGCCTTGCTGAGCGTCTTTTTGCTCACCTGGCAGGGGGCGGGCCTCGTCGACCCCCTGGGCGTGACGCTGATGCTCGGCGCCGGAGCCCTCTATGGCTTTCACCTGGTCCTGGGCCAGTGGACCCTGGTCGACGTCGACCCCCGCACTGTGACGCTCTACGGGCTGTCGACCATGGCCGTCGTCGTGGCCATCCCCTTCTACGGCGAGGCCGGCGCCGCCGCAACCATCCCATCCGCCGGCTGGCTGGCCATCGTGCTGCTGGCCGTCTTTCCCACGGCCATTGCCCGGCTCCTGGTCTTTGCCGGGCTGCGGCGCCTGGGGGGCATCCAGACCGCCCTCCTGGGCCTCGGCGAGCCCCTGGTGGCCGTCTCCCTGGCCTTTCTCCTCCTCGGCGAGCGCTTTGCTCCCCAGCAGTGGGTGGGCGCCGCGCTGTTTATCATCAGCGTCCTCCTCATCCGCCGCGACACCGGCGTGCAGATCGCCGGCGACGAGAGCGGCTGGGCCGGCCTCAACCCCGGCGACCTGCCCGAAGGCCAGGACTTCTAGCCGCCCGACCCCAACCAAGTTGCCTGCTCCCGGCACCGATGATATAATTGCCTACCATGAAGTTCTTGGGCGAGAATCCGTTTTACACACTCCTGCTCCTCACCGAGAAGCCCGGGAAGTGGCCTCGCTGGTCGCTAGCGCCGTTGCCCCTGGCCCTCGCCGCCCTGGCAGGCCTGGCCTGGGCCTCCGCGGCCGGCCCGGCCTGGGGCTGGGCCACGGCGGGCCTGCTCCTGGTCATGGCCCTTGCCGACTGGGCGCTGCTGTCGTTCCTGCCGCGCAGCGGCTCGTCCTTCGGGCCCGTCCAGCCGCCCTTCCTGGCCCTCAGTGCCCTGCGCGGGCTGTTGGCCGTGGCGGCGGCCCTCCTGGCCCGGTGGGGAGCGGCGCTGCCCTGGGCGCTGCATGGCACCGTGCAGCTCGCCCTCTGGTTCCTGGCGGCCTACGGCACCCTCGTGGAGCCCTTTCTCCTCCAGGTGACTCGGCTGGAGATCGTGACCCCCCGCCTGGCGAATCCCGGCGGCCCGCTGCGCATCGTCCAGCTCTCCGACCTGCACGTCGAGCGCCTGACCCGCCGCGACCGGGCGCTGCCCGACACCGTCGCCGGACTGGACGCCGACGTCATGGTCCTGACCGGCGATTACCTGAATACCACCTACAACCAGGACCCGCAGGCCCTCGCCGACCTGGAGGAGCTCCTGGCCCAGCTCGAGGCCCCCGGGCAGCGCTACGGCATCTGGGGCTCGCCCGAGGTAGATTGCACCCACCTGCTGCGCCCCATCATCGAGGCGGCGGGCATCATCCTCCTGGAGAACTGTGGCGTGGAATTGCACACCGACCGCTATCACCTGTGGATCATGGGCATCACCTGCAGCCACGACCGGGCCGGCGACGCGGAACGGCTGCGCCGGCTGGTGGCCAAAGCGCCCCCCGGGGCCCTGACCCTGCTCCTCTACCACACCCCGGACCTGATGCCCGAGGCGGCGGCCCTGGGCGTGGACCTCTACCTGGCGGGCCACACCCACGGCGGCCAGTGGCGCCTGCCCGGCTTCGGGGCCGTCGTCACCAGCTCGCGCTACGGCAAGCGCTACGAAGCGGGGCACTACCGGGAGGGCAACACCCACCTGTACGTCAGCCGCGGCCTGGGGATGGAGGGCTTTGGCACGCCCCGGGCTCGCTTTTTTTGCCGCCCGGAGCTCGTCGTCGTCGACCTCGCCGGCCAGGCCGGCGCGGACCCCACCCCTCGCTCCCAAGCACGGCCCGGGGCGTGAGGGGACGGGATAGGGCACCGGAGCGCGCCTGATGCCGGGCCTGTGGGCGCCCTTTGTTGCCCTGGCGGCGGCCCTCTTGCCCCTCCTGTGGGTCAAGACCTGGATCACCCACAGCCTCCAGGAGCTTAGCCTGCGCTGGACCGGGGACCCGGCCGTGGCCCTGGTCGTTTATTTTGTCCTCGTCCTGCCCGGCGTCGTCGTCCACGAGCTGAGCCACTGGCTGATGGCCACGATCCTGGGCGTGAGGGTCAGCAAGCTGTCGTTGGGGCCGGTGCGCAAGGGCAGCAACAGCGTCTCCCTCGGGTCCGTGCGCGTCGGCAAGGTCGACCCCCTGCGGGCCAGCCTCATCGGCGTGGCGCCCCTCCTGGGTGCCACCGCCGTCATCCTCCTCATCGGCAGGCTGGTCCTCGGGCTGGACGAGGTCGTGGCCCTGCTGCTGGCCGGTGCGTGGGAGGGCCTGGGCGAGGCCCTGGGCGAAATGGTTCGGGTGGCCGACTTCTGGCTGTGGCTCTACCTGATCTTTGCCATCTCGAACGCCATGCTGCCCAGCGAGTCGGACATGTCGACCGTCCGCCCGGTGCTCATCTTCCTGGGCATCCTGGCAGCCGTCCTGATCCTGGTCAACGGCATCCCATCCATCCCCCGCGAGGCGGTGCAGGCCGTGGGCGGCGTGGCAGGCTACCTGGCCTCGGCCTTTGCCCTCACCCTCGCCGCCGACGGCATCTTTGTCCTGGTCATTGGCCTGCTCCTGTGGCTCACGCGCCAGGCGCAGGGTTGGTGAGGGGAGGGCCGAGCAGGCGCTCGGCGAGCCCGGGGGAGGGCCGAGCAGGCGCTCGGCGGTCCCCGGGGGGGCCGGGCAGGCGCCCGGCGATTCGGAAAGGAGCACTCAGATGATCGGTGGAACTCATGGCAAACTGCTGCACGTCGACTTGACCGCGGGCCGGATTCAGGTGGAATCCCTGCCCGACGAGGTCTATCGCCTGCTGGCCGGCGGCCGGGCGCTGGTGGCCTACCTGCTGCTGCGCGACCTGCCCCCGGGGGCGGATCCCCTCGGCCCCGAGAACCTTCTCATCTTTGCGCCCGGCGTCATGCAGGGCACCAACTTCCCGGGGGCCGGCCGCCACGGCGTCGGCGGCAAGTCGCCCCTCACCGGCGTCCTGGGCAGCTCCGAGGTGGGCGGCTGGTGGGGACACGAGTTCAAGCGCACCGGGTTCGACGCCCTGGTCGTCAGCGGCCGGGCCGCGTCACCCGTGTACCTCTGGATCCACGACGGCGAGGCCGAGATCCGGCCCGCCGAGGGCCTGTGGGGCCTGGCCACAGGCCCGGCCCAGGCGGCCATCCGCCAGGAGCTGGGTGACAAGGTGCGCGTCGCCCAGATCGGGCCCGCGGGCGAGAACGGGGTGCGCTACGCGGCCATCATGCACGACGTCAACCGCGCGGCGGGGCGCAACGGCCTGGGCGCCGTCATGGGCTCCAAGAACCTGAAGGCCGTGGCCGTGCGCGGTACCCGCAACGTGCCCATCGCCGACCGCAAGCGGGTGACCGCCGTGGCCCGCTGGCTGGGCGAGAACTATCGCAAGGAGATGGCCTGGGCCACCTCGCCCACCGGCCGCGGCACCCAGGACGGCCTGACGGGCCTCGCGGCCGTGGGTGGGCTGCCTACCCGCAATTTCGGCGTGGCCGTATTCGAACATCCCGAGTTGTTGAGCGGCGAGCGCAACTATGCCATGTTCCTGAAGGGCAGGGACACCTGCCACGGCTGCCCCGTGGCCTGCAAGCAGGTCTTTCAGAACGAGGACCCGGACCCGTACCGGCGCCTGGACCCCGTCTACGGCGGCGCCGAGTACGAGGCCATGGGCGCCTTTGGCTCCTCGTGCGGCGTGGAGGACAACCTGGCCGTCCTCAAGGCCAACGAGCTGGCCAACGCCTACGGCCTGGACGCCATCTCCACGGGGATGAGCATCGCCTTTGCCATGGAGTGCTTTGAGAACGGCCTGCTGACCACGGCCGACACCGGCGGGCTGGACTATCGCTGGGGAGATGGGGCGCTGCTGGTCCGCAGCGTGGAGATGATAGCCGGGCGCCAGGGCTTTGGCGACTTTTTGGCCGAGGGGGTGGCCCGCATGGCCGCCCGCATCGGTCCGGCCGCCGAGCCGTTCAACGTCACCGTGCGCCGCCAGGAGCTGCCCATGCACGAGCCCCGCCTGAAGCCCGCCATGGGCGTCGGCTATGCCGTGGCGCCCGTGGGGGCCGACCACCAGATGAACATGCACGACACGGCCTACCTGCGCCCCGCGGGCATGCGCCGGGTCAACAGCGCCCTGACCGAGCCCCTGCCGCCCCTGGCCCGGGCGGAGCTGGACGAGAACAAGTCCGTGGTCTTTTACCACGAGCTCAACTGGTCACACTTCCTGGACTGCGCCCTCATCTGCCAGTTCTACTGCTACGATTACGCCCAGATGGCCGAGGCCATGTCGGGGGTGACCGGCGTCGAGTATGGCATCCACGACATCCTGGCCATCGGCGAGCGGGCGCAGACCCTCTCTCGCCTGCTGAACCTGCGGGAGGGCTCGGGCGCGGAGGAGGACCGGCTGCCCCGCCGGGTCATGACCGCCTTCGAGGCCGGCCCCCTGGAGGGCAGCGGCATCAGCGACCAGGATTTTGCCTGGTTCCTGCGCCGCTTTTACGAGAGGATGGGCTGGGACCCGGAGACGGGCGAGCCGACGCGGCAGCGCCTGGAAGCGCTGGGGATCGCCGGGCTGCTGGCCTGACCGGGCGACCGCGGGCCGGGACGACCGCGAGGGTCGCCCCTACGTGTCCAGGATGAGCAGGAAGCGGTAGAAAAAGTGGGTTTCGAGGGTAAAGCGTTGCAGGCCGCCGGCGCGCAACAGCCTGGACAGCTCGTCGAGGCGAAAGCCGCGCTTGACCGAGATGCGGGCGTCGTGGCGAAAGACCGGTGACGTCGTGAGGGTAAAGATCCAGGTGGCCGCGTAGGCCAGGGGCGCGCGCACCAGGTCGTTGACGACCACCTTGTTCCGGCACAGCCCGAGCATATGCCGCAGCAAAGGCACCACCTCCTCGTCGGGAAAGTGGTGCACGAACTGCGAGGCGTGGACGTAATCGTAGGACCGGCCCTGCAGGGCGAGGACGTCGGCGCACGAGATCTCGATCTCGGGATAGTCCTTGCAGTTCTCCCGGGCCAGGTCCACGATGAGGCCATGCCGGTCGATGCCATGGATCTGGAGCCGATAGCCCGCCCGCCGCCCCCAGCGGACCAGGGCCACGGCCACGTCACCGATGCCGCAGCCGGCGTCGAGGATGGTCACCGCCTGGCCGGGAGCCCAGGCGCGGCTCTCCCGCCGGAAAAACGAGAGGGCCGGCCGCACCCCGCCGAACAGGCGGTTCACCGTGGGCAGCATCTCAAAGGTCTGGTGCACCACCTCCGGCCGCAGATCGTCCTCGTCCAGCCACTCCGGCCCCCGGGCTCGCTGTCTGAGCATGGCTTCTCCCTCAGCCCAGCCCCAGGGCCAGGCGATCCCGCAGTGCAAGATCGCGATAGCGGCTGGTGCCGGTGACAATGCCCAGCAGCTTCTGGAAGAGCACCGTGTCGCGCGACAGGCGGGCCACGGCGCGGTTGGCCAGGGCCGGGTAGCGCGACACGTCCAGCATGAGCTGGGTCAGCTTGTAGACGTCGTGGGTGATGCGCGCCCGCTCGGCGGCATAGGGCGCCAGGGCGGCGTCGCTCGCGTCGCCCGTCTCCAGGGCGCGGCGCACGATGGGCACGGCGGCCTGGACGCTCTTGAGGGCCAGGGTCATCCCCTCGCCGGTGATGGGATCGAGAAAGCCGGCGCTGTCGCCCACCAGGAGCAGGCCCGGCCGGTGGACGGGATCGACGCGAAAGCCCAGGGGGCCGCGGGCCGCCACGGGCGGCAGCACCTCGCTGTCGCGGATGCGCTCGGCCAGCCCCGGCGCGGCTCGCAAGAAGCGGTGGTAGGCCTCGGCCAGGTGGCCCTGGAAGGCGCCCATGCCTTCCTTTTCCACCAGGATGGCCACCAGGACCAGGTCGCCGGCCAGGGGCGCCGCATAGATCTCGTTGCCCTCCTGAAAAAAGACCTCGATGTAGGGCTCGGTCCCGTCGACGCCCCGCAGGTGCCCGGCGATGCCCCAGCGCTGCCGCTTCAGAACGGTCTTCTCGATGCCGTAGCGGTTGTGAAACTTGCTGTGCATGCCGTCGGCCGCCAGGGTCAGGGGCGCGCGCAGGGTTTCCGGGCTCGACAGGCGGCCGGTGGCCCGCCCGGTGACCCCCCGAATGGCCCCGTCCTCGTAGACCGCCTCGCTCACCGTAAAGCCCTCCCGCACGGTGACGTTGGACAGGGCCGCGGCCCGCTGCAGGAGCAGGTGGTCCAGCTCGTAGCGGCGGATGACGACGCTGCAGGCCGGCTTCCCGCCGGCGGGCGGAAAGTCGGCCTGGGCCCAGGTGCCATCGTGGCTGCGAAAGCGCAGGCCACGGGCCAGCCCGGCGCCGGCGGCCAGCATACCGTCCATGAGGCCCAGCGACTCCAGGATGGCCACGCCCTCGGGCATGATGCCCTCGCCACAGGTCTTGTGCCGCGGAAAGGTGGCCCGGTCGACGAGGAGCACCCGGAAGCCCTCCCGGCCCAGGAGGAGGGCGGCGCTCGACCCGGCAACCCCGCCGCCCACGACGATCACGTCGGCATCCCACCGAGCCCGTCCAGATCCAGACATGGTTCGCACTTCTTTCCAGCCCCGCCCGGCGTCGCTACAGCCCCTGCAGCAACTGCCAGGTGATAAATCCCAGGAATCCGGCGGTCATCAGGTAGCCCAGGCGCATCATCCACCGGTAGTTGCGCTGCACCTGATCGTCGTCGTACTCGCGCCACCACAGGCCCACCAGCCCCGCCTGGCCCACGAGCGACAGGCCGACGAGGACGGCCTCCAGGCGGCCCAGGTACTGCCAGCAGAGGGCGGCCATGACCGCGGCCCCCGCCAGCAGGCAGGCGATGGCCACGGCAAAGGTCCCCTCGCCGGCGTGCACGGCAAAGGAGATGACCCCCTGCCTTCGGTCCTCCGCCCGCTGGTAGACCTGCGTCAGGGGATAGAAACCGGTGATGACCAGGGCCGCCGACAGCAGCCCGGCCAGGGGCTTGAGGGCCAGGAGGCTGCTCCAGCTATCGTGGACGAACAGCCAGCCCGCCGTCGTGCCGCCCATGCCCTGGAAGATGCTGACCAGGAGCAGGCTGGCCCAGGGCCGCGCCTTGAGCCGCGTGACAGGGTGCGAGTAGGCTGTGCTTACCGCGCCCATGACGAGCGACAGGACAAAGAGGGGCAGGCTGACGAAAAACATGACGATCAGCCCCAGCACCTGCACGCCTACGGCAAAAGTCCAGAGCTGGCGGGTCACCTTGGGCGGGTTCCACAAGCCGCCCACCGGCCCCTCGTCGCGGTCGTAATAGGAGTTGAGGGCCGTGGACCCGCCGTAGAACAGGATGTGCACCACGAAAAAGACGAGCCAGAAGCGGGCGTCGATGAGATGGACGGCCTCTTCGCCCCCGGCCAGGACAAAGCCCCACAGGAACAGGGGCATGAGCATCACCTGCCAGTGGGGCCTGAGGTGCACGACGAGAGCCCACAAGCTCATTCTTTGGTTTTGGCCAACGGCTGCCACGGTAGTTCGACGTCCCTGCTAGTGTCCGTTATTGGGTCGCTTCGCGCAGAAAGGCGATCACCTGGGTCAGCTCGTCCTCGGGCAGGGGCACGGGCGGCATGGCCCCGCCGCCGTTGGTAATCCACACGCGCAGGTTCTCGTCGGTGACCGGGTCGCCGCTGGGCAACTGGTCCCGCGCAAAGAGGCCGGCGAGGCCGGGCCCCACCTTGGCTTCGGCCGTCAGGTTGTGGCACACGGCGCAGTTCGTCTCAAAAACCTGCTCGCCCGCCTGCACCACCGGATCGACGGCGGCGCCCGTCTCCCCCGGCACCGCCGTGCCTTCGCCCCCGGCCACCTGGGTGCCCGCGGGCGGCTGGGTGACGACCGCCGGCAGCGTGGCGGGGTAGAGGGTGCGGATGGGGGTCGGCGCGTCGGGCAGCGGTTGCGGGCTGCAGCCGGCCACAAAGATGACTATGAACATGGCAAGAGCCAGGGTTTTCTTCATGAGCCAGGTTCCTTTCGGTCCATCAGGGTTGCAGAGTATGCACATAGTTGACAATGTCCCAGGTCTGCCGCTCGTCGACGTTCTCGCGCAGCGGGGGCATGGCCCCGATGCCCTGGGTGATCACCTGGTAGAGCCCCGCGTCGGGATATTGGGCGATGCGCGCCTCGGTCAGGTTCGCCGGCTGGCGGGCATCCGCGCGCCAGAACGCGGTGACGGGACCGTCGGCCTGCCCCTGGGCGCCGTGGCAGACGGAGCAGTGCACGTCATAGAGCAAGGCACCCCGCTCCAGCGAGACCTCGTCGGCCGGCACCGGGTTGGCCAGGTTGGCCGGCACGTCGTGCCACGCCGGGCGAGAGATGGGCACCGCCTCGTCGGCCGCCAGCCGGCGCGGCGGTTCCTGGTAGACGATGGACGGCTGATCCTCCATGAAGCTCTTCCAATCCACGGCAATGATCTCGTAGACGAACAAGAGCAGCAGAACGACGGCCAACACGAGCACGATGAGGGGGATAAAGCGGCGGATCATAGGCTCCTCCGTTCTGGCTCGCCGATGTCCTCGGCACCCAGCGCGTCCAGGGCGGCGACCACGTCCTCGCGCAGGTCGTCGGGCGTCTCGACCACCAGGCCGATGCGCCCGGTGTTCAGCTCCGGGTCGTACGGCTCGGGCCGGTGGTCGGGGAAGCGGCTCAACACCAGGAAGCTGCCAAACGTGCCCAGGATGAGGGCCAGCATGGTAAACTCGTACAGCAGCAGAGCGGTCGGCGGAAAGGGCACGATGGGCTGGCCGCCCACGCGGATGACGTACAGGTTGGGGGTGATCCCCACGAAAAAGAGCCCGATGAGCAGGCCCAGGGCGGCGCTCACCAGGGCGATGGCGGGCAGCCACGTGCGACGGTGGGGCCGCCCCAGCACCCGCTCGGAGAGCGAGATGTGCGACAGGACGCTGATATTCTCCTCGGGAATGCCCAGCTCGTGCAAGCGATCCAGCGCTTCGACGGTTGGATCGATGTCCCGGAATGAGCCCATAACAAGAGATGTGTCGGCCATGGACGTTTTGCCTCCTGACACCTCGGTTCCTACCCTATTCTTCCAGCTCGGCGACGCTGGACACCCGCGCCTTGCCCACCCGGCGGAGGGTGTGGGCCAGTTGCCCCTCGAACACCTCCCAGACGGGGATGATGGGGATCAGGCGCGACAGCACCCCGTAAAACAGCAGGAAGGTGCACAGCGAGCCTATGATCAGCGAGATTTCCACGATGGACGGCGTATAGCCACCCCAGTTAAAGGGCACGTGGTTGCGCCGCAGAAAGCCGGTGACGATGATATAGCGCTCCAGGTACATGCCGACGTTGATCCCGATGGTGATGAGCAGCAACGCCGGGATGGAGCGCCGTATGCGCCTGTTCCACAGCGTCAGCCAGGGCACGACCACGTTAAAGAACAGCATCGTGTACCAGAAGGGAGCCATCTCGCCCCGGGTCTGAAGCTCGATGAGGGTGTGCCCGGCCGCGTCGCCGGCGTACCACTCCATGAGAAAGTCGGCAAAGAAAAAGTAGAGCCACACGAAGGAAAAGATGAACACCAGCCTCACCAGCCCGTCGAGGTGCTCCTGGCGGATGAAATAGTGCAGCTTCATGCTCGACCGGGCAATGATCAACACCGTGACCGCCGCCGAGAGCCCCGAGTAGACGGCGCCGACGATAAAGTAGGGGGCAAAGATCGAGCTGCGCCAGCCGATGGCCTTGGTCATGGCCAGGTCCCAGGAGACGATGGTGTGCACCGAGAACATGACCGGGATGATGACGATGGAAAAGATCTTGATGGCCGCGTTCAAATGGCGCCACTGTTCTTCGGTGCCGCGCCAGCCCAGCGACAGCGCGCTGTACAGCTTGTGGCGCCACCCGGCGGCGATCCGGTCCCGGGCCATGGCCAGGTCGGGGATCAGCGGCAAGAAGAGGTAAAGCGAGCTGCCCACCAGGTAGGTCACGATGGCCATCTCGTCCCACAGAAACGGCGAGTGGTAGTTGGGCCACAGGCCCCGCTGGTTGGGGTAGGGGGCGATCCAGTAAGAGACCCACACCCGGCCGACGTGGATGCCCAGGAAGGAAGCGCCCACGATGAGGGAGGTCGAGGTCATCATCTCGGCCGCCCGGGTGATGGGCCGCCGGTACTCGGCGCCAAAGATGCGCAGGATGGCCGAGATGAACGTGCCGGCGTGGCTGATGCCGATCCAGAAGATAAAGCTGGCAATAAAGACGCCCCAGTAGTTGGGCCGGCGCAGCCCGGTGACGCCCATGCCACTGACGATCATGTACAACCAGACAGTGATAAAGGCGCCCAGGACCAGGGCAAAGAGGATGCCCATGACCACGCGGAACTCGCGTCCGGTGTTCATCATGGCGTCGAGGACCATCTGGTTCATCTCTTCCCTGGGCCGCGGGTCGTGCACCAGCGACTCGGTGTGATCGATTTCGTGGGGCTCGGCCGGGGCTACCCCTTCCGCCCAGCGTCTCGCTCTACTCAGTACGGACATTGGACTCGCCTCGCTTCAGGTACGCCACGGATGGGTTGGTCCCCAGGTCGGCGAGAAAAAAGTCGGCCCGGGGACTGCGAAAGAGCCGCGATACCTGGCTCTCCGGATCGTCCAGGTTGCCAAAGACCAGCGCATCCGTGGGGCAGGTCTGCACGCACGCCGGCTTGACCGCCTCGGTGTCGAACTCGATGCCCTCGGCGCGGGCCTCTTCCCGGGCGCGGCGAAGGCGCTGCACGCAAAAGGTACACTTTTCCATGATGCCCCGACGCCGCACAGTGACGTCGGGGTTGAGCTGCTCGTTCAGGGGCTCCGGGAAGTACGGGTCGAACCAGTTGAAATAGCGCACCTTGTAGGGACAGTTGATGCCGCAGTAGCGGATGCCGACACAGCGGTTATAGACCTGGACGTTGAGCCCGTCGTTGGTGTCGTGGTAGGTGGCATACATGGGGCACACCGGCTCGCAGGGCGCCGTCTGGCAGTGCTGGCACAGCATGGGCCGGAAGCTGGCCGTCACCTGGTCGGGGTGCTGCTGCCAGTAGCGCTCGATCCAGATCCAGTGCATGGCCCGGTTGCGGATGGTCTCCACCAGGCCGACGAAGGCCACGTTGTTCTCGGCGTGGCAGGCCACGACACAGGCCTGGCAGCCGGTGCAGAGGTCCAGGTCGATGGCCATGCCCCAGTGGTACTTGTCTTGTGCTTGCTCTTCCGACATCGCCTAGTGCTCCTCCAACAGGTACTCTACGCCTTCCGGGTTCTCGAAGCGAGAGAGGTCCTCGCGCCGGCCGGTGGGCTCCAGGCGCACGCGCGTCGAGGCCCAGGTCAGGGCGCCGCTCTCGGCGGCGGCCGAGGCCAGCAGCCGGAGCGGATTGGTGCCCATGTCCTTGGCAAAGCGGCCGTAATGCTCGTGGCCCCGCCCGATGGGCATGGCCACGACCCCCCGGGACATCGCCGGGAAGCGATACACCAGGGCCTCCACCTCGCCTGCCGGCGAGATGACGCGCACCACGTCGCCGTCCTCCAGCCCCAGCTCGTGGGCATCCTCGGGATAGACCTCGATCCAGGTCTGCCACATGAGCGTCGTCATGGGGTCGGGGGTCTCTTGCAGCCACGGCTTGTTGGCGCCGCGGCCGTCAAAGAGGAGGACCGAGGGATAGAGGTGCAGGTCAAAGGGAAACTCTTGCCCGGCGGCCGCCGGCAAGCTGACCGCCAGGGGGCCGGCCGGGGCGCTGGCCAGCGCCGGCGCGCGCAGCTCGGGGGCGTCGGTCCAGTAGCCGCCCCGGCGCCGCCAGTCGGCCCAGAAGGCCTGGGGCGTGGCAGCGCCCTCTCCAAACGGCGCCAGGGTCTCGGTCAGCAGCTCGACCTCGTTGGCCCACGGGAGCGCCTGGCCCAGCTCGCCCCCCAGCTCGGCCGCCACGGCCAGGAAAACGTCGGCGGTGGCCCGCGTCTGGTGCCGGGGGCGGATGATGGGCTGCTGGCTGCTGACCACCGTCCGGTCGGCCACGACGGGCACGTGGTAGCCCCAGGCTTCGAGCGCCGTGTGGTCGGGCAGGATGAGGTCCGCCAGGGCGGCCGTCTCGTCCACGGTCGGGCTGAAGGAGACGACCAGGCGCACGTTCTGCAGCGCCTCCACAAAGCCGCTGCTGGCCGGCAGCTCAAAGGCGGGGTTCGTGCCGTGCACCATGAGGACCTGCACCCGCCCGGCGGCCATGTCGGCGATGAGGGCCTCCACGTCGGCGTAGGTGGACAGGGGGGCGGGGGCAAAATCGTCGCCCGGCGGCAGGGGCGGCAGGTATACGCCGCCCGGCTGGCCCAGGCGCCCCGCCAGGAGATTCAGCGATTGCACGGCGGCCATGGCCGCCGCTCCTCCCTCGCGGGCGGCGATGGTGCTGCCCGGGATGGCCAGGACGTTGGGCACGCTGGCAAAGATGCGCGCCAGGCGCTGCAGCCTCTCGATGGACACGCCCGTGACCTCGACCACCTCGTTCATGTTCACGCCGTCGTACAGCGACGCGAACTCGGCACCGGCGTCCATGAGCCCCCCGTCGACGAGGAGCCTGCCCAGGCCAAGGGCCGCCAGGCCCTCCGTCCCGGGCCGGATGGGAATCCACTCGTCGGCCGAGGTGGCGGTGCTGGACAGGCGCGACTCGAACTGGGCCAACAGCCCCCGCTGGCCCAGGTCGCCCCGGCGCTTTTCGCCGTAGGCCCGGCTGTACAGCACCGGCGAGACCCAGGTCTCCAGGAAGTTGGCCCCGAAGGAATAGACGATCTCGGCGTTGGCGACGTCGTAGTAGGGCACGTCGGGCGCGCCGAACAATTCGTCGCTGCTCGACGCCAGGGCCGCCTCGCCCGACAGGCTCTGCCCCAGGCCATAGATCACGGGCGGCCGGGTGCTCAACGCCTGGCTGAAACGGTTGACCACGTTCCACAGGTGGGTCGACACGCTGCCGCCCAGGAAGGCGATGCCCCCCGGATCGGTGTCGCGCAACTGGGCGACGAGCTCCGGGATGGCAATCTCCCAGTAGACGGGCTCGAACTGCTGGCTGCCCCGCTCCACCTGGCGGACCGCGCCCGGCAGGCGGTCGGGGTCGTACAGCTCTTGCAGGATGGCCTGCCCCCGGGCGCACAGCTTGCCGCGGTTGACGGGATGCTGCGGGTTGCCCTCGATTTTACGCGCCCGCCCCTCGCTGACGCGGACGATGATGCCGCATCCGGCCTGGCACCCGCGGCAGGTGGTGGCGTACCACAGGCTCTGGCCCGGCAAGCCCTCCTCCGGCGGCTGGACGTACGACTCCAGGTATTCCCGCTGCTGAAGGTTGACGGTGCAGCCGCTGACGGCCCACGCAGCCGTGGTCAGCGCCCCAACCTGGAGGAATTGTCGACGGCTCAATCGTTTTGGCATGGTTCGTCTCTCGCTCCTCCTGGCCTATTGATGGCAGGTGGCACACGCCATCAGGCGCTCGCGCCTGGCCGGGTCCTGGTGGCGATGGCAGTTGTTCAGGCAAAAGCCCATGTTGATGCGTTTGACCTCGCGGGCCATGACCATCTGGCTGACGTCGCCGTGGCACTCTTCGCAGCTCTTGCCCGCGGCAATGTGGGGCCGGTGGGCAAAGTAGACAAAATCGGGCAGGTCCACGATGCTGGGCCACAGGAGGGGCTGGCCAGCTTCCCAGTAGCGCACCAGCGTGTCCACGCGGCCCTGGCCCGCCTCGGTGGTCACCTGGATGCTCTGGTGGCAGCCCATGCACTTCTGAACCGAGGGGATGCCGGCGACCTGCCCGTTCATCGCGCCGGGGTGGCAGAAGAGGCATTGCACCCCGGCGTCCACGTGCCGCGAGTGGTTGAACTCGATCATCTCTCGGAACTGATTCTGCGCCGTCACCTCGCCCTGGAGCAGGAGGGCGAGGGGGATCAGCAGAACCAGGGGCACGACGATGGTCAGCACCTTCCCCAGGCCAACTAGTCGAGTCTTTCCCTTGCCTGACATTGCAACTCCGTTTGTTCGAGACTGCACGTTCGGCCCCCTCACCTGCCCGTGCCGGGCTGGGGGGCCGGGTCGCTATTCCTGGACGACCTGGATTTCGGCCAGGCCCTCCACCTCGTCGCCCACCAGCAGACCCCCCGCCTCCAGGAGGGGGTTCCACTTCAGGCCATAGTCCTTGCGGTTCAGCGTGATCCGCGCCTCAAAGGCCCAGCGGCGCTGCCCGCCCTCGGCCGGCAGCTCGCCCTTGTCCACCACGTCAAACCGCTCCTCCCGCGTGACGTCGCGGATGGTCAGCTCACCATAGACGGGAAAACGGTTGCCCTCGAAGGGGCCAATGTGGGTACTGCGGAAGGTCATCTTTGGAAAACGCCCCACGTTGAAAAACCCCGGCGCCCTGAGGCTCTGGTCGCGGGGTCCGATGCCGGTCTTGACGCTGGCCGCGTCCACGGTGCCCTCGACCAGGGACTTCTGGGGGTTTTCCTCGTCGATGTGAACAAAGCCGGCAAAACGAAGGAAACGGCCTCGCACCGTGGTCAGGCGCAGATGCTTGACGGCAAACGCGATCCTCGAGTTCTCCCGGTCTACTTTCCACGCCATGTGCGATCTTTCCTCCGATGGGTCGTCGCGTTCCAGCCGCGCTGCAAGGCAACCGCCGAGAACGAGCTTCCCGGTCGCTCTTCCCGGCCTTATGATAACACAAAGCCGTCCCACCATGCGGTGGGGATGGTTTGGCTGGATATTGTCTTTGTCGCTTCTTCGTTGGTAGAGTTGGCCGAGTTGGCGGTGCTGGGCCCGGCCGGGCAATGCGGTCAGGCGGTGACCTGGTCTGCAACCTTGCAGTTGCCTTCACCCGGCGCAAGTATAACAGAGAACACAGCGAAAGGCAAAAATCGGCTCTAGAAGATCTGGAACTGGCAGCCTGTTCTGTCGCAGGTGGTGAGGTGCTGCCCCTCGAAAAAGACGGCGAACTCGGACGCCCAGACGACCTGGTTGGGACGGTAGCGCAGGCCCTGGCCCAGGAGCTCGCAAGCAGGCAACTGCTCTATGGCCGAATCACTCGACGCCTTGATGGCCAGGACGCATTGACCCTCGGCCAGGCTCTCGACGCCCCACTCGACGCCGTCGATGGTCCGTCCCTCGGCACCCATCAGGCGCACGCTGGCCAGGGGCAGGGGCGCCCCGCGGCGGTTGATGAGGAACAAGAATCTGTCGTCGTTGACGACGATCTCGACCTCCCAGCGCGCCTGGGGCGGGGTTGGAGACGGCGGCTCGAGGGTCGCCGTGGGAGCCTCCGTCGGCGTGGGCTCGGGTGTCTGCGTGGGAGCCTCCGTCGGAGCAGGGCCTGGCTCCACGGTAAAGGTCGCCAGGGGCAGCGGTTCGGTGGCCGTCGGCCCGGCCGCCACGTCCGTGGCCTGTCCCACGCCGCCCCAGATGGTGGGCAGCCAATTCGGAAGGCGCAGGTCGCCGGACCACGCCAGGAGGAAGCCCGCGGCCGCCAGGAGCGCCGCCAACAGCAACAGGATCAGGACGACCAGGCAGCGACCGCCGCGCCGCCGTCGCCGCGGCGCGGGCA
>DAOUHB010000151.1:0-96173 GCA_034428935.1 Anaerolineae bacterium | reverse complement strand
TTCCGGCGCGTTGTCAATACTATCAAAGGAACGAAAATTGGCCTGCCCCCGCATCGACAGCACCTTGGTAATGGCAGCCGTCAGGGTCGTCTTGCCATGGTCAATGTGGCCAATCGTCCCCACGTTCACGTGTGGCTTGGTTCGCTCGAACTTTTGCTTCCCCATGACGATTCCTCTCCTTCTTCTATCTGGCCTGGACGCTAGTCAGATCACAAACCTGACCATTCTACAACAAAAAGAATCAACGTGCAAATTCACTTGCTGGGTTGGCTTTTACCTTCTGCCGCCCATTGTGATCTGTTCCAGCACGTCCGCTGATACGACGTCGTAATGATCGAATTCCATGGTAAAGGTGCCCCGGCCCTGGGTCATCGAGCGCAGGTGCGTGGCATAGCCAAACATCTGGGCAAGGGGTACCATGGCCCGCACTGCCTGCATCCCGGTACCACGGGCCTGCAGGCCCTCGATCTGCCCACCCCGCGCGCTCAGGTCGCCGATGAGCGCCCCGCTGAATTCGTCGGGGCCCACCGATTCGACCTTCATGATGGGCTCCAACAGAACCGGCTTGGCGCGCTCCAGGCCGCTGCGCAGCGCCATCGAGGCCGCGATTTTGAACGCCATCTCTGACGATTCTTCTTCGTCGTAGGTGGCGTCGACGAGCGTCGCCCGAAAGTCCACCATGGTGTAGCCGGCGATGGGCCCGCTGTCCAGCGACTCGCGCACACCCTGTTCCACGCCGGGCAGGAACTGCCTGGGCAGGACCGAATCTTTCGTCTTGTGAACAAACTCGAACCCGGTGCCTGCGGGCAGGGGCTCGAGCATCAACACAACCCGGGCATACTGGTTCCGCGCGCCAAACTGGCGGGCAAACTCGCCCACGCTCTCGACCTTTTCTGTGATGGTTTCCCGGTAGGCCACCTGTGGCTTGCCCACGTTGGCCATCACGTGGAACTCGCGCAACATGCGGTCCACCAGGACCTCAAGGTGCAGCTCGCCCATCCCACCGATGATCAGTTGCCCCGTCTGCTCGTCGGTCCGCACCTGAAACGTCGGGTCCTCCTCCGCCAGCCGCTGCAACGCTTCGTTCAGCTTGTCCTGGTCGGCCTGGGTTCGGGGCTCGATGGCCACGTCGATCACGGGCTCCGGGAACTTGATGGACTCCAGGATGACCTGCTGATTAAAGTCCGACAGGGTCTCGCCGGTGAAGGTATTCTTCAGGCCCACGGCAGCAGCAATGTCCCCTGCCTCGATGGCCGACACCTCTTCGCGGCGGTTGGCATACATGCGCAGCAGCTTGCCCACGCGCTCCTTCTGCCCCTTGACCGTGTTAAGGACCGTGCTGCCGGCGTTCAGCCGCCCCGAATAGACCCGCACGTACACCAGTCGTCCAACGTAGGGGTCCGATACAACTTTGAAAGCCAGGGCGGCAAAGGGCCGCGACACGTCGGCAAATGCCTTCCACTCGGTGTTCGTCCGGGGGTTAATGCCGACCACGGGGGGAACGTCGGGAGGAGCGGGCAAATAGTCCACGATGGCATCCAGGACAGGTTGCACGCCCTTGTTGCGCAGCGCCGACCCGCACAGCACGGGCACCAGCTCTCCACGCAGGGTCGCCCCGCGCAGCCCTTGCCGCAGCTCGTCGGGAGAGATGGGGGCGCCCTCCAGGTACTTTTCCATGAGGGCGTCATCGCACTCGGCGATCTTTTCCACCATGTGCTCCCGCTGTTCCTCGGCAAAGGGCACCAGGTCCGCGGGGATGGCGGTGGTCTCCTGGACCGACCCCAGGTCGTCGGTGTAGAGGATGGCCTGCATGGTGAACAGATCAACCAGGCCTCGAAAGCGATCCTCGCTGCCGATGGGTATCTGGATCGGCACCGGGCTGGCGGCCAACTGCTCGCGGATCATGTCCACCGTGTGCCAGAAGTCGGCGCCGAGGCGGTCCATCTTGTTCACGAAGCAGATGCGCGGGACGTGATAGCGATCGGCCTGGCGCCAGACCGTCTCCGACTGGGGCTCCACGCCGGAGACGGCGTCAAAGACGACCACGCCCCCGTCCAGCACGCGCAGGCTGCGCTGTACTTCGGCTGTAAAGTCGATGTGCCCGGGTGTATCTACGATGTTAATCTGGCAGTTACGCCAGAAACAGGTGACGGCAGCAGAAGTGATGGTGATGCCCCGCTCCCGCTCCTGTTCCATCCAGTCGGTAACCGTAGTTCCATCGTCCACGTTTCCCATGCGATGCGTCCGCCCGGTGTAAAAAAGGATACGCTCCGTCGTCGTCGTTTTGCCCGCATCGATGTGAGCAATGATGCCGATGTTGCGTATGCGCTCGATGGGATATTCTCTGGACATGGAAAGGTTCCTGACAGCCGCTGTCTAGTGCCTGAGCCGGAGCGGATCGTTGGGGCCGGATCTCGCTACTACCAACGATAGTGAGCAAACGCCCGGTTTGCCTCCGCCATCTTGTGTGTGTCTTCTCGTCGCTTGATGGTCGTGCCGGTGTTGTTGGCGGCGTCCATTAGCTCGCTGGCCAGCTTCTCGGCCATGGTCTTGCCGGAGCGCTTGCGGGACGCACCGACGAGCCAGCGAATGGCCAGGGAGACGCGGCGATCGGCTCGCACTTCGACAGGCACCTGGTAGGTGGCGCCACCAACGCGGCGGGGCTTGACCTCCAGGATGGGCGTCGCGTTGCGCACGGCCTGTTCAAAGACTTCCAGGCCGGGCCGGCGCGCGCGCGCCTCGATGAGGTCCAGCGCGTCGTAAAAGACGTGCTGGGCGGTGCTCTTTTTCCCGCGAGTCATGAGCTTGTTGATAAACTGCGACACCAGCACACTGTTGTACTTGATATCGGGCGCGATCTCTCGCTTGGCCGGACGGTTTCGTCTTGGCATCGGTTCCTCCCTATCTGTTGGCCGCCGCGCCGCTCTTGGGCATCTTGGCGCCGTACTTGGACCGCCCTCGCTTGCGGTTTTCCACCCCGCCGGCGTCCAGCGAGCCCCGGACGATATGGTAGCGCACACCGGGCAGGTCCTTGACGCGGCCGCCGCGAACCAACACCACCGAGTGTTCCTGCAGACCGTGGCCCTCGCCCGGAATGTAGGCCGTCACTTCGATGCCGTTGCTCAACCGCACGCGGGCGATCTTGCGCAGCGCCGAGTTGGGCTTATTGGGCGTCATGGTGCGCACCTGGGTGCACACACCACGCTTCTGAGGATTGCCCAGCCTCTGCTTCTTTGTACTGCCCTTCAGCGCGTTAAAGGTGTAGCGCAACGCGGGCGCCTTTTCCTTCGCTGGCTTGGGCTTTCGCCCCTTCCGAACCAACTGGTTGATTGTAGGCAAATTATCCCCCCTCTTTTCAACTCGTTCGTCACATCTTCCATGCATATAGAGGGCCACCGCTCACCGGCCGCGATGGCCTCCATGTACGCTTCCACTGCCAGTCGAGAACGCATCATGTGCGTGGTTTCTCGATGATAGTTGCCGAAAGCCAACTTTAGCACAGGTCCAGTAGAAAGTCAAATCCCCTTCGCAATTAGTCGCCGGCGCCGGCTGCACCGTCCGATGCGAACCAGCGTGCCAGCTCGTCCTGCTCAAAGACGGGCAGGGACTGCCTGCCTTCGGGACCCTGGACGTGGACTGCCGCCGGCCCCTCTATCACCTTACCGATGACCGCGGCGGGAATGCCCGCCGCCGACAGCGCCTGCAGCATGGCCGGCGACTCGGCCGGCGAAGCGGCGGCCAGCAGCGCCCCCGAGGCAATGAGCCCCAGAGGATCGAGCCCCAGGCTCTGGCAAAAGGCCCGCGTCTCCGGGTACACCGGCACCCTTTGCAGGTCGACCATGAGCGCCTTTTCCGAGGCCAGGGCCACCTCCCACAGGCCGGTGGCCAGCCCGCCTTCCGTCGGATCGTGCATGGCGTGGGGCCGGCCGGCCTGGCAAAGGATCCGGGCGTCGCGCCAGACGCTGATGCCCGGCTCGGTCAAGAACCGCCGGCCCCGCTCCACGATGGCAGGCCCCAGCCGGCCCCTGAGCTCGTCGCCCACCTCCCGCGCCAGGACGGCAGTGCCTTCGATGGCGATGCCTTTGCTCAAAATCAGGTCATCGCCCACCTGCGCTCCACCGGTGCGCACCAGGTCCTCCTTGCCCACCTCGCCGAGCATGATGCCCACGGCGATGGGCCGATCCAGGTCGTGGGTCACCTCCGTGTGCCCGCCGCACAGGACGATGCCCAGCGCCCGGCAGGCATCGTCCACCTGCCGAAAGATCTCTTCGACCATGGCCCGAGTGGACCGCTGGCCCGGGAGCAACAGCGTCAGAAGGAACCAGCGCGGCGTCGCTCCCATAGAAGCGACGTCGTTGGCGTTGATGTGTACGACGTACCAGCCGATCTCTTCGGCAGCAAAGGTGATGGGGTCCGACTTCACGACCAGGTAATGCGTCCCCATGTCCAGTACGGCCGCGTCTTCTCCGATGCGCGGGCCAACCACGACGCGCTCGTCGGGGCGCGCGTAGCGCTGCAGCAGGGCTTCCAGGAACCCCATGGGCAGCTTGCCCAGTTCCAATCTTTCGTCCACCATGGATACTTTCATGCAAACCCCCGTAACAGACGAGGGGCCCCCTCAGAAGAGGAGGCCCCCCTGCGCTTGCGCCGTAGCTACCAGAAAAGTCGAGGTGATGCTACGGCGCGGCTTGTACTACTACAGTCCATTCGCATCACCTCCCTATCGTAAGATAGCAAGATGGTAAGGATGGCCCAACTTCAGCCTGGCATGATTATCCCACAACTAGCCCGTTTTGTCAAACTGGCAACTTTGTCAAACTGCCAAGGTTGTGATACACTGTAGCCCAGCAACTGCATGGTTTCCCGCGCTTCTGCCGTCGGTCGCGGTGGAACAGAGTATCTGGGTCGCAAAGAGAGGGACAGGAAATGGTCCAAGAGACGATCCTCATCGTAGATGACAACAAGGAGATTGTCTCCGCGTTGTCCGATGTGCTGCGCACGCGAGGATACGTGATCCTGTACGCCTATGACGGCCGCCAGGGAGTCCGCCTGGCCCTCGAGAAAAAACCGGATCTCATCCTCCTCGACTGGAACTTGCCCCAGCTCTCGGGCTTGCAAGTGCTGCAGATCTTGCGCGAGCGTGGCAACAAGGCACCGGTCGTCCTCATGACCATCTATGGCTCAGAGAGCGTAGCCGTGCAGGCTTTCCGTCTCGGAATCCGCGACTATATCCCCAAGCCGTTCCGCGTCCCCGAGACCTTGTCGGCCATCGAGCGGGCCCTCAACGAGGACAGGCTGCGGCGGGAAAAGGAACAGATCTCGGAGCGGCTGGAAGAGGCCAACCGCATGTTGGAGCAGCAGCTCCTGGAGCTGACCACGCTCCAGGCCATCGGCCAGTCGGTGACCTCGGTCCTGGAGCTGGAAAAGGTCCTGGCTCGCGTGGTAGAGGCGGCGTGTTACTTTAGCGACGCCCGCGAGAGCGCCCTGCTCCTCCTGGACGAGGATCACGACGCCCTCGTCCTGCGCGCCCACCACGGGCTGGATCGCAGCCGGCCGCCCGACCTGCGCCTCAAGTACAGCACCAGCCCGCTGCGCCAGGCCGTCGAGACCAACCAGCCGTTGTTCCTGACCAGCGGCACAACAGACTATTCCATCAAGCTCAAAACGGACTATTTGGTCCGTTCGTTGTTATACGTGCCCCTCTACATCCAGGACCGGCCCCTGGGCCTGCTTGGTGTGACCGACAAGCTCGGCGGCAAAGCCTTCAATCCCGACGACGCCCGGCTGCTGACCTCCCTGGGCAGCTACGTGGCCATCGCCATCGAGAACGCCCGCCTCTACGGATCGGAGCGAGAGCTGGCCCGCGCCGAGACGGTCAAGCAGATGATCGTCACGCTGTCGCACTATATCATGAACCCCCTGACGGCCATCAATCTCAGCACCTACGAGCTGTCGAGCAAGTTGGAGCAGGGCGAGCTGAACCGCACCGGCGACCTGCTGCGCCGCAACCTGCAGATGATCGAGATGAACATCAAGGAGATAGCGGCCGTCATCAGCATCCTGCAGCGGCTGGTCTCGCCCAAGACGACCACCTACGTGGGCGACATCGAGATGATCGACATCGAGGATCAGGTGCGGGAAAAGGTCCAGAAGATCCGGGCCGAGTACCCGGAGATTGACTACCTGCTGAACGCCACGCCCTGACCGCGCGCGGCGCCCCCCTTGGGCACAACGCCCCACAGCCTCAGGTCAGCGGGCCGGGATAACCCGTGATCTCGCGGATCTCCTCGTACAGCGGCCGCAAGCGCCTGTACATCTGCTTGTAGACTCGCCGGTAGAGCGCGTCATAGATCTCGTGATGCGCCGCGTTGGGCTCGAACGTGTCGCCCAGGCGGACCATCTCGGCCACGGCCGTCTCGAAATCGGGGTGCAGGCCCAGGCCCACCGCGGCGTCCATGGCGGCCCCCAGCCCCGAGGCCTCGTAGGTGTGGGGCCGGGAGGCGGGCAGGCCAAAGAGATCGGCGGTGAGCTGCAGGGCGGCATCGCTCTGCGAGCCTCCCCCCACCACCCGCAGCTCGTGGATGGGCGTGCCGCTGCGCGCCTCGGTGCGCTCGCCGCCCTCGCGCAGCGCATAGGCCACGCCCTCGAGGATGGCCCGGTAGAGATGGGCGCGGGTGTGCACGTCACCAAAGCCGATGACCGCCCCCTTGGCCTCGGGACCCGGCACCTTCACGCCCGGCGACCAATACGGCTGAAGCGTCAACCCCATGGAGCCCGGCGGGACGGCCTCTACCAGGGTGTCAAAAAGCTGCTCGGGCTCTACCCCCCGATCCTCGGCCAGGCGCTGCTCGCGGTGGGCAAACTCGCGCTTGAACCAGCTCACCATCCAGTACCCGCGATACACCTGCATCTCCAGGCTATAGCGTCCGGGCACGGCGGACGGGTAGGGAGGGATAAGGGGGATGACCTCGACGTACTTGGTGTGGGTGGTGTTGATGGTCGCCGTCGTGCCATAGCTGAGGCAGCCGATGTGCGGATCCAGGCAGCCCGAGCCGATGACCTCGCATGCCTTGTCGGCGGCGGCCGCCAGCACGGGCAGCCCGGCGGGGATCCCGGTGGCTTCGGCCGCGGCGCTCGTGATCTCGCCCAGGCGGCCCGTGGGAGGCACAAGGTCCGTCAACCGCCCGGGGTCCACGGGGACGGCCTGCCACTTCCAGTCGCGGGGAGAGGCCCAGTTCAGCGCCTTGTAGTCAAAGGGCAGGTAGCCCACCTGGCAGCCCACGGAATCGACATAGCGCCCCGTCAGGCGATGGGTCAGGTAGCCCGACAGGAACATGTACTTGTGGGTTTTCTCCCAGATCTTGGGCTGGTGGGTCCGGATCCAGTTGGCTTCGGCCTCGGCCTGCAGATAAGCCACCGTCTCGGTCATGCCCACCAGTCGGAACGCCAGGCCCCACAGCCCCCCGACCGGTTTCAGGCCCTCGGTGCGCCGCTGGTCGAGCCAGACCATGGCCGGGCGCAGGGGCTGGCCCTCCCGGTCGACGTTGATCATCGTGGCGCGCTGGGTGGTCAGCGCCACGCCCGCGAGGGCCTCCCGGCTCACGTTGGTCGACTGCCACAGCTTGTGGCAGGCCTGGCAGAGGGATTGCCAGTAAAATTCGGGGTCCTGTTCGGCCCAGCCAGGATGCCGGGAAAAGTAGGGCTCGATCTCGATCTTGGAGCCGGCCACCACCTGGCCGCGCAAATCAAAGAGGAGAGCGCGCACGCTCTGGGTGCCGTTGTCAATCGCCAGGATACAATCCCCCACCATCCCCTGCCTCCGGTTCGCCGTCGAATAGGTCGGACGCTGCCGCCCGCCCCGCTGCACATGCACCGGGCGGCGGTCCGCTGCAAGCAGTCGCGGGCCTGGGAATTATAGCACGCCAGGGTGGCGTTGTCAAAGCAGGCGAGATCGTCCTTATCGCCTCCTGGAACGGGCATAGAGCCAGGTGCCAACCGCCGCCAGCGCCAGCAGGCCGGCAGCCAGGGATGAGCGCTTGATCACCTTGCGGCGGCGGCTGGGTTGGGCGGCCGCCCGTATCTGGCGGGCCTCGGCCAGCATGGCCTTCCAGTCGGGGATGCTGCTCCGGGGCGGCAGGCTGTAACAGCTCTGCCAGAGCGCCAGGTAGGCCGCCTCTTCAGCCTCCCAGCGCTCGTCGTCCCAGCCCAGCTCGCCCTGGCAGATGGCACGCGCGCGGTCCATGAGCCCCTTGCCCCCCTCGGGAAGAAGGTGGGCGATGCGCACGCGCCGCAAGAAGAGGTCGTCAAGGTGAACGACGCCCTCGGCGCGGGCGGCCCAGCGCAGCTCGGCCCACAGGGTCTGCGTGCCGTGGATCGGCTCCAGCTCTCCGGGAAGGGCAGCGGCCACCAGCGCCGGCGCGTCGGCGCCATAACGGCCCAATAGCCGGCGGCGGGCCACGTCGTCCAGGTGCTCGGCGCCAGGCAGATCCACCTCCACGGGGTTCAGCACACCGGCCCGCTCGTCCACGGGGGGCAGCTCGGGCAGGCGGTGGCTCACGGCCTTGAGGGCGTCGAGGGCCAGCAGCCGGAACGTGGTGAGCTTGCCTCCCGTTACGGTCAGCAGCCCTCCCTCCTCCCACACCACGTGGTCGCGGGACTCTTTCGACGGATCGACCTTGCCGGTGGCGATGACGGGTCGCACGCCGGCAAAGGTAGAGAGGACGTCGTCCAACGTCAGTCCCAGGGAGGGGAACTGGGATTCGACGGCGGCCATCAGATAGGCGACCTCCGCCGGGCTGATGCGCGGCTCGTCCTCCAGGTTCTCGTCGTGGTCCACATCGGTGGTGCCCACCAGGGTGATGCCCTCCCACGGAAAGATGAACACCGGCCGGCCATCGACGGGATGCAAGAAGCCCACGGCCTGAGCGACGGGCAGCCGCCAGGCCGGAAAGATCAGGTGGCTGCCCCGCAGCGGCCGGAGGCGCGCCGGGGCGCCCACCTGTTTACGCAGCGCGTCGGACCAGGCGCCCGTGGCATTGACCACCACGCGGGCGTGGACTTCTGCGCCGCGCCCGGTCACCTGGTCCCGCAGGCGCACGCCATCGACGGGCCTGTCGGGCTTGTCCTCGTCACACAACAGCCCTTCGACGGCCACATAATTCAGGGCCACGACGTCGGGGCTGCTCGACACCGCCTCGCGGATGACCCTCAGCACCAGGCGGGCATCGTCCGTCTGCGCGTCGCCGTAGCGAAAGCCGCCCTTCAGCCCTTCGAGGCTGATGTGCGGCGCCAGCATCTGAAAGTCCTGCGAGCTGTAGTGGCGATGGGTCCACTGCAAGGCCAGGAGATCGTAGACGGACAGCCCGGCGCTGTAGGTCCACCGGCCGGGATGGTCGCCCCTGTAGGTTGCCAGGAGAAAGCCCAGGGGATCGATGAGCCCCGGCCCCTCCTCCAGGAGCCGCTGTCTCTCGTGAACCGAGGCGCGCGTCAGCCGCAGCTTGCCCTCTTTCAGATAGCGCAGCCCACCGTGCACCAACTTGGACGAACGGCTGGAGGTACCCCAGCCAAAGTCACGCCTTTCCACCAGCAGCGTGCGCAGGCCCAGGCGGGCCGCCTCGCGCAGCACCCCCGCGCCGGTAATGCCGCCGCCCACGACGATGAGGTCCCAGGGTTCTCCCAGGCCGGCCCAGGCTTCTTCGCGCCAGTCCTTAGCCCACATTGTTCCCCCTCTCGATCAGCTTGCCGGGATTCATGATCCCGTCCGGGTCGAACCTCTGGCACAGGTCGGCGAGGACTTGCATGCCCAGGACGCCCTTCTCGCGCGCCAGGTAGGGCAGATGATCGGTGCCGATCCCGTGCTGGTGGGTGATGGTGCCTCCCCTGGCCAGGATGGCCTCGGTGGCTGCCTCCTTGAGGACCTGCCAGCGACGCAGGTTCTGCCGGGCGTCCTCTCCCCGGTCCCCCGTCGCCGCCAGGCGAAAGAGATAGGTGGTATAGATGTTCGAGCCAAAGGGATACAAGTGCGACAGGTGGGTAAAGACGTGCACCCGCTCGCCCACGTCCTCCAGGCCCCCACGCAGGGCGGCTTCCACGTCCTCGATGACCGCCGGCAGCTCGGCCCAGCCGGTGGCCGTTTCCAGGGTATCGATGGCGTAGCCCAGTTCCCAGAGGGTGTTCCGCAGGTAGGGCGTGCGAAAGCGGCTCTTGTTCCACTCCTTGCCAAAGGTGCGTCCCGCGTGCACCCCACCGTGGCGGCCGGCAATGCCCAGCGCTTCGCCGCGAGCCGTCTTGACCACCGCCTCGCGCCCGACAAAGCCCAGGAGGAGCATGGCCTTTTCCTCGCCGGCGCCGCGCAGCGAGAGCAAGCGTTCCAGGCCACCGATGAGCCGCTCGTGACCCGCCAGGGCCAGCGTGGTCTGTGTCTCCACCGCCGTGCTAAGGCGTACCATGGACAGGGGCACGCCGGCCTGCATGATCTCCCGCACCGCGTCGCGGCCCCGGATCTCGTCGGGAAAAAAGATGGCGTGAAAGGCCTCGACCTCGGGCAGGCGAGAGCAGCGGACCGTGGCTTCGGTAAGGACCCCGAGACAGCCCTCGGAGCCCAGCACTACCTCGCGAAGATCGGGGCCGGCGGCCGACGATGGGAAGGGTGGCAGCTCCAGCGTGCCCGCCGGCGACTCCAGGCATCCCCCGGCAAACAGTCTCTCGATGCGCCCGTAGCCCAGCGATTGCTGGCCGCTGGATCGGGTGACGATCCAGCCGCCCAGCGAAGACAGCTCGAAGGACTGGGGGAAATGGCCCAGTGTGCAGCCCCTGGCGCGGAGCTGGGCCTCCAGGTCGGGCCCGGTGACGCCGGCACCAAAGGTGGCCAACAGGCTCTTGTCGTCCATGTGCTGCAGGCGGTTCATGCGACCGAGATCCACCGTCAGCACCGGTCGCTCGCCCGGCAGAGGATTGATGTGACCCACGACACTCGTGCCGCCGCCGTAGGGAATCAGCCGGGCGCCGGTCCGGGCGGCGTAGTGGATCAGCTCTCGCACCTCCGCGCCGTCCGTGGGGTAGGCCACGCCATCGGGAAATCGTTCGATCTGGCCGGTGCGCAGCGCGATCCAGTCGGGCAGGCTCTGGCCGCGTGCATGGCGCACCCGGTCTATTATGTCGTCCGAAACCAGGGGATGGGGTGGCAGCCGAGAGGCAGCGACGCCGGCAGCAACCTCCTCGAGGGTGGCGTCCCGGGGCGGCCTCCCCGGCCCCACCAGCGCCTCCAGGTAGCGCCTCGGTCTCTCGTGCAGTGCGTGGGTGACCCCTTCATCCCCCCAGCCGTTCCATCGTTTCATCCTTCCCCTCCCCTGTGGCCGCCTGGTTCCAGAGGGCGATGCTCTCCTGCATCACCTCCCTGACCAGGCGCTCGGCGCCGTCGGCATCGCCCCGGCTCACCATGGCAGCCAGGGCGGCGTAAAAGGCCCGGGACGAAGCGCGCGCCTCGTCGAGGGCGAAATAGAGGCAGGCCATCTCCTCGTAGAATCCGGCAAAGCCGTTGAGGATGAGCGTGTAAACCGGGTTGCCGGAGGCGATGGTCAGGGTGCGGTGCAGGCCCCAGTCAAATGCAGCCATGGCCCGGGGCGTATCGTCCAGGGCTTGCTGCCCCGACAGGTAGTCCACCAGGGCCTCCACCCCCCTGATAACGGCAGCCCGGGTGTAGGCCGGAGCCAGCGCCAGGCGCACCTCGAGGAGGTTTGACACAAAGTTGGGGGGCAGGCGCCGGCTATAGCTTACGAGGGCGCCCAGGACGTTCAGCCCGCCCTCCTGCCAGAAGTCGTTGACGCGGGTCGACTTGCCCTGCTGGATGGTCAGCCAGCCGTCGCAGGCCAGGCGCTGCAAGGTCTCGCGCAGGGTTGGCCGTGTCACGCCCAACTGGGCTGCCAGGTCGCGCTCGCCCGGCAGGGTCGACCCGGGCGGGTAGGTGCCGTCGAGGATGGCGGTCAGCAGCGCTTCCTCGGCATACGCTGCCGGACGTTGTGGTGCCGACCAGTTGCTCATCGAGCCTCCTGTTGGTGACGCACTGGTAAGTGGTCATACCAGTGGGCTCGATTATACTACCATCTATCGTGCCTGTCAAGCCCAAAAGCCTGGGCGTCAGGGCCGTTGCAAAGTCGGCAGCTCCCTACAAGGCTCGAGGGGGCCGATCCCCCGCCTTACGAAGCCGCGGGCGACCGCAGGGAGTGCCGATCCCGCCAGAGCCGACAATGGCCCGGCCCGAAGTCAATGGACAATGCAAACCGTGCGTGGGCCTGCAGGGCTCGGTCGAGGCGATGACTGCGCATCTGCCGGCCGGTACCCCCGCCAATAGACCACAGACCAGGCAGGCAGTTGAGGCGTACCTGCCAGGCACTATGTCCCTGACGCGGCCCGTCAGGTCTGCGGCCCGTTGCCCGGCTGTCCCGGCACCTGGATGGTGGAAGAAACGACCGCCGGCTCCTCTTCTTCCTCGTCACTCACGATCACGACCCCTTCCTCGGTGCGCAGGGTGCGCTTGCGGATGGTGGGATCGATGAGAAGATGGCGCACGATGACCTGGGCCGCGCCCGCCACGGGGATGGCCAACAGGGCACCGACCACTCCACTCAGCAAGCCGCCGGCGATGAGGGCCACGATCACCAGCAGAGGATTGAGGCCGACGGCCCGCTCCATGACCTTGGGCACCAGGACGTGGGCTTCCAACTGCTGCACGAGAAAATACCACACGGCCACGCCCAGGGCTACCGGCCAGGACACGGTAAACGCCAGGAGCACGGCGGGCACGGCGCCCGCGAAGGGACCGACGACGGGTATGGCTTCGGTGATGGCGGCGATGACGGCCAGGGCCGGGGCATAGGGCACGCCGAGGACCAGCAGGCCCAGGTACGAGGCAAGGCCCACCGCGCCCATGAGGATCGCCTGCCCGCGCAGGTACGAACCCAGCGTGCCCTCCACGTCGTTCCAGATGTTTTCGACCTGGCCGCGTATCCGCATGGGGCTGAGGCGCAGGATAAAGGCCAGCATCGGCTCGCGGGCCGTGAGCCAGTAGAAGGTCATGACAAAGACGAGGACCAACTGGGCCAGCACCAGCACGCCGCCCATGGCCAGGGGCCACACCTGCTGCTCGGCCATGCCTCGGGCCTGCTCGATAAGCGCCTGGACCTGTTCCGGCAAAGCGATCACGGGCAGGATCACCCGAAAGTTCTCCCAGCCAAAGATGGTCAACCACGAGGAAAAGCGCAGCAGCGGCTCCCGGAGCAGTTCGCCGGAGAGCAACCCCGTGGTCATCTCGACGAGGGGCGGCGTCGCTACGACGATCAATCCGAAAAGGATGCCCACGACCAGGAGATAGACGAGCAGGATTGCCAGCCCCCGGGGTATGCGCCAGCGCGACAGCGTGTCGACTACGGGCCGGATGGCCGAAGCAAAGATGATGGCCAAGAACAGGACGAGAAGGATCTGCCCTACCCTGTACAGCAGGTAGGCCAGCAGCAGGGTGGCCAACACTACGACGGTCGTCTGAAAGGCTTGCCGTCCGGTCATGATGCCGCACCTCCACCAGAAAAAAAAGGCGCCCGCTGCCGAAATTCACCAATGCGAATGGCCACGGCAGCGGGCCTCAGCGCTCATTATATCTCAAGTACCTTTTCTGTCAAGCGCCGGCCAGGTCCGCACTAGGGCCTCGCCTGCGCCGCCAGGTGGTAGAGCGTGCCGCTGCTGCGATCCACCAGGTACAGCTCGCCCGCCTCGTCCTCGCCAAAGGAGGTCAGGCGGGCGTTGGTCTGTGCCAGGACCGCCGACTGCCAACTGCCGTCCTCGCCGGGCGCCAGCCCCCAGATGGTGCCGCTGCAGTAATCGCCCACGAGATAAATGCCCTGCAGCGTGAGATACCGGCTGCCGCGGTAAACGTGGCCCCCTGTGATAGAGCAGCCGGCCGAGTGGTCATACTCCCAGATGGGCATCACCAGCCCGGCAGTCTCGCAGCCCTCCCCGCGAAAACAGTGCAGACCCTCCATGATGGGCCAGCCATAGTTCTCGCCGCCGCCGCCGGCCGGCTGGAAGTTCACCTCCTCGTAGGCATTCTGCCCGACGTCGGCAATGTACAAATCCCCCGTGAGGCGGTCGAAGGAGTAGCGCCACGGGTTGCGGAGGCCGATGGCCCAGATCTCGTCGCGCACGGCCGGGTCGTCCACGAAGGGATTGTCCTGGGGGATGGCGTAAGGCTGCGCGCCGTCGACGTCCAGGCGCAGCATGGCCCCCAACAGTGTCTGGCCGTTCTGGCCGTTGCCATACGTGTCGCCTCCGCCGCCCCCGTCGCCCAGCCCCACGTACAGATAGCCGTCGGGCCCAAAGACCAGGTGTCCGCCGTTGTGGTTGCCGGCCGGCTGGTCCACGCTCAACACCACGCTCTCGCTGCCCGCGTCGGCCTGGTTGGGATCCTGGCTCACCGTCCAGGCCGAGATGACCGTGTCGCCGTTGCGGTCGGTATAGTTGATCAAGAACCGGCCGTTCTCGGCATAGCGCGGGTGAAAGGCCAGGCCCAGGAGGCCCTGCTCGTTCCCCTCGGAGGTCACTCTGTCGACGATGTCCAGGAAGGGAGCGTCCAGAAGGCTGCCATCGTCCACGATCCGGATGCGGCCGGGCTGCTCCAGGATGAACAACCGCCCGCTGCCGTCGCCGGGCGCGACGATGCCCGAAGGGCTGGCCAACCCGCCGGCCACTTCCTCAAGCCGGAGGGCCACCACCCCTGGGTTTGGCGGCGCCGTGGTCGCCGTGGCAGCAGGCGTCGCGGTCGGCGCCGGCGTGGCGCTGGCCTCGGGCGAAGGCACGGCAGTGGGCTCCGCCGGGGGCACGGCGTCGGTGCTCGCGGCCGTCGCCGGGACGGGCGTCTCGCTCGCCGCTACGGTGGGCGACGGGGACAGGCTATCGGTTGCTACTGCGGCCGTGGCGCCGGGACTCGCCGTCGCTGCCGGCTCCGCGTCCGCCTCCACGGTCGCCGGGGACGTGGCCGGGGCCTGGGTCACGTTGCCGTCGCCATTGCAGGCAGCCAGTACCAAGGCCAGGAGGGCCAACGGAATCAAGAGTGTCGAACGTTTCATGGGTTAAACCTTTCTCGCATGGCACACGACAACCACGCCAAAGCGTGCCGCCCGCCAACGCAGGGCGGTCTATCCGGTTGTCGCGAGAGGGTCGTGGCTCTTCCTGGCCGGGAGGCGACGGCGCCCGGGGCTGACGCAGCCGAGACTCAACGCACGCCAGAAAACCAGCTCAAGACCAGGACAAAGGCGAGCTGGATGACGAACAGCGGCAGGCCGTTAATGACATAGTGCCGCATGGTGTAGGTGCCCGCCTCTCGCACCAACAGGTTGTCGGTGTTGGTCAAGGGCGTGAGATAGGACGTGGTGACGGCCACGGCCATGGCAATGGCGAACGGCTGGGGTGGGAGCCCCTGTGCGTTGGCCAGGCTGATGGCCAGGGGTGTCACCAGGGCAGCCGCCGCCGAGTTGGAGACGATCTGGGTGACGAGCGCCGCAAACAGGAACAGGAGTCCCAGCGTCCCGAGGGGGCCGACGATGCCGCTCAACGCTGCCAGTCGCCCCGCAATCGCTGCCGCCGCCCCCGTCTTTTCCAGGGCCATGGCCATGGGCAGCATGGCGCCGACGAGGATGAGGATGCTGCCGTCGATGCTGCGATAGGCGCGCTCGACGCGGACGCTGCCCGTCAGGATAAGGGCGATGGCAGCCGCCAGGCTGGCCGTCGCCAGGGGCAAGATCCCGGCGACGACGGCCACGATCATGGCCAGCAGGATGCCGACGGTCAGCCTGGCCTTGGCCGTCACCCGGTCCCCCGGCTGGGGGCCCAACTGGTTGACCAGCACCAGGTTCAGATCATAGCCCACGCGCTTCAGTCGCTCGGCCGGGCCCTGCACCAGCAATGTGTCGCCCGTCCTGAGGATCACCTGGCGCAGGTTCTGGCGGATGATCCGGCCGCGGCGGCGCACCGCCAGGATGTTCAGGCCATAGCGGTCTCGAAATCGGACCTCGGCCAACGACTTGTCGGAGAGCTGAGAGCGGATGGGGACCATTAGCTCGGCCAGGGCCAGGCGGGCAGCCTCCAGCCCGCTCAGCTCTTCCAGCTCGACGCGCCCCTTTGGCTCCAGCTCGTGGATGGTCGCCGCCTGGTAGGCAGTGCCCGGCTTGCCCTCCACGATGAGCACGTCGTCGTGCTCCAGGGGTCGCACCGGATCGGGCACGCGCAGGGGCTTGCCGCCCACCTGGATGGCGAGCACGTTCAGCCCATACCTGCTGCTCAGGTCCGTCTGTCCCAACCGCAGGCCAACGAGATCCGAATCGGTTCGCACCCGCAGGCGATAGAGCTCTTCTTTTAGCTGATAGTCCTCGGCAACCTCTTCCAAGGAAGGCTGTTCCGGCTCGGTTGTGACGGCTCGGGGGAGCAACCGGTGGCCCACAAGCACGTACCATGCGATGGCCAGCGCGAGGGAGGCCAGGCCCACGGGCGCGAGGCTCAAGAAGCTGAGGGAGACCTGGCCCGCGGTCGCCAGCAGCTCGTCCACCACCAGGTTGGAAACCGTGCCGATGAGGGTCAGCAGGTTGCCCATGGACGCGCCGATGACCACGGGCAGCAGGAACTGGGCCGGTGCCATCTTGGTCTTGCGACACAGGCGCTGCACGGCCGGCATGAGGATCACGATCACGAGCAGGCTGCTCAAGACGGCGCTCAACAGCCCGGCGGTGAGCATCAGGACCAGGAGGAGAAAGCCTGTGCCCCGGTGGCTGTACCTCATCAGCCTCTCGGAGATGAGCGTTGCCACGCCGGTTTCGTACAGGGCAGTCCCGAGGATATAGACGCAGGCCACGATGACGATGACCGGCTCGCCAAAGGCGCTAAAGGCTTCGCCGGGCTCCAGCACGCCCGTCAGCACCAGGGCCAGCGTCGCGCACACGGCCGTCAGATCGGGGCGAAGGCGCCGGCTGGCCAACACGGCCAGCGTGGCTATGAGGATGCCGAGAGTCAAGATGGCCTGGAAGTTCATTTGTAGGCTCATTGTACCCTCAGGGTCTGCCTCTTGTCAAATGCCGCGCCGCGAAATCTTGCCCGGGCCCGCCAGATTGTATGATCAAGATCATGGCAGCCGGAGGACATCTGGGCTAGAATAGGAGCACTCCAGGTGGTATTGGAGAAACGGCTGCCCTCGTAGACGACCACCCCTGGTCCCTGGGCGGCGATTGGAGAAAATGGTGACGGACATGCTAGAAGTAGAGAAGCCAATCTCGGCCGAGAGCCTCGTCCAGGAGGTGGTGGTCCACTACCCCGAGACGGTGCTCGTCTTTGTCCGGCATGGCTTGCAATGCGTGGGCTGCGACATCTCGCCCTTTCACACCATCGCCGACAGCGCCCGAGAGCACGCCGTGGCCCTGGAGCCATTGCTCAGCGCCCTCAACACCGCCGCGGCCGGCCAGAAGCCGGCCTAGGCCCAACCTTTCCTGCTGGAGGAGCCCGATGGCAAAGCTGACACCCATTCTCATCGTTGTCCTGGCCCTGCTGCTGGCCGCCTGCGGACCGGCCGAGCCGGCAGCCACGCCCCAGGCCGAACCGGAGCCGACGACCCTTGGCGTCGCAGCCGTCACCGAAGCGACGGTGACCATGGCCGGCGGCTCGTTTCAGCCACACACCCTGGTCGTGGCCACCGGCGCCACGGTTACCTGGCAAAACGACGACGGCGTGACCCACAACCTGACCAGCGACGAGGGCTGGTTCGAGTCGGGCGAGCTGGCCGCGGGCGCGCGCTTTCAGCGGCAGTTCGACGAGCCCGGCACCTTTCGCTATCGGTGCAGCATACACCCCAACATGGAGGGGGTCGTCGTCGTCATGCCCGGCGGCGCGGTGAGCCCGGCCCTGTTCGACGGCAAAGCGGTGGAAGACGTTTTCCAGGATAGCTGCAGTGGCTGCCACGGGCCCAACCGCGAAGGCGCCACCGGCCCGGCCCTCATCCCCGGCCGGCTGGATGCCGGCGACGAGGTCTATTTCGACGCCATCATGAATGGCCGTCCGGGCACGGTCATGCCTGCCTGGGGACCGGCGGGCATGTCGGAGCAAGAGGTGTGGGCCATGGTCGGCTACATCCGCAGCGAGCCGTCGTCTGAGGCCGTCCAGTGGGAGATAGACCAGGTGGCAGCCAGTCGCGAGGTGCTGGTCGACGAGGCAACCCTGCCGGCCGAGCCCACCCACGACGGCAACGTGGACAACCTGATGCTGGTCACCGAACGGGAGGCGCGCTCCATCGCCATCTTTGACGGCGACACCCATCGCTTGCTGGGCCACATCGAGGCGAGCTACCGGGCCCACGGCTATGCCTTTGACCCCACGTCTGACCGCTGGGCCTACAACGTCGGGCGGGACGGCTGGCTGTTCAAGATCGATCTCTATACCCTCCAGACGGTTGCCAAGGTGCGGGTCGGGCTCGACTCCCGCGGCCTGGCAATCTCGGACGACGGCAAGTATGCCATCGTCGGCAACTATATTCCCAACTCGGCGGTCATTGTCGACGCCAGGACCCTGGAGCCGTTGAAGGTCATCGTCACCGAGGGGACAAACCCCCAGGGCGAGATGGTCCCCTCGCGGGTGGCCATCACCTCCGACGTGTCGCCCGAAAAGGTCGGCCCCTACTTTGTCCTGGCCCTCAAGGAGGCCGGGCAGATGTGGCGCATCGACTATTCGCAGCCCGACTTTCCCATCGATAAGCTGGAGGGCGTGGGCAACATTCTCCACGACGGCTTTCTCAGCGCCGACAACCGCTTCTTTTACATCGCCTCGCAGCAGGACAACTGGATGGCCGTCGTCGACGTGGCCAACTGGGAGCTGGTGACCCAGATCGCCACCGGCGACACGCCCCATCCCGGCTCCGGTGCCGTCTGGGAGGCGAACGGCACGACCTATGCCGCCACTGTGCACGCCGGCGAGGGCAAGATCACCATCTGGGACCTGGCCGACAACAGCATCGCCGCCGAGGTCGAGACCTCCGGGCCGGGGCTGTTCATCCGCTCGCACCACGAGAGCCCCACCGTGTGGGCCGACACCATGTTCGCCGATCCGGCCAACCGCATCTATGTCCTGGACGGCTCGACCTTTGACGTGGTCAAGGTCATCGAGGAAGGCGTCCAGCCCTTGCATCCGGAGTTTACCCATGACGGCCGTTATGTCTACGTGGCCGACTGGCAGGGCAACGTGGTGAGAGTCTACGACGCCGAGACCTTTGAGAAGGTGGCCGAGGTGGGCGGCGTCGAGACGCCGACGGGCATCTTTAACACATCGCGAAGGAGCGAGACCCTTGGACACTAGAGTAAACAGTGGCGGGCGGATGGCGCGGGAAGCGCGCACCGTCGACGCCATGATCGAGCTGTATTGCCGGGAGGTACACGGCAGCGCGGCCGGCCTGTGCTCGAGCTGCGCCGGGCTGCGCGACTATGCGCGGCAGCGCCTGAAAAAGTGCCCATTCCAGGAGGGCAAGACGACCTGCGCCCGCTGCCCGGTGCACTGTTACAAACCCCACATGCGCGAGCAGATCCGCGCCGTGATGCGCTATGCCGGCCCGCGCATGTTATTACGCCATCCGATCCTGACCGCGCTGCACCTGGCCGACGGACTCCGCAAGGAGCCCGTGCGCGGGCTGCGGCCAGCTTCCGCAAAGGGAGATAAGAGCAGGTGAGCGCCCAGACGAAGCAAGGCAAGTCGGCTCTGCGCCGCTGGATACAGGATCACCCCCGCCCCCTGGAGTGGCTCTACCGCTTCGGAGAGCACACCATTCGCCTGGCCGACCCGCTCCTGGCCCGCCTGGGCTACGAGCGGGCCGGCCGCCTGCTCTTTCCCGCGGAACGCATCATGAAGGAGCTCGTCTTTGACTGCCGCTCCTGCGGCCAATGCACCCTGCGCCTGACGGGCATGACCTGCCCCATGACCTGCCCCAAGCAGCTCCGCAACGGCCCCTGCGGCGGCGTCCGCCCCGGCGGCTACTGCGAAGTCTATCCCGATCGCCGTTGCGTCTGGACCGATGCCTGGGAGCGATCGCGCAAAATGCGAATCTATGGCGACGGCATCCACCTGGTGCAGCCGGCGGTGGACTGGCGGTTGGAGGGGACGTCGGCGTGGATCAACATGCTGACGGGGGCGGACCTGCCGCCTGGGGCTGAGGACAAAGCCCACCCGGGAACTCCAAGCCGATCGCGCAGGAGCTAGCGCCGGCCTTGGGATGCGAGCATGCCGGCCCCGGCGACGAGTTCTTGCATTTCCTGGGTAATCGCCTGGCGGCGGGCCATCTGCACCTGCATGGTCAGCTCGTCGATGAGCCGCTCGGCGTTCTGGCTGGCGTCTTCCATGAGCTGATAGCGGGCGGCGTGCTCGGCCGTGGCCGATTCGACGAGCCAGCCGTACAGGCTGATGGCAGTCAACTGCTCGGCCAGCCGGGTATAGAGGCCCATGGGATCGGTCTCGAGGATGGGCGGCCAGGTCTCCTGGTCGGCGTCCTCGTCGCCCAGCGAGATTTCCGGGGGGATGAGCTGGCCCACGGCAGGCCGGTATTGGCCGACGCCACGATAGGTGTTGTACACGACATCCACCCCATCGAGCTCGCCGGCCTCGAAGCGGGTCAGCAGGCGGCGGGTCAGATCGAAGGCAAGGCGATAGGAGGGCAGGGCCGCCGTGGACAACGAGCGAGTGAGGTCGGGCTCTCGACCTTGCCGGCGCAAAATGCGGATGACGCGGCCGCCGAGGGCCCAGAGCTCGACGGGCACGCCGGCGTCGGCCCACTGGCGAGCATGGGCCACGGCCTGGCCCGCGACTACGCGGTTGAACTGGCCGACGAGACCGCGCTCGCTGCCCATGACCAGGACGACGATGCCCGCCCCGCGCGGCTCGTGCAGTGGTGCGGGCGGCCGGCGGCGCGAGGGCAGGCGCGGCAGGAGGAGGCGCAGGATGCCCTGCAGGCGCGAGCGATATTGGGCCACGCTCGTATTGTGGCGGCGGGCCTTTTGCCAACTGCCCATCGAGATGGTGCGCAGGGCGCCCAGCAAGGGTTGGACGCTGCGGATGTTCTCCAGGCGGTCGGCGGTGCGCTCGATGTCCTGGCTCATGGCAACTGGTTGACCTCGATGCTGCTCAGATCCCAGACAAAGATGGCGGCCCCGCCCAGCAGCGCCTGGATCGACCGCTGTTCAGGATCTTGGCCTTCTGCCTCGCTAGCTACGGGCACTTGCCGGGAGCTGTTCTCGCGAATGATCTCCAGGATCTGATCCAGGTTCTGAGCTTCGACGGCAACGAACAGGGTCAATTGCGACTGGCGCAGCATGCCGCCCCGGCTCTCCATGAAGGTGGCGGTGTAGCCGGCCTCGATGATCTTGTTGAGCACCGTCTCGGCTTGTTCGTGGGGCACGACGGCCATGATCATTCTCACGATGAATTCTCCCCTTCCGCCCAGTAGTCTGATAGCTCGGAAATGCCTTCGTGCAGCCGGTTGCGGATCTCGTCCGTCAGCTCGCCCTCGCGATCGATCTGCTGCAAGAGCGCGGGAAGCTCGCGGTGAAAATGGCCGAGCAGCTCGCGCTGGTAGAGGTCCAGTCGATCCGGGGCAATGTCGTCGATGTAGCCCTCGTTGGCGGCGAAGAGGATGACGACCTCCTGGGCCAGCGACAGTGGCTGGTGCACAGGCTGCGTGAAAATAGCCTGCAGCCGCTGGCCGCGATCGATCTGGCGCTGCGTCTCCTCTTCGACCTCCGTGCCGAACCGGGCAAAGCGGGCGACCTCTTCGAACTGGGACAGCTCCAGCCTGAGGTTTTCCGCCACGTCGCGCATGGCCCTGACCTGGGCAGTGCCGCCAACGCGCGAGACTGAGCGGCCGACGTCGACGGCCGGCTTGATCTCGCGGTTGAACAGGTCGGTGTCGAGGATGATCTGCCCGTCGGTGATCGAGATAAGATTGGTGGGGATATAGGCCGAAACGTTGCCCCGCTGTAGCTCGATGATGGGCAGCGCTGTGAGCGAGCCACCGCCGGCCTCCTCGTTTAGCTTGGCGGCCCGCTCCAGCAGGCGGGCGTGGATGTAGAAAATATCGCCGGGATAGGCTTCGCGGCCCGGCGGCCGGCGCAGCAGCAGGCTCATCTCGCGGTACGAATCGGCGTGCTTGCTCAGGTCGTCGTACACAATGAGCAGGTCGCGCCTGTGCTCGTACATGAGGTACTCGGCCATGGTGCACGCGGCATAGGGTGCCAGGTAGCGTAGGGCCGGTGGGTCGTCGGGGCTGGCCACGACGACGATGGTGTGCTCCAGGGCGCCGCTGTTGCGCAGCGTCTCGACCACAGCCAGGGCCGACGAGCGCTTTTGCCCGATGCTGACATAGACGCAAAGCACGTCGGTGCCCCGCTGCCGCAAGATCGCGTCAACGGCAATCGCCGTCTTGCCCGTCTTGCGGTCACCTGCGATGAGCTCGCGCTGGCCACGGCCCAGGGGCAGCAGGGCGTCGACCACCTTGAGGCCGGTGTACATTGGTTCGTGGACCGGAGTTCGCCGGACGATGCCGGGCGCGTCGCGCTCCAAGAAGTGCCGCGCCGCGGCTTGAATAGGCCCGAGGCCGTCGAGGGGCTCGCCCAGGGGGTTGACGACGCGACCCAGCAGCTCGGGTCCAACGGGCACGAGGAGCCGCCGGCCGGTGGTGGTCACCAGGTCGCCACCGGAGATGCCCTGTTCGCTGCCCAACAGGATGACGTCAACACGGTCATGGTCGAGGTTGAGGACCATGCCCTGCACGCCGGTGGCAAACGTCACCAGCTCGTCGCTGCGCGCCCAGAGCAGGCCCGACAGGGTGGCGACGCCGTTGCCGATTTGTTGCACGGTACCGACATCCCGGAGGTAGACGCGCCCTTCCAGAAAGTCGATGCGCTCCTCCAGGAGGCTGGCCAGGTAGCCAACGTCCATGTCGGGCAGCGGCTCGTGGTCATCGACCTCGGCGCCAGCGTCGCGGATCACGTCGTCGGCCGAAAGGGGCAGGTTCTCGGCCTGCTCTATTAGCTCACGAAACGCCTTTAGCCGGCCCTCGTTGAGGGTGCGGGTCTCGCCACTGATTGCCTCAGCCACTCGTCGATTCCTCTATGCGGTTCAACACGTCTTCTCGCAGGGCTTCGAGGCGGCCGGCGATGGAATTCTCCAGCACCAGGTCACCCAGGCGCACCCGGGCACCTGCGGCCAACCCTGGATCGACCTCGATATCGACGCTGACCGCATGGTCGGCCACGGCGCTAAAGGTCCGCACCAGGTCGCGCTGTTGTTCGGCCGACAGGGCGCGCGCCGTGGTAATGCGGGCGGTGGGATGGTGCTCGCCCAACGAGCGGCGCAGAGACTGGAGCAGGTCGGTCTCTTTGTGGCCCATTTCCCAGGCGCGCTCGTTGAGCTGCTGCAGGAGCTGGTCGTGCACTTGCTCGGGCGCGGCCTGGCGGATGAGGTACCGGCTGACGGTCATGACGGTCTCTAACAGATCCTGGTGGAAGCGGCTAACCTGCTGCTCGCGGACCTGGCGACCCTCGCGTCGCGCCTGGGCCAGGATGTCGTTGGCCTCGCGGCGCACGGCATCCATGACCTGGCGTCTCTCGGTCTCGATCCGGTTGCGGGCCTCCTCCAGAATGTCAGAGACGCGGTCGTCCAACGCTTCGAGGTGTGCTTCCACCTCGGCACGCATCTCGGCGGCCTGCTGGCGGTCCTCCCTGGCTTTTTCGATCAACCGCTGCTTTTCTGCGGCCCGCTCTTCGACCCGCTGCAGCACGGGCCGGAACAGAAAATAGTAGAGCAGGGCGGTGAGCACCAAAAAGTTGGCGATCTCGAGGAGGATCGTGGCTAGATCCAGTTCCAGGAACATGGCACACCTCTAGAAGAAACGGTCGATGAGCGGGTTGGCAAAGAGCAGGATCAAGACGACCAGTAGCACATAGATGGCCGTCGATTCGAGCAGCGCCATGGAGATGAGCAACGTCGTGCGCACGTTGCGGGCAGCGTCGGGCTGGCGAGAGATGGCCTCCATGGCCTTCATGACCGACAGCCCCTCGGCCAACGCTGGCACGGCGGTGCCGCCGACGATACTTGCGCCGGCGACGATGATAGTGATGTAGGTGATGAGGGTTTCGGGATCCATATTCTCCAACAACTCGGCCTCCTATTCTTGCAGTGAGGGGTTGGCCTGGATCGCGCTGGCGATATAGACAGCGGCCAGGGCCGTAAAGATGTAGGCCTGCAGCAGCCCCGTAAAAATGCCCAGGCCAACCAGGGGCAGGGGCACAAACAGGGGCAACAGGGAAAAGATGATGGCCACGATCAGCTCGGCGCTGAGGATGTTGCCGAACAGGCGCAGGCTCAACGACAGGGTGCGGCTGAGCTGGCCAATGATCTCCAGAGGCAGCAAAAAGATGGGCTGCGCCAGGTCTCGCAGGTAACCAAAGACCCCCTTGGCGCGCACCCCGTAGTAGTGCACGGAAAAAAAGACGACCAGGGCGAGGCCCAGGGGCGTGTTCACGTCTCGGGTGGGGGCTTGGAGCCCTGGGAACACGCCCAGAATATTGGCAAAGGTGATAAAGATGGCCAGCGAGCCCAACAGCGGCAGGTAAGGCGCCGCGGGGCGGCCCATGATGTCAGAGACAGTGTCGCTGATGAAATCGACGATGAGCTCCAGCGCAGCCGGCCGGCGCCGACCAATGACCGCGGCGAGCGAGACCACCAGGGCCATCATGATCCAGGTCGAAACGACGGTATCGCGGATGTCGATGCCAGCCACGGTGAAAACGACGGTAGGTGAAATCCCTTCCATGGTCAGCCCCGGGCGTCGTCGGTCCGCCGGTTCCAGGCGGCCAGCAGCAGCCAACGCGTCAGAGTGAGCCCGACCACGGCCAGCAGGGCCGCGACGATACCCTGTTGCAGCGCAAAGAACAACAGGATCCCGGCCACGAACAGCCGCAGCATGCCTCCACCGATGACCAGGAGTAGCGCCTGCCCGGCCTCGGTCGGCTCCAGCCGGTCAACGGTCCAGCGTTGCATCAACCCATAAAAGGTGCCCAGCACAGCGCCCGCCAAAAACCAGAATGCGTAGGTCACTTCTGTTCGCCCTTTTCCTTCAGCTTCTTTTCGGATTCCTCGTCGGCGCGGCCCATCCGTCGAATAAAGCGCGCCAGGTTGTAATAACTGACGCCGACACCCAGGACCATCAAGCCGACGGTCATGATGTAGCGGGTCTGGAGCAAGCGATCCAGGAAATAGCCGAGGAGCACGCCGCCAAATATAGGCACGGCCAGGTCCCAACCAAGCGACATGGCCAACAGGGCCTCGCGCCACAGCGAGAGCCAGCCCGATTCGTCGTTGTCGCGCCGGCTCATCGGTCCCCTGCCTCCATGTCGGGCTCGGCATAGGCATCCGGACCGGCCCGCAGGCGGGCGAGCAGCGCCCGGGCCAGGCGGTCGAACTGCTGCCCGTCGGCCAGCAAAACGCCCTCTGCCTGGTCAGCGGTCTGCGCGCCGCTGGTCAAGACGTCCACCTCCGTGGAGCGGACCTCCAGGATGCCCGGTTCGACGTGCACGCTGTGGTCGCCGGCCTGGTCGCTGTATCGCAACGGCCCGCCGCCTGTCTCGGCGAGCAGCGGTGCGTGGCCGGGGTGGATGCCGATGCTGCCGAGGTCGGCTATGCGCACCTGGATGCTGATGACGCCGGTGGCCTCGAGGAGCGTCGCCTCGGGGGTGGAAATGCGCAGGATCATGGCCTCAGCCATTGCGCCTACCCTTGGCCACGGCCTCGTCGATGGTGCCTACCATGTAGAACGCCTGCTCGGCCAGGTCGTCGTGTTCGCCCTCGAGGATCTGGCGAAAGCCGCGCAGGGTGTCATGCAACTGCACGTAACGGCCGGGCATGCCGGTGAACTGCTCGGAAACGAAAAAGGGCTGGGTCAAAAAGCGCTGGATGCGCCGCGCGCGGAGCACCGCGTCCCGATCCTCTTCGCTCAGCTCCTCCATGCCCAGGATGGCGATGACGTCCTGGAGCTCTTCGTAGCGGGCTAGCAGGGTACGCACGCCGGTGGCAATCTCGTAGTGCTCTTTGCCCACGGCCTTGGGAGTCAGCAGCGTGCTATTGGACTGCAGGGGGTCGATGGCCGGGTAGAGGCCCTGGCTGGACAGGCTGCGCGACAGGACGGTGGACGCGTCCAGGTGGGCAAAGGTGGCGACCACGGCGGGGTCGGTGATGTCGTCGGCAGGGACGTAGACAGCCTGGACGGAGGTGACGCTGCCACGGCTGGTGGTGCTGATCCGTTCTTGCAGTTGGCCCATCTCGCTCTCCAGGGTCGGCTGGTAGCCCACGGCGCTGGGCAGCCGGCCGAGGAGGGCCGAGACCTCGGAGCCGGCCTGGATGTAACGAAAGATGTTGTCGAGAAAGAGGAGAACCGAGCGCCGCTCGTAATCGCGGAAATATTCAGCCATGGTCAGCGCGGTCAGTGGGGTGCGCAGTCGCGCTCCGGGCGGCTCGTTCATCTGCCCAAACACCAGGACGGTGCTGTCGATGACGCCGCTCTCTTGCATTTCCAGCCACAGGTCATTTCCCTCGCGGCTGCGCTCACCCACCCCGGCAAACAGGGCGATGCCCGAGTGCTCGCGGATGGTGTGGCGCATCAGCTCGATCATGAGCAGCGTCTTGCCCACCCCGGCACCACCAAAGAGGCCGATCTTGCCGCCATGTGGGTAAGGGGTGAGCAAGTCGATGGCCTTGACGCCGGTGATAAACGGCTCCGTGACCACCTCACGCTCTCGCAGGGGCGGCGCCGAGGCGTGGATGGAGCGGCGCTCCACGTCGTCGTCCATGGGGCTTTCGTCGATGGGCTGGCCCAGAACGTTGAACACGCGCCCCAGCGTCGAGCGGCCGACAGGTACGCGGATGGGGTGGCCGGTGTCCTGCACTGCCAGGCCACGGCGCAGCCCCGAGGTGCCACTCATGGCGATGGCGCGCACCGTGTCGGGGTCCACGTGCTCCTGGACCTCCAACACGAGCTCGGTCGCTTCCTGGTCCTCAGTGCCCGGGCGCTCCAGGGTCAGCGCGTTGTAGATGCTGGGCAGGTTGCCCTCGGCAAACTCGACGTCGACCACGACGCCGGCAATCCTGACCACGATCCCTTTGTTTACCAACTCGATGCCTCTCTGTCCCCTGACTGTTCGGCCTCGGGCCGGCAGAGCTGACCCGTCTCGACCGTTGTCGCCTCGTTCAGGCCCTGATGATGCTGGGGCTGCATGGCAAACAGAATCGTTTCTCCTCAAACAAGGGCAGCAGTCCGGTCCGACGGTGGCAGCGCGGACCCTTTGACAGAGAAGTGGTGTGGGGATGAGCGCTGCCGAATCGACTGTTTGCGGTTGGGCTCGCAGCGATGCGACTGCGCGCGTGGAGAGCACGCAAGTATCCACGACAAGTCTACCATACATGCCCCCGCGCGTCAAGGTGGATTCAAACGAGCGCTGTTTCGTCCGTCATTTCCACTCACGACCAGAACGGGGCTGTGCCGGTCCACGAGTTGCGAGCAGAACCAGCTCCACAACAGCCCCTGCGGCGGCGTCCGCCCCAGCGGCTGTTGCGAAGTCTACCCCGACCGCCGCTGCGTCTGGACCCAGGAGTGGGAGCGCTCGCGCAAAATGCAAATCTATGGCGACGGCATCCACCTGGTGCAGCCGGCGGTGGACTGGCGGCTGGAGGGGACGTCGGCGTGGATAAACATGCTGACGGGGCGGACCGGCCGCCTGGGGGTGAAAGCAGGACTGGGTAAACAGAGAGTATAGGGCTACACTGCCCGTCCAAAGGCGCAAGCCCGATCTTTTGTGCCAGATCTATATTCTCCGAGTTCAGCCTCCTGACAGCAGAGCCTGATACCCAGCCTGGACAAAATGCTGATCAGTCGTGACCGCGTCGGTCAACTTGTTCTCCTGCATCACGACAAAGGAAATGCAATCCGTCAACCCCCAGGTCTTGTCTGGACGAGAACGGTATAATTGCAGGGCTCGTAACAGCAGAGGAGTATCAATGGTCACCACGCGCATATTTGCCGTGTGGTAGCACTGCTCGACAAATGCCGCTGCAGCCTCGCGGTGGAAGGTACTCAATGCATTACCAATTTCGACCAGAACCGCTTCCGTGATCCAAACCTCAGCGGCGGCCTGGACGCTCGGTAGAAGGGTCAGTGCCCGATCATGGTGTTGGTCATGGCGGTTGAGTAGTGCCTGGACAAAGGCTGTGTCCAGGAGCAGGCGAGCCCCGCTCATCTGTCAGCCTCACCTTGGCGTTTGGGTACTCCGTACAAATAGTGATCGTGCTCACTGGCCCAGTCTTTTGGCGCCTCGATGGTGCCTGCCAAGATCTCAAGCAAGGACCAGGCGTCCATTTCTGTGCTCAGTGGCGATATTGCTTCAAGTGTGACCAGGTAGCGAGTATCGGGCTCCAGATCGACCGGTGATTCGGGGCGCAGAACACGACCATCGAAAACAGCCGTCATTGTTTTGCCCACAACTGTACCTCCGCTTCCATAAGTGATGACCTCAGCATGATCGCAGTATAACACACAGCGCGGTTAGGGTCAAACTTGTGCCGAAAGCAGCGATTCTGACAATTGCTGGACTCGGCCACTCTGCTTGTCCATCCGTGTTCCTATAGTGAGAACGAGAGCGCGCAGGCAAGTTCAAGCTGCGAGCACAACCAGCTCCACAACAGCCCCTGCGGAGGCGTCCGCCCCGGCAGCTACTATGAGGTGTACCTCGGTCGCCGCTGTGTGTAGACGCAGGCCGCTGCGTCTAGATCGCAAAAGTCTGGATCAACATATAGGTCAAGATGGGTTCGCCTATGAGCACGGCCAGGCCGTGAGAAAGCATGACCGGAGTCAGGCTTCGCTTGCCGAGGAAATAGAGCCAGGCCAGGAGCGCGCCATAGAAGAAACTGGCAACGAAACTGTACAGAAAGTAGATGCCGATAATCGGCACCATCCAGATGCTATGGTAAAGAGCAAACAGCAGGCTGGAAAAGACCAGTTGCAACCAGGAAGGAATCCTGGCCTCTCTCAGTTCACTCATCACAAACCCACGGGTTATGAAATCCTCCACACAGGCTCCGATCGGCCCGACAATGATGAGAAAAAAGCGCAGAGGATCAAACCTCAACCACAGGCTCATAACGTCGGCGTCGGGATCCAGGCCTCTCAGGTAAAATGTAGACGAATAGGCCCAGAAGATACCCGTCAGCACGCCGACGAGCACTGCATACCAGGGTGAAGGAGCAAAAAGGCCAATCCTGGTCAAACCAATTTTCTGGGTACGAATCAAAACTACAGTAACGATCAAGGAGATGCTCAGCGCGAGGAAAAAGCTCACCATTTGCCAGAATATCGCCGTATCCGTACCAAAGTTATCTACGAGGTAGTTGGGGATTATGGCAAAACAGGGCCCTACTACGAGGATCATGATCAAAGATACGATCAGAACGTTCCGCCAGTGTCTGCTCATTATCGCCTCCCCTTGTTTACTCCCTGTTTCCTTTGGCAGTGCCGAGTGGTACTGGCGCTGACGCGAAAGTCGTCCCACCAGCCGCGATACACGAGGGAATCAGAGGCTGAAGGTTACAGACGATGCCGCTTCAGTATATTCCTGATCGCACATAATGTCAAGTTAAAAACATATAAATAACTGTAATGTACAGAATTACAAAAATGGTCGTGTCTAGTCGAGCGTAGGGCTGCCCTTGAGCCCGCTGCCGGTCAGCGGTACCACGATGACGTCTCCTGGCTGCGTGAGCTCGACCACCGCCGGCAGCGCAGCGACCACCGTTGCGCTCGTCGGCTCGACGTACAGGCCCTGATGAGCCAGCTCACGATGGGCTGCTTGAATCGCATCCTCCGAGACGGACAGGCACGTACCACCCGATTCTCGCACCGCCTGCAACAACCGCCGGCCGCGAACCGGGGAGGCGATGGCCAGGCCTTCGGCCAGGCTGCGGCTGGTGGGCGTAACGCCCGGTACCTTGTCGAGTCCCGCCGCAAGGGCTTCGACAAGGGGCGCCAGGACCTTGGCCTGGACCCCGATCATCCTCGGCGCCCGTTTCACCAGGCCGGCCGCGTGCAGCCTCTTGAAGCCCAGCCATACACCGAGAAGATGGACACCCTGCCCAACGGGCACGACGTACCAGTCGGGAGCTTTGCGGCCCAGTTGTTCCCAGAGCTCCCAGGCGAGCGACTGTTGCCCGAGCAGAAACCCCGGATGGTAGGCATGAGAAGCAAGCACGACCCCGCGCTTGATTGCCTCCAGGGCAGCCTTCTTGGCGTTCGCGCGAGGACCGGGGACCGGCTTCACCTCGGCGCCATACACGGCGATCTGGGCCTGCTTGGCGGGCGAAGCATAGGCGGGAACATAGATCTCGGCCCTCATGCCGGCGCGCGCCGCAAAGGCGGCTACCGAGGCGCCCGCATTGCCCGAGGAATCATCCGCCACCTGGGTTACGTGCTGGTGGGCCAGGACATTGATCATCACCTCTGTACCCCGGTCCTTGAAGGACGCAGTAGGAGCCACGTACTCGAGCTTGAGCAGGACCTCGCGCCCGGCCAGATTGGCGGCCAGGAGGGGGGTGCTCCCGGTCCCCATGCGCACCACGGGTTCTGCGAAATCAAGCTCGTAGAGCCGGTGGTAGCGCCAAAGAGAAGGGTCAGATTGGCGGACAAGATCGGGGTCGAACCGGGCCAACTCAAGGGGCTCCCAGGCAGCGCCGCAGGAGCAGCGCCACTTCTCCGGCGACAAGAGCGTTCTGGAACCACACTCAGGGCAGAAAACGTTCATAGTGTATTGTTCCCTTTAAAAGTTCAAGAATGCCGGCAACCCACAAAGGGCCGTGGCATCCGAAGGGCAGAAAAACGACTGACCACCACGAGTATTGGGTGCTCTCTCGGCACGCTATCGTCTTGTGGCCCAGATCCACCAGGGTACTCGACTGTGGTCGAGCGACATTCAGTGGCCATCATACATCCCTTTGCCCCGAAACGCAAGTCACGTCCGTCGGGGTCTCCAGCAGCAACCCGGAAAGAACATCGGCGTCGCCGGCAGCCCCACCTGGTCAGGAACATGCTACGGGAGGGCCTCCTGGACGTGCTGACCCTCAGCGTCCACCCGGTCATCGCGGCCCGGGGCAGGCGGCTTTTTGAGGACTGGCGCGATGTGCAGAGGCTCGACCTGGTAGGCTCCCAAACGACCCGCAGCGGCATCGCCATCCTTACCTACCGGCCAGCAGGGAGATCGCGGGCATGAAACCGCAAGAGCAGCCCGAAACGAACTTTCCGGCCGGCCTGGCCAGCCCGGCGCGACGGGCCCTGGCCGCGGCTGGTTACCGGCGGCTGGAACAGCTCGCCGGGGTCAGCGAGGCCCGGCTCTTGCAGCTCCACGGCATGGGACCAAAAGGTATAGAGCAACTTCGCCGCGCCCTCGCCGCCGAGGGACTGTCGTTCGCGGCCCACGAACAGGGCTAGCAGGGGGGCACCGGGGTCCGAGAGCCACGGGGGAGGACTTACGAGGGGACCGGCACTGCCGCCGGTCCTCTCGGTCAGCTCCGCGGAAGCCAGACGCTGAAAACCGTCCCGCCCTCCTCGCCGGGCTGCGCCTCGATGCGCCCGCTGTGCTTTTGCACGATGCCGTGGCTGATGAACAGGCCCAGCCCCAACCCTTCGGACTTGGTCGTGTGGAAGGGCTCGAACAGGTGCTCCCGGACCTCGTCGGACAGGCCCCGCCCTGTGTCGGCAAAGCGAATCCACACCCCCTCCGGCTCGACCGTGGGCTCGAGGCTGACCCGCAGGTCGCCGCCTTCGGGCATGGCGTCAATGGCATTGAGCACCAGGTTGAGAAACACTTGTTGCAGAGCGTTGGGCATCAACGACAGGGGAGGCAGGTCGTCCCCAAACTCCTCGTACACCTGGATGCCCTGGCTGGCACATTGCTTCCGGCTCAGAAGCAGGACGTCGTGCAGCAAATCGTGCAGATTGACCTGCCGGCTCTCCTCCCGGAGGGCGTCGCGGTGCAAGGAGCGCAACTGGGAAACCACCCAGGCGGCCCGCTCCAGCGCCTCGCAGCTCACCTCCAGGAAACGCGACGGGTCCCGCCCCTCGTCCATGGCCTCGCGCGCCAGGTCGAGGCAGCCGATGGCCGACTGCAGGGGGTTGTTGATCTCGTGGCCCAACGAAGCGGCCAACCGGCCGGCGGTGCTCATCCTCTCGGCCTGGATCAGGGCGGCCTGGGCGTCCTTCTCGGCGGTAATGTCCTGGATAATACCCGCCACGCGCCGGCACTGTCCTTCGCTGTCCTGGACGGGAAAGGCGCGCCCGCGAACCCAACGCACCTCGCCATCGGTCTCCAGGATGCGGAACTCGCGGTCGAACCTCGCTCCCTCGACCTGCCAGGCGGCGATGAGCTGCTCGCGGTCTTCGGGATGGGCCGCTGCCTCAAAGAGGGCGGGCCAACCGCGGACGTCCTCGCCAGACCGGCCCCACAGCTCTTGCCACATGGGGTTCACGTACAGGAACCTGCCGCTATCGGGCTCCAGCAGCCAGAATGCTTCGTCGATGTTTTCCGCGAGCTGGCGGAAGCGCAGCTCGCTCTCGCGCAGCTCCTCTTCCTTCTGGCGGCGCATGGCAATCTCGGCCTGGAGCACCTCGTTGATGCCCAACAGATCCGCCGTCCGCTCCTCCACACGCCTTTCCATCTCGTCGCGTGCCTGCCGGACCTCCTCCAGCAGGCGCTCGCGATCCTGGGCAGCGCGCTCGCGCTCGGTTTGGTCGCTGACGAGGACATAGTAGCCCTGCACGCGCCCCTCACCGTCGCGGCTGGGCACGTAGGCCGAATCGACGTAGCGAAGGCCCGCTCCCTGGTATGGCACCCACTGTTCGAAGCGGACCGCATCGCCTTCCAGCGCGCGCTGCATGTAGGGCCGAACGATCGGGTATGCCTCACTGCCGAGAAGGTCCTCGAGATGTTTCCCTACAATTTCCTGCGGCGGCTGGCCGAACCAGGCTTCGTACTGCTTGTTGGCAAAGCGATAGCGCTCCTCGCGATCGACGTAGGCGATCAAGACGGGCACCGAATCGGTGATGACCCGCAGTTGCTCCTCGCGCTGCCGCAGCTCCTCCTCCGCCCGCTTGCGCTCGCTGATGTCGTGCCCCTGGGCGATGGTTGCCAGAGGCGTCACACCGTCCGCTTCGTACACCGTCGCGGAGTTCCAGAGGACCGTGCGCACAGTGCCGTCGACGTGCAGGATGGGAATCTCGACCGCCTCCCAGCGCTCTCCGGTGGTCGCCCGCTGGATCTGCACCATGGCCTCTTCCTTCTGCTCCTCGGGGAAGAGAATATCCAGCGTCTGGCCCACCACGGAGCTGGCCGCCCTGCCGGTAATCCGTTCGAACGCGGTGTTAAAGCGCGTGATCCGCAAGGCCGGATCCCAGACGGCGATGGGGGCGTTGGCATACGTCAGTAGCTTTTCCAGGTAGTCGCGCGTTTCGGCCAGCTCCGCGTTGGAGTGGGTCAGCGCCGCGGTGCGCTCCGCCACGCGGCGCTCCAGCATCTCGTTGGCTTCCTGCAGCGCCCTCTCCGCCTGCACGCGCTCGGTGACGTCGATGCCCATCTCCAGGATGAGGGTCGATCCGTCGGAATCGACGAAGGGAAAGTCACAGACGTCATAGTTGCGGCCATCGGGCCCGATCCAATTCCACTGGTGGCGCACTCCCGTCTTGAGGACGGTGTAGGTCTCGCACATCTCGCAGGGCTCGTCTCGCCCGAACAGGTACTCGTAGCAGCGCCTGCCGTGGGCCTCGCCAAAACGCTCGCGGAAGACGCGGTTCGCCACGGGCACGTGATAGTCCGGGGTCAACAGGACGACGTAGGCGGGCAGAATCTCCAGGATGTCGTTGAAGCGCTGGCGCTCGTTCCGGGCCAGGGCTTCGGCCCGCTTGCGGTCGACCATCTCGGTCTGGAGCTCCGCATAGGCGCTGGCGAGCTCGGCCGTGCGGCCCTGCACCCGCTGCTCCAGGTGTTCGGTCAACTGCCGCAGCTCATCGGCCTGATGCCGGAGCATCTCTTCGGCCCGCACGCGCTCGGTGACGTCGCGAATCAGCCAGCGAAGGCCAATTAGCGCGCCCCCCGCACCGCCGACCGGGGCCACGGCCAGGCCGGCGGCAAACGGCGCGCCCTCCAGCGAGTGCATCGACGTCTCCCAGCGCAGAGATTGGCCGGCATCGTCCCGCCGCAACATCTCGAGGTTCCGCCGCAGTTGCTCTTGTTCCTCGCTGTCCACGAAGAGAGAAAGCGGCTTGCCGACGAGAAAGCAACGGTCCACACCGAGCAGGTTGGCGGCAGCGCGGTTGGCCTCTTGCACGACACCGGAAAAATCGGTGACCAGGTATCCATCGGGGGCAAAGTCAAAGAGTTCCTGGTAGCGCTGCCGTTCCGCATTCACGGCCTGTTGAGTCTGGAGCAACTCGTCGTTCTGGACACGCAGCTCCTCTTCGGCCAGTTGCAGCTCCTCGAAGGCGAGCTCGATGTCCAGGTCCGACACCGGCCCCGGGGATAGCAACGGCGGGCCGCTCACCTGGCGCAAGAGCATGCCCGCCATAGCCCGGACATCGCGCAGCAAAGCGCTCAGCTCGCCCTCGGAGTCCACGCTGGCATCCCATCCGGCGCTGACTCCTTGCTGGGCATGGTCCTTGACCGCAGCCAGGTATCGTTTCAGCTCCGAAACCACGTCACCACACGGCACTTCCTCGGCACGCTCGTCCATCGGTGTAGAACCCCTTCCTCGCCCGGCGCTGCGCCATCGCAGCCTGCTTACCTTGCCCGCCCGTTGGGCAACAGGGGCAGACGGGCCAGGCGCTTGCGGCAACATTGTGCAAGACCAGTATACCCCAAGACTGTTTCCCTGGCAAACCGTTGCGGGGACGGACCATGCAGTGTTGTGACAGTGTGTTGTTTATGATCCTTTGTGGGGACTCCAAATCTGTTCGCCCGGGGCTGGACCGAGCGGCGTTTGATCTTCTTCCCGGACGATGGTATAATCGGTCGCCGTTTGTGAGTATCCAACTTGGAGCAAATCCGAAGATGACGAACGCAATCCTTGACGGTGAAAGCCTCAACATCCACCAGGTGGCCTCCCTGGCCTACGGACCCGAAGAGGGCCGGGACGTGCGTGTTACCCTGTCTGACGAGGCGTGGCAAAAGGTGGCCCGCGCCGAGGAAGCGGTGCAAGGCATCCTGGACCGCGGCGAGGTGGTCTATGGCGTCACCACGGGCTTTGGCGCCTTCAAAGACCGCATCATCCCCCTGGACCAGGTGGAGCAATTGCAGCGCAACATCCTGATGAGCCACGCGGTGGGCGTCGGCCCGCTGCTGGACACGGCCACGACCCGGGCCATGATGGCCATCCGGGCCAATACCCTGGCCAAAGGACACTCGGGCATCCGCGCCGCGACGCTGCGCCTGCTCCTGGACATGCTCAACCGCGGCGTCTATCCCGCCGTACCGTGCCAGGGCTCCCTGGGCGCCAGCGGAGACCTGGCGCCCCTGGCCCACATGTCGCTGCCCCTCATCGGGCTCGGAGAGGCGTTTTACCGGGGCGAGCGGCTGCCGGCCGCCGTGGCGCTGGCCCGCGCCGGGCTGGAGCCGGTCACGCTGGGCGCCAAGGAGGGCCTGGCCCTGACCAACGGCACGACGATGATGACCGCCATCGGCGCCCTGACCGCCGTCCAGGCCGAGAACCTGGCCTTTATCGCCGACCTGGCCGGCAGCCTGAGTATGGAGGCGCTGAACGGCACCATCCGCGCCTTTGACCCCCGCATCCACCAGGCCCGGCCCCACCCCCGCCAGATCGAGTCGGCGGCCATCATCCGCCGGCTGCTGGAGGGCAGCGGCTACCTGCGCGGCGACGATCCCCGCAACGTGCAGGACGCCTACACCCTGCGCTGCATCCCCCAGGTCCACGGCGCCATCCGCGACGCCATCGTCTATGCCGGCTGGGTGCTGAACATCGAGCTGAACTCGGCCACCGACAACCCCCTCTTCATGTTCGATGAGGAGAGCGGCGAGGTGACCGTCCTCTCGGGCGGCAACTTTCACGGCGAGCCGGTGGCCATTGCCATGGACTACCTGAGCCTGGCCCTCACCGAGCTGGGCAACATCTCCGAGCGGCGACTGATGCGCCTGACCGACGAGGCCAGCAACCAGGAGACGCTGCCCGCATTCCTGGTGCAGCACGGCGGGCTGAACTCCGGATTTATGTTAACCCAATACACGGCCGCCTCCCTGGCCTCGGAGAACAAGGTGCTGGCCCATCCAGCCAGCGCCGATACCATCCCCTCTTCGGCCAACGTGGAGGACCACGTGAGCATGGGCTCCAACGCCGCCCGCCAGGCCCGGCAGATCGCCGACAACGTAGAGCGCATCTTGGCCCTGGAGCTAATGGCGGCCGCCCAGGGCATCGACTTTCGCCGCCAGGCCCTGGGTCCCGAAGTCCCTCTGGGCCGCGGCACGGCGCCGGCCTACCGGCTCATCCGCGAGGAGGTGCCCTTCCTGGAGGAGGACGCCGTCATGTACCCCTACATCGAGGCCGTACGCCGCCTGATCGCCAGCGGCAAGCTCGCCCGGACGGTAGTCGACCTCTCCCCCGACCTCCTGACGCTCCCGACGCCGGACCATCGGGACGGTGCGTCCGCCAGGACAGGTGCGATCCGGCCAGTTGGGTACTCCTCTGCGAGGGGAGGGGAGTTGCCACGGGGGTAGGCGGCTCTCCCGACCCGGCCCGATCCGGCCCGCCTGCGCTTGTCCTGCGCGACAGCGTCAGGAGGGCAGCGCCAGGGGGCGCAAGTGTCGGGATGGTGCGCGACAGGTGCCTGCGAGGGGAGGAGTTGCCCCCAGGAATTCTGAACGTGACTTGGACCTGGCCCCCTTGCTCCCGCCAGATCTGGCGGTTGTGGCTTCGATCTGGCGATCCAGGCCGAGCGAATAAGCAGAGTCGGGCTTGCGCCTCGCCATATTCAGAATTGCGGTCCCGGCCACAGGCATTCTTGACAGCGGTGGCCTTTTGCGTTATCATGCGCGCAATTCTGACAGGAGGTGAACCGATGACCTACAGCGACAGCGCAACGTATCGCGTCTGTAGGCATCGCGTTCCCGGAAGATCTGTCTGATTCCGTCTGATATCGAGATCGAACCAAGCCGTGGGTGCACGCGACGCCCACGGCTTCTTGTTTGTGGCGGCCAGCCCTGGAACAAGGCGTCGCTGTGGGCGTCTGCTCCCCGGCTCTGAAGGGGAGGGCAACCGTGTTAACAGTCAGCAACGTCAGCAAATCGTTTGGCGACAACCTGATATTCGAGGACGTCTCGTTCGTGGTCAATGCCGGCGATCGGGTGGGGCTCATCGGTCCCAACGGCTGCGGCAAGACGACCCTGCTCAAGATCATCCTGGGCGAAATGGCGCCCGATAGTGGCAGCGCCCGCCTGCTGCGGACCGGGACCCGGGCGGGCTACCTGGCCCAGGCGTTGGAGTACGCCCCGGACGACACGGTCGGCCGGGTGCTCAAGGCCGCCGTCGCCGGCCTGACCGAGGCCGAGGCGGCCCTTGACGAGGTGGCGAGGCGCATGGCCACGGCCCAAGGGGCCGCCCTCGAGCAGCTCATGGCCGAGTACGACCGCGCCCTGGAGCAGTTCGAGCGCCTGGGGGGCTATACCGTCCAGGCCCACTCCGAAGCCGTTCTGGACGGCCTGGCGCTCCGCGACCTGGACCAGGACACCCCGGTAGAGATCCTGAGCGGCGGCCAGAAGACCCGCCTGGGCCTGGCCCGCCTGCTCCTGTCGCACCCCGACCTGCTGCTCCTGGACGAGCCCACCAACCACCTGGACATTGACGCCCTGGAGTGGCTGGAGGGCTTCTTGCGGGGCTTTTCCGGGGCGGTGCTCATCGTATCCCACGACCGGGCCCTCCTGGACCGCACCGCGACCCGCATCCTGGAGATCGATCCGTTAAGCCGCACGCTGGCCGAGTACGCCGGCAACTACAGCGACTATCTCGAGGCCAAGGAGCGGGAAAGGGAAAAGCAGTGGGCGGCCTACAAGGACCAGCAGGAGTTTGTCGCCCACCTGCAGAGCACCATCGCCGCCAGGAAGGGCTACGCGCGCTCCATCGAGCTGGGCACCATCGACTTTGCGCCGCGGGCCATCGCCAAGGGCATCGCCCGCCGGGCAGTGGTCCAGCAGCGGCGCCTGGAACGCCTCATGGAGTCGGAGGAGCGGGTGGACAGGCCGCAGCGCTCGTGGCAGATGAAAATAGAGTTCGCCGACGCCCCGCCGTCGGGCCGCGACGTGCTGTCGCTGGAAGGGCTGGCCATGGGGTTCGGCAACCGGCCGCTCTTCTCCGGCGTCGACCTGGCCCTCCGCGCCGGGGAGCGCGTCGCCCTGGTGGGTCCCAACGGCTCGGGCAAGACGACCCTGGCGCGCCTCATCACCGGCGAGATGCAGCCCCAGGCGGGGCGCGTGCGCCTGGGGGCGGGCGTCAAGCTGGGCTACTATGCCCAGGAGCAAGAGACCCTGGACCCCGAAAGCACGCCCTTTGACCTGGTGCGCCAGGTGGCGGCCATGGACGAAACCGGCATCCGGACCTTTCTCCACCAGTTCCTCTTTGCCGGCGACGAGGTCTTTGCCCCGGTGGGCAGCCTCAGCTTTGGCGAGCGGGCACGGCTGGCGCTGGCCCGCCTGGTGGCCCAGGGCTGCAACTTCTTGCTGCTCGACGAGCCCATCAACCACCTGGACATTCCCTCCCGGAGCCGCTTCGAGCAGGCGCTGGCGGCCTTTGAGGGTACGATCCTGGCCATCGTCCACGACCGCTACTTTATCGAGCGCTTTGCCACCGGGCTGTGGTCGGTGGAAGACGGCACGATCCGGGCCTACACCGGGCTGGACCAGTTGCAGTCGGGACGGCGGGCACAGCAGGAAGGCCAGGAGTAGGCAGGATGGGGATATTCTGGTGGGGCACAGGGGCCGGGCCCAAGCCTGGCCGCCTGTGCCCCGCCGGCTACACACCCAGGTACGCCTCCCGCACGCTGTCCATGCAGCGCACCTCGGCCGCCGGCCCTTCGATCTCGACGCGCCCTTCGCTCAGGACGTAGGCGTAATCGCTGACGGCCAGGGCCATCTGTACGTTCTGTTCCACGAGGAGCATGGTCAGCCCCGACCCCTTCAGCCGCTGCAACACTTCGAACAAGCTCAGCACCAACACCGGCGCCAGGCCCAGCGACAGCTCGTCGAACATCAAAACGTCGGGCTGGGCCATGAGCCCGCGGGCCACCGCCAGCATCTGCTGCTCGCCGCCCGAGAGGGTGCCGGCCTTCTGGGCGGCGCGCTCCTTGAGGCGCGGAAAGGTCTCGTAGGCCCTCTCCAGGTTTTCGGCAAAGTGCGCCTTGGCGCGCCGGTTAAAGGCGCCCATCTCCAGGTTCTCGTGGACGCTCATCTGGGTGAACAACTGCCGGCCCTCAGGCACCAGGATCAACCCCTCGTCGGCCTTCACGTGGGGCGACATGCGCGTCACGTCCCGCCCGTCAAAGGTCACCTTGCCCTTCCAGGGCTTGAGCAGGCCAACCAGCGTGCGCAGCAGCGTTGTCTTGCCCACGCCATTGGAGCCCACCAGGGCTGTAAGCTTGCCGCGTTCCAACTGCAGCGACACGTCCCACAGGATCTGGACCTCGCCATAGCCCGACGACACGTTCTCGATCTGCAAAAATGCCATGTCCCTCTCCCGGTAAAGGCAGGCAGCTAGCCGCCGTTGCCCATCAATCGCTCGGCGAGCTTCGGATCGCCCAGGTAGGCCTCGATGACCTTTGGATTGGATGCCACCTCGGCCGGCGTGCCCTCGGCGATCTGCTGGCCATAGTCCAGCACGATGACCCGATCGGAGACGTTCATCAGGGCGTGCATCACGTGCTCGATGATCAAGATGGTTACACCGCGCTCGCGGATCTTGAGCACAACCTGGATCATCTCGCCGATCTCGATGCGGTTCAGGCCGGCCAGCACCTCGTCCAGCAACAACAGGAGGGGGCGGGCAGCCAGGGCCCGGGCCAGCTCCAGCCGCTTTTTCTGGGCCACGTTCAGGCTCGCGGCCACGGCGTTGCGGCGTTTCTCCAGCCCCACAAAGGCCAGCACCTCATCCGCGATCTCTTGCGCCCTGCCGAGGGAATGTCGCTCGTGGCCAAAGCAGGCCCCGGCGACGACGTTCTCCAGCACCGTGAGGTCGTTCAGCGGGCGCACGACCTGGTGAGTGCGGGCCAGGCCCAGACGGGCCACGGCGTAGGGCTGCCAACCGGTAATGGTCCGCCCCCGAAACTGGACCTGCCCCTCTTCCGGCGCATAGACGCCGTTCACGACGTTGAATAGCGTGGTCTTGCCCGCACCGTTGGGGCCGATGAGTCCCAGGATCTGTCCCTGGGGCAGGTCGAAGGTGACGTGCGACAGCGCCTGCAGCCCGCCAAAGCGCTTGCAGACGTCCTTTACCTGCAGGATGTTGGGTGACGCGCTCATTCTAGCACCCTCCGCAGCCTCGGAAAGCGCCCCCGCAGCCAGCCGATCAGTCCCGCGGGGACGAACAGGATGATGATCAGAAGCAGGAGCCCGGCAAAGGCCAGGTGCAGGTTCTTGAACAGGGGGCTGGTCAAGAGGTAGCCGCGCAGGCGCTCGTAGGCCGCCGAGCCCACCAGGGGTCCCAGGACCGTCCCCTGCCCGCCCAACATGACCATCACGATGGTCTCGATGGACATCTGCAGGCGAAAGGCGTCTCCGGGCTCCACGTTGCCGTTCTTGAAAAAGAACAACGCGCCGACGATGCCCGGGAAAAAGGCCGACAACACAAAGGCCCAGGTCTTGGTCCACGGAGTGTGCACGCCCATCACCATGGCCGCGTCCTCATCCTCGCGAATGACCATCAGCCCCAGCCCAAAGCGCGAGAATTTGACCAGATAGCTGACGACCAGGACGAGGAGGGTGAGCCCGAACATGGCGGCAAAGGTGAGCCACAGGGCGCTGGCCGGGCCGCCATAGGCATCGTAGGTCGAGAAGTTGAGGGACATGCCCGTGGGCCCGCCAAAGGGCGTGAAGCTGTTGATAAAGGCACGCACCGCCTCGTTCACGCCGATGGTGGCCAGGGCAAAGTAGGCGCCCCGCAACCTCAGGACGGCGGCGCCGAGGAGCAGGGCCAGCAGCCCCGCGGCCGCTCCCCCGGCCAGCGCCGCCCACCACAGTGGCCAGCCGTGCTGGCTCAGGAAGTAGAACCCGACGTATCCTCCCAGGCCGAAAAAGACAATGTGCCCGAAGTTCACGTACCCGGTAAAGCCCAGCAGGATGTTGAGGCTGGTGGCCAGGGCCACGTACATGAGCAGAAGGAACATCTCTTCGCGGAGCGTGGCCGATTGGGTGATCCACACCGCCAGGCCGGCGGCGACGACCAGTGCGAGGGTTAACCAGAAGGCAGGGTATTTCAACGCTTTCATCTAGCGCTCTCCAAACAGGCCGCTGGGCCGGACCAGCAGAATGAGCACAAAGAGCACAAACTCGATGACCGGCACCCAGTTGACCGGCAAGAAGACGGGGATCAGGCCCTCCATGGCCCCCAGGATGAGGCCACCGATCAGCGCCCCGGTCGGGTTGCCCAGCCCGCCCAGGACGCCAATAACAAACCCCTTGGTCTGGTAGCCGGCTCCCGAGAGAATTGTAAAGGGGAAAAAGGTTGCGATGAGGCCGCCGGCCAGGGCGGCGAGCATCGTGCCGATACCAAAGGCCAGGGCCAGGGTCGACGACGTCGGCACGCCCATCAGGCTGGCTGCCGCCCTGTTGTTGGCCACGGCCCGGATCGACTTGCCCGGCCGTGTTCTGTAGAGAAAGACATAGAGGCCCGCCGTGGCCACCAGGGAGATCAGGGCCGCCACCAGCCGGGTGCCCAGGAGGGTCACCGGGCCGAGCTGCACCCGCCCCATGTCGAAATCCACGGTGCGTGGTGTGGTGGTAAAGACCGCCGTTCCGGCGCCGATGATGATCATGTTCACAGCAAAGGTGGCCAGCAGAGTCGAGAGGTAGGGCGCGTTGATTACCCGGTGGACCGAAACGGCATACACCGCGTACCCGAACAGCAGGCCCAGCAGGACGACGAGCAGGAGGGCCAGGTAGGGATGAAGGTTCAACCGGCTAAAGAGGATAAAGACGACAAACATGCCCAGGGCCATGGTCGCCCCATGGGCCAGATTGATCACCTTCATGACGCCCCAGATGAGGGTCAAGCCCATCGCTGCCAGGCCATACACAAAGCCGAGCAGCAGTCCATCGCTCAACGAAGCCGTGAGTTGTTCAGCCATGCGCGATCCTTTCTGCTCGCAGGCGAGATCCGAACGCGGAAGGCTGGAAGGGTCGCGAGGCCTCTTCCAGCCTTCCTCCCTATTCGGCCATCAGTCCGGCGACGCTAGCGATCCAAGGGATAGATGGCATCGGCCGACTTGCCGTCGGCCGGCCACACGACCTCCTTGACCAGGTTCCCACCGGCGTCTTTCATCCACTGGATGTAGACCATTTCGTGGGCGGTCTGCAGCCCATGGTTCTCGGGCGTCGTGTCGAACTTGACGTGCCCGTATAAGGTCAGCACGTCCATCGCCTCCAGCGCTGCCCGTACCCCGTCCGGATCGACCGACCCGGCCACCTCGATGGCTTTTTGCAGGATGAGGCCGGCCGCATAGCCCCCCGCGGCGTGATAGGCCGGCTCTTCGCCATGCTTGGCCTTGTAGGCGGCGACGAAATCGGCGACGCTAGGCCCGTACCACTCGATGCCGGCTGCCTGGGCCGATTCCGGGCTGTAGGCGGCCTGCGGCTCCCACTGGCTGGGGCCAATGACCCCCGCCGCGGCGTCGCCGATGTCGGCGAACTGCAACTCCGGGGGCGCCACGAGCAAGGCGATGAACTTGGCGGGCACCTGTTTCTCGTACAGTTGCTTGGCAAAGGTGCTGCCGTCGGCAAAGTGGCCGCCGCCCATGATGGCGTCGGGCCCCAGGCCGCTGATCTTGTTGATAAAGGGCGCAAAGTCGGCCGTGCCGCTGTCATAGCCCTCGAACAACACGATCTCGTAGCCCTTGCCCTCGGCATAGGTCTTGGCCGCGTTCACCACGTCGGTCGAGAACTTGTCATTTTCGTACACGAAGGCGATCTTTTTGACTGTGGCGTCGAGGTCGCCCAGCAGGTCGACGGCGCCGGTCAGGTAGCGGCTGGCCGGCGTGTACAGCTGAAAGACCGACTTGTAGCCCTTCTGATAGGTCGCGTCGGAGGCGGCGCCCGTCGTCACCATCACCTGGTTGTACTGCTCGGCAATGACCGCAGCCGCGTCGGTCAACCCGCTGCTATAGGGGCTGATGAGAAAGTTGGTCTCGTCGTCGTTGATCAGCTTGGTGTAGAGCTGCTGGACGCGCTCCTTGTTGCTCTCGTCGTCGTAGGTCTTGAATGCGAACTCGACCACCGTCCCGTCGGCCAACTCGATGCCCGTCGCGTTCACCTCTTCCAGCCACAGTTCAAGTCCCCGGGTCTGGCCGGTGGAGGGCACCTCCTGGGCGCCGGTCCTGGACGCGGTAAAGCCCAGGACGACGACCTGCTCCTGCGCCGCGGGTTCCCCGGCTTGCTCGGGCTCGGCCGGCCCCGCGGCTTGCGTGGGCCCTGCCGGCGGTTCGGCTGGCGCGGGTGTGGCGCCACAGGCCGCCAGTAAGGTGCCGCACAATGCCAGGATCACGATCCAACCTATGACTTTCATCTTTCCTCCTCTGGATAGGTTTCTCGCTCGAAAGACGGCCGGTTCGTCGATGGTCCCCCCCTCCTTCCTGTTCTGCCCCCTGACCGGCCGGGCACGCGCCGGTCGTTCTTTTCACACGACGGGGCCCGAACTGCCCCTCATTATTCCAGCGGCTGGGCCGGGCGACGGATGGCTGCCAGAAGCTCTTCCACGGGGCCGCCTTTGAGCAGATACCCGTCAGCCCCGGCATCGGCGGCGGCGGCCAGATAGCGGTCGTACACCGAGAGCAAGATGAGGCGCGTCGCCGGCCGCTGCCCCTTGATTCGCCGGGCCGACTCCAGGCCCCCGGCATCGGGATCGATGAGCACGACGTCGGGCGCCAGGGCCTCGGCCAGGGCGACGGCTTCCGACCCGCTGCCCGAGGTCATCACCGCGGCATAGTATTCGCTCAGGACCATCTGCAATCCCTCGCGAAAGACCACGTCATCGTCCACAATCAGAATCTGGCGCGCCTCCACAGGCCTCCCCCCGCTGCCCACATGGAAACATCTCCAGGTGGATTATAGCAGGGTGACGCGGGCCTGTCATCGATCGCAAGGGACGTCCGGGCAGGACGAAAGGCCTATTTTGTGGGAAGGGATCTAGTGCTTTTGGACAGAAAAAAGGGCTTTCCAGGCCGTCCGAAAAGCCCCTGGGGAAGAGCGGTGCGGGTCGTTCAGTAGCGATCGGGCTCCAGCAGGCCAAGCTTGATGGCGCGTGCCACGGCCTCGCTCCGTGTCCTCGCCTCCAGCTTGTCCATCAGGTTGGCGATGTGCACCTTGACTGTTCGCTCCGAAATGTACAACTTCTCGGCCAGGTCGCGGTTGCGGGCGCCCGCCGCCAGCAGTCCCAGGATCTCGAGCTCGCGGGCGGTCAACTGCGGGATGTCCTCTGCCGTTCCCGCCAGCCCGCCCTTTTCCTCTCCGCCCATCAGGGCCGTCAGCTTGTCCATCACCTTGGCCGCCACCGCCGGCTGCAGCAGCGAGCCGCCGCGGGCCACGATGCGGATGGCCCTTACCAGCTCGTCAGGCAGGGCGTCCTTGAGCAAGTAGCCCCGGGCGCCGGCCTGGATGCCGGCCAGGATGTACTCGTCGTCGGCATAGGTCGTGAGGATGAGGACATGGGTGCCGGGCAGGGCCGCCCTGATCGCCTCGATGGCCTTCACGCCGTCGAGCTGGGGCATCACCAGGTCCATGAGCACCACGTCGGGGGCGAGCTGATGCGCCAGGCGCACGGCTTCCAGGCCGTCGGCCGCCTGGCCCACCACCTGGATGTCGTCCTCCAGGTCGACGATAGCGCTGAACCCCTCGCGTACCACCGGATGGTCGTCGGCCACCAGGACTCGAATCACGCTCTCCCCTTCTCTCATCTCGTCCTCCGTTGTCCTCACCCGGGCCCTCCGGCAGTTATCCGGGCACGATCACCTCGACGCGCGTGCCCTCGCCCAACTGGCTGGTGATGGTCAACTGGCCCCCCAGGAGCATGGCCCGCTCTCTCATGCCGATGAGGCCGAACGCACGCCGGGCCTCGTCGCCGTGCTCCCCGGCCGGCGCACCCTCTTCGAATCCGACGCCGTCATCCTCCACCACCAGGCGTAGATGGGCCTGACCATAGTCCAGTTGGACGTGCACCGTCTGGGCCCGGGCGTGCCGCTGGAGGTTGGCCAGTGCCTCCTGGGCAATGCGAAACAGGTTCAGCTCCACGTCGGGAGAAAGAATGCGGCGCGCGCCCGAGACGCCAAAGCTGGCGTGCAGAGCCTGCTCGCTGCGCAGCGCCTCGACGCGCGCCCGCAGGGCTTCCACCAGGGTCATATCCTCCAGGCTACGGGGCCGCAGGCCCCACACCGAACGCCGGGCCTCCTGCAGGCTTTTTCGTGCCAGGTCCTTGGCCCGGTGCAAGCTGGCCAGGGCCTGGTCGGGGCGCCGCGGGGCCAGGCGCTCCATCACCTCCAACTGCACGATGATCCCCGTGAGACCCTGGGCCAGGGCGTCGTGGATCTCGCGGGCCAGCCGGTTTCGCTCTTCCAGGATGGCTACCTGGCGGCTGTACTGGTAAAGGCGGGCGTTCTCCACGGCAATGCCCACCGGGCCGCCGATGGCCGAGAGCAGCGCGACCTCGTCTTCGGACAGGGAGCGGCCCGCGCATGTGGCAGCCCCGAGCACGCCCACGACGGCCTCCTTTGCGCGCAGGGGCGTGCCGGCCATGCACGAGAAGCCCTCTTCGACCGCGACCCGCAAATCCTCTTCTCCATCCAGGCTCTCCTCACGAAGGGTCTGGCCCGTTTGGGCCACCCGGCCGACCAGGCCAAAACCGAGGGGCAGCTCGTCGAGCAGTGCGGCCAGCCGGGGCCGGAGCCCCCGCTGCGCGCGCAGTTGCAGCCTGGGCTCGTCCGCGGCGAGCAGGTGGATCCAGGCCGCGTCGGCTCCGGTCACGTCCATAACCGCGTCCAGGGCATTGGTCAGCACGTCGTCCAGCACAAGCGACTGGCTGGCCGTGAGCATGACCCGGTTCAGGATGGTCAGGGAGTGCACCTGCTTTTGCAGTTCCTTGTCGGTCTGGCTGAACAGGGTGGCATTCTCCAGGGCCATGGCCGCCTGGTTGGCAAAGGTAACCGCCAGGTTTACCTCCTCCGTGCCAAACACGTGCACGTCGGCCCGATAGACGACCAGCACCGCCGGCGGTCCGTGCAAGGTGATGAGGGGCACGACGAGGAGCGCGCGGTAGCCCTCAGGTCGGATGAGGGGCAACAGGCTAGCCATGGCCGGATCTTTTTCCACGTCGGCGATCTGCACCGGCTGGCCGTTGTCGATGGCCCGCCAGGCAGGCAGCTCTCGAGGTGAGGGCTCGAGGCGCAGCTCCTGCACGTAGTGGTCGCTCAGGCCGCGGCTGGAGTGTACCCGAAGCTGCTGCGTTGCCTGGTCGACGAGGAGAACGGCGCACGTGTCGACGTCCAGCAGGCGTTGCACCTGCTCCAGGATGCTGTCGATGACTTGCTCGGTATCCAGGCTAGAAACCACGGCAGTGCTGGTCTCCAGCAGGGTTTCCAACTCGTGCAGGCGCCGCTGCAAGGTCCGGGCCAGGTCGCCCACCTGATCTTGCCGCCGCCGCAAAGCTTCCAGTTCTCTGCCTGCCCCCGCCTCGTCCCGGCTGCGGCCGGGTGCCGACCTGCCGGCCCGGCTAAAGCGGGTAAGCTGTTCCAGGGGGCGGATCACCCGGTGCGACAAACCCCACCAGAACAGCGCGGCGCCCAGGGCAATGATGCCAATGGCCAGCAGCAGGCCGCGGTGAAAGGCCCGGGAGGTGGCAAAGGCGATCTCCACGGGGCGTTGGACGATGACCCCCCAGCCGGCGCTCGGGATCGACGCGTAGGAATAGAGCCATTCTCGCCCGCCGGCGCTCTCGCCCGTAAAAGAACCCTCCTGACCCGCCAGTGCCTGGGAGGCGCCGGGCAGGGTGTCGAGGACGCTGTGCAACAGGCTCTCCTGCGACTGCGAGTGGGCGACCACCTGGCCGGCCGCGTCCACCATGGTCACCTGCACGCCGCGCTCCAGGTCCTGGCCGAGAACGGCCAGGGTCTCGCTGAGCCGTTGCAGCTCGAGGTTGGCGGCCACGACGCCGTCAAAGCGGCCCCCGGCGATGCGCACGGGAGCCACGACAGTCGCGACCGGCCGCTGCGTGGTAGGCGAGACGCGCCCTACGGAAAAGACCGGCCGGCCGCCGGCCTGGGCCGCCTGAAAGTATTCGCGATACGAAAAATCCACGCCCACGGTGCTGCCCGGGCCCGTGGGATAGTGAAACACCATGATCCCCCGGGCGTCCAGCCGGTAAAAGAGGTTGATGTCCTGCCGGGCCAGGGTGGCATCGCCGAAGGATTCTTCCATGCCGGCAAGGTCCATGGCGACGACCTCGGGTCTGTGGGCAAAGGCCTCGACCGCCTGGCGCGCCTTTACCAGGAGGGCGTCGGTCTCCAGGGCGATGGCCTGGGCCAGTCGCAGGTCGGCCGCCGCCACGTCGGCCCGCAGGCGCTGGCTGGCCAGCGCGTCGAAAAAGAGGGCGGCGATGAGGATGGGCGCGACGAAAAGGAGATAGAGCGCCAGTAGTTGCAGGGCCAGGTTGTGATGCGGCCACCGCAGTCGAGACAACCCCGGATTATCCCTCCACCCTCCAGTAATGGGGCGCAAAGCCCTCGGTGCCCCAGGCCGGCGTCTCACGTACGTCCAGGATGTCGATCCCGTCTCCCGACAGGGCCTCGACCAACGCCGCCGCCTCGGCGTCCCGGACCCGCAGCGTGACCACCTGGTATGCTGGATCCCTGGCCGGCAGCGTTGTCAGCCGGATAATGTTGCCCCCCACGCCGGCGATGCGCGCCGCCATACGCGACAGCTCGCCCCTGGTGTCGCGAATTGCCAGCGTCAACCGCACACCGGAATGGCGAGCACCCAACTGCTCGGTCAGGACGTTAAAGAGGTCCGTCTCGGTGAGGATGCCGGCCAGGCGGCGGCCACGAACCACGGGCAGACACCCGATCCTGTGCTCGGCCATGACCAGGGCCGCCTCTTCCAGGGGGCACTCCTCGTCGACGACGATGACCTTCGAGGTCATGACCTGGCCCACCTGCATCTTGGACAGAAGAAAGCTGCGCTCCCAGGCGCTGAGGGAAGTATTCGAAGAGGGTGAGGCTTGCAACAGGTCGCTCTGGGTCACGATGCCTACCAGCTCGCCGTCCTGGACGACGGGCAGGTGCCGGACCCGGTGTTGGCCCATGGTCCACAGCGCCTCTGCCACCGACGTCGCGGGTGTCACCACCAGCGGATTGTGTGCCATCCAGTCTCGCACCAACATCAGCGTCCTCGCTATCAATCCCCAACGTACAAGGTGGTGGGTATGATAGCACAAAACCTCTGTTTTGTCACACGCGCCGGCGGAAGCCCTTTGCCCGACCTCGAGGGGCGCGAGGAGGCCGCCAGGAAGTCATTTCCAGACATGACGAGGTTAGTTCATCCCCCAAATGAATAGCCGGCTAAAACGGCGGCCCGCCGTCTGCCCAATAGCTTGATCTTGCTTCGCGCACAAGGCCGGGGACCGACTCAGGCGCCAGCCCACTATCAGATGGCCCTTCGTCAAACTCGGCATAGCATTCGAGCCAGGCATTGGTTGTCTGCTGCTGGTGATGCTCTTTTTGTTTCTGGAGGTACGCAGTGGCAACAGGCAGTTGTCGCTCACCAAGAGATAGAGCACCATAGCCGCGTTGCCATGCAAACATACCCGCTCCGTGACACAGGCTGTTCAGATCATAAGAACTGGCGCCTTTGAGATTCTTGACGACGTAGGCGACGGCGTGCTTGGGCGGGATGGCGACGACCATATGAACGTGATCGACACAACTGCTTACAGCATAGACATGGACTCCCAACTCGGCTGCTTTGCGGACGAGATAGGCGTGCAATCTGGGCTCCACGCCGGGCTGATCAGCGGCTCACGGTTTTTGGTCGCCCACACCAAGTGATAATACAGACGCCAAAATGACACAGCTGGTCTCCTGATTCAATGTGTAGCATCGGTTGAGGCCGACGTCTGCTACCAGAAACCCGTTCAAACGGGTTCGAATGGCACGATGATGGGAACGCGTTTTCAACGCGTTTCTGGTTTCAATTCGCGGCAGATTGTATCACACTTCGAGCACAACTGCAACTCGCGGCCTTACAGCCTTACGGCAGGCGACGCCACACGCGAGCCAGGCGGCCGAGCTTGCGCTTGCCGGCCGTGCCGAGGACGGCAGCTAGCTGCCACCCTTCGCTGCCCTCAGGACGACGGGAGGGGCAGCGGCTGCCCGGCAGCGCCGCCCCCTGACCATCAGGAGCCGCTCTGCTCCCGGGCAAAGGCATCCCGGCGGCGCGCCAGCTCGTCGGGCGCCACATCCTCTACGTGGGTGGCGATCCACCACTGGTTGCCGTGCCGGTCCTCCACGCCCGCGCTCCGGTCGCCATAATAGGTATCCTCCGGCTCGCGCAGCGAGGTCGCGCCGGACTCCAGGGCCCGGCCGTAGACGGCGTCGACGTCAGGCACGTAGAGGTGGATCATGGCCGGCCGGGGCCGGCCGTCGGGTGGCGTCTCGGCCAGCATCACCATCGAGTCGCCGATGCGAACCTCGGCGTGCATGATGGTGCCATCGGGCCGCGCCGCCCGCTCTGTTTCCACGGCGTCAAAGGCCCTCTCCATGAAGAGGATGAGGGCGTCGGCGTCGGGCACCACCAGGTAAGGCGCCACGGTGTGATGTCCGGCGGGGATGTGTGGGTTTGCCATTGTTTCCTCCCTCCTGTTCATCATCCATCGGACCATCCTCCCACCATCTTCGGAACTGCTGCGCCCGCTCCGCGATGCGGAGCGGGCGCAGACCAGGGGTCGGTTAGCCCCGATGATACTCCCGGTGATGGTTGTGCAAATCCTCACTCCAGATTGTCGAGCCCGAAAACTCGTTGATCATCTCGGTCTTCACATAGGTCACGCTTTGCCGAACCGCGCCGCTGCCCGCACCCTGGCACGGGCAGCCTCTGCCTCCCTGTTCCGGGGCGGGGCGGCGGTTTCGAGGGAAGCGAGGAGCTCGCTCGAAATCCTTGTTATCTCGTCGACTGCCGCGTAGAACGCTGCCTCGTTCGCCCTGGACGGTTTCCCAAAGCCGCTGATCTTGCGGACGAACTGGAGCGCCGCGTCCCGGATCTCGTCCTCGGTGACGGGCGGCTCGTAGTTGTACAGGGTCCGGATGTTTCGGCACATCTCTCACTCCCGGTCCTGGGCATTCTCGTAGCAGAGGTGGACCACCCCGGAACCAAAGGTGTGCGCCGACACGAGCCGCAGGTGGCGTGGCTGCGCCAACGATCGGAACATGGGCTTGCCGCCACCCAGGAGGACGGGATGCACGTAGAGTTCGATTTGATCCACCAAGCCGTGCCGCATGAAGGTGGCAGCGAGTTCTGCGCCGGCGACGGCCATGTCCTTGCCGGGCTGCTCCTTCAGCCTCCGGATCTCGTCGGGGCGGAACTCGGGCACCAGCCGGGCGTTCCCCTCCACATGGTCCAGGGTCCTGGAAAAGACGAGCTTGTCCATCCCTATCCAGATGCGAGCGTACTCGGCTTCAAAGTCGGGGAGCGTCGGATCCTCGCCGGCCGTTGGCCAGAACTCGGACATGACCTCCCAGGTACGCCGCCCGTAGAGGTGGGTGTCGACGTTGCGCTCCTGGTCGTTGACGTACTCGTGCAGCTCGCGGTCGACGGTGGCCCAGTCGAGATCCCCGTCCGGCCCGGCGATGTAACCGTCCAGCGACACCATCAGGGAGTAGATGATCTTTCTCATCCGGGTATCCTCTCCCCCGGCGGGATGTTCTGGTTCAGGCGGAAGAGGTTGTCCGGGTCGTAGCGGGCCTTGATGGCCCGGAGCCGGTCCCAGGTCTCGCCCGGGTAAGCATCGCGCACCCGCGCCCGGCCCTCGTCGCCCATAAAGTTGACGTAGGCGGCGCTGCTGCCCTGCCGCAGGGCCTCGCCAAAGGCATCCACCCACGCCTGGCGCACTGCCCGCTCCTCGGGACCGTCGTAGAAGGCGGCGAGGTTGACCATGATGGGCTCCTGGCGGTGGGCAAAGGCGGTGGCCTCCACCGGCACGCGGGCCACGGCCCCGCCGAGGACCCGGAGCTGGGCCACGCGCATGGACGCGTCGGAGGAGCGCAGGTACTCGACGATGATCTCGGCCCCGCTGCGGTCGATGCGGTCGACGAACATGGTGTGGCTGACAGCCGTGGGATGGTATTCTCCCTCCTCGGGCTGGTACAGCTCCGGGTAGCGCATGGGCTGGAGCATGTCGGCCAGGGGTGTGGCGAGCGACCGGAACGGGGCGAGGGCGCGCTCGCCCGCCTCGGGCGTGCCGGCGTAGAGCATGATGGCCATGACGATGAGCTGGCCGTGCAGCTCGGCCGGCAAGAAGGGCATGGGGGGCGCGGCCATGACGTTGGCGATACCCGACAGCTCTTCCGGCGCGGCATCCGCCTCGGCGATAAAGGAGGCAATGACCTCCGGCGTGGCAGGCAGGATGAGCATGCCGCCGTAGGCACGGTCCAGCTCGTGCAGCCGGAACCGGAACCGGGTTGCCACCCCAAAGTTCCCCCCGCCGCCGCGGATGGCCCAGAACAGGTCGGGATGGGTTTCGGCGTCCACCTGCCGGATCTGGCCGTCGGCGGTCACCACCTCGGCGGCCAGCAGGTCGTCGATGGTCAGCCCGTACTTGCGGGCCAGGTAACCGACGCCACCGCCGAGGGTGATGCCCCCGATGCCGACCGAGCCGGTGTCGCCGAACCCGGTGGCGAGGCCGTGGGCGCCGGCCGCGTCGGTGTACTCGCCCGCCGTCAGCCCCGTCTCGGCCCAGGCCGTGCGGCCATCGACGTCGATCCGCAGCTCTTTCATGTCGCCCAGATCCAGGACGATGCCCCCGTCGCTGACGCTGTGGCCGGCGGTGCTGTGGCCGCCGCTGCGGATGGCCAGCTCCAGCCCTTTGTCCCGCGCCAGCGAGACCACCCGCACCACGTCTTCTGTGCCGGCGACGCGGACGATGGCCGCGGGCCGCCGGTCAAAGCCGCCGTAGAACACAGTCCGCGCCTGGTCGTAGCCCGCGTCGCCGGGAGCGATGACCCGTCCCTGCACCATGCCACGGAGCGTCCCCGCCAGGCCGCCATCCCGCCTGCTTTCCCGCTCGTAGCTTGCCGTCTGTACCTTGGTACGTGCCATATTACTACCCTTTATGACCTTTCAACGTGTGTGAACGATCTCGGCATCCGGGCGGTTACATACCGGCCCGAGCCCCGCGTGTCTCCAGCCTCTCGCGTAGCGCCTCCTCGCGGGCGGCGTCCTCGGGGGGCAGGACATCGGGCGGAAAGTCCGAGGTTTCGAATATCTGCCGGATCTCGATCTCGGCCTCGGCGCCCTCGCCCATGGGGTCGGGCACGCGAAGGGCCCAATCGATGGCCTCTTGCAGCGAATCGACCTCGATGATCCAGAACCCCGCGATGAGCTCCTTGGTTTCGGGAAAAGGTCCGTCGACCACGGTGCGCTTGCCCCCCGAAAAGTGGACGCGGGCGCCCTTGGAGCTGGGTTGGAGGCCATCACCTGCCAGCAGCACGCCGGCCTCTGCCATCTGTTCGTTGAACTCGCCCATGGCCGCCACGAGCTCGCGGCTGGGCAGCACGCCCGCCTCCGAGTCCTTGTCGGCCTTGATCATCAGCATAAAACGCATGGTCGTATCCTTTCGATAGTCTTTTGTATTGTCTCGTGATCATCTCGGCTCATCCGGGTCGCCGCCGGTCAGCTCGCGGATTGGCCGCACTTCCAGGCAGCCCACCCGAGCCTGCACCATCCTGGAGGCCACCTGGATTGCTTCGTTCAGGTCCCTGGCGTTGATGAGAAAGAACCCGCCCAGTTGCTCCTTGGTCTCGGCAAAGGGGCCATCGGTCACCGAGAGCCTGCCGTCGCGCACCCGCAGGATGACGGCGGTTTGCACGCCCTGCAAGGCTTCCGCGGCGATCAGGTGGCCGCTCCTCCGAAGCTCCTCATTGTAGGCCAGGGTCTCCTCGATGAGCGCGTCCATTTCTTCCCTGGACAGGGCGTCGAGCCGCTGCTCATCCTGGTAGGCCAGGCACAGGTACTTCATGTCCTCATATCCCGGATGGGCCGCACCTCGACCCCTCCCAGCCTGGCGGGAGGGACCCTGGCAGCCAGCGCAAGGGCCTCGTCCAGATCCCGGGCCTCCACGAGGATATAGCCTCCCAGTTGCTCCTTGGTCTCGACGTAGGGCCCATCGGTGATGGCCGGCTTCCCGCCCTGGACGCGCACCGTCGTGGCGGTGGCAACCGAGTCCAGAGGGTCCCCGGCCAGGCCGTGGCCCTGACGGACCAGGTGGTCATAGTACTCGTACGCCTCCCTGTACAGGGCGAGTCGCTCGTCTTCGGGAAGGCCGTCCAGTTTGCTCTCGTCGTAATAGATCAGGAACAGGTACTTCATCACTCCCTCCAGGTACTCGTTCAGTTTGCTCGTACATGGAATAGTCGTTTGATGGAGGCCAAGATCGACAATCAGGAACGTCAATTTGCCCGGGGGGAGGATTGGGGGGAGCGGCGCGCCCCCCTTCGCGGTCCCCTTGCGTACCGCTCTTACGACAGCTCCCTCAACCGCCGCTCGAGAAAGCGCCGCTCCTGTTCCTGCTGCGTCAGCCTGAGAGCCTGCGCGTACGAGTCCCTGGCCTTGTCATGCTCCCGCAGGCGCCTGTAGAGGTCGGCGCGGGCCGCGTGGGCCAGGTGATAGTCGGCCAGGTCCCCGCGCTCCAGGATGGCCTCGATGAGGTCCAGCCCGGCCCGGGGCCCATCGCGCATGGCCACGGCCACGGCGCGGTTCAACTCGACCACGGGTGAGGGCTGCAGGCGCAGCAGCAGGTCGTACAGGGCGACGATCTCGTCCCAATCGGTCTCGGCGGCGCTGGGAGCGTTGGCGTGCACCGCGGCAATGGCCGCCTGGACCGTGTAGGGACCCAGGTTGCGCGAGGATAGGACCCGCTCTACCAGAGCCGTGCCCTCGTCAATCTGCTCCCGGTCCCACAGCGAGCGGTCCTGATCCTGGAGGAGCACCAGCTCTCCCTCCGGCGTCGTGCGCGCCCGGCGCCGCGACTCGTGCAGAAGCATCAGGGCCAGCAGGCCCAGGACCTCCGGCTCCGGCATCAGCCGGGCGAGAGTGCGTCCCAGGCGGATGGCCTCGCGGGAGAGGTCGGGCCGCGTGAGCGACGCTCCGGACGAAGCCGAGTAACCCTCGTTAAAGACGAGATAGATCACCTGCAGGACGGCATCCAGCCGGCCGGGCAGGTCCGCCCGGGTCGGCAGCTCGTAGGGGATACGGGCGTTGCGGATCTTGGCCTTGGCACGGACGATGCGCTGGGCCACGGTGGGGGTGGCCGTGAGAAAGGCGTGGGCGATCTCTTCGGTCGTGAGGCCGCAGACTTCGCGCAGGGTGAGGGCCACCCTGGCATCGGGCGACAGGGCGGGGTGGCAGCAAACAAAGATCAACCGCAGTTGATCGTCGGCGACGGCTTCCTCGACCGGCTCCCCGGCGTCGCCGCCACGCAACTCCAGCTCCTCGGCGAGGACCTTGAGGGAGGCGTCGAACCGCGCCCGGCGGCGCAGGCGATCGATGGCCTTGAAGCGGCCGGCGGATACGAGCCACGCCCGGGGATTATGGGGCATGCCGTCGCGTGGCCATTGGGTCACCGCGGCCATGAAGGCGTCGTGCAGCGCGTCCTCGGCCAGCTCAAAGTCGCCCAGGAGGCGAATGAGCGTGGCAAGGACGCGGCGCGACTCGGTGCGATAGATCTCGTCTATCTCCTCGCGGAGAGCTTGGTCAACATTCGCAGTCATGGCAGATCATCCTGGCGCACACCGCTCCCGGGGAAGCGGTCTCCCCCCGCCAGACTAGGCCTGGTGGAGCTGGATCAGGTTCCCGCACGTATCGTCCAACAGGGCCAAAGTTCCGTAATCGGTCCTGGTCGGCTCTTGCCGGAACTCGACGCCCAGTCGCGTCAGCCTCTCGTATTCCCCTTGAATGTCGTCGACGCCAAACACCATGATGGGCATCCCGGCGTTATAGATGCCCTGCTGGTACTGCCTGGCCACGGGGTGGTCATTCGGCTCGAGCAGCAGCCCCGTTCCGTCCGGGTCTTCGGGCGAAGCAACGATGGCCAGGTTGGCTTCCGGGACGTGGGTCCGGCTCAGAAAGCCAAGGACCTCGGTGTAAAACTTGTGGGCTTCCATGGGATCGTTAACGGGTAGGCTTACAAGTGTAATCTTCATGCTTCTCCTCTCGACGCAACGAATTGGAGTGCGACGCACCCGGCTATCTATGGGCGCGTCGCACCCTTGAATGGCGAATCCGTGGGCGCGCACGGCCGTGCGTGCCTACCTACCTGGCAGTCAGCCGGCTCACGTCCCCTTCCGCGAACTTCTTGAAGTTGTTCAGGTCTTCCGTCACGCGCTCTTCGGGGTTGGCGAACACCTTGGCCACGACCTCGCCCACCGCGCCGGCCGGCGCAACGTATTGCATCGTGACCGTCACTTCGGTCTGGTTTGTGCCCAGCTCGGCAAAGGTCACCTGGCCGCTGGTGGTAATGCCCGAGTCGCTTTTGCGGTCCTTGGTGCTCCACCCGATGCGCCGGTTTGGCTCGAACCTGGTGACCTCGGCTTCCCACTCGACTTCCTTGCCCAGGGGGCCCTCTACCACCCAGCGACTTGCCTGGTCGGTCAAAGGGACGACTGACTTGACGTAGTGCATAAAGTGGGGAAAGTTCTGGATGTTGGCCCACAGGTTGAACACGTCCGAAACATTCCCGTCGACGATGATGCTCTTGGTGATTTGATCGGCCATTTTTCTCTCCTGTATCCTGATTCTTGTCGCACCGTCATGCGCCGGTCCGCCGTTCGGGTGCCGGCTCCTGCCTTCCCGCCGTTGTGGCCTGAGGACGACCTTGATGCAGTTGTCCTCCCTGTCGCGAAACATGCGGTAGGCCTCCGGCGCCGCCGTCTTCCGGCTTGCCTTACCTGCGGCGGGCGGCGAACAGCAGCCCCAACCCCGCGCCCCACACCACGTGGGCCGCGATCATCAAAGCGTTCCGGCGCGCCGGATACTCGGTCGCCGGCCGGTAAATGCCTGTCAGCGGCAGCAACCCCAGGTAGCTGCCGGCCCACACGGCCAGGCCAAACCCTTTAGCACTGCCAGGCCGGGCAAGACGCCGCGCAAAATGCTATCCCGCACTCCCATGACCCGGGCCTCCCCTCCCTGCCTGCCAGATCCCACCGCCCCGTGCCACGGGCAAAGGTGCGGACCGTGCCATAGACGGCATCAGTTTCGTGGCCAGGTGTTTTGGAATCGGATCGGGCAGCTCCGGCCTTCCGCAATCCGGCGCCACGACACTCGCGCGAAAGCGATGGGGAATGTAGGCGCTCGCCGCTGGACTTCGAGTCTAGCACAGAACGGAAGCCGGGTCTATATATCTGGGTACAGCCAAGGGATACATGTTGGGATATATCTTGGCGTTGCCAGGGTGGCCTGGTATGGTTGTTGCACAGTTTCTTGACTACTGCTGGGTGCGCCGAGCACCAGCTCGGCAGGTTGCGTGTAGAGAGAAACGCCGAGCCGGCGCTCGGCGGTCCCAGGCAATAGGACCAACTCTGCAACAACCCCGGTGGCCTGGCTCGAGGGCTTGACATCCCCGGGGCCAGGGCCTATAATGGTCATAGCATAGGAGCCAGAAAGGAGAGCTTGCCATGAAGCGGCGACGGATTTTCTCCTTGAGAGACTCCGGCCCCTGGGCCGGGCCCCCTCTCGTTGGCCTGTGGTTGAGCCTCGTACTGCTGGCGTCTCCTGCGGTCCAGGCTTCAGCCGGCCGGGCCCACGCTCCAAACCCGCTCCCCGGTCTCAGGGGGCCCGCGGGCACAATCGTCGATGCAGACATCGACACCAGCACGGTCTGGACGCTGGAGGGGAGCCCCTACCGCGTGGTCTTTGACTCCGATGGCACCCAGGTGGCTGAAGGGGCGACCCTGACCGTGGAGCCGGGCGTCGAGGTGCAGTTTGACCCGAACGCAAGCCTCATCGTCATGGGCACGCTAAAGGCCATCGGCACCGAAGCCCGGCCGATCCTGTTCACCGGGACGGTCAAGGAGCCCGGCTCGTGGCTGTTCCTGATCATACAAAGCCCGAGCATGGTCCGGGACCAGGGTTCGGTGCTGCGCCACGTCACCATCGAGTACGCCCAGTGGAATCTCATGGTCCAGACGGCCACTGTCCACCTGTCGGACTGTGTCCTGCGCCACGCCAGCGAGGTGGGGCTGTGGGCCAGCCTCAGCTCGTTAATCGTGGAAGGCTGCCACATCGTGGACAATGGGGTGTACGCGGTCGAAAACTCGTACGGCAGCCTGATCTTGGCAGCGAACAACTGGTGGGGTGACGCCAGCGGGCCATACCATCCGGAGTGCAACCCTGCCGGGGCGGGCGATGCCATCGCAGACAGTTCGCCGCCCGGTGTGGTCTTTCGCCCATTCTTGAGCGCGCCCGGCGAGGAGCCGGCCCCCGTAGCCGCCGGCGATGCACTGAGGCTGTCGCTGGCGCCGCAGCGGTGGTTTGCCCCGGCCGATGGTGTGTCCCTCATCCCGGTCAAGATCACCCTCCGAGACGGCGCCGGTCGGCCACTGCCAGGTCGCAGCGTCAGGCTGCAGAGCGACCTGGGCAGCGTGAGCGGTGCCGGCATTACCAACCTTGACGGAGAGACCCTCGCCTATCTCTCGTCGGACACGGCCGGCGATGCCGTGCTGACGGCCCTCGTGGAGGGCGGCGATGGCTGCGAGTGCGTTGCCGGCCCCGAAGCATCCGTGACCTTTGTCGAGGCCGCTGGCGATCCGCTTTTGCCCGGCGCGGAAGCTCCCTATATGGATGGCAACATTGAATTGGAGCCCAAGCCCATCATCCAGGGCGTGCCCAGCACCGTACGGGCCAGGCTGACCAATCCCAACCCGTACCCCATGAAGGTCAACGCGACCTTTTCCTATGCCCGGTACGGCATCGGCGTGACTTTTGCACCGCTGGGCGGCGTCGAGGACGTGCGCCTGGAAGCCAACAGCGACGAAGAGATCAGCGTGCCCTGGCTGCCCCCGGCTTCTGGCCACGTCTGCCTGCGCGTGAATTACGTGGCCCACCCTGCCGGCCGTACCGCCCCGGAGCTTCAACTCGCGGGCGGCGGCCAAACCAACTTTTCCATCGAGCCGGGCGCCCTGGGCTCCCCCGGCACCGGGGAGGGGGACGAGGACCCTGACGAGGAGCCACCGGACGACGGCGACCCGGAAAGCGAGAAGGACTGCCTCAAGAAGGCCAAGGCGGCCATGGACCGCATCAACGACGGGCAGATGGCCCTGGATGCCATCACCTCGCCCGAAAACCTGACCGGCATGGCCATCCCCAATGCTCTGTTCAGCTACCTTATGGACTTTAACCTGGAGAGCTGGTCCACGGCGACCCAGGCATTGGGCCAGTGCCCGCCTCGCCAGGACTATGACACCTACGCCACGCTGGAAAGCTATACATTCACGCCCCTGGTGCCCGGTGGAGATCTTTCGGCGGCCCGGGCGGCGGCCGGCAATGCACTGATGGAAGCGATGCTCGATCTGACGCCCCGCCTGCGGGCCGCGGCGTTGTCGCTGGATCGCTATTCGGGCGCCGCCAACGCGAACGACCTGTACTGGGCTTCCGAGCAGGCCGCAACGCTAATCTACTACAAGCAAGAGTCGGGCGCCACAATGCTGGATGTGGCCGGCCGGATGGACGACCTGCTGGCAGTCATGCTCAGCGAGGGGGTGGAGGACCTGACCGTGCCGGTGGCCGAGGTCGTGGAGTACCAGGCGCGGTTGGCCAGCGAGGGGTTCAACGCAGACGAGATCGCGGCCGCCCGATCGATCGGCCTGGGCGACGCCGAGATCGAGGCCATTCGCCAGTCCCGCATCGCCGCCGACCCGGCCGAGCTGGCCGGCAGCGTCGTGAGCCGGCTGAGCGCCGTCGCCGACGCGCTCCGTTCCCTGGGTCCGGTCCTCCAGAACCCGCCCAACTTTGAAGAGGACGCCGGCCGGGCCGCCGATGCCTCCCTGGCCGCCACCAACCTGGCGCGCATCTTTGTCAGTCAAACGCCCTTCCAGATCGGCAACCCGCTGGCCGAGACGGCGACGGTCGAGCTGCGGGTGCGCAGACTGGACCTGCCGCCCGACTGGATGGTGACGGTCAGCCCGGCAGCCGTGGAGCTGGGGCCGGGCGAAGAGGTGACCGGCCTGCTGGGCATCCGGCCGGGGCTGGCCGCGGTCCAGGGCACCCAGCCCCGCGTGGCAGTGGAGGGTTACGTCGATGGCGAGCTCATCGGCGGGGTGGTGACGGAGGTGATGGTCCCCCGGCACGTGCTCGGAGGGCCGAAGCAAAAGGTATATCTGCCCCTGGTGATCAAGGGATACACCCGGGGGCATTGAAAACACGGAGGATTCGATGAGAACATGGAATGGCCCGGTCATCGCCATCCTGCTCGGGGCATGCGGTGTGCTGCTCGTCGCCGGTTGTGTCCCCGGCGTACCTCAGCTCGAGGGGGCCGAGCGCGAGGCCGTGCTGGCCTACGCCGAGCCAGCGACGGATAACTTGCTCGCCGGCCTGGAAGCGGGCGACTATGCCCAGTTCAGCCGTGATATGAGCCCCGAGATGCTGGCGGCCATGACCGAGTCGCAGTTTTCGGCGCTGCGCGCCACGCTGGAGGACAAGGTGGGGGCCTATGTCTCACGCCAGGTGATGGGCGTAGAAGAGGGCGACGACTTCATTGCCGTCAACTATGACGCCCGGTACGAGGACGAGGAACACGTCAGCATGCGCGTGGTGTTCGACCAGGACAGGCAGATCTCCGGGCTGTGGCTAGACTCGCCAAAGCTGCGACAGCAGTAGTCGGCACCTCGGGCTGGGTCTACCGCCACTGGGCCGAGGGCGTCTTTTACCCGGCCGGCCTGCCAACGTCGCGCTGGTTCGCGCACTATGCCAGCGTTTTCGACACGGTCGAGATCAACAATACGTTCTATCGCCTGCCATCGGGGGGCGCCTTCGACCACTGGCGGGAACAGGCGCCAGCGGGCTTCCTGTACGCCGTCAAGGCCAACCGCTACCTGTCGCACATCCGGCGCCTGGGCGACTGCGAGGAGCCCCTGCATCGCTTCCTGGAGCGCGCCCGGCGCCTGGGCCCGGCCCTGGGGCCAATCCTCTACCAGCTCCCGCCGCGCTGGAAGGCCAACCCCGAGCGCCTGGAGGAGTTTGCCTCGCTCCTGGACGGCATGGAAGTGGCCCAGGGCATGGAGCACGTCTTCGAGTTTCGCGATCCGCGCTGGTTTGTAGAGCCCGTGCGCGACGTGCTGGCGCGCCACGGGCTCTCGTTTTGTATCTATCACCTGCCCGATGTGCCGTGCCCCCTCTGGGTGACGGGGCCCATCGTCTACGTCCGGTTTCACGGCGCGGGCACGCGCTACGGCGGCCGCTACAGCGGTGAGGACCTGGCCGATTGGGCGAGCCGGCTGCGCGACCTGGCCGCCGACACCACCCCGGAGGCAGAGGACGGCGTTCGGCGGTCCCTGTACATCTATTTCAACAACGACGCCCACGGCCATGCGGGGGCCAATGCCCTTGAGCTGCGGGCGATGCTCGGCGAAGCGTGATTACGCCCGAAATTGGCCTCTCGCTGCTCTTCATGCCTCAGCGCATCGGATGGCTCGTCCTCGACTTGTTGAGATGAAAAGGGTTGTGTTATACTGGAACGAGTTTTGGGGTGGCTGCTGCAGGCAAAGCGAAAGAGGGAAGACAATGGATCCGGCACCCGACGACAACCACTGGCCCGCCTTTTTCCGCCAGAAGCTGGTCAAGAACGCGCACTTCTGGCTGGCCCGACTCCAGGATGCCGGCCAGGACGACCGGCTGCTCCACCGGGAACGGCAGAACATTGCTTCGGCGTTGACCTGGGCGCTGCAACTGGAGGACGCCTGGCGGCCGGGGTTGGAGCTGGCTCTGGCCTTTCACCCCTACGCCGAGCGCCAGGGCTCATGGTATGATTGGGAGCAGTCGCTGCAGGCCAGCTTGTCGGTCAGCCGCCAGCAGGAGAACCGGGTGGCGGAAGCAGCCCTGTTGCGCGCCCTGGGCGAGCTGAAGCGGTACCAGGGGGATTGGCCCGCCGCGGCCACTTACCAGGAGTCCGCCTGCCGGCTGTATGCCGGGCTTGGCGACGGGCGTGGAGAGGCGGGGGCGCTGGCTAACCTGGGCGACGTGTATCGCCTACAGGGCAAGCTCGACGAGGCCCGAAAGGCCCTGGAGCGGGCCCTGTGCACCTATCAAGCATGTGGCGACCTTGAAGATCAGGCCTTTGTCCACAACAACCTGGGCCTCGTCCACCGCGACCAGCGAGACTGGGACCGGGCCCTGGAGCACCACCAGGCGGCGTGGAGGCTCTGGTCCGATGCCGGGAGCCTGGAGGGGATGGCTCGCGCCAGGCACAACATTGGCGTCTCCCATCGCCTGAAGGGCGATCTCGTTCAGGCCGAGGCATGTCTGCAGGAAGCGGTCGCCCTGTACGGCCAGACAAACTCCATCGTCTATCAGGCCGTCGCCTCCATGGACCTGGGAAACGTCTGCCTGAACCAGGGCCGGGTGGAGCAGGCCGAGGGGCTCTACCGCCGGGCCATCGAGATCATGGGCGACACCGGCTACTCCCTGGGATTGGCCCAGGCATCCAACAACCTGGGCCTGGCCCTGATGGAGCAAAGAAAGTGGAACGAGGCGGAGGACTCCTTCCAGCGCTCGATCCAGGTGTGGCGGCGGCTGGGCCAGCCCGTGGGCCGGGCATGCGCCGAGGACAACCTGGCCGATCTGTACCTGCGCCAGGAGAAATGGGAAGCAGCACGCGAGATACTGGTGGACGCACGACAGCGCCTCGCCCGGTCAGCGATGGGCGGAAGGGCCGCCGCCCAGCTCGCCGACATCGAAGCACACCTCAAGATGGCAGAAGCCGGGCTGGCGGGCTAAGGAGACCCCGGCAGACCGGGCCTACATTCCCGTGGGAGGACCGCATTGAGCACAACTGTTCCCAGAGCTGAGGGCGCTTATCCGGCAGATGGCAAAGGAGTCATGCTTGTGCGGCCGTCCTCAATCACGGCAAAGTGACCGGCCCAATCGGTTCGGCTGACCAACGCTGCCATTGAAACCCAGGCAACGTACGCCGCCGATGAGTCGAAATATGGCACGCCGGTGGATGAGTACTAACGGATTGGGCGCTTTCACCACACGGGCGATTTCGACCTCCACGGGACGCCTTCCTGTGCTCGGTCTCTCTTGATCGGGAGTATAGCCACTCCAGACCTTTTTGTTGCACCTATTGACCACCTATGGTATACTAAACTCATAACTGTTGCACCTAGGAGGGCGGAATGCATACTACCACAGTGTCAGCCAAAGGTTGGGTGGTGATTCCCAAGTCCATTCGCGAAAAACACGGTCTCAAAAAAGGTTCCCGCGTGCAGGTCTTGGACTATGGCCAGTTACTTGCTATTGTGCCTCTGCCGGACGATCCGATCGAGGCCCTGCACGGCATGTTCGAGGGAGGGCATTCGCTGACCGGGGACCTCCTTGCAGAACGAGAACAGGAGCGAGCCAGGGAGGACCGGATTGGTGACTAAAACCTTTGTCCTGGACAGCTTTGCTGTATTGGCTCTCCTGGGCAAGGAGCCGGGCAGTCAAGAGGTGGTCGACCTGCTACGGAAAGCGCAAGAGGGGGAAATCCGTGCACTGATGACCTGGGTGAATGCCGGGGAGGTGGCCTACATCGTGGAGCGGCGGTGGGGGGTGGAACGACTGTATGCAGCCCTGGCCGTGATGGAAGCCACAGCCTTGGAGATTGTATCGGTGGAACGGGAGCTGACCCTGATGGCTGCTCACATCAAAGCGAAGCATGCCATCGCCTATGCCGATACATTCGCCGCCGCCCTGGCTCAGCAGTGCGCGGCAACGTTGGTCACTGGTGATCCGGAGTTTGAGCTGCTGGAAGGGGTTCTGGACATACACTGGCTTCCGCAACACAAGTCATAATACACCTTACAAACCTGAGGCGCATCGCCAGGTTGCCCAGGTACCAGCCCCGCGCCGATATGGACATCCCCTGGGAAAGGTGGTATAATGCCCCCCAACTTGACAAAGGGAGTCGAACGATAGGATGGATTTCGAGAGCATTCTAAGCACGATCCAGCCATTCGTGATCCTGTTCGCGGCCCTGTTTGCTGCGTTTCTCACGGCAACCTGGATCAGTGTGGTGATCTGGACCTTTCGCGACATTCGAGCCCGCTCCCGCGACATCTTTGCGCAGATCCTGGCCACCCTCATGGTGTTGGTCTTCTTCCCGCTCTTTCCCCTGCCCGGTTGGGTTCTCTACCTCATCTTGCGGCCCCGTGAGACTTTGGCCGAGGCCTACGAGCGGTCGCTGGAAGAAGAGGCTCTGCTGCAAGGCATCGAAGAGCGCATGGCTTGCCCGGGCTGCAACCGGCGCATCGAGGAAGAGTTCATGATCTGCCCCACCTGCCATACGCGCTTGAAAAAGGCTTGCCCGGCCTGCGGCCGGCTGCTGCACCTTCGCTGGAACCTGTGTCCCTACTGCGGCGCGGTGCAGACGGCCGTCAAGGCTCCGTCCCAGGCTGTACCCCAGGTCTCGCTGGCCGTCGACCGCGAAACCGAGACGCTGCAGCTCTCCGGCGTGGAGCCCGCCGGCCTGCCCGAGGCCGCCCGGCGAGCACTGCCAGGTGACGAAGACTCCGGGTGGGAGCCAGGCTCCGACTCGGACGGCGAGCCAGGGAGCGACACACTGCCCAATCTCGACTGAGCGAGCCGTGAGAAGCGCGGCGCATGGGGCATGCGCCGCGCTTTTTTCGTCTCAAGGAGTACCGTTATGACGCGGGTTTGTCCGCCGACTTTCCTGTTCTTGCTCGCCGCCCTGGCGCTCCTGGCCACGGGCTGCGCGCCCTTGGCGCCGGGCAGCACGCCTACGCCCCTGGCCGCGGCCGATACGCCCCTGCCTGCGGCCACCGTGCCGGCCAGGGCGACGGCCGGTAGCACCGTGGCACCCCAGTCCACCGCCACCTGGGTCCCAACCCTTGCTCCTGCCACCGCTACCCCCCCACCCACGCCGGTCCCGGAGGCCGCCCTCTCGCCCGCCCTTGTCGCCACCATGCGGCAGATCCAATTCCAGGTAGAGGCCATCCGCGACCTCGAAATGAGCCATCCCCTCACCCAAACCGTCAAATCCAGGGCCGAGTTCGGCCAATACATGGCCGACGAGCTGGCCCAGGACTATCCGCCGGAAGAGGTCGAGGTCGACACGCGGGTCCTGGCCGTCCTGGACCTCATCCCCGAGGACCTGGACCTGCAGCAAGTGCTCCTCGACCTCTATTCTTCGCAGGTTCTGGGTCTGTACGATGACGAGGAAAACTCGTTCATCGTCGTCAACGAGGGCGAGTTTGACCTGCTGGATCGCGTGACCTATGCCCACGAATACGTCCACGGGTTGCAGGATGAGCACTTTGACCTGACGACCTTTATCGACGAGGATCGCATGAACGACGACGAGGCCCTGGCGCGCCTGGCCCTGGTGGAGGGCGACGCCACCCTGGCCATGAGCGAGTATTTCATAGCACAGGCCAGCCAGGCATCGCCCGAGGAATTGCGGGCCCTCATCGAGGCGACACCCGAGGGTCAGGACGTCCTGGAGGCCACCCCCGCCATCCTCCGGGCAACCATGGAATTTCCCTACGCCTATGGCACGGAATTCGTCAGCACCGTAGCTGCCGGTGATTGGGCCCGGGTCGACGCACTGTTCTCGGATCCGCCGCAGTCCACGGAGCAGATCCTCCACCCGGAGAAATACCTGGAACGAGACGAGCCCCAGATCCTGAGCTTGCCGCCGCTGACCGCCACCCTGGGCGCAGAATGGTACAAGATCGAGGACAACACCCTGGGCGAGTTCCAGATGGGCGTCTACCTGGACGAGAGGTTGGACGCGGAAACGGCAGCGGCGGCCAGCGCCGGCTGGGGCGGCGACCGCTACGCCGTCTACGTGCGGGACGGCGACGCACTCCTGGCCCTCGTCACTGCCTGGGACAGCGATGCCGAGCAGGAGGAATTTGCCGGAGCCTACGAGGACTGGGCTTCGGCCAAGCACGGGCGCGAGGCGCGCGTGGACGGATCGGTCCGATGGTGGACGAGTGACGACGAGGTGACGGCCCTCTTGGCGCGGGGACGAGAGGCCATCCTGGTGGTCGGCCCCGACGTGGACGTCGTGACCCGGGCATTGGAAGCCCTCGCCAGCCAAGAGCAGGAAGCCTGAGGGTGGAGCAGGAGAACCGGCTATCTGCCGTTGCTCAAGGACGCGAGATTGCGCCCCGTCCGCGGCTGGCGATTGTCGCCGTGGCCCTGGCGCTGATGGTCATCGTCCTGGCGATAGAGGTGCCGCCTTCCACCCTCCTGGGCAAGGCCGACGCCATCGGCTATGCCATCTGCCACCGCATCCCGGAGCGCTCGTTCTTCTTGAACGGCCGCCAACTGCCCCTCTGTGCTCGCTGCACGGGGACCTTCCTGGGAGCCATGTTGGGTGCCGGGGTGCTGATCCTCTTTCGCCGCCAGAGGGCCGCCCGCCTACCCTCGGTGCCTGTCCTGGGGCTGATGGTCCTCTTTGTGGCCCTCTGGGGTTTCGACGGGCTGAACTCCTACCTGACCTTTTTCCCCGGGGCGCCCCACCTCTACGAGCCGCGCAACTGGCTGCGCATGTCGACGGGCATGCTCAACGGGCTGGCGCTCCTCATCCTGGTGTGGCCCATCTTTAACTTTACGCTGTGGCGCGAGCCCAAACAGGTGGCCGTGTTGGACAATGCCTGGCAGCTCCTGGCTATCCTGCCCGTGGCCGGCCTGCTGGTCGTGATCGTGAACCTGGGAATCGGGGCGCTTCTCTACCCCCTGGCCATCCTCAGCAGCGGTGGCGTGCTCCTCATGCTGATCATGATCAACACCATGATCGCCGCCGTGATTCTGGGGCGCGAAGGCTACGCCCGAAACTGGCCACAGGCGCTGGTACCCCTGACCGTCGGCCTGGGCCTGGCCATCCTGCAGATGGCGTTCATGATCCTACTGCGCGCCTATTTGACCACGAGCCTGGGGCTAACGTTCTAGGCCCTGAGGGTAGACTCCTCGCTGCGCTCGATCCCACCCGCGTCGGAATCGGCCCCGTGGCGGCGCGAGGCCGTGAGCACCGCGCGAAACAGGTGGGCCGGGCTCTCCCGGATCCAGGCAAAGGCCAGGAGCGTGATGAGCGCCGTAAAGATCAAGAAGTAGAATCTCCGCCCAATGACAAAGACCGTATACTGCTCCAGCGGCACGCCCCCCAGGCTAAAGACGGCCGCCCAGCCGCCTTCCAGGAAGCCGAGGGAGCCGGGGGTGACCGAAAAGATGAGGGTCAACTGCGTGACGCAGACCGACATGGCCAACAAGTACCAGGGGATGGACAGGCGAAAGGCCTCGGCCATGAAAACCAGGCGCGCTGCCAGCAGGGCATACATGACCAGGGTCACCAGGAAGGCCTTTGTCGCCAGGCCATTGGCTCCGACGCTCACCTGCGACAGGCGCTCCAACTGCGCCGGCAGCCGCTGCGCCAGCCGCTTGCCGACGAGGGGCAGGTGCGATAGGGGCAGTGCCAGCCGGGCCCCCACCCGCGCCAGCGCGCGCACGGCCCATTCGTAGCGCCACGAGATCAAGAGCACGGCCGCCAGGACCAGGCAGGCCATGATGGCCAACGACGCGGCCAGGCTGAGCCAGCCGACCAGGTAAAAGGCCGTCGGCAGGACCAACAGCAGGGCCAGGATGAGGTCAAAGAACTTGTCCAGAAAAACCGACAGGGCCGAGCGCGTCAAGGGCACGCCGCGGGACAGGCTGAGGGCCGCCGGTCGCCCGCCCAGCATACCCACGGTGATGGGCGCCACCTGCCCCAGCAGCATGCCGAGCATGTGGTAGGTGAAATAGTAGCGGAAGGGGCAACCGTCGGCCGACTCTGTCACCCGATCGGCGATGATGGCCCACCGATAGGTGGCAATGACGTTCCAGATTAGCGTAACGCCGAGGGCCGCCAGCATCAGGAGCCAGTCACTCTTCAGGATCTGATCCCACGCTCGCAAGCCCCCCAGGTACAGGATCAACACAAAGGCGAGCACCCCCGCCAGGTTGACGGCCAACGCCGCGATACGCTTACGTTTGCTGCTCATACCCCAGCTTTGCCCTTTCTTGGCCTCTGAACGAAACCGAGCCAGTATACCATACAAGTCTCACGGACGCACGATTTGCAACGACCAAGACACCCAAAAAAAGTGAATCGGACCCTTGACAGCTTCGAACATTTGTGCTATACTGCCAACTAACGTGGACAGGAGGGATGGAAATGAAAGAAGACGGGCGGTTTCGCGCCCTGGAGACTACGTTGAGCAGCATTCAGAAGCGATATGGGGAAGGCTCGATCATGCGCCTGGGACAGGCCAACCACCTCCAGGTGGAGGCCATCCCCACGGGCTCTCTCTCCCTCGACCTGGCCCTCGGCATCGGTGGCATTCCCCGCGGCCGGGTGACCGAGATCTATGGCCCGGAAGGCTCGGGCAAGACAACCCTGTGCCAGCACATCGTGGCCGAGGCCCAGCGCATGGGCGGCGTGGCGGCCTACATCGACATGGAACACGCCCTCGACCCCGTCTATGCCGCCAAGTGCGGCGTGGACGTTGACGAGCTGTACATCTCCCAGCCCGACACGGGCGAGCAGGCCCTGGAGATCGCCGAAGCCCTGGTGCGCAGTGGGGCCGTGGACATTATCGTCATCGACTCTGTCGCCGCCCTCGTGCCCCGGGCCGAGATCGAGGGCGACATGGGCGACAGCCACCCCGGCCTGCAGGCCCGGCTCATGAGCCAGGCCCTGCGCAAGCTGAGCGGCGCCATCAAGGTCAGCAACGCGGCCATGATCTTTACCAACCAGCTCCGGCAAAAGATCGGGATCATGTTCGGCAATCCGGAGACCACGTCGGGCGGCATGGCCCTGAAGTTCTATGCCTCCGTCCGCCTCGACATCCGCTCCATCCAGTCGATCAAGACCGGTGGCGACGTTCTTGGCAACCGGACGCGCGTGCGGGTCAAGAAGAACAAGGTCGCGCCCCCCTTCCGCGAGTGCCAATTCGACATCATGTACGACGAAGGGATCAGCAGGGAAGGCGACGTTCTGGACCTGGGCGTGGAGTTGGACATTGTCGAAAAGAGGGGCTCGTTCTACCTGTACAAGGACGAGCGGCTGGCCCAGGGCCGCGAGAACCTGAAGCAGCACCTGCGCGAGAATCCGGCCCTGTGCTTCGAGATCGAAAATGCCATCCGCCGCGAGACGGGGCTGCCAGAACTCACCGGCATGCCCGTCTTCGAGCCCGAGGAGGCGGTGGAAGAGGCCGAGGCACGCGTCCGGCCTACGAGCAAGCGGGTGGCAGACGAAGCAGACGATGAGGACCTCGCCCAGGCAGAGTTGGCCATTGTGGACGAGGAGGACGACTTGCTCGAGGAGGACGGCTCGCTCGAGGAGGACCTGATTACGTCCGAAGAGGAATAAACCCAACGGGGCATGCATTGCCGGGCTGCGCCGCCCTGGAGCAGGGCGGCGCAGCCCGGCACCCCTGTTTCCCGGCCAACCGGGACTAGCCGCGTCCTGGGCGACTTGCCTTGGACGTGGCTTTGTGATAGAATGGGCACATGTCCTTGAGGAGGTGATCCGTGAGCGAGGTCACACCAACGGAGTACGGCTCCAGGGGTCCGTCCCGCGGACCGGTCCGCCTATACATCCTTGTCGCTGCTATCCTGGTGGTAATCATTGTCGTCGCGGCCGTCCTGCTGCTCACTCGAGGGCTCCCGGGACTGCTCGGCGGAGATGATCCCACGGCCACCGTGCAACCCACGGCCACGCTGTTGGCCACCTTTACCCCACGCCCGACACAACCCCCGACGGCAACAGCCGAGCCTACAGCCGAGCCTACAGCCGCGGCCCCGCAGATGGCCGTCCCCGAAACGCCGCTCTATGTCTTCCAGGGCGCGGGCGCGCGGCCGGGTGCGGATTGGACCGGCTTTTTCGGCACAGTGCAGGACGCGTCCGGCGCTCCCGTGGCCGGCGTCCCCCTCATCGTCTGGTACCCGGAAGGCACACCCGCTTCGGCGGTGGTCGAGACCGACCAGGATGGCTACTACGAGATCCGCCTGGCCGACGTGCCCCACTCGGGCACCTGGACGCTCCAGGTGTTAACGGAGGATGGACAGCCGGCCTCCGAACTGGTGACGTTCCAGACAGACGAGAACACCGAGACCGGCATCCAGCAGATCCAGGTGCTCTGGCAGCAGGTGCCATAGCAGGCTGGCAGCGCCACGCATTCGCCAGCGGGGTGCCTCTGCCCGCCGAGGCTGGACAGCACGCCCTGTGCCCGGACGGCGGCGGCAGGCGTGGCGCCCTGCCCGCGGCGTCGTACCACCTTCAAACACATGCCCTTTGCACGATCCCATGTTGTCAGGTATAATGACCGCGTTCGGGATAGAGAAGCCCAGAACTAAAGCTGGCGCGCTGCGACGCCGCATCGCCGGGCGGCAGGCCCGATCTGCCAGAATAGCAAAAGATCGCCACGATCGAACCAGAACAGTCCAGGAGTGACCATGCGAGTTGAAGCGCATTTTCAAAGTGGCGGCTTTGCGGCATTGCGACCGGAATGGAATCAACTGCTGCACGAAAGCTGCTGCGACACCATCTTTCTCACCTGGCAGTGGCAAACCACCTGGTGGAAGCACCTGGGTGAAGGAGAGCTGTTGCTGCTGGGTTTTCGGTCCGACGATAGCCGCCTGGTCGGCCTTGCCCCCCTTTACTACGATAACGCCGACCCCGACCGGCGCGTGATCCGGATGATCGGCTGCCGTGACGTGTCCGACTACCTGGACGTGGTCGTCGCCGCGGGGCACGAGAAAGCCGTGTACAGCCGCTTGTTGCACTACTTGTCGGAGGAAGCAGAGCCGTGGGATGCCCTCGACCTGTGCAACATCCCCCAGGAATCGCAGACCTTTGTCCTTCTCCAGGAAATGGCTGAAGCGGAGGGCTACCAGACCCTGGTCGAGGTGGAGGACGTCTGCCCCATCATCCCCCTGCCCGCGACCTGGGAGGAATACCTGGCGATGTTGGACAAGAAGCAACGCCACGAGGTGCGGCGCAAGCTGCGCAGGGCCGAGGGCGCCGGCACCCGCTTCCTCATCGTCGGGCCCGACCACGACCTGAGCACCGAGATGCAGACCTTTATCGACCTTCACCAGAAGAGCACACCCGAGAAGGACGCCTTCATGGATCCGACGATGCAGGGGTTCTTCCTCGACGTCGCCCAGGTCCTGCACGAAGAAGGCTGGCTGCAACTGGCTTTCGTCGAGATGGAGGGCGAGAAGTCGGCCTCGCTGTTGAATTTTGATTACAACAATGCCATCCTCGTCTACAACTCCGGGTACGATCCCGCTTCCTTTCGCCACCTGAGCCCCGGCATCGTCGTCACATCCCAGTGCATCGAGAACGCCATCAACCTCGGCAGGGAGCGCTTTGACTTCCTGCGCGGAGGCGAGGAGTACAAGTACCGATTTGGCGCGCAGGATACAAAGGTGCGCCGCCTGCTCATCGCCAGGTCCGGGGTCAGTATGGAGGCTGTCTGCTGAGAAACGTGCCGGCGAGCGCCACCAAACCGTCAGGGTCGCCATCGGAGCTGCCTCGCACCAGCCATAACGACGAGGCCGGCCCCGGTCCTGCTGCCTAGAGGGAACGCCAGAAGGTATGGTCAACCGTGTAGCCATGCTCAGCGTGCACACCTGCCCCCTCGCAACGCTGGGCGGCAAGGAAACAGGGGGCATGAACGTCTACGTCCGGGATCTGAGCCGGGAGCTGGGCCGGCGCGGCATCGCCGTGGACTGTTTCACGCGCTCGCAGAATCCCCTCGTGCCGCGCATCAACCACCGCCTGGGTCCCAACTGCCGCGTCATCCATCTGCCGGCCGGCCCCGAAGCGCCCATGGACAAGGTCCAGGTGGCCGATCACCTGCCGCGGTTCGTGGAGGGCATCCTGGACCTGGCCCGGCGTGAGGGCATCCGCTACGACGTCATCCACAGCCACTACTGGCTCTCGGGTCTGGCTGCCCTGGACCTGCGCCGGCAATGGGGCACACCCGTGGTGCAGATGTTCCACACCCTGGGCCACATGAAGAACAGCGTGGCTTCGGACCCCGAGGAATGGGAGAGCGAGCGGCGCATCGAGGGTGAGGCCGCGGTGATGGCCGGCGTCGATCTCCTGGTGGCAGCCACCCCCCTGGAAAGGGCGCAGATGGTCTGGCTCTACGGCGCCGATGCGGGCAAGATCCGGGTGATACCCCCCGGCGTGGACCTGGAGTTGTTCCAGCCCACGCCCCGCGACGAGGCCAAGAGGATGCTGGGCCTGCCCCCGTCAAGCCGCGTCATCCTCTTTGTGGGGCGCATCGAGCCGCTGAAGGGCATCGAAACCCTGCTGCGGGCCATGGCCCTGGTAGCGCCCGACATCCCCCACTGGCAGGACGACCTGGAGCTGGTCATCATCGGCGGGGCACCGGGTGCAGGCAGCGACCAGATGCACGCCGAGCTTGACCGCCTGCATCGCCTGCGGGCCGAGCTGGGCATCGAGGATCTGGTCACGTTCCAGGGCGCCAAGGAGCAGGATCTCCTCGTCTATTACTACGCGGCCGCCGAGATGGTCGTCGTGCCGTCTCACTACGAATCCTTTGGCATGGTCGCCCTGGAGGCCATGGCCTGTGGAACGCCGGTCATTGCCTCCAGGGTGGGCGGGCTGGCCCTCAACGTGCGGGACGGCGAGACCGGCTTCCTGGTGCCCGACGGCGACCCCGAGGCCCTGGCCGGCCGCATTCGCCTGCTCCTTGCCGACGAGAGCCTGCGCCTCAAGCTGGGCGCCCAGGCCCATCGCTGGGCGAGCCGCTATGGATGGCCCCGGGTGGCCAACGAGATTGAGGACCTGTTTGACGAGGTGCGGCCGGCGGGACTTCCGGCGGCCCAGGCCTGCTTTGGTTAAGCAAGTGCCAGACGGCACCGCCCGGGCAGGCAGAGAACCAAGATTGGAAGAATAAGGAGCGAATCGATGACGAAACGTAGGCAAGCCCGATATTCTCTGATTTTGCTGGCCCTCAGCCTGCTCCTGGCCACCTGCGGCTCGGAGCCCGCCCCCACCTCTGCCCCTACGAGCACGCCGGCTCCCACCGGAACGGCGCGCCCCACCTTCACGGCGACGGCCGTCGCGCAAGCGACGCAAGAACCCGCGCCGGCGACTGAAGTGGCCCAGGCCGGGAGCACGGCCACCGCCAGGCCCGCGGCGACGCGCACCACGCGGCCAAGCCCGACGCCGCCCGAGATGACGCCCACCCCGGCCGCCACCCGCGCTTCGGGCCCCGCGCCCCGGCTGAACGGGCTCCTCATCTTTCCCGTCTTTGAGCCCGATGATCAGACCTACCACACCCTCGGTCTGGATCTGGCGAGCGGCCAGTTGAGCAGAGTGATCGACGAGGCCAGCCAGCCCACCGTCAGCGTCGCCGCCGGCCGCATTGCCTGGCGTTCGTGGAAGCACGACCAGCGCGGCCTCCTGTCGCGCCCCATAGACGGCGCCGACGTGTGGCAGATGATCCCCTTTAACGAGGCGGCCCGCCCCGAGTGGGCCAGCGACGGCCAGCGCTTTGTCTTCCACTCCCGCCAGGAGCCCGACCGGGAAAGCCGCCTCTATCTCTTTACCGGCGTCAGCGAAGAGCCCTTTGTCGAGATCCGGCGACACGGCTCGCCCATCATCGGCCGCACGCCGGCCTTTATGCCCGACGGCCGCATCGTCTATCAAGGCTGCGTGGAGAACAACTGCGGGCTGTATATCATGGACGCCGACGGCGCCAACCCGCAGCAGATCTCGAGCCACAAGGACGACACCACGCCAGCCGTGTCGCCCGACGGCAACAAGATCGCCTACATGTCGCTGCAAAGCGGCTACTGGCAGGTCAACGTGGTCAACGCCGACGGCACGGACCAACGCCGGCTGACGGACGACTGGTACTGGAATGGCCTGCCGGTCTGGTCGCCCGACGGCCAGCAGATCATCTTTGTCTCCACCCGAGACGAGAACTGGCCCGACACTTTCCAGCTCACCGAGAACAGGCTCTTCCGCCTGTGGGTCATGGACGCCGACGGCCAGAATCAACGGCCGTTGAGCCAGTTCTCCTTCCAGTTGGACGGGGTACCGGCCAGAATCCCGGACTCGGAAGTGGCCGGCTGGACCGAGGAGCGCCTCATCTGGCTGCCGCCCCAGATCCCGACCAACTGACGGCCAGGAGAGAGACCACTTGCAGGGCGGGACAGACGATTGGCCGGCGCCGGCCGGGGTACCCACGCTGGCTCCGGGAGAAGTGCACGCCTGGCGAGCCTGGCTGGACCTCTCGCCCGAGGTGCTGGAGCGCCTGACCGCCGGCCTTGACGAGGATGAGCGAGAACGGGCGGCACGCTTCCGGCTGGAGCGCCACCGTCAGCGCTTTGTCGCCGCCCACGGCGCCTTGCGCGCCATCCTGGGGCTTTATCTGGGCCGCCCTGCGGCCGCCCTTCGCTTCGAGCGGGGGCCGCAGGGCAAGCCCAGGCTCCAGGAAGCCGCCGGCGCCCCCGACCTGCGCTTTAACCTGGCCCACTCCCGCGACCTCGCCGTCTGCGCCGTCGCCCGGGGTGCCGAGGTGGGCGCCGACGTGGAAGCAATCCGTCCCATGCCCGACGCAGAGAGGATCGCAGCGCGCTTTTTTTCGGCCCGGGAGCAGGCCATGCTCCGGGAAGTGCCCCCGGGCCGGCGGGAGGAGGCCTTTGTCCTCGGCTGGACGCGAAAAGAGGCCTACCTGAAGGCCCAGGGGACCGGGCTGTCGCGGCCGCTGTCCAGCTTTAGCGTCAGCCTGCGGCCCGGCGAGCCTGCCCGGCTGCTGGACGTGGAGGGCCAGCCCGGCGAGGCGGCGCGCTGGTCGCTGGTCGCGCTGTCGCCCGCGCCGGGCTACGCCGCGGCCCTTGCCGTCGAGGGGTCCATCCGCCGCCTGGTGCAGTGGAGCTGGGTGCCGGGCGGCTAGCGCTGCCGGGGCTCAGGGCCAGCGCGCCAGGAGCTCGCCCACGGCCCGCAGGTTGGCGTCGGGGGCGTCCGTGGGGATGACACACGATGGGGACAGGATCAAGCCTCGTTCCTCCGCCTGCACCACGGCCTGGCGCACCTGCTCCTGGACGGCCGCTACCGACCCCTGCGCCAGCAGATCGCGATCCAGCCCCGTGAGAAAGGCACGGCCGCACATCTGCCGCGCCGAGGCCAGCGAGGGCTGCGTCTCCCAGTTGTGCCAGCTCACGGCGTGGATGGGGTAGCGGTCGGCCAGATCGAAAAAGACCTCCTGGCCGTGAAGGTGCAGGACCAGGATCCCAGCGTGGGCAGCGGCTGCAGCCTCCAGGACGGCCAGGTCGTAGCGAACGCCAAACTCCTCGTACTCCTGCCGCGAAAGCCAGCCTCGGCCGGCAAGTTGCGTGGCGAAAAAAAAGCCGCTGGCCCCTGCTTCCAGGGCCGCCAACACAAACAATGCGGTCGTCGCGGCCATCGTCTCCAGGCCGGCGTGCAGGTCCCGGGGATGCTCTCGCAGATGCTCGATCGCAGCCTTGCCCGCCAGCTTGTAGGCCAGCGTCAGCGGGCTGAAGATGGTCATCAACAGGGGGGCGCCATCCAGCAACCCACCGGCCACGAGCCGGATGGCGCGCAGCTCGCGTCCCAGGGCCCCGGAAGATGGCTGCAGAATCGACAACCGCCGCCAGTCGCCCGGCCGCTCAACGGCCGGCTGCGCCAGGGTGGGTGGCTCGTGATCGGTGCCGGGATAGACGATATGGTTCCCGGCCCAGTCCTCCACGGCATAGAGGCCCGATGGCGTCAGCTTGACCAGGTCCAGGTCATAGTCGTGGGCCAGGGCCAGCGTCGCCGCGGCCAGGGCCTCGGGGTCGCGATCCTGGCGGTGATAGTGCCGCCACAGGCTAAACGGTATGCGATCCACTGCTTCGCGTCGCAGCGCTGCTTCCACGCGCGCTCTCTTGTCCATCATTCCTCCTCGGAGATGGGTTCGAGCAAGGTGAGGCAGTGACAACAACGGTCTTGCTCAGTGCGGACCGCGCGGCCCGCACGCCCGGGAATCTTTCCGGGGTACGTCGCGATCGACGGCACGGGTTCAGTCACCGGCAACCGGTGGCATCGACAATTCGACGGCGGTCTGTTGCCGCTCCAACACCAGCCAGCCGCGGCCAGACCGGATGAGGGACAGCGAAAAGAGCTGGGGCTCACCCTCCGGTCCTTCGCCGCCGGCCAGGTCGGCGTGGAGCAGAACCTGTGCCCTGGCGCGCTGCCCGTCCTCGGACAGTTCCACGCGGGCCAGCTCCTGCCAGTAGGCCGTGTAGGGCGGCGCAAGCGCTTCCTCAACGGCGCGTGGGAGCGCCAGCGACGAGCCGGGCACCAGGGTATCGCGGTAGGCATCGACGTCGGCGCGCAACACGGCTGCGTCCTGCCGCGCCAGGAGCTCCAGGATGTCCTCGCGTGCCTGGAACGAGGCTGCATCCGGATCTGTGCCCTCGTCGAGGGCCGCCTCGACGTCGTCCAGCAAGGCCTCGACCTTCGCCGCGTCGCCCTCGTACAGCCGCTCCAGGGCAGCGATGAGGGCCGTCTCCAGGACAATGTTTTCGGGTTCGTTCAGGCGCCGGGTAAAGATCCGGAGCGTATCGCTCGTCCACTCGGGCGGCGGCGTGGAAGGCAGAATGCGGGCGTCGGGATCCATCTCGGTCTCGTAGCGGCGCATCAGGTCAAAGGCGCGCACCTTGAGCTCCCACCTCTCGACCTGCTCCCGCGTGGGCTCGACGGTCTCCAGGTACGCCAACCAATCGTTCTCCAGCTCGTGATAGCTCTTGCCGTACAGCTCCTCCACCAGCATATCGTCGTACCCCGCCCGGCCCGAGGCCCTGCCGTACAGCTCCTTGAATGGCTCCAATCCGTAGGTCTCGATGAGATACTTGACAAAGGAAGCCGATTCCAGGTAGGCGGTCTCGTGCTGGAAAGTGTGAAAGGAACCGAACCGCAGCTCGCCCAGGGGGATATAGTCGTCCGACGCGGCCACGGTCGCTGCCCAGGCGTCGATGGGCTCCCGGCTGTAGTGACCGCCGCTGGCCCAAACCGCCAGCCCTTCGACCAGGACCGAGTCCGGGCCGCCGCCATCCTCCTTCTGCTGGAGAAAACCCTGGGCCAGGGCGTGGGTCCCCTCGTGCGTAAAGTAGGACCAGACCTCGACGGCGGTATAGTTGCGGTCCAGGTAGGAGATGAGCTGCACCTTGTCGCCATATGCCGCCCCACCCTGCCAGAAGACGCGTGGGGTCAGGTAGATGTCCATCTGCCCATCAAAGTCGACCTCGAGCTTCTCGCTGATGGCCGCCAGCGCGTCCTCGGCCAGGGCGCCGATCTCGACCCGATCCCGCTCGGCAGCGGTGTCGGGCACAAAGTACAGGCGAAAGTGCTCCGTTTCCCAGGCAGACCAGGCAACGCCCTCCGTGGCCGGCTCCGGAGCGGGCGCTGTGACCAGCGACCGGAGATAGGGGCCCAGGGGAACCTGATCCCCGAGGCGCACGTCATCGCCTGTCGAGTCGCGAACCAGCCACCAGTAGTCGAGGGGGGCCGTGTTTGTCAGGGTCCGGGTGAGGCCCTCTCCCCTGGCATCCAGCCGGTAGGAGAGAGAAGCCTCGTCCGCGAACGGCCCGTCAAACCGCTTCACCTCGTTGCCGGCCTGGGTATCATACCAGAACAGGACCTCTTCGATCCGCCGGCCAGGCGGGACCTCGGCCTGTACCTCGAAGACGATGGTCCCTGCCGCGTCGTCCACCTGGGTCAGGAGGGCGGTGATGGTCGGCGCTTCCGTCGCGGCCGCCTCGGTGGGTGCGGCCGTAGCGGTCGGCTCGCTCGCCGGCGGCAAAGGCGTGGCGGTTGGATCGCCCAGGAACCGCGGCACCTGCCACAGGCCGGCCATGAGCGCCGCGGCGACGACCAGGATCAGCGCCGCCAGCAGTAGATAGCCATAGCGGGGGCGTGGCCCCTGCTCTTTGTCCGAATGCATAATCGTCAACCCTTCGTGTGCGCCCCGCTCTTCCGCCTTGCGAACAACGCGGGCCGGGCGGGTGCACGGCCGGAGACAGCGCGGCCGCAGGCGCATTATAGCACGGCTCGACACAATTCTCAACCCCAGCCCGGTTCTGGAGGTCTCGCGCCCCCGCTGTTGACCCGCCGGGATGGCGGGTTGCAGCCCCCTTCGGCCTGTGGTATACTGATCCACAACCACGACCATCGTGACGCCTAGAAAGCTGTAAAGGATGTTTGACCTGGAAGATTCACCGCTGGAGCAGAGCAGCGGGCAGATCATCGAGGGCGCTGTGAGCGATCTCCTGTCGGTGCAGGATGTCACCCACGGCGTGTCCGAGCACCGCGACGCCATCCGCTTCCGGGGCCACCTGCAGGCACCCTCCGAGCAGGCCTATCCAAAGATCGCCTCCCGGCTCCGTGCCCTGAACTATACCGCCATGCTCCGCCACGACGAGCAGACCGACATGGACGAGCTGCTGGCCATACCCGGCGTCATGCCCGAGTACGACCGCCCCCGGCTGTGGGTGCACGCCCTGCTGTTCGGGCTCACGGTTCTGACGACACTCTACGTAGGCGCCGGCATGTCGGAACTGCGGCCGGCCAACGACCTGTGGTGGCCACTTTTCAATTTCTGGGTGGGCTGGCCCTTTTCCCTCAGCCTGCTGTCCATCCTCCTGGCCCACGAGTTGGGGCACTATTTCATGAGCCGCCACCACCGCGTGGCCGCCACCCTGCCCTATTTTGTGCCCTTGCCCATTCCCGACTTTTTGGGGAACGTCCTGGGGACCATGGGGGCCGTGATCCGCATGAAGGCAGCCATCACCAACCGCCGTGTCATGCTGGACATCGGCTCCGCCGGACCGCTGGCCGGGCTGGTGGTGGCCATCCCGGTGCTGTTGCTGGGCCTGTCCATGTCCGAGATCCAGCCCCTGCCCGTGGACCATGGCTATTCTATGGAGGGCAACTCGCTTCTTTACCTCCTGCTGAAATATGCCGTGTTCGGCCGCTGGCTGCCTGACGGCGGCGTGGACGTCTTTATCCATCCCGTCGCCTTTGCCGGCTGGGCCGGGCTGCTGGTGACGAGCCTCAACCTGATCCCTGCCGGCCAGCTCGACGGGGGGCACGTGCTCTACAGCCTGGTGGGCACCCGGGCGCAGCGGATGACCTGGCCCATCATTTTTGTGCTCCTGGGCATGGGCCTCGTCGTCTGGCCCGGCTGGCTCTTGTGGGCGGGGCTGGTCTTTTTGTTCGGCCAGGGGCACCCCGGCCCCCTGGATCGCATCACGCGCCTGGACGCCCGCCGCAAAGCGCTGGCGGTCCTGGTACTGGTGGTTTTGGTGCTGACCTTTACGCCCGTACCGCTGACCCTGGTCTTCCCCGAGGGCAGTCCGGGTACCGAAGGAACCGTCCTGCGCCAGATCCCGCTCCTGGCCACGGGCCTGGTCCTGGCCTGGGGGCTGGCCCGCCGCCTGGCCGCGAGGCGCCGCGATGCGTGATTGGGGCCGGCGAGTTGTGGCCGGTTCGCTGCTGGGCGCCGCCTTTGGCGCCCTGATGGGCCTCATTCTGGCCCGTTTCCTGTGGCCGCCCGCCGCCCCCGTCACAATCGAGGCGACACCGCCGCCGAGCAACACGGCGCCGGCACCCACCGCCATCCCGCCACAGGCTCCCACCGAAGCGCCGCCGGCCGATCCGGCCGGTCGGGATGGATGGGACGAGCAAGACCTCGTCCTGGTCGCCGCCCTCTATGCCGTCGACGGGGATCTGGAGCGGGCCAGGGAGCGCCTGGGCGCCCTGGGCCTGGAACCGGAAGACGCTGCCGCCGCCATGGCCGGCCTCGCGCTGCGCCAGGCGGCCGAGGGAAGCGAACGGCTGGCGACCGACCTGGCCACGCTGGCCGCGGCCCTGGGGCAGGGGGCGCCCGAGCTCGTGGCCTACGTCGCCACAGCCACGCCCACGGCCAGCCCCACAGCCACGCCCACGCCCAGCCCCACAGCCCGGCCCTCGGCGGCGCCTACCGCGACGCCGACGCCGCTGCCCAGCGCCACCCCCAGCCCGCTGCCGCCGACCGGCGCGCCTCCCGCCTCGACCCGGCGCCCGGCGACTGCCACCGCGGCCCCCGCCGCCCCCACAGCCCTGCCCTGGGACTGGTGGGATCACCGCGTCGATCTCCTGGAGCCACCGGTTCGCCTCGTCGAGGCCCAGGTGGCCCCCGGCGAGCGCCACTGGCGGCTGGTCCGCCTCGAATGGCGAAAGGCAGGCCAGGGTGGCAATGGGCTTCTATACGTCACGGCACTCAACGAAAAGGGCGCCCCCGCCTGGGGCCAGGAGGTCGTTGTCGAGCACGGCGTCCAGGAGCGCCTCTACACCAGTCCCAAGCCCGGCGAGCCCTACGGCATCAACTATCCCATGTTCGGCGCCCTGAACTCGTACATTGTGTTCGTCGGCGGCCCCCTGCCCAGCGACCGGGTGACCGGCTTGGGCCTGGGCGAGTCGCCGGGCAGCACCGACCACACGTCGTTTGTCCTGGTCTTTCAGTTGACCACCAAGTAAAGGCTGCCACCCCGCAGCCAAATAACCAAGAGGTTCGCGTGGGGCGCGTACTCCTGTTGCTCGCAATCCTGCTCTTGACCTTGCCGCCGGCCGCGGCAAGGGAGCCAGCCTCCACCGTTTTCGTCCGCATGTCGCCGGATCACCTGCGCCAGGCCCGGGAGGCCGGGCTGGAGCCGGTGCGCCTCGTGGATTATGGCAGCTTTGCCTGGCTGGAGCTGGCCGAAGGCGACCTGCTCCTCCTCCAGGCCGGCGGCCTGCCCTACGAGGTCCAGCCCGACCCCTACCGGCTGGACCTGGGCGGGCAGAGCTTTGATCCCGTGCGGGACGGCGTACGCCTGCCTGCCGGCTGGCAGCCCGCGGCCGAACGGGACGACGCGGCCGCCGAGGGGCACGATCTACAGCTCGTCCAGTTGATCGGTCCCACCAGGGCCGAGTGGCTGTCCGCGCTGGAGGCGGCCGGGCTGGAGCTCGTGCGTTATGTCCACCCCTACAGCTATATCGCCTGGGGCGACGCTGCCGCCCTGGAGCGGGCCGCAGGCCACGACTTTGTGCGGTGGACCGGGCCCTTTGAGCCGGCCTGGCGCCTCGACCCCCGCTGGCGCATCCTGGGCGCCGAACCGGTGCCGCTGAACGTGTTGCTTGTCCGCGCTGCGGACGTGGAGGAAGCCGTCAACCGGCTGGCGAGCCTGGGCGGTGACCCCGGCGCCCGCGTGGCGCTTGACCGGGCCCTGTCGCACGTCAGCCTGCGCCTGCCCGCCCCGGCCCTGCAAGCAGCGGCGCGGATTCCGGGGGTGTACAGCGTCCAGGTCACGCCCACCGATGGCGGCCTGCGGGGCGAGATGAGCAACCAGGTCAGTGCCAACAACCTCAACTCGAACTTTGCCTTCGCCGGCTACCAGGAGTGGCTGGCGGACCTGGGCCTGGATGGCACGGGCGTCGTCATTGCCAACGTCGACGCCGGCATTCGAGGGACGCACCAGGACCTGGTCGGCCGGATGCTGCCCTGCAGCGGAAGTACGTGTGGTGGCGCCCTGATGAGCGATCACGGCACGCACACCGCAGGCATCATGGCCGCCGACGGCTCGTCGGGGATCGCCGACAGCGGCGGCTTCTTGCGGGGCCTGGGCATGGCGCCGGGGGCGCGGCTCATAGAGCAGGTCTATACCCTGGCATACCAGGGCGACAGCCCCAACATGGGACTGCTTATGGCCGAATCGTACCGCAACGGCGCCGTCATTTCCGGCAATAGCTGGGGACCGTCGGGAACGCCCGAGGGCTATGACTTTTACGCCATGCAGGTCGACATCGGCGTGCGCGACGCCGACCCCGTGGCGCCGGGCAACCAACCGCTGACCTACGTCCTGTCCATCATGAACGGCGGAGGCGGCATCAGCACCCAGGGCTCACCCGACGAGGCCAAGAACATCCTGACGATCGGCTCCACCTACCTGCAGCATATCGACGGCAGCCAGCTTCTAAACTTCGACGACCTCTCGTACAACACGGCCCACGGGCCGGCGCTGGACGGGCGCAAGATCCCCCACATGGTGGCTCCCGGTTTCTTCGTAGACTCGACGAGCAGCAACGGCGACGACCAGTTCGTTTTGAAATCCGGCACGAGCATGGCCTCCCCCCACGTCTCGGGGGCCGCCGCCCTTTTTGTCCAGTACTACCGCGCGCGACGGGCGACAGACCCGAGCCCGGCCCTGATCAAGGCCGCCTTCCTGGCCGTGGCCCGCGACCTGGCCGGCCATTTGGACGCCGATGATAACGTCCTGGGGCATCCCTTCGACAGCAAGCAGGGCTGGGGGCGCCTGGATGCGGCGGCCGTGCTGAACCCGGCAGTGCCGGTCCGGTATTATGACCAGCTCACCGTACTGGACGATACAGGCCAGGTGTGGCAGCGAGTGCTGCGCGTGGGCGACAGCAACCGGCCCCTGCGCCTGATGCTCGCCTGGACCGACGCCCCGGGCCACGGGGAGGGCGGCATCACGCCGGCCTGGAACAACGACCTGGACCTGGTGGTCGAGGCAGGCGGGAAGACCTACCGGGGGAACGCCTTCGGCAGCGACGGCTGGTCGCTAGCGGGGGGTGGCCGCGATGCGATGAATAATACCGAGGGCGTGTTCCTGCCGCCGGGAGCTGCCACGACGTTCACGGTGCGGGTTGTGGCCAGCAACATCCCCTCCGATGGCGTCCCCAACCACGGCGACGACACCGACCAGGACTTTGCCCTGGTGTGCTACAACTGCCTGCCGGGCGGTTCGGACCGGCTGCTGTACCTGCCCTTGATCCGGAACTAGGGATCCGAGGGGGGCTGTCCACCTGGCTCGTCCGGCTCGTCAGGCGCGAGGCCATCGGGATCGTAGCTGCCCCACTTGACGTCGACGGTCAGCGCCAGCCGCAGGATGTCCTCGGTCTCGGACCTGGCGACCGCCTTTTGCACGGCAGACTGCCGGCCCGCGGCCGCGCCCGTCTCGGGAACCTCGCCGGGGACGACGGCCAGGATGCGCACCGAGACGACGTCCCCCTGCCTGTAGGGCAGTGTGCTGCCCGCCACCTGTCCCATCAGGCGCTTGCCAAGGGGCGTGCCCAATCCCAGAAAGCCGCGGCCCATGTCCGCCCCTTCGTCGGGCACGAGGGTCACCTCCAGGCGCTCGCTGCCCCCGGCTTCTTCGACCAGCTCGACCGTCACCCGCGAGCCCGGCCCGGCGGCGGGCGGCCGCTCGGCCGCCGCCTGGCGCTCCTGCTGAAGCATCTCCTCCCACTCTTCGCGGGTCCAGCGTTTGCCCTGGCGATCATCTGCCATTCTGACCTCCACGCGCCGAGTATACCACCGCGTCCCGGATTTTCCAAAATGGGCCGCAACCTCTTTACACCTGGCCGTCTCCATGGTACAATAGGGTCCTGTGGCTGGCCCGCCGCTCTGCCCCGGGCAAACTGGGTCGGGGTAGAGCCAGGCGGCAGCCGGCCAGGTCGGATGCAGCCCGTGCAGCCTGGGGCGATAGAAGCAGAAGTGACCGGCTGTTTGTCCTTTTCCCGTGGCTGTGATACAATGGGCGCTCTCAGCGCGGCCAAGGGGTGACACCCCGGCCGGTAAAGATACCGGACAATAGACGCGAGAGCATAAATGCAGTACATGGTTGAAATGGAAGCTCGAGATCCCGGCAGCGGGATCCCGCTAGAAGGAGAGTGCGCGCCCCTGGTGGGCGAGGCACCGCGCCCCCGGGTCCAGGCGACTACGCGGGCCACGACGGGGGCCGGGGCGGGAAGAGCAGTACCCATACCTGACTCGAGGTGAGCGAGACACTCACTGTTTTGCCTGGAGCGCTGCAATCTAGGGCAGCGAGTGACAGGCCGCCGGCAAAGGCGCCAGGCAATGGAAAGGCAAAGTTTGGCAATGAGCACAGATCAGCGCAATCTGAACTATGGCGGTCAGGCAGTAATGGAAGGCGTGATGATGCGCGGCAGCCAGGCGGTAGCCGTCGCCGTGCGGCGGCCCGATGGCGAGATCGTAATGCACGCCGAGAACCTGGACCCGCGGATCTATAAGGGTCGCTTGAGCAAGATCCCCTTCGTGAGGGCCATGACGGCCCTGTGGGACGTGCTGGTGTTGGGCATTCGCACCCTGATGTACTCGGCCGAGGTGGCCATGGGGCCCGTGGCCGAGGTCAAGTTCGAAGGGCCCATCGCCTGGGGCACCGTGGCGTTTTCCCTGGGCCTGGGCATCCTCCTCTTTTTCGTCACCCCCCTGCTGTTGGTGGGAGCAGTGGACCCGCACATTCAGTCTTCCTTCGTCAGCAACCTCCTGGAGGGTATCGTCCGCACGGCCCTCTTTATCGGATACGTGGCCGCCATCGGCCTGGTTCCTGAAATCCGGCGCGTGTTTGCCTACCACGGGGCGGAACACAAGACGATCAATGCCTACGAGGCAGGCGTCGAGCTGACGCCCGCTTCGGTGGCGCGCTTCTCCACGGCCCACTACCGGTGTGGGACGGCCTTCATGTTGTCGGTGATGGTCATCTCTATCCTGTTCTTTGCCCTGTTGGGCAGGCCACCCATCGCCCTGCGCATCCTGTCGCGCATCGTCTTTCTGCCGCTGGTGGCGGGCATCGCCTACGAGTATATCAAGCTCAGCGCCCGCCACACCAATAGCTGGCTCGTGCGAGCCCTGTCGGCGCCCAGCCTGGCCCTGCAAAAGCTGACCACGCGCGAGCCCGACCCGGCCATGCTGGAGGTCAGCATCGCCGCGCTGGAGCGCGTTCTGGAGGCCGAGGGCGTGCGGGAGGTCCCGGAGCCAACCAGCACCTTTGACAAAGTTGCCGATTACCCGGGGGCCGTGCTATAATAGGCCCCGGATGTGACGCTTGCGCCGCGGGCTCCGGCCTGCGTTGTCGGAGACGCCCGTCGCGCCAGGCAGTGGTCCCGGACGTCGAGGGCAGGACAGTTCAGGCACGCTGGAGAGCAGAACATGGTCCAGAAGCAAACCGTTCCTTCGGCCGCATTGCAAAAAGCTCGTAAGGCCAACGCCACGGGCGTGGAGCAGTACGAACGATGGGACATCGACGAAGCCATCAAGTCGCTGAACGAAGCGATTCGCCTTGCCCCGGAAGAGCCCCAGTATCACCTGAACCTCGCCCGTGCCCTGGCTCGCTACGGGGATTTCGACGCCGCCAAGCGTGCCCTGGGCTCCTACATCCGCTACGAACAAGACAACGACCTGGCCGAGCGATTTGAGCAGCTCTTTGGCGAGGGCATGGACGAGGTGGAGACCCTCCTCACCAAGCAGATGACCCGCAAGAACCTGCCCCTGGAAGTGGTGGGGGCGGCGGTACAGATGTGGTTCGAGTATCGCATCTGTGTCGGGCGACGACCGCTCATCATCCGCAAGCCCGAGACCTGGGCGGCGGCCCTCGACTATACCATCCGCAAGGTGAACTTCTGTGAGCTCAGCCAGCGCGACATCGCCGACCTGTATGGCGTCAGCGCCTCGACGGTGCGCGCCTATCATAACGACCTGGTCCAGACCCTGGACATCATGCCCTGTGACTATCGCTACTTCCGTGGCGAGGAGAATCCCCTCGACAAGCTGGTGGAAGCAGCGGCAATGCTGGAAGATCTGGAGGAACGCTTCCGGCGGCCATAGGGAGGCTAGCGTCACGGAAATAGAGATCATGGCGACGAAGCCAGGAGATTAGGACAACCTGGGGGTTCGAGGGCGGCGCCCGGCGGCGCGCCCTCGACCCCTCTTTTCGTTTCTTAAAACATCCTTGCAGGAGGAGAAAGAGATGGCAGAGAGCGGAGGCAATGTGCGTGCGCAAGACCTACTGGACTTTTGCGTGCGTGTCTTTCGGACGCTGGGTGTGGCGCCAGATGAAGCCTTTGTGACGGCCGAGAACCTCGTGACGGCGAACCTGCGCGGCATCGATTCGCACGGGGTCGCCCGCCTCATCCGGTACGTCAAGGGGCTACAAGACGGCGTCATGGTGGCGCGGCCGGTTGAGACCATCGTCACCGAGACGCCCACCACCATCACCATCGACGCCGGCGCCGGCCTGGGACAGCCGGTGAGCCATCGGGCCATGACCAGGGCCATCGAGAAGGCCCAAGACTACGGCTGTGGCTTTGCCGCGGTGCGTAACAGCAACCACTATGGCATCGCCGGCTACTATGCCATGATGGCCCTGAAGCACGACATGATCGGCTTTTCGACGACCAACGCCGACGTGCTGGTGGTGCCCACCTTCGGCCGCGACGCCATGTACGGCACCAACCCTATCGCTCTGGCCGTCCCGGCCGCCAAAGAGCGGCCCTTTGTCATGGACATGGCCACGAGCACGGTGCCCCGCGGCAAGCTCGAGGTCTATCATCGCCTGGAGAAAGACCTGCCCCTGGGCTGGGCCACTGACGCCAGGGGCCTGCCCACCACGGACGCCGGCCTGGTGCTCGACAATTTCGTGAAGCGCGCCGGGGGCGGCCTGTTGCCCCTGGGCGGCGCCGGCGAAGAGTTCAGCGGCTACAAGGGATACGGCCTGGGCATGATGGTCGAGATCCTTTCGGCGATATTGCCCGGCGCGGCGTACCTCACGGGCGTCTATCCCCGGGACGAAAACGGCAACCCCCTGCCGGCCAACCTGGGCCACTTTTTCGGCGCCTGGCGCCTCGACGCCTTCCGCCCGGCGGCAGAGATCAAGGCCGCCATGGACGACCTGATGCGCCAGCTCAAGAACGCCCGCAAAGCCGAGGGCGCCAGCCGCATTTACGTCCACGGCGAAAAAGAGTTCGAGCAGGCCGACCGCCGCGCCGTCGAGGGCATTGCCCTGGGCGCCAAGGTGGAGGCCTCACTGCGGCAGATCGCTGCCGACCTTGGGGTCGAGTACAACCTTTAGTCGGCAATGCAGGGCGCGCAGCGGCGCACCACACTACGACGGAGGAGTTATGGCAAGGCTACACGAGTATCAGGGCAAAGAATTGCTGAAACGGTTCAAGCTCGCGGTGCCCAGGGGAGGCGTGGCGCGCACCCCCGAAGAGGCCCGTCAGATCGCCGAGGAGATCGGCGGCGAGGCCATGGTCAAGATGCAGGCGTGGGTCACCGGCCGTGCCGGCCTCGGCGGCATCAAGAAGGCAAGCAACCCCGCCCAGGCCGAAGAGGCCGCCCGCCACATGCTGGGCCAGCGCATCAAGAACTTTACCGTGGAGCAGGTTCTCGTCGAAGAGCGGGTAGAGATTGCCCGCGAGTTCTATGCCGGCGTCATCATCGACGACGCCGCCCAGCAGCCCATCATCCTCTTTTCCAGCGTGGGCGGCACGGGCATCGAGGAGATCGCCGCGGCCCATCCCGACAAGGTGGCGCGCATGCACGTCGACGTGGGCACCGGCCTGCTGGACTTTCAGGCGCGAGACCTGGTGCGCCGGACGGGCATCGGCGGCAAGCTCCAGGTGGACCTTGGCAACGTCCTGGTCAGCCTCTACAACCTGGCGCAGCAGTACGACGCCCGGGCGGCCGAGATCAACCCCCTGGTGCAGCTCTCCGACGGCACGCTGATGGCCGCCGACTGCCGCGTGACGGTGGACGATTACGGCATCTTTCGCCACAAGGACCTGGGCATCGAGATCGCGCGGGAGTATGACCGGCCGCCCACCGAGCTGGAAAAGATCGCCTACAAGGTGGAAGCCAACGACTATCGCGGCACCTTTTACTTTATCCAGATGGCCGAGGGGTTCGAGAAGGGAGAGGGCTACGTCGGCTTTCACGGCGCGGGCGGCGGCGGCTCCATGATGAGCATGGACGCCATCATGCGCCAGGGCTACAAGATGGCCACCTTTGTCGACACCAGCGGCAACCCTGCCGCCAGCAAGGTCTATCGCGCGGCCCGCATCGTCATGGCCGCCGGGCCCATCGACGGCTACTTTGGCTCCGGGTCGGGCGTCGCCAGCCAGGAGCAGTTCCACTCGGCCCGCGGGTTCGTCAAGGCCTTCCTGGAGACGCAGATCGACGTGCCGGTGGTCATCCGCCTGGGGGGCAACAGCGAGGACAAGGCCGTGGAGATCCTGGAATGGCTCAACGGCTGGGTGCCCGCCCCCGTGGAGGGCTACAAGAAGGACAACCCGCCGGACCACTGCGCCGCCCGCTTGCACGCCCTTATCCAGGAGGGAAAGCGCGTCGAGCCCCAGAAGAGGGAGCGGCCGGGGGCCGCGGGCGAGGCGCGCCTCTACCAGTTCGAGACGGTCACCGGCGGCACGGTCACCTACGACCACGCCGTCTGCGCCACCTGCGAGACCAAGGCCTGCATCCAGGAATGCGTGCCCAAGATCTTGACCTGCAACGAGGAGGGCCTGCCCGTCCTGAACATTACCGCCGAAGAGGCCAGGAAGGGTCGCTGCATCGAGTGCCTGGCCTGCGAGGTGGATTGCTTCTTCCGGGGCGCCGGCGGCGGGCACATTGTCCTGCCCATCCCGGGGCTGGACGAATACCTGGCCGCGTAAGGACCGGGGTAGGAGGAATCCATGCGATCAACGGCGTTGCTGCTGGGGCTGATCCTCTTCGCCCTCGCCGTCGCAGGCTGCGGTGCGGAGCCGGAACCGGCGGGAGACACCTTCCAGTCGCCCGTCCAGGTCGCGAACCCGGCCTCGCAGTACTGCGTGGACCAGGGCTACGAGTTGGAATTGCGGACCACGGCAGAGGGCACGACGGGTTACTGCCTGTTCGACGACGGCACCGAGTGCGAGGAGTGGGCCTACTACCGTGGCGAGTGCGCGCCGGGCACGCAGGAGTGATCCACCGTGAAAGAGAGCAGGCGCATGGCCGCCCTCAGGGTGGGGCTCCTGGTGGCGCTGAGCGTGTGCCTCCTGGCCTGTGCCCTGGCCTGGGTTTACCAGGCGGCCTGCTCTTTCGAGGTGGCAACCCCTGAGGTGCGTGTCCGGGCCGGGCAAGAAGCACGCTTTCGGCTGCGGCAGTCGGACTGCCTCATGGGCGCGTTTGCCAGCGCCTGTTACGAGCCGCCGGCGGTCGACGTCCGGGGCCTGCCCGACGGTGCGGCGGTCAAGGTCGTCGAGTTCGTGGATTGCCACCAGTCGGACCTGGTGGTGACCACCGAGACGACGGCGGCCCCCGGCAGCTACCGGCTGACCATCGGGCGAGAGGGAGCTTTTTTTCCGGGAGAGCGCGCGGTGCTCGAAATCGCTGCACCCTGAGTGCAACCCAATCACAAGTGAGGAAGCAGATATGGCTATCTTGATCGATCAAACGAAGCGAGTCCTGGTGCAGGGCATTACCGGGCGGGAAGGAATGGCCCGCACGAAACTGATGCGCGAGTATGGCACCAACGTCGTCGCCGGCGTCACGCCGGGCAAAGGCGGCGGATCTGTCGAGGGCGTGCCGGTGTTCGACACCATCCAGGAAGCGTGGGAAAAGGCCGGCCCCATCGACGTCTCGGTGCTCTTTATCCCGGCGCCCATCGTCAAGCCCGCGGCGCTGGAGTCCATCGCCGCCGGCGTCAAGCTGCTGGTCATCGTGCCCGACCGCGTGCCCATCTGGGACGTACTGGCCATTGCCCGGGCGGCCAAGGAGGCGGGCGCCCACTTTGTGGGGCCCAACACCCTGGGCGTCTTGAGCCCCGACAAGGGCGTGCTGGGCATGATGGGCGGCCGGGCTGCCTCGGCCCGGTCCTGGTTCTTCCCGGGCCCGGTGGGCATCAGCTCGCGCAGCGGGGGCATGACCTCCAGCACGGCCTACTACCTGGCACAGGCGGGCATCGGCGCCACGACGCTGGTACACGTCGGCGGCGACGCGGTGGTCGGCCTGCCCCACCCCGAGGTCATCAAGCTCTTCCAGCAGGACCCTGAGACCAGGGCCATCGTCATCTTTGGCGAGATCGGCGGCACCCAGGAGGAGCGGGTGGCCGATCTCATCGAGTCGGGCGAGGTCACCAAGCCGGTCATCGCCTACATCGGCGGCAAGGCGGCCAAGAGCGGCACGCGCTTTAGCCACGCGGGGGCCATCATCGAGGGCGGCCGGGGCACCCACGAGGGCAAGGTGGACCGCCTGCGCTCCGTGGGCGCCACCGTCGTGGACGCCTTTGGCGACCTGCCGGCGGCCACGAAGGAAGTATTGGGGCGCCTGGGCCTCTAGGAGCGCGACATGGCCGAGGTGGCAGTGGCCGCCATCCAGATGGACGCCCGGGTGGGCGCCGTGGAGGACAACCTGGCCCGGGCGGAGCGGTTGGTGGAAGAGGCTGCCGGGCAGGGCGCGCAGTTGGTCGTCCTGCCCGAGCTGTTCAACACCGGCTACGAGTACACCGACCGCAACCATGCCCTGGTGGAGCCACTGGATGGTCGGACGGGGACCTGGATCGGCGAGACGGCACGGCGGCTGGGGGTGCACCTGGTGGGCACCTTTCCGGCGTGCGTCGAGGGCCAGGACTATATCACCGCTCTGCTGGCCACGCCCTCGGGCAGGCGTTGCATCTATCGCAAGAACCACGTCGCCTTCTGGGAGAACTGCTACTTTGTCCGCGGCGCCGAGGCGGCGGTGGCCCGCACCGAATTGGGGCGCATCGGCCTGCTCATCTGCTGGGACGAGGTCTTTGCCGACCTGGCCCGGGCCTACCAGGGCCGGGTGGACCTGCTGTGCATCCCTTCGTCGCCGCCCGTCTACCTCGGCACCCTGGAAGATGCCGGGGGCAACGTCCTGGCCCGGCTGGAGCGGATGGCCCTCCTGGGCAAGGTCGTCGACGGCGTGGACTGGTTCACGCGGGCCCAGGAGGCCCACGCCCGCGGTGCGGGCGTGCCCGTGGTCTATGCCGCCCGCTGCGGCACCTTTTGCTCGCCCATCCCCTACGGCTGGTCGTTCCTGAGCATGCTGCGTGCGGGAGAGGCGCTGCGGGTGCTGCGCCGCGCGGGCCTGGGCTATCACCTGCGCAGCCCACTCCAGGGCCGCTCGGCCATCCTGGACGGCACCGGCCGGCGGATCGTGCAGGCGGGGCAGGAGGGCGAGGCGGTGCTCGTCGCCCGGGTGCAGGCCGGCGCCCCCGACCCGGCGAGCCTGCCGCCGCTGCCCGCGGGCCGCTCCCTGATCCCGGGCATCCCCTGGGTGCAATTCCTGTTCGACGATTGGCTGGCGGTTCAGGGGCGCTGGCACCGCCGGCGGCACAGGCCGGCCTGAGAAACGAGAGCAAGACGAACAGCGGCGCATCTCGCGTTACTGGAGATGGGTCGCCTGGGAAAAATCCTGTGAAGGAGAAGGACAATGGCTGACGAAGCCTGGAAAACCGCGATTACCAAGATCGAGCCCAACAAGGTGGCCGTGCGCGGCTACCCCATCGATCAGTTGATGGGCCGCATCTCTTTCGGCGAGATGGTCTACCTGGTGCTCAAGGGCGAGCTGCCCACGCCCCAGGTCGGCCGGTTGATGGACGCCATGCTGGTCTCGTCGGTGGACCACGGCGCCACGCCGCCCAGCGCCCTGGCGGCGCGAACCGTGGCCTCGGGCGGTGCGCCGCTGACGACGGCCATCGCCGCCGGCATCATGACCATCAACCAGCACCACGGCGGCGCCATCGAGGGCTGCATGAAAGTGCTCCTGGAGCTGGTGGCCTACAAGCGGGAAAAGGGGCTCGACGCCCAGGCCGCCGCCCGGGAAAAGCTGGCCGAGTTTCGCGCCAAAAAGATCCGCGTGCCGGGCTACGGCCACCGCGTTCACACCGACGACCCCCGCACCCGGCGCCTCTTTGCCCTGGCCGGCGAGGCCGGCGCCTCGGGCGAGTACATCGAGATGGGCCACGCCCTGCGCCAGGCCATGCTGGAGAGCATGGGCAAGGACCTGCCCATGAACGTCGACGGGGCCATCGCCGCCGTGCTGTGCGAGCTGGGGTTCCCCACCGAGCTGGGCAACGGCCTGTTCGCCATCAGCCGCACTGTGGGGTTGACGGCGCAGGTGTACGAAGAAAAGACCCGCGAGCGGCCCATGCGCCGCATCGACCCCACCAACCACGAATACGACGGCCCGCCGGAGCGAGCGCTTCCATCCAGGGACGGCGCGTAGGAGAGCAGCATGAGCCAGACAATCATCGAGAAGATCATCCAGGCCCACTCGGACGAACCGGTGGAAGCCGGCAAGATCGTCTGGATGCGCCTGGACGCGCGCACGGCCCGGGACTTTGGCGGGGCCAACGTGGTCAAGAACTATCGCAAGCACTATGGCAGCGCGCCCGTGGACGACCCGGCCAGGACCTTTTTTACCTTTGACCTGGTGACCCCGGCCAACAACATCCCCTACGCCGTGAACCAGCAGATCTGCCGCGATTGGGCCCGGGAGCAGGGGGTCAAGGTCTATGACGTGGACCAGGGCATCGGCTCCCACGTGGCCATCGAAAGCGGCCTGGCCTGGCCCGGCTCGACGTTCGTGGGCACCGACAGCCACCTGAACATCCTGGGCGCCATCGGCTCCTTCGGGCAGGGCATGGGCGACCAGGACATCGCCTTTACCTTCAAGGCGGGCAAGACCTGGTTCGAAGTGCCGGCCAGCATGAAGGTGACCGTCAAGGGCGAGTTGAAGCGGCCCTGTACGGCCAAGGACCTGACGCTGGCCGTCCTGCGGGTGCTGGGCGCCAGCGGCGCCCTGGGGCAGGCCGTGGAGTTCTACGGGCCGGCGGTGGAGGCCCTGGACCTGGCGGGGCGCATCACCCTGGCCAGCATGATGACCGAGATGGGCGGCATCGTCGGCCTCATCCCACCCTCGGAAGAGGTCCTGGCCTACTGCCGCGCGCGGACGGGCCGCAACGAGTTCCAGGCCATCGCCGCCGATCCCGGCGCGCAGTACACCGCCGAGATCGAGGTCGACATCACCGGCCTGGAGCCCCTGGTGGCCTGCCCGCCCAAGCCCGACAACGTCAAGCCCGTGCGCGAGGTGGCCGGCACCCGCATCGACTCGGTCTTTATCGGCTCCTGCACCAACGGGAGGCTGGAAGACATGAGGGCCGTGGCCGAGGTGGTCAAGGGCAAGCGCGTCGCGCCCGGCATGGTGGCCTCGGTGGTGCCCGCCACCCGCCAGGTCTATGCCCAGATGCTGCAAGACGGCACGCTGCAAACCCTGTTCGACGCCGGATTCATCATCAGCAATCCAGGCTGCGGCGGCTGCGCCTCGGGGCACATCGGCATGGTGGGCGAGGGCCAGGTCCAGGTCTCGACCAGCAACCGCAACTTTGCCGGCAAGCAGGGCCCCGGCGACAACTACCTGGCCAGTCCCACCGTGGCTGCCTGGGCAGCGCTGGCTGGCGAGCTGACGGTGCTGGAGGGCTAGGAGGACACCATGAAAGAGACGAAAATCGCGGGCCGCGTTTGGGTGCTGACGACGCCCGGCGGCGAGCTGTACGACGACATCGACACCGACATGATCTTTCACAACCGCTACCTGCACATCACCGACATTGCCCAGATGGGCCAGTACGCCCTGGACAACCTCAAGGGCTGGGAGGACTTTGCCAGGCGCGCCGAGCCGGGCGACGTTCTCCTGGCCGGGGCGAACTTTGGCGCCGGCTCCAGCCGCCAGCAGGCCGTCGACTGTTTCGCCGCCCTGGGGGTGGGGGCCGTGGTTGCCGGCAGCTTTGGCGCCATCTACAAGCGGAACGCCATCAACAGCGGCTTTCCCATCGTCGTCCTGCCCGACCTGCCCGAGATCTATGCCCAGTTCAAGGACGGCGACCGGCTGGAGATCGACCTGGCGACGGGCCGGATGGTGCTGAACGGCCGGCAGACCTTCCAGGCCGAGCCCTTCTCCAGGGTGCAAATGGACATCTACCAGGCAGGGGACCTGTTCGCCTACGGCAAGACTCTCGACCGGGAGTAAGCGCGCTCCTGCAACGCTTACGGTAGACACATGCGACGCACGGGCGGTACCCGTGCGTCGCTCTTCTTGAACGCGGAGATGACATGGCGCAAGTGAGTGTGAACGACCGGCAACTGAACAGCGTGCAGTTCGCCCGCCTTTCCGAGGAGCAGGCGCGGCGCATCCATTGGGCGAGCCTGGAGATCCTGGAGCGCTTTGGCGCTCGCCTGCATCACCAGGAGGCCATCGACCTGCTGCGAAGGGGCGGGGCCGAGGTGAGCGACGGCAACCTGGTGCGCATCCCTTCCGGGCTGGTGGAGCGGGCATTTTCCACCGTGCCGCGACGCGTGGTGCTCTACAACCGGGCAGGCGAGCCGGCCATACGCCTGGAGGGCGAGCGCTGCTACTACGGACCCGGCTCCGACTGCCTGCACATCGTGGATCACCGCACCGGCGAGCGGCGCAAGCCCGTCCTGCAAGACGTGGTGGACGGCACGCTGGTGTGCGACGCCCTGCCCGACATCGATTTTGTCATGTCCATGGTCCTGCCCACCGACGTGGACCAGGCCGTGGCCGACGCTTACCAGGCGCGGGCGATGCTCAGCCACACGGCCAAGCCCCTGATCCTGGTGGCCTACGAGCTGCGGGGCCTCGTCGACGGGGTAGAGATGGCCGAGGCGGTGGTTGGCGGCGCCGACGCCCTGCGGCACCGGCCGCTGGTCACCTGCTACATCAACGTCGTCTCGGGCACCAACCACAACCAGGAGGCGCTGCAAAAGCTGCTCTACCTGGCGGGCAAGGGGCTGCCGGCCCTCTACATCCCGGCCTCCACGGGCGGGGTGACGAGCCCCATCACACCGGCCGGCGCCGTGGCCCTGGACAATGCCGGGGTGCTGGTGGGGCTGGTGCTCTCGCAGCTCAAGCGCGAGGGCGCGCCCTATATCATGACCGGCATGCAGCCCTCGCCCATGGACATGCGCACCATGACCGTGCCCTACGCCGACCCCCAGCGCGGCATCTTCCAGGCGCTGGCCCACCTCTATCGCCTGCCTTCCTTTGGCTGGGGCGGCGTGTCCGACAGCAAGACCGTGGACCAGCAGGCGGCGGCCGAGGCAGCCCTGACCCTCCTGGCCGAGTCGCTGTGCGGCGGCAACCTCATCCACGACGTGGGCTACCTGGAAAGCGGCCTGACGTTCTCCCTGGCGCAGCTCGCCATCTGCGAGGAGCTCATCGGCTGGATCCAGGCCTTCCTGCGGGGCGTGGACGTTTCGCACGAGTCGCTGGCGGTGGAGGTCATCGGCCGGGTGGGGCCCGAAGGCCAGTACCTCAACCAGGAGCACACCCGCCGGCACTTTCGCGAGGCCTGGGTGCCCGACCTCCTGGAGCGGGACGACCACAAGACCTGGCAGCGCAAGGGCGTTAAGACCTTGGGCGAGCGCGCCGCCGAGCGCGTAGACCGGATCCTGGCCGAGCACCGGCCCGAACCCCTGCCCGCCGACGTCCTGGCGCGCCTGGACGCCATCGTCGAACGAGCCTGCCGCTGATCCCGCCTGGCCTCGACAAGTCGCCTGTCCTGGCCGGACAGGCCAGGGAGGAGTCCGGGGCGCGCGATTGGAGTCCCGGCCTGCCCTCGACAAGTCGCCTGTCCTGGCCGGACAGGCCAGGGAGGAGTCCAGAGCGCGCGCACACCTGGAGTCCCGGACTTGTCCGGGCAAAGCCTGCAGAAGCGGCACGGCCTGCCCTCGACAAGTCGAGGAGTCCAGCGGCGTGCACGTGGAGTCCCGGACTTGTCCGGGCAAAGCCTGCAGAAGCGGCACGGCCTGCCCTCGACAAGTCGCCTGTCCTGGCCGGACAGGCCAGGGAGGAGTCCAGAGCGCGCGCACACCTGGAGTCCCGGACTTGTCCGGGCAAAGCCTGCAGGGACGGCGCGGCCGGTGGTTGACTTCCGGGGGGCTCCGCGGTACAATGGCACGGCGCCGTGCGCGCGAGCGACACGGCAGCCGCACCATCGAGGGAGAACGAGTTGAGCGGAACAAAAGTCGTCATCGTCGGTGCCGGGAGTGCAATCTTTGGTCTGAAGACCCTTGCCACGCTGGTGGGCAGCCCCCACATGCGAGGCGGCACCCTCGGCCTGGTGGATCTCAACGGCGATGGGCTGGGGTTGGTGGAAGCCCTGGCCCGGCGCCTGAACCGTGAATGGGACGGCGGGCTGACCATCCAAAGCTCGACGGACCGCGAGGAAGTTTTGCCCGGCGCCGACTTCGTGGTCGTGGCCATCGAGGTCGGGCCGCGGGAGGGCACGTGGGAGCGCGACTGGGAGATCCCTCTGCAGTTTGGCGTGCGGCAGCCCTACGGCGAGAACGGAGGCCCCGGCGGCCTGGCCCACACCCTGCGACAGGTGCCCGAGATGCTGGCCATCGCCCGC
>DAOUHB010000150.1:0-35912 GCA_034428935.1 Anaerolineae bacterium | reverse complement strand
GTCGCGACTCGGTCACCGCGCGCCGTGACGGTTCATATCGACCGGGCCAAGTCTCAGAAACGGAGGCAAGATCCAGCATGAAGAAGAACCGGGTTCTGTTGGCAGGCGTGTTTGGCGCTATCCTTGCGGTGGCGGCCTTGTTGCTCTCTGCCACCTCGACCAGTGCCCAGAGCGGATCACCCGCCATCGTCAGCTACCAGGGAAAGGTGGCGGTGGACGGCAAGCCCTACACAGGCGATGGGTACTTCAAGTTCGCCGTGGTGAACCAGGCGGGAAGTGTGACCTACTGGTCCAACGACGGCTCGTCCTGGGCTGGCGGTCGGCCGACAAACTCCGTGCTGTTGCCCGTGGTCAATGGCCTGTTCAACGGCCTGCTGGGCGATACCTCCCTGGGTGGCATGACGCAGCCGCTGAACGCCTCGGTCTTTGACGGGACCGACCGCTACCTACGCGTGTGGTTCAGCGACGACGGTACCACCTTCACCCGGCTCGCCCCCGACTGGCACATCACCGCCGTGCCCTATGCGCTCCAGGCGGAGGAGGCGAGAAACGCCGACACGCTGGACGGGCAACACAGCAGCGCCTTTTGGGGGCTGGGCGGCAACACTGGCACCACGCCGGCCAGCGACTTCCTGGGCACCACCGACGGCCAGGACCTGGTCTTCAGGACCAACAACGCCGAGCGGATGCGCCTCGACGCAACCGGCCGGCTGGGCATCGGAGCGGTTCCGGCCACCGGCTCGCCGCTCACCATCAGGGGCACGGGCAGCGACTCTGCCTGGCTTCAGCTCGTGGACTCGGCCGGCGCCAACCAGTGGAACCTCAACTACATGGACGGCGGTCTGAATTTTGCCGAGACGGGTGTCTCGGACTTTCGGCTCTACCTGGAAGATGGCGGCGAGGTGGGCATCGGCACGGGCGCCCCGGATGCCAGGCTGAACGTGCAGAATAGCACCGGCGCCGTAACGGGCCGCTTTACCAACCTCACCCCGAGTGGCAGGACGTACGCCGTCGTGGGCACCACCACCAGCACGTCGGCCGGTACCCGAGCCGGCCATTTCCATGCCCAGGGCGCCAGCGGCGTTACCCACGCCATCTTTGCTGTGAACAGCAGCAACAGCGACAACTCTGCGGCCGGCTATTTCAACGCCACCGGCACGAGCGGCATGATGACCGGCGTGTGGGCCGATATCAGCAGCACCCACGGCTCTTCGACCGCCGGCTTTTTCCGCAATACGGGTGAAGCGGGCTATGCCGGCTGGTTTCAGGGAGACGTGCTGGTCCAGGGCCATGTGACCAAGAGTGCCGGTTCGTTTACCATCGACCACCCGCTGGACCCGGCCAACCAGACCCTGTCGCACTCGTTCGTCGAGTCCCCGGACATGATGAACGTCTACAACGGCAACGTCGTGCTGGATAGGAACGGCGAGGCCTGGGTGCAACTGCCGGAATGGTTCGAAGCCCTCAACAAGGACTATCGGTACCAACTTACCTGCATCGGCGGCTTTGCCCCGGTCTATGTCGCCACCGAGATCGCGAACAATCGCTTTCAGATCGGCGGCGGCCAGCCGGGCCTCAAGGTCTCCTGGCAGGTGACCGGCATCCGCCGCGATGCTTACGCCGAAATGCATCGCATTGCCGTGGAGCAGGACAAGACGGACGCCGGTGTCTACCTGTGCCCGGAGTGCTACGGACAGCTCCCGGCGGCAAAGAGCCTGTCGCGCCCGGCGGACGATCCGTACGCCAACCCCACCCGTTGAGCCAGGAGGTCATGTAATGCGCAACAGAATGCTTGTGTGGAGTCTGGCCTTGGCGCTGCTGTTGGCCCTGGCGATCCCCGTCGCCCTGCTTGCACTTGAGGCGCAAGCAGCGGACATCCCCTGGGAGGTCATCGGCAGCGGCGGCGCGCCGTCCGCCGGCCCCGGTGTGAGCTTGAACGGCACGCTGGGCCAGCCCATCATCGCGCTGTCGTCGGGCATGGGGCTGGACCTGGAGGCCGGCTACTGGTACGGCCAGGTCCAGGCGGCCGAAGAGGCGGACCTGGCTATAGACAAGCAGGCGCTGGCGGCGAGCGTGACGGCGGGCCAGGAGCTGGCCTACACCATCACCATCACCAACTTAGGACCGGGCGCCGCCACCGACGTGGTGGTGCTCGACCTGGTGCCGCCGGGCACGCACGTCGTGTCAATGACGGCGGACAATCCCTACTCCGCGAGCGGGTTCTGCTCCCTGAATGGCACCTGCCACCTGGGCCTGCTGCCCGCCGGGACGTCTATCACCAGCCCGGGGAACTCCACGCCCGGCCAGGCGGACGGCTCCACCATCGACCGCACGGTGACAATCGGCCCGGGCGATCTGCTGGCCGGGTCGACCATCGCCGACGTCGACATTGCCATCGAATTCGAAAAGCTCGACCATGAGAACTGCGCCAACCCGTACACCGGCGGCAGCCCCTATAACCCGGAGATCGTGTTTTACCTGACCAGCCCGGGCGGGACGCGGGTGGTGCTTGTGGACAATGGCAACAACTGGGGCGGGAGTGGGCTTGGGGCGACCTACACGTCCAACGGCGCGTACGGCGGCCACGTGCTGGTGACGTTCGACGACGCGGCGGCCATGCCGGTGGGCGGGCCGATGCCGGTGAGCGGTACCTTCCGGCCGGTGCAGCCGCTGGCGGCCCTGATCGGCGAGGATCCGTTCGGCACGTGGACGCTGACGGCCGGCGATAGCGCCAGCGGCGACGCCCTGTGCCTGGCCGGGTTTGACCTGGCGGTGACGGCCGTCAGGGACATCGAAGCGACGGTCAGCCTGGTGTTGGGCGTCGACCCGGATTACGCCGGCGACACGCTGGCGAACCAGGCACAGGTGTCGGCCCATGGGATCGACCCGGACGAGACGAACAACATCGCCACGGCGACGACCACGGTGCACGCCCAAGCCGACCAGGCCATCGACAAGTTCGACCTCGACGATCCGGTCGAGCCCAAACAGGATTTCTTTTACCAGCTCGTCGTCAGCAACCGGGGGCCATCGGCGGCCCGGGAGGTGGTGGTCACCGATACCCTCGGCCCCGACCTGACCTTTGTCACGGCCAGCCCCGGCTGCAGTGGGGGCGCGGGCAGCAGCACGGTGGTCTGCACCGTGGCCAGCCTGCCGGCCGGCGAGTCAACCTCCTTCCTGCTGGCCGTGGCCGCCGGCGACGTGCCCGCCGGCACGGTCTTGACCAACCAGGCCGTGGTGGCCAGCGCCACACCGGACGACGACGCAGGGAACAACGCCGACGTCGAACAGACGACCGTGGTCGAGGACCTGGGCCCCAGCGCCGACCTGAGCCTCGACAAGCAGGCAACCCCCGGCGTGGTCGAAGCGGGTGGCCTCGTGACCTATACCCTCATCGTCCGCAATGCCGGCCCGACCACGGCCACCGACGTGGAGGTCCGGGAGGTCCTGCCGGCCGGCACCCACCTGGTCAGTATCAGCGCCGACAACCCGGACTTTGACAACGAATTCTGCGCCAGCGACGCCACCTGCTACCTGGGAACAGTCTATCACACCACCGTCGCCCGGGTGACGGTCGTCGTGGAGGTCGATGTTAACCTGCAGGCCGCCAGCCTGACCAATCTGGCCTACGTTTCGGGAGACCAGGTCGACTCCGTGGCCGCCAACAACCTGGACACGGCCACCGTCGAGGTGACCGCCGCGCCCCGCGCCGACCTGGCCGTGGACAAGATGGCGACACCGACGGCCGAGGTGGGCGGCACCATCAGCTACACCATCCAGGTCTACAACGACGGCCCCATGGCCGCGGCCAACGTCGTGGTGACCGATACCCTGCCACCGCAGGTGACCTTTGCCAGCGCCGGCGCCGGCTGCAACCTGGTGGGCAGCAGCACCGTGGTATGCCACGAGCCGCTCCTGGACGTCGACCAGGCAGTCACCTTCCACGTCGTGGTGACCGTCAACGGCGACGTGCCGGTTGGCAGCAGCGTGGAGAACGTGGCCGTCGCCGGCTCTGACGCCCCCGACCCGGACCTGGCCGACAACCTGGACACGGCCGATTGCAGCATCATCGACCGGCAGCCGCGGAACCGCATCTACCTGCCGCTGATCTCCAGGAATCCGGCGCCGGGTGGCCTGCCGGACCTGGTCGGCAGCTTCCATCTCGTCCCCGACAAGCTGAGCTTTACGGCAGCCGAAGCGGTCGAGATCGAAGCCTGCGTGACGAACCAGGGCACGGCCCCGGCCGGTCCCTTCTGGGTCGATCTGTACATCAACCCCGATCCGGTGCCGGACCGCACCAACCTGCCGTGGAACGAAACCTGCTCGCTGACGCCGTGTTATGGCCTCGCCTGGCAGGTTCCGGCGGGCCTGGCGGTCGGGCAGACGGTCTGCCTGCGCTCGACCCCGGACAGTTATGCCGCCGGGCAGACCTTCTGGCCGGGGTCCTTTGCCCCCGGCACCACCGATCTGTACCTGTACGTCGATAGCTGGAACCCGGGCGACATCAGCAATACCCTTGGCGCTTGCCAGGAGAGCGACGAGCGGAACAACCAGTTTGCCCTCCACGGCTTGAGCGTGACCGGCAGCCTCGGCGCCGGGCAGCTGGAGCCGCCTGCCATCCCGCCGCGGCCCGGGGCAGAATAACAGGAGGTATCTGGTAAGTTGGGGAGGGTTGGGTGTGCGCTGCGCGCACACCCAACCCTCTGGATATTGAAAGATACAGCAGGAGCACGTGGAGGAGAAGGGATGCGATATGCGTAACAAGGCACTCGTGACCGCCGCTGTCCTGGCCCTGATTGGCCTGGTCCTGCCCTTGTTGCCGGCCAGTGCGTCGCCTGCCGGCCTTCTGCCGCCGCTTGCGGAGCGATCGCTGCTGCGGCAGCTCACACCCCGGCCCACCATCCTGCCGCCACCCCGGCCCACGCTGACGCCCTCACCTACCGTGCCGCCGACGCCGACCCACAGTCCGCCACCCGCGCCGGCCACGCCCGTGGTGCCCGAGCCCTCGACCCTGCTCCTACTGGGCGGCGCCGCCACGGGGCTGGGGGCCTACGCTGGCTTGCAGCTCCGGTCGCGCCGCCGCCGCGACCGATCGCAGGAGGACCGGTGATGTGCGAGACTTGCCCGGGATTAGTCAGCTCACCAGTGGCAATTGACGCTGCTTGACAGCAAGCGATTTCGAGTGCATAATATCTGTGGTAGTTCAAAGGATTCGTGAGGAGGTAAAGCATGAGATGGCAAGATCACATCATCGTTGATCCAGCCGTCTGCCATGGAAAGGCGTGCATCAAGGGAACACGCATCATGGTATCGGTCGTGCTTGACAACCTGGCTGCCGGTTTAACGCCACAAGAGATCGTCCGCAGCTATCCATCTCTCAACGAAGAGGATGTCCGGGCAACTATTGCATACGCCGCCGAGCTTGGACGTGAACGTGTAGTGGCTATGCCGGCTACTGTGCCAGCATGAGATTCAAGGTTGACGAGAATCTGCCGCTTGAAGCAGCCGAGGCACTCCGCCAGGCGGGGCACGATGCAGCCACGGTTTTGGAACAAAAGTATGGTGGAAGCCCCGACGCACAATTGGCAGATCTGTGCCAGCGCGAGGGCCGGATCCTGGTAACCCTGGACATGGACTTTGCAGATATCCGGGCTTATCCTCCTGCCAAATTCCCGGGACTGATCGTGCTCCGCTTGAGGCAACAGGACAAGCCTCACGTCTTGGAAGTACTCACGCGTTTAATAAAGTTGCTTGGTCAAGAACAGCTCGACCGGCAACTGTGGATTGTAGACGAGAAGCGCGTTCGGATTCGAAGCTAGCGCGAACACATCGATCCGCACCGGCAAGGTACTACCGCCCAACTAGGCCATCTTTCGTCTCGCCACAAGCCGTGGTATCACCAACTGCGCCGTATCCGGAAGTCAAGGCGGCCGATATTGCACGTCAAAAGCAGTGAAGTGAGGCGAGCGGGCTCCCTCCTGATGTGGCTGAATCAACCACGGCAGTCTGCAGTTCGGTTATTCCTGCGCGCGGGAGGAACGGTGATTTGAAACCGTTCGGAAGCACTGAAACAGGGGTTGGCTTGAGAGTGGAGCCACCATGATCAAAAAGATTTTCAACGATTGCACCGCCGGTTGGATCGGAAAAATTCTCCTCATCGTAATCACCTCCTTCTGGTGCATGTGGAGTGTCGGTGAGATGTACCACGAAGGGTGGTGGGGCCCGTTCTACATTCGGCTGATCTACCTGATTCCCGGTACGGCGTTCCTGATCCTGACCCTGGTCGGGATAAAATGGCCGCAGGTCGGCGGCTGGCTGATCATTGTCCTGGGCGGACTGTTCACGCTCTCTTTTCTCGACATCAGCTTTGTAGATGGGAAACTGACGATGGGCCGCGATCTGGCGGGGTTCATGGTCAGTGGACCGTTGGTTTTCCTCGGCGTTCTCTTGCTGGTCGAAGCGCGCAACCAGAAGCGGCGGATTGCTCAAGGCTGGGTTCCTCACTCAAAATGGTGGCGCCGCAACATCTGGTACCTCCTGGCCGTCGGTCCACCGCTCCTGATTCTGATCGGTTGGTCGATTCAGTCTCTGCCCATTGTTCTCACTCGCGTCGACGATCGTGACCGTGGGGCCAGGCTCATCGAAGGGAACGGCGTCACCCTCGTCTGGGCACCCGAAGGTCCCGGCTGGAACTGGAGGCAGGATTATGGCGGCTTTCCCTCATGGAACATGATCGCCCTGTATGGTCTTCCCCCCGTCGGTATGGGCGACAAGCCGGGCCATGACCCAAGAATGGGCGTATATGCCTCGGCGGAAGAGATGGAGAGCTATAACGTGTGCCTCTATCTCAGCGAGGATGGCCTGACCCTGGCACCCACCCCGCAGAACATCTGGCGGATGCCCACGGTGGACGATTACGCGCGTTCGTTTGCCCGGCACGGAGTGAATGCTGGCTGTATATGGGGCGGCGAAGGCCATGACCGAATGGAGTGCGAGATCTTGCCCGACAAAGAAACACCCCTCTGGGCGCCCGATCTGGATCCCATCTATTACTGGGCTGCGGAGGAATACAACGACCGCGAAGCCTATTTTGTGTCGTACAATGGTTGGGTAAATACCGCGTACAAGACAGGTGGCAATCCCCGCCACAGTTATCGTTGTGTGCGCGACCCGTAGGCAACGGACCCGATTCCTTCTCAAGACACAGTTGCAAGAATGGAGGCGGCACTGCAGAAAAGGTTGGATGAAATCCGAACTGTAGTAGCCAACAAGCAGATCCATCGCGCCTGTATCCATGGGAGTAAAGTGATATTTTGCGGATCGGGAATTCTGTGATATACTGAGGGCGGCTGGCACGCCTGGGCTCTTGCTTACTTTTCTCAAGTATCTCACCGGATGCCATTCGATATCGCGTTGGCACTTCCTTGTTCGGCGATCGTGAACTGACCCAAAGCACCATATCATACGAGGAGGAATGGAATGACGAAGCGACTGTTCACAATGATAACGCCAGTCCTGATCTCGAGTACAGCACTTGTTTTCTGCTTATTTGGAGGCATCCCTTCCGCACTCGCACTAGCGGCCCCATTAGAAAGTGGTCTGGCCCATTCCGATGCCTGGGCTGCAACGACGTTGGACGTCGATACTACAATTGATAGCGCGGCTACCCAGTACCAGGCATGTACTGCTGCCCCAAACGACTGTAGTCTAGCCGGCGCTATTGAGCTGACGTACGGAACAGCCAGTGAGTGGATCATCAATGTGCCGGCCGGGACGTACGTATTGTCACAGACGGGCGATCTGGAGATTATGGGAGGCGACATCACGATTAATGGGGCCGGGCAGGAGCAGACGATCATCGACGGTAATGACACCGACAGGGTATTCTATATCACAACAGGAGATTTGGTGATCAACGATCTTACCATTGCCAATGGGCACGCCCCTGATGGTCCCCTCACCAACAGCAACGGTGGCGCGATTCGAAATATCGCGGGCAATCTGACGATGAACAACTGTACGCTCCGGGATAACCGGGCCGGGGATGACAGCCCAAGTCGCACCGGCGGTCATGGCGGCGCCCTACAGATTGAAGCGAACTACACGGTGCTCAACAACTGTACGTTCTCCAATAACCACGGCGGACATGACGTAGCAGGGACGCGCGGCGGCAACGGCGGGGCGATCAACATTCAAAACGGATTCGTCACGCTGGAGAACTGCTCCTTCGTCAGCAACTACGCGGGTAATGGCGGGGACGCTCTCGAGGGTGACGGTGGCCGTGGCGGCTGGGGTGGAGCTATTTACCTCCTTCAAGGAACCCTCGAGATTACCCGAACTACGTTTGTCGAGAATCAAGCTGGCGATGGGGCAACAGGCAATCAAGACGGTGGGCGCGGTGGCTGGGGAGGAGCTGTTGTCAATCAGAGGGGCGGCCTCTCTATCTTTGAGAGCACATTCTCCGGGAACCGGGCCGGTGACGGCGGCCAAGGGAGTATCAACGGCGGAGAGGGGGGCAGTGGCGGAGCCATCGTCAACTATGAAACGTCGACTTTCTTGAAGCACAGCACCGTCAGCGGGAACGTCGCCGGGAACGGTGGAAACGGCGGGAGCGGCAGCGATGGTTACGGAGGCTACGGTGGCGGATTGGAGAGCTATGGTGGCACCTTCGTCGTGATCAACAGCACCATCAGCGGCAACAGGACGGGCGAGGCAGGTGGCGGAGGAGCGGGGAACCACAGCGGCTACGGCGGTGGTGTGGACAATTACCAGGGTACGGTAAAGCTGGCGAACGTCACGATCGTTGAAAACCAGACGGGTAGTTATGGTGGCTACGGAGGTGGGATCAACAACGAGGGCGAGTTCCTCTTCAAAAACACCATCGTCGCCAACAATGCCGCTAGCGCCAACGGCCCCGATTGCGCTACGATGGCGGCGTTGCATTCGTATGGATATAACCTGGTCGAGAACACAACCCTGTGCTCCATAGACGATGACGCGGGCGCGGGGACGACAGTGGGGAATATCCATGGCCAAGATCCCCAGCTGGCAGCGCTGGGCGCATACGGCGGTCCGACAGAGACCCACGAACCGCGGGTGGATAGCCCGGCCGTGGATGCCGGCAATCCCGGTGGTTGTACAGATACCAGCGGTGATCCGCTCACCGATGATCAGCGAGGATTTGTGCGTCATGTGGACGGCGGTAGCGGCCACGCGTATTGTGACGTGGGTGCCATCGAACGACAATCCAGCGCGATGCTCACAGTCCATGTCCGCGGCGGAGGCCGGGTGACCGACGATTCAGGCGTCCTCGATTGCACTGAGGACTGTAGCGTTGGCTATGCTGTGGGAACTGATGTCACACTGACTGCCACGGCTACAGGCGGATGGTCGTTTGTGGGTTGGGAGGGCGCGTGCAGCGGCCCAAGCGCATGTATTTTGACTATGGATCAGGACCGCATTGTCACAGCTCTCTTCTCTGCTGATTATTCTTCATACCTGCCACTTGTGTTGAGAGCGTACGCACCATAGCAGGTCTCTGAATGGTGCTCAATTCATTGGGGTGTGGCCAAGTTGTCATCGTGCGGCAAGCTTGAGCGCAGCAGTTTCGGCAGCCGCCGATTGGAGACGCAACAAGCGACGGGTCACAACGGAGAGCCGGGTTTACTCAGCCCTGGGATAGTCTCCGATCCAATCGACATAGTCCAGGTGTTCGCGGACAGCGTTGTACATGCGCGAGTCACCCGTGATCAAGCGCTGTTCAGTCACTTGAGCAAGGGCCAGATAGGCCGCATCGTAGGCAGATCGGTCGAAACGAACAGCCAGGGGTAGCATCTGTTGCCACGTCACCGGTTCCAGGGCAATCCCAAGCCCTTCGAACGAAGACAGGATGTCGTCCGCCTGCTCGTCGCTGATTCGTCCCCGGCGCCTGGCCTGCAAGACAGCATTGGTCAGCTCATACAAGAGCAAAGTAGGTGCTGCCAGTTGCACCTGTCCAATTACGTGATCGCGGATCAATGCCTGGGCCTGAGCCTGTGCCTCGTCTGGGAAGAATGCACCGAGTATAACACTTGCGTCCACTATCATCGGCGGCGTTCCAGCTCGTCTCTCGATGCCACAAACAGTTCCCGCGCTGTCACATCAGCATCTTCCAGCGAGCGGGAAAGCCGCAACATTTGCAGGTAGGCTTGAACCTGGCGCAGACGCTCGTACTCTTCTGGCGAGACCAGAACCCCGACAGTTTTTCCCCGGCGCGTAATCATAATAGGTTGATCTGGAACCTTTTCCAACCAATGAGAAAGTCGATTGTGTGCTTCTGTTATTGATACCAGCATACAGACACCCCTCGCAATAGACATCTAACATAGACAATTATACACCACATTGTTGGAATGTCAACTTGATAACTACCAGGACTTTGCCACGGTGGATCCTGCCGCCTGCCCGGGTTGCAGCATAGGGTTCGCTAATGTTCACAGCACGTCTGCTCACATGATCGGCCTGGATCGCCGGACCCGAACGGAAACCGCCAGATCTGACGATCTGGCGGTAGCAAGGGGACCAAACCCGAGCTGTGTTTGGAATTGCTGCGGGCAGACCGTCTCGCTTGACAGACGGGGATTATTCGTATAATATCCGCAAACAACGGGCCGGCCGGCGAAGGACCGGCCTATTGCAACGCCGCGACCGAACGCACCTGCACCAGGCTCGGCTTTTTCCCGGCCCGCCACACGAACTCGATGTTCACCGGATTGCCCCACTTCTTGGCCACCGCAGTTATCAGGGCTGCCAGCTCCCTGGCTTCCTCTTCCGTCAGGGCCAGGCCCGGCGGGGGTTCCTGGGGCACGGTGTCACCTTCCGGGCCGGTGACCCGAATTTGATCCGGGGGCATGGGCTGGACTTGCACTTTCTTTCCCCGCACGCCGTACAGGTCGCCGCCGCGGCCACCCACCACGACCTGCCCACTGCCGAACGAGGCCTGGATCAGCACACCCGGCAGCGAGGGTGCCGGAGAATAGCTGAAGGCCACGCCAGAGCGGTCCCTGGCGGTGAGGGGTTCCATGGGCTGCAGGACGACAGCCATGCGCGGCAAGGGACTTGCCACCTGGGCACAGTACAGGAGTGCCTCGCGGCTATAGTTCGAGGCCCACACCTTGCACATAGCTCCCCACAGGTCCTTCCTGGGCACCGAGAGAAGAGAACGAAACTGCCCGGCAAAGCTATGCTGGGGGCTGTCCTCCACCGTGGCCGAAGAACGTACCGCCCACTGGCCCGGTCTCAAGGGGAGCTCGGTCAGCTCGGTGGCGATGACCGCCACCATCTCGGCCTGTTCCAGCGCCTTGACCACGGCCACTCGTTGGGGTTCCACGGCGTTTAGCGCCCGCAACCCCTCCGCCCAATCGCCGGGTAGGTTGGAGGTGACCTGTTCAATGGTGGTCAGCGGCTCCTCCAGCCCCACCTTCTTGACGATGAGGTCAAAGGCAACGGTGCTAAACACCCAGGTGGGAGGGGTAGGGAACTTCTCGCGGGCCAGCCAGTACAACCCGCGCCCTTTGCCGCCGACCACCGCCGCCGGCGGGATCTGGGGCCCTTCACCGTCCTTGGGAGTAAACAGGATATTGATCATTCCGAGATCTCCACAAGGCCCGTTGCCCCGTCGACGCGGACGCGCTGCCCGTCGCGGATCAACTGCGTGACGTTTGGAATGCCGACGACGGCCGGCAGGCCGTTCTCACGGGCGACGATGGCGGCGTGCGAGATCACCCCGCCCAGCTCGGTGACCACGGCCTGCATGCCCCGGAAGAGCCCCGACCAGGCCGGGTCGGTTAGCCGGGTGATGAGCACCGCCGGCTCTTTCATGCTCAACAATCGCCTGGCCGCTTCCAGCGGGTCGTTCGTCACCACGGCAATGCCCTCGGCCGGGCCGCTGCCTGCGCTGGCAGCAATGCCCTGCAAGCGGGTCAAACCCTGGATATCGGCTTGCTCGATCTCTTCCGCTGCCGGCCTCCAATGCCGGGCATCGGGATCGTACCAGATGAGCTCCGGCGGCGGTGCCTGCGTGAGGTGCAGATCCAGCTCAGCCTGGCGCCAATCGAGGGTTTCCTGTTCGACACGTTCCTCACCCCGGCTGCGCACGAATTTCATGAACTCGTCCAGGGTGTAGAACATGAGGACATCGTCGCGCTGCTCCGGAAAGTAGCAGTGAGCCAGGTGGCGTGCGGCCAACCCGTAGAGCGCCTGGCGCAAGGCGATATTGCTCTTGGAGTCTTCCCGCCAGGAGATGAGCTTCTGGCCCCACGACAGGACCCGCCGCCAGAGAGCGCGCGAGGCGGGATTCAGCCGTTCCAACGCCTGCTGCGAAATTCGGCGCGCGGCTTCAGCCCGGACCTCGGGGGGCTCGCTTTCGGCCAGTTGCCCGGCGACGGCCAGCAGGATGTGTTCGGGATGGTCGGCCAGGCGCTCTGTCTCAAAATCGGCCTCGTAGCGAAAGCCGCGATGCCCATACTCCTGCAAAAAGCCCCGGACGCCGGCCACCAGCGGCTCCGCCTCGGGGAGCGCCTCGTAGGCTTTCAAATCGGCATTGCCTGCTGTCAGCATCTGGCATACGTTTTCACCACACCGTTCGGCGGTCTGGCGCAGGTCCCAGATGCGTTGGCCAATGAGAGACGTGGCCGTGGTCCGGCCGGCGAACAGCCCGAGCAACTGGGGCGCTCGCTGGCGCAAGACGCCGTCCAGGGTCGTGATGGTCAGGGACGCGACGATATGCGCGCGGTCGGCATCCCGGGTCCGGTTGTAAAACTCGGCCTCGAAAAGCTCCCATATGAGGGGCAGCGGGTCGCGGGATCCTCCTCGCAACTGCCAGTAATAGTCTCGCAGCTTCTGGTCCAGATCGGGCAGGATGTTCTCATAGAAGTCCGCCGCCCAACGATAGGTGCGGCGAAATCGCGTGGGCAGCATCAGCAGGCGGCCCGTCGGGGGCTTGACGGCGGCCTCCACCAGGCCCGACGGCGCTCCCACCGACTCGGGATCGAAGGGCATCACCGCCGCCATGTTGCGGGCATAGTAGTTGATGTTGAGATACAGCCGGCCCTGGATCACTTCGGTGGGCTTGAGATGTTGGTCAAAGTCCGACGTATCGCCGGCCAATTGGCCCAGAAACCATCGGATCTGGGCATCCAGACCATGCTCGGTCATGGTCACGGTTACCGGAAAGGCAACGCCGGTGGTCTCCTGGGTGTTATGCCCGCTGAGCAACCATTCTGTCATGAGAGCCTCCTTGCTTGGTCCCAAAAACCTACGACCTGCTTACCATCGGGGAATTGATAGAGTGCCGGTCCAATGCAATCTTGATAAATGTCTTCCGGCCTGGAGGCACTTCGGATGGATTCCCGGCCGGCGGCCCCCAGAAAGGCCAGCAGTGGTGGCGCCAGGCGCTGCACGCTCACGGCTTCCATTCCCGCCGCAAGGTCCTCGATGCGCCAGCCGCCGTTTGCGGTGGTCACCCGCGGGGCACGAACGGCTGCGGGTGCTTCTTCGGGTCTCGTGAATCGACCCCAATGTGTCTGCTGCTCTCCAAGGCCCACGACGACGATGTAGAAATGCCCTGGTGCGCTGGCGATGGTCCACTCGGATGCGGCGCCCATGGGACGCGTTCCCCAGCTATGGTCCCGATAGCACACCAACTCGCCGGCGTACAGATCGCTGCCAACCTGAAGCCGCCCGCTCAACCGGCCGTCTTGCTGGGCCTGGTGGTAGGGACCAAAGCGGTAGACGTCCGGGGCGTTGGTAGCGACGAATGCCAGGTCCAGGTGGGCATCCAGCACCGACGCGCCCTCCACTTCTTGCAGTGGGGCATGGAACGAGCATCGCCAGGCTTGCCACGGTGCCTGGCAGGTCAGCATGACGTCGGGACCGGAGGCATCGCCGGGGAGCGCATCGCCGGGGAGCGTGGCCCGGCGCTCGTGCAGCCAGGTACGATCGCCGACGCGCAGGGCAAGCAACTCCAACACCGAATCGTGTCCGAACAGCGTCCGCAGAAAGCCAAAGACGCGGCCACTCGGAGCAGAGAACAGAAAATAGAAGGCTTCGTGCTCGCCCCCTGCCAGCAGGTGTCTATGATCATCGCCCGGGATGAGCCTTCGGTTTTCCACGGTGCTATTATACCCCATTATCCGTAAAAATCAAACTGGCGCGTGCGAGAATTGAGGGACCTGGTAAGCCTGGAGATTCCCCCGGCCTCGGCCCACGGCCCAGGGGTCGATTTGGCAATTTGACAACGCATCGGCCCTATGCTATCATTGACCATCCGGCCAGGCTTGCTGGAAGGAGCCGGAGACACGGGTGCAGCTCAGGGCACGGCCAGGGGATCCTGCTGACGCCGGCAGCGATTCGTCACTCGAGGCACGGAGCAAAGATGATGCCGTACCCATGGAACCGAAAACCCACCAGGGCAAAGAAGGGCGCGTTGGCCGCCGTGTCCAACCGAGTCCTTCCCCGCGTGCCGGCCCCGATTTGTCCCCACCTGCCCGCCCTACTGCCACCATGAACGTCCTCTGGATCGTCACCATCGTCTTTGTCGCCGCCGTCATGCAGTCGCTGACCGGCTTTGGCTTTGCCCTGGTCGTCATGCCCCTCGTCACGCTCATCGTCGACCTGCGGACCGCCGCTCCCCTCATCGCCCTCGCGGGGCTGACGGCCTACACGGTCAACCTCGTGCGCTTTCGGGGGTCGGTGAACCTGGGCGAGGTGGCCCGCCTGGGGATTGCCTCGGCGTTGGGCATCCCCATCGGCATCTGGGCCCTGGTGCGCGTCGACGAGCTGGCCATCAATCGCGCCATGGGGGCCATCCTGGTGGCCTATGCCGCCTTTTCCCTCCTCCGCCCGGCGATAGAGCGCCAGCAGGCGCGGTGGTGGGCCTATCCCGCCGGCTTTCTGGCCGGTTGCCTGGGCGGCGCGTACAATACGCCCGGCCCGCCGGTCATTGTCTACGGATCGCTGCGACAGTGGCCCAAGGACGAGTACCGGGCCATCTTGCAGACCCTGTTCTTTATCAACGGCATTCTCATCGTCGGCTCACACCTGCTGGCCCGCCACATGGTGGCCGAGGTTTGGGCGCTGTATGCCTGGGCCGCGCCCGCGCTGCTGCTGGGGCTATGGGCCGGTGCGCGCCTCGACCGCCGCCTGGACCAGGAGCGCTTTCGCACCCTGGTCACGGCCATGATCCTGGTGCTGGGCGTCTCGCTGCTCCTGGGGTTGGGGAGGCGCTGATGCGCACCATGATCCTGGAGCTGTCGGTTCCCCGCATCGCGCTCACGCGCCTCCTGGGGCGCGTCTCGCGGGCCGCCTACACGGGCCCCGCCTCGCCCCTGCGCATCGTCGACCTCCTCGATCCGCCGCTGCCGGCGCCCGGCTGGGTGCGGGTGCGCAATCGCCTGTGCGGGGTGTGCGGCAGCGACCTGCACCAGATTTTTCTGGATGCGGGGCTCGACGTGGCGCCCGTGGCGCTGCCTTCGCACCGGCGGACCTACCTGGGCCACGAGATGGTGGGCGACGTCGTCGAGGTGAGCGACGGCGTGGCCGGCCTGGCCGTGGGCCAGCGCGTGGTGCGCTGGGGGCGGGCCGACGACTGCCGGGCGCGGGGCCGCCACGAGCTGTGCCGCGCCTGCGCCCGCGGGCACCGCGTGTTGTGCGAGCACGCGTCAGAGCCGCGCGAGCACGAGCCTCTGGGGGGCGGCTTTGGCGACACCTTTATCTCGCCCGCTGCCGCCCTGCTGCCCGTGCCGCCCGCCCTGTCCGACGAGGAAGCCATCCTGGTCGAGCCCTGCGCCGTCGCCATCCACGCCGCCTGGCGCCGGCCGCCGGATGCCGGGGAGCGCGTGCTGGTCCTGGGCTGCGGCACCATCGGCTTCCTCCTGATCCAGGTGCTGCGCACGCTCCAGCCGGCGTGCAAAGTCTATGCCGTGGCCGAGTTCCCATGGCAGGCCGAGATGGCCGTCGCCTTTGGGGCCGAACAGGCTTTCCTGGCCCGCGATGACGGCTACGACCGGGTGGCGCAACTGACGGGCTCGACGCTGTATCAAGGGCGCAACGACAACCGGATGTTGATGGGCGGCATGGATGTGGTCTATGACGTGGTCGGCGCACCGGCCACCCTCCACAACGCCCTGCGCTGGACGCGGGCCAGGGGCACGGTGGTGTTGGTGGGTGTGCACCTGCACCGCATGGCCCTGGACCTGACGCCCGTGTGGTACCAGGAGGTGAACCTCCTGGGCGCGGTCGGGCACGACGTGGTCACCTGGCAAGGAGAGCCGCTGTCCACCTTTGAGCTGGCCATGCGCTGGATGCAGGAAGGAAAGCTGGACGCTCGCCGCCTGCTCACCCATCGCTTCCCGCTGGAGGCGTACCGCCAGGCGTTCACCGTCGCCGTGGAAAAGAAAAAGTATCGCTCGATAAAGGTTGCCCTGGAATGCCGCTAACGCCGCGGCGAAAGGGCAGCACAATCTGAGGCCAAGGAGGATAACGATGGCCATGGCAGTTGCGGCACCGGCATCTTCCCGGCGTGAGCGCTGGGCCTGGTACTTGTACGACTTTGGCAATTCGGCCTACGCATCGGCCGTCTACCTGGCGGTCTATTCCGTGTACTTCAAAGACCAGGTCGTCGGCGGCGCCGAAGGCACGCGGCTGTGGGGCGTGGCGGAGACCATCGCCGCCATCGTCGTGCTGTTGAGCGGGCCGTTTCTGGGCACCCTGGCCGATTTTGCGGGTTCCAAGAAGCGCTTTCTGATGTGGTTCACCGCCATGTCGTGCCTGTTCACGGCCAGCCTCTTTGCCATCCGCCCGGGCATGGTGACCCTGGGCATCGCCCTGTTTGTGCTGGCCGACATCGGCTACCGCGCAGCTCAGATCTTTTACGACGGCCTGCTGCCCGAGATCGCCACACCCAAGGAGATGGGCCGTGTGTCGGGCCTGGGTTGGGCCATTGGCACGGTCGGCGGCGTGGTGATCCTTCTGCTCCTGATGCCCCTGGAGCGAGTAGTGGAGGGTCCCCTCGTCTCGCGCCTGGCCATGATCGTGACCGCCGTCTTTTTTGCCCTGTTCGCCGTGCCGCTCCTGCTCTGGCTCCGGGAAAAGGCCAAGGGCCAAAAGCTGCCGCCCGGCGAGAACTATGCCCGGCTGGCCGTCACACGGCTGCGCAACACATTTCAGACCGCCCGCGGCTTTCGCGAGTTCATCAAGTTCATCATTGCCTTCTTTGTCTACAACGACGGCATCATGATCGTGATGGGCTTTGCCAGCATCATCGGCGCCACCCTCTTTGGCCTGACCACGCAGCAAATCCTCATCTTTTTCGTCATCGTGCAACTGACCAACGTGGTCGGCGCCTACCTGTTTGGCTGGCTGGTCGACTGGATCGGCGGCAAACGGTCTCTGATCATCGCCCTGGTGCTCATGATCGGCGTCATCGCCTGGCTGTACTTTGCCCGCGGCCAGACGACCTTCTTTGTCATCGGCGCCCTGGCCGGCATCGGCATCGCCGGCGCCCAGTCGGTGAGCCGGACCATGGTCGCGTTGTTTGCGCCACCCGGCAAGAGCGCCGAGTTCTTTGGCTTCTTTGCCACCTTTGGACGGGTTTCGTCCGTGATTGCCCCCCTGGTCTTTGGCTGGCTCGCTGCCGAGGCAGCGTTGTGGTACGAAGCGCGGGGGCAGGCGGTCGCACTGGCCGAGCAGTCGGGGCTGCGGCTGGCCATCTGGTCCATCGCCGCCTTTATCCTCGTCGGGCTCATCCTGTTGTTGTTCGTAAACGAGGCCAGGGCACGCGAGGCCAGCCATACGGCCGTCGTGGAATAGCCAGACCTGTAGCCAGACCTGTAGAACAAGGAGGTTGACCCCATGGCAGACATTACCGGCGGAGAGCTTTTGCTCAAGTGCTTGCAGCAGGAGGGCGTCACCGTCCTCTTTGGCATCCTCGACGGAAGCTTTAACCCCTTCCTGGCCCGGCTGGAAGACTATGGCATGCGCTTTGTCAATGCCCGCCACGAGGCGGCCGCGGCGCACATGGCCGAGGCGTGGGCGCGCATCCGGGGCGAGCCGGCCGTCGTCATCGGCGGCATCGGGCCGGGAGCGGCAAACATGGTCTCGGGCGTGGTCACCGCCTTTGCCGAGGGCAGCCCGCTCATCGTCCTCAGCGGTCAGCGGCGGCGCAGCATCATCTACCCCGATCGCGGCGGGTCATTCCAGAACGTGGACCTCCTGGGCCTCTACCGGCCGGTCACCCGCTGGTGCGCCGGGGTTCGCGAGTGGCGGCGGCTGCCGGAGCTCATCCGCCGCGCCTATCGCGAGGCGACGGGCAGCCGCCCGGGCCCGGTCTACCTCGAGATCCCTGAGGACGTCATGCGCGGAACGGGCGATTCGGACTCGGTGGACGTCTGGCCGGCCTACCGCGGCCAGACAGGCCGGCCCCGGGCCGGCGACCCGGAGGCCATCCGGGAGGCGGCCGGCCTGCTGGCCGGCGCAGAGCGACCCGCTCTGCACGCCGGCACGGGCGTTTCCTGGGCCTGCGCCTGGACCGAGTTTCTTGCCCTGGGTGACCACCTGTCGGCGGCGATGACCACCAGCCTGGGGGCCCGGGGCGTCGTGCCCGAGGACCATCCGCGCTACTTTCACCCCCTGGACCGTAACGCCCTGGCAGCCGCCCGGGGCGAGGCCGACGTTGTCCTCGTCGTCGGCGGGCGCATGGGCGAGCTGGACGGCTGGGGCCGCCCACCCACCTGGGGTGCGCCGGGAAAGCAAAAGGTCATCCAGGTGGACGTCGATCCCACCTCCATCGGCCTGCACCGTCCGGTGGACCTGGGCATCGTCGGCGACGCCCGGGCAGTGCTGGCGGCGCTGCTGGCTGAGGTCCAGGAGCGCACCGCCCCTCGACCGGAGCACGCCGGCTTCGAGTCCTACCGGACCCTGAGCCGTGAGTGGCAACAGGAGCTGGAAATGACCCTCCAGGCCGAGCTGGGCGGGCTACACCCCGGCCGCATGGTCCAGATCGTGCGCGAGTTCTTCCCGCGCGATGCCATCACGGTCATGGATGGCGGCAACACCAGCCTGTGGACGGCCAGCTACCATCCCATCCTAGCTCCGCGGAGCTACCTGTACACGGCCAAGTTCGGCCACCTGGGCACCGGGCTGCCCTACGCCATCGGCGCCAAGCTGGCGGCGCCCGAGCGCCCCGTCTGCCTCATCTCGGGCGATGGCGCCATGGGCTTTAACCTGCAAGAGCTGGAGACGGCCCGGCGCTACGATCTGCCCATCACGGTCGTCGTCTCCTGCGACCGCGGCTGGGGCATGGAGCGCTCGTCGCAGATGTTTGCCGGGCTCCCCGGCCTGGTGGAGTGCGACCTCTATCCCGGGGTGCGCTACGACCGCGTGGCCGAGGCCATGGGCTGCCACGGCGAGCTGGTGGAAGACCTGGACCAACTTCGCCCGGCCCTGGAGCGCGCCGCCGGCTGCGGCAAGCCGGCCCTCATCCAGGTCATGGTCGAGCCCATGGCAAACCTGGCCCCGCCGGGTATCCTGGTCTTTGGCTCGCTGGTCTACCGGGCGCAGGACTGACCCCGGGCCACAGGAGGAGATCGATGCAGACCTTATCAGGCAAGGTGGCCCTCATCACCGGCGCCGGCCGGGCGGGGAGCATCGGCGCGGCAGTAGCCCGGCGCCTGGGGCAGGACGGCGCCGACGTCGTTGTGGCGGACCTGTGCGCCCCGCCGACGGATCTGCCCCACGCCGGCAATGCCCGGTGGGAAGAGCTGGCGGCCCTCGCCGGCGACGTGCAGGACCTGGGGGTGCGCTGCCTGCCGCTGCGCGTCGACGTGAGCGACGCGTCGTCGGTGCAGGCCATGATCGCCCGGGTGAAAGAGGCTCTTGGCCGGCTGAACATCCTGGTGAACAATGCCGGCGTCGCCGTCGGCCCGGCACCTGTCATCGGCATGGCCGACGAGGCCTGGCGCCGGACGCTGGAGATCAATGCCACCGGCACGTTTCTGTGCTGCAAGTACGCGCTGCCCCTTATGATGGAGGCGGCGCGGGGCGGGCGCGTCATCAACATGGCCTCCATCGCCGCCAAGCGGCCAAAGCCCTTTGTCGCGGCCTATGCCGCCAGCAAGGCGGCCGTCCTGGCCCTCACCCAATCCCTGGCGCAAGAAGTGGCCACCTTTGGCATCACCGTCAACGCGGTGCTCCCCGGCGACGTGGACACGGCCATGAAGCAGTGGGGCTTGGAGCTCGAGGCACAGGCCATGGGCAAGGCCTACGACGACGTGCTGGCCGCCGCCGTGGCCCGCATCCCCCTGGGGAGGCTGGCCACGCCCGAGGACGTCGCCCACCTGGTCGCCTTTCTGGCCTCCGACGGGGCCTCGTTCATCACCGGGCAGGCGTACAACCTCACCGGCGGCCGCGAACTCACCTGAGGGGTTACAGATACGCCGGCAGAAGACGGGCCAGGGTTTTTGCAGGATAGTTTCACCATCTACGCGCGCGTGGCGCCCGCCACCACCGCTCGTGACGGATAACAATCCGCCACCCCGGGCGCCGGATTCGGGTACCTTTGAGTGCCGGCGCGAGCACACATGCGGGGCCGGTGGATCGCCACCATGGCTCTGCAGCACCCCCCGAAGACAGCCGGCGGAGGTTGACAACCGCGCTGTTCCCGTTTACAATGGGCCCTGGTCGCCAGCCCCAAGGCCTGGCGGTCCGGTGGGAGCGATAGAGAGCATGAGCGGGATCCGCATTCTACACACCGCCGATCTGCACATCGGCATGGAAAACTATGGGCGGCTGGACCCCGAAACCGGCCTCAATGGCCGGGTGATGGATTTTCTGCGTCGCCTGAGCGAAGTGGTGGACTATGCCCTGGAGAACGAGATCGACCTCGTCCTCTTTGCCGGCGACGCTTACAAGAACAGGGACCCCAACTCGACCTATCGCCGCGAGTTTGCGCGGCGGATCAAGCGCCTGGCCGACCACGGCGTGCCCGTCGTCCTGCTCGTGGGCAACCACGATCTGCCCTCCCAGGATCGCCGGGCGTCCAGCGTCGAGATCTTTCGCACCCTGGAGGTGCCCAACATCCTCGTCGCCCACCGCGACCACCTGCACCGCATCCAGACACGGCGCGGAGAAACGCTCCAGGTGGCCACGGTGCCCTACCCGGTGCGGAATCGCCTCCTGGCCCGCGACGAGTACAAGGAGCGGACCATCGCCGACCTGGACAACCTGGTCCAGGAGCTGGTCGCCGAGAATATCCGCGCCCTGGCCGCCCAGGTGGATCCCTCCTTGCCCGCCGTGCTCGTCGGCCATTTCAGCGTCAGCGAGGCCAAGTTCGGGTCCGAGCGGACGGTGATGCTGGGCCGCGACGTCGTCGTGCTCAAGAGCGTGCTGGCGGATCCCGCCTGGGATTACGTGGCCCTGGGCCACATCCACCGCCACCAGGAGCTGAACCGCGGCGAAAGGCCGCCCATCGTCTACCCTGGCAGCCTGGAGCGCATCGACTTTGGCGAGGAAAAGGAGGCCAAGGGCTTTGTCGTGGCCACGGTGCGCCGCGGCGAGACCGAGTGGCAGTTCCACCCCGTCGCCGCCCGGCGCTTTGTCACCATCCGGGTCGACGTGCGCGCCGAGGCCGATCCCCTGGCCGCCGTGCTGGCCGCCATTGGCTCCCACGACGTGGACGACGCCATCGTGCGCGTCCAGGTGCAAGCCCTGCCCGAGCAGGCGGGCATGCTGCGCGACGTCGAAATGCGCCGCAGCCTGGCCGGCGCCTACTTTGTGGCGGGGATCAACGTCGAGATCGAACGGACCTATCGCCATCGCTTGAGCGGAGAATCGCCCGAAGGGCTGTCGCCCGCCGAGCTGTTGGCCCGCTACCTGGAGAGCAAGGGCACCCCGGCTCCGCGGATCGCGCTCCTGATGCAGTACGCGGACGAGATCCTGAAAAACGTCGAGCACTGATCCAGGGCGGAGCAGAGCATAGACTGTGGAGTTCCAAGAGGCGGAACGGCGATACCGAGAGCTGCGAATCGAGCGGGAGCAAGGCGTCCTCGACGACGCGCAGTTTCGGCTGCGCGTGGCCGATCTGCTCCTGCGAGACGCCAACGGCACGTTCTGGATGCTCGACGCCGAGTCGGGGGCGTGGTACTCGAACAGGGGCAGCGGCTGGCAGCCCGCCGATCCCCGGGCGGAATGGCCGGCCGGCGAGGAGAGCAAGCCCCTGCCCTCCCACAGGCTGCGACACCTGCTGTTTGTCCTGCCCATCGTCATCCTTCTGGCCGCCGGCGGCCTGGCCCTGTGGCAAACGCCGGCGCTGCCCTGGCAGGCGCCGGCGGCCAGTGCGACGCCCGAGCCCCCGGTGCAGGTGATCATTGCCTCGCCCGGCGACGGCGACGAGGTCCCCCTGGGGCAAGAGGTGCGCATCGAGTTGACCCTCTCGGCCGGTCCCGGGTTAGAGATGGTCGATCGCGTCGAGCTGCGCGTCGACGGGCGCATGGTGCGTGAGCAAGCGGTGCGCACGCGCCTGCCGCCCAGCCAGGCGACACTGCCCCTTTCCCTGCCCTGGCGCCCCGATGCCGTAGGCCCGTGCCACATCACCATCGTGGCCCTGTCGGCCGGCCAGGAGACGCTGGGCAGCGCAGAGATCGAGCTCAAAGTCGCCGAGCTGTCGGCGCCGGCCGTGCCCAGGCCCGCCTGCATCCTCCAGGCTGCCTTCCTATCCGACGTGACGGTGCCGCCCGGCGAGGTCCTGGCGCCAGGGGCCCGGGCCGACAAGGTGTGGCAGGTGCGCAACAGCGGCACCTGCGCATGGGGCGTGGGCTACGAGCTGGTCCGGGTCAGCGGCGACGGCATGGGCGCCGCCAGCCCCATCGGCGTGCCCCCCACGCCGGCGGGCCTGCCTTCCGACCTGGCCGTGACCTTCCGGGCGCCCGGCGAGGCGGGGGTATACAGCGCCACCTGGCGCCTGCGCTCTCCCCAGGGCGAGCTTTTTGGCCCGCCCCTCAACCTGGAGATCCAGGTCAAGGCCGAGGCCCAGAGGAGCGTTCCGCCCGCCCGGCCGGCCCGCCTTGAAGCCCGGGTGGTCGACGGCGGCAAGGCCATCCAATTGACCTGGCTGGACCTGTCGGAAAACGAGGATGCCTTTCGCGTCCACCGCCAGGACGTGGAGGCCAGCGTGGGCCTGGTCCCGGCCAACGCGCAGGCGTTCGTCGACCGCTCGGTGGCATGCGGCGGCAGCTACCGCTACAGCGTGGTGGCCTTTAACGCCGCCGGGGCCTCTTCCCCGGCCGAGGCCCCGGAGATCAGCATGCCGGCTTGCGCCGCGGGCAGCGCGTCCCTCCCCACGCTCATCCTGACGGTCGTCCCCACCCAGGTCGTGGCCGGCGAGCCCTTTACCCTGATCTTCCAGGCGGAGGACGGTGCCGGCCTGGTCCAGGTGACCATCCGGGGCGAGGATACGGGCGATCCGGAGATCGACGAGGGCCAGGGCTTTTCCTGCGAGGGACACCGCTGCGCCGCCTCGTGGTCGCTGACCTGGCATGGCGAGGCGAGCCGAACCCTGACCTTTGTTGCCGAAGCGTGGAACGTGGCGGGCGTGCGGTCAGAGCCGGCCCGGGTCCAGGTGACGATCGAGCCCTCTCCCTGAAGCCCCACCGGCCGGAACTGTAATACCTCCCTCGCCTGCGCATCTTATCCATGGGCCACAACTCCTCGCGCCGCGCCGCCGCAGCCCGGGCGCCAGTTGGCATTTCGTTGCCGGGAGGGTATAATCGACGGGCGGCCGAGGAAATGCCGAATCGAGTCACCTGGAGAATTCATGTTCAAACGCTGGCAGTTCTGGCTGGGCTTGCTCATCAGCGCCGTGTTCCTCTACCTGGCCCTGCGCGGCCTGGACTTACCCGAGGTCTGGCAGCACGTGCGGAATGCCCAATATTGGTGGCTGGTGCCCGGGGTCGCCATCTATTTCTTTGGCGTCTGGGCCCGCACCTGGCGCTGGCACTACATGCTGCGCGCCCTGAAAGTGGTGCCGCTGCGCAGGCTGTTTCCCGTCGTCTGCATCGGCTACATGGGCAACAACATCTACCCGGCCCGCATCGGCGAGCTGTTGCGCGCCTACGTACTGCGCCAGAAGGAAGGGGTGAGCATCAGCGCCAGCCTGGCCACCATCCTGGTGGAGCGCATCTTTGACGGCGTGATCATGCTCCTGTTCGTGTTCGTTGGCTTGCCCCTGGCTCCTTCCATCCCGGACAACTGGCGGAATTTCGTCATCGTCTTCAGCCTGCTCTTTTTCGGTGCGCTCGGGGTCTTTTTTGTCATCGCCGCCTCGCCGCGCCGCTCCAAGGCCCTGTCCGATTGGTTCATCGACCGCCTGGTGCCGGCCCGCTTTCGCGAGCCGGTGCGCGGCTTTGCCGGCCGTTTCCTGGAGGGGCTCTACTTCTTGAGGAGCGGGCGCGACGTGGCCATGATCTTTGTAACGTCCCTCGTGGTCTGGCTGGCCGAGACGGGCAAGTACTGGTTCGTGATGCACGCCTTTGACTTTGAGGTTTCCTTCTTTGTGCTGATGCTGATGAACGGCGTGGTCAACCTCTTTACCACCATCCCCTCGGCGCCGGGCTACGTGGGCACCTTTGACGAGCCGGGCATCGAGATCCTGAAGGCCTTTGGGGTCAACGCCAACATCGCCGGGGCCTACACGCTCGTGCTCCACGGCGCCCTGTGGCTGCCCATCACCCTCCTGGGCGCCTTTTACATGTGGCGCGAGAGCCTCTCCTGGCGCGACCTCCGGCAGGCCTCCCAGGTCCTCGAGGAGCAGGCATAGCCCACCCGCACAAGAGCCCCGAACAACAACGGATTTGGAATAGAACGGATGAAGGGATCCGTTCTATTCCAAATCCGTTGTCCTCCTTTACTCGCCCCCGGCCACGGGCAGAAAAATGTGAACCCGGTCTCCGTCCTGCAGTCGGTTGTCGGGGGCATCGGCCCACGCCACCGGCCGGCTGTTGACAAAGAGGCTGTACAGCACGCGGTCGAAGGGCTTGCGCAGGCCCTTGCCCTTCAGCCCCTCCTGGAACTCCGGGTAGCGCTCCTGCATCTCGTCCAGGACGTCGGCCAGGGTGGCCTCCGGCGGCAGAGAGAGGCTGACCCTGGGCTGGCCCACCACCTGCGAGAGGGGCGCGCCCATCTTGACGGTGACCTTCACGTGCTGGCCCCTTCCTCGCCCCCGGGCGGCAGCTCGCCCCCGCGCCACTGCACTTCGGCCCGGATCGTGGCCAGGCAGCCGGGCAGGTCGCCGTCGAGCTGCTCCAGGCTAAGGTGCAGCGCGCCGCCCAGGTCCTCCGCCGCGCCGGCCACGTCCACGGCCACCACGCCGTCACGGCAGGGCACGGCCAGGTCGACTACGTACTCGGCGCCCGCCTCGCGGACCGGATAGCGCCGCTCGGGCGCCAGCCCTTCCTCGCGCAGGGCGTGGTACAGGCGGTCGACAAACTCGCCGCCCTCGGCAAACAGGTCGTTGAGCTCCCGGGCCGCCTGGAAGCGGTCCCAGGTTGTGTGGATAAAGGTCACGCGCCGCCATCGCCGGCTGGTGATGGGCGGCACCCGCCGCATCAGCGGCCCGATCTGGAGCTTGAAGTAGGGCTCGTCCGCCCGGGGGTGATTGGCCTCGGCGGGCAGCAGGTCGCGCCGCGTGGCAAGCTCGTGTCCCAGGCAGCGGGCGTAATAGTGCACCCCCCACTTTTCGTCGCCAAAGGCCGCCGTGAGGTAGAACGCCACGTACTCGAAAAAGACGCCCCGCACGGCGTGGCCGGCCGGAATCCGATACCAACCCTCGGTCCGCGCCACTTCCAGATCTTGCGGGCGGTTCATAACCGCCACAAGAACTCGGTCCTCGGCATGCATGGCTCAACCTTTCTCGAATCTGCCCTCGTGCGCCGCCCATTATACCCGAAACAGGGAGCCCTGTCCACACGTTTCTCCCCCCTCGCCACGGCCTCCGCCCCGTCGCCCGGGACCGCCGAGCGCCTGCTCGGCCTCCGCCCCATCGCCCGGGACCGCCGAGCGCCTGCTCGGCCTCCACCCCATTGCCCGGGACCGCCGAGCGCCTGCTCGGCCTCCACCCCATTGCCTGGGACCAGCAACAGTCAAGAGACCACACAAAAGCCTACCCCCTCGCCACGGTTGTCACCAGGTCGGTTCCTCCCCCTCGAGCCCTCACCGTTGGGCCGCTGTCCAGCTTGGCGCTCCTGCCGCCAACCCCGAGTTATGGAAACACGGTTTTAATATATATGGTTCTAATCGTAGACAAAATAGACAAAATAGACAGTAGACAGACCTATTTTTTGTCTACGATTCATAGAATTCCCTTCCGCATGCTGAGCGCGCGGCACTTTGGTCTTGACCTTTCCCCGTTGTCTACTTGTCTACGTGTCTATTTGTCTATTTGTCTACGATTCGCCCTCGTGCTGCGGCAAGGAGCGAGTTCTGTCCTCTCGTGGGGCTGCGCGCCTGGCGGCGTGGCAGCTGTCTACGACGTGCACCGATGGCTCGAACATGCGAATCCTTCCCCTCTATTAAAGCACGCATTTGGCGGTCAGTCTAGCACGAAAATGGCGAGTTTTTTGGTGTTCGTCTTTTCCTGCCACTGCCAGGAACAGTATAGCACAAACGTTCGGATTTGTCGAGCCCCCAATTTTGCACCCCTTCGCCCCCTGTTTGACAGCCTCCCCCACTTCTGCTATACTCGCCCCGGCCTGTCAGGCTTGCTACCCACCAGCATAGAACCAGGCACGCTCACACTCCCCGGACCACACGAGCACCCAACCAGTTTGGCCCGCCGTTCAAACCTGGCCAACGATGGCGAAAGGAATGCGATGAAGCAGAACAGGCGGATGCTGGCGCTTGCCTTGCTGTTGATGATTCCCGGGCTCGGCGGATCGAGCCTCGCGTCTCCCCTGGCGAGCCGCCAGCCCGATTTCCCTTTTCTCGATCGGACCCTGTCGACCGACCACTTTGTGGTCCACTACACCCTGACCAACTGCGGATCGTCCGGTGACGACTGCCTGGGCAGCGATGCCGAGGCCCAGGCCACCGTCGACATCCTGGAAGAGGCCTACCACATCCTCGTCCACGACCCCGACTATGGCTTCCCGCCGCCCCTGGGCACCGGCACCCTGGAGAACCCCAAGCAGCTCGACGTCTATATCCTCGACCTCGACGCCATGTGCGGCGTCGCCATGTGGGCCGTGCCCGCGCCCTACGACTATTTCAAGCTCGACGCCGGCTGCATCCGCAACGAGTACCAGGCCGGCGACCTGCGCGCCATTCAGAGCACCCCCGTCCACGAGCTGTTTCACCGCGTGCAATACCGCTACGACAAGGGCCCCGAGGAAAAGTGGAGCTTTGAGGGCAGCGCCACCGCCGTCCAGGACAAGTTCTTTGGTGGCGCCGGCAGCCTCGACGCCATGCCCAACAGCAGCTACGTGCAGCGGGCCAACCGCTACCTGCGCAACCCCAACCGCATCAGTTACGAAGACTATGGCGGGGCCGTCGCCGGGCTGCGCAGCGCCTCCTACTATGCCTGCCTCTTCTGGACCTACTACATGGAGACGTGCGGCACCGTGGCCGGCGAGCCCGCCCTGGGCATCGACGCCCTGCGCCTCTACTGGGAGCAGACGCTGGAGTACGACAACATCGAGGCCATGGACCACGCCGTTCAGGCGGCCCCTGGCTGCCCCGACCTGAAGGGCATGGAAGACCTGTTCCACGAGTTCGTCGTCGCCAACTATGTCAAGAACATGGGCAACGTGGGCGAGCGCCACCGCTATGCCGACGAGGAGGGGCCGGCCGGAACCCGGTACGACGACGTGTACCTGGAGGCCGACGAAGCCGTGGCCCCGGACCAACCCCTGCAGCGCCAGGGCGAGGAGGTGGCCGACTGGGGAGCCAACTATTACGTCGCCCGGCCCGACATCTCGAGCTGCCGCTGGGTCCAGGTCGACGTCAAGGGCGCGGAAAGCGATCGCCTGCTGACCACCATCGTGGCCGTCGACGCCGGCAACAACGCCCACCTTTACGACTCGCCCGACTACCGCCAGCGGGGACCCGCGATGTCCCGCGCCTTCCCCAACGAGGGCTGGAACCGCGTGGCCGTCATCGTCGCCGGGGCCGCCGCCGGCGCGCGCTATGACCTGCAGGTGAGCTGCGTCGAGCCCCCCGACATCCTGCACCGGTTGACCAGGCCCCGGACCATCACCGCCTTCCGCCTGCTGTGAGGCCCGGCCGGCCGGGAAAACCCCTGGGCCAGCTCAGGAGGTAGGGCCGGCGATCCGGGGCGGAAGGTGCGCGTGCAAGCGGGGAGCCAGGCCCGCCTCGTCCGGCCCCTGGAAGGTCACCTCCCTGCTGCCGTGAAAGGCCGCGAACTCGCACAGGGCACCTGCCAGGCCTTCCACCAGGTGGTCGCCGGGATTCTCGCCCGGCTCCAGGTAGAGGCCACGGACGATGAGCCTGTTTGACTGCCGGTCGGCCTTGGGATCCAGGCGGCCCACCAGCCGCCCGCGGTGGAGGATGGGCATCACGTAATATCCGTACCGGCGCTGTGAGGCCGGCGTATAGATCTCGATGCGGTACTCAAAGCCAAACAGGTCCTCCACCCGGGCCCGGTCCCAGATGAGGTTGTCAAAGGGCGACAGCAAGGTCGTGACCTCCGGCCGGTGCTCCCCCGCCTCGATCTCGCGGACCAGGGGCAGGTCTGCGGGGCACAGGTAGGCCGGCTCCTTCCAGCCCTCCACCTCCACGGGCAGCAGCGCGCCCTCTTGTACCAGGGCGCTCACCGCCCGCCGGGTGGGCGTGATCTTGAGCCGGTAGTAGTCGGCGGCCTGGGGGGCCGTGGCCACGCCCAGGTGCCACACCCCCCGCTCCACGGCCCAGCGCTGGTATTCCTCGACGGTTCCCGTGGGCGGTGCGGCGCTCTCGGGCAGCACCCGCTCGGCCAGGTCGTAAAAGCGCTGAAAGTTCTCCCTGCGGTCGATCATCAGGTGCCCCACGTCGAACAGATACTCCAGGGCGTCCTTGGCCGGCTTCCAGTCCCACCAGCCCTTTCGCTCATGGCGGGGATCCTCGAACTCCCGCGAAGCGACGGGCCCTCGCTCTCGCACCTCGGCCAGGATGGCGTCCAGCGTCGCCTGGGGATTCTCGCCCAGGCGGCGGTGCAGCCAGTCGGGCCGACCCTGCTGCCGCCGGGCGTGGATCACGGGCGCCAGGCGCGGGTACTGCTCGATGGGGATCAGGCAGGCGACGTGGGCCCACCCCTCAAAGAGCTTGCGCTCCGGATAGAGAAGCGCGTCCAGGTCCTCCGGATCGTAGAGGCCCACCCGGCTGAGCATCACCAGGTAGTGGCTGCGCGCCACGACGTGGACGGTGTCCAGTTGCAGCAGCCCGATGCGCCGGATGGCGTCCAGCAGCACCTGCCGGCTGCCCCGGGGCGGCCGGCGATGCAGGCCCTGCTTGTACACCGCCAGGAGCCGGACGGTCTCCAGCGACAATTTCAGGTTTCCGGCCTTCGCGTCCATCGATTCACCCATCCAGAACGGCGGCCAGGAAGGCGGCCCGCCGTTCCTCGGCGTCTATGACGTTTTCCCGCCGCAAGAAGCTGTGGCCCTCGTCGGGATAGAGGGCCAGGCTGACCTCCTTGCCCAGGGCCCGGAGCGTGTCGCGGGCCTGGAGCGACTCCACGGCCGGGCAGCGCACGTCGTGGGCGCCGCAGATCAACTGCACCGGCGCCTGGATGCGATCCAGGAAAAAGAAGGGCGAGCGCTCGACCCACAGGTCGCGGTGCGTCACCGGGTCGCCCATGTTCTCCACGTCCCAGTGGCGCACGTCCTCGCGCACGTTCTCGTGGGAGGTGAACCAGTTGAGAAAGGGCACCACCGCCGAGCCCACCGCCCAGCGGTCGGGATAGCCGGTGAGGGCCGTCATGGTCAGGTAGCCGCCGTGGCTCCGCCCGGTGACGGCCACGCGCCGCGCATCGGCCAGCCCTTCTCGCACCAGGTAGTCGGCCCCGGCCACCACGTCCCTGGTGTCGCCGCCGCCCAGGTCAAAGCGATTGGCAAGCTGCCACTCGCGGCCATACCCTGTCGAGCCCCGGTAGTTGGGCGCCAGCACGGTCCAGCCCCGGCTGAGCATGTGCTGGATGGCCGGGTCCCAGGTGAACTGTGATAGCCAGTTGGGGCCGCCGTGGATCACGACCACTGCCGGCCCCGGCGCCGTGGCTCCGGGCGGTCGGTACAGCAGCGCCGGCACCGGCTGCCCGTCCAGGCCGGGATAGCGCACCTCCTCGGGTACGACAAAGGGCGCGTCCGTCAACTCGGGCGGCAGAGAGTGACAGAGCTGCCGCCAGGCACCGCCGGGCAGGGAGAGCAACCAGAGATCGGCCGGCCGGCGCGGGCTGTCCACGGCCACGAGGAGCGCGTCGCCGGCGGGCGTAAAGCGCGGCGCGTGGTGGATGCCCGGCTCCATCTCGTAGCGGGCGCTCCCGCCCGTGCCCAGGTCGTGTACGACGATCCAGCTCCGGGGCCCCTGGCTCTCGACCCAGGCCAGGCGACTGCCGTCGGGCGCCCAGGTGGGGCTCTCCCTGTCGGCGGCGCCCGCCGTCACCCAGGTCACCTGGCCCGTTTCCAGGGCATAGATCCCCACGTCCCACGTGCCGCCGGCGTCGGAGACAAAGGCCAGGCGAAGGCCGCCCGCACCGGTCGCGGGCGCCCAGCGGCCATCCCGGGCGTTGAGCGGGCCCCGGGCGTCGCCCACGGTCCGCGTCTCGCCGCCGTCCAGCGGGACGAGGGTCAAGCCATAGTCCTGGCCCCGGGTCTCGGCCGCTATCGCCAACCAGCGGCCGTCGGGCGACCAATCGACCTCGTAGGCCGGGGAAGGGCTGCGCCACACCAGGCGCGGCGTCTCGCCCTCCAGGTCCAGCAGGTAGGGACAAAAATGGCCGTCTCCCTCGGCGAGAAAGGCCAGCAGCGTCCCCTGTCCCGCGGGCGCCCAGGCCACGTCGGGCTGCAGCGCCTCGGGCGAATCCGGGGTGAGGTTGGCCTGTTCCCCGCTCTCCAGGTCGCAGACGTGAAGGTCAAAGGCCTCGCTGCCGTCCTCGTCGACGACAAAGGCCAGGTGCCGGCCGGCCGGCGAATAGCGGGGCGCGAACTTGGCCCCCGGTCCGCGGCTAACCTGCCGTGGCGCCAGCGACCCATCGAGGGGCGCCTCGTAGATCTCCCATTGCCCGGTGCGATTCCAGGCAAAGGCGGCCCGGGCCCCGTCGGGCGAAACCTCGTAGCCGCCATAGGGATCGACGTGGGGCACTGCCACCAGGGCGGCGATGTCCAGATGCTGTGACACCCTCAATCTTGACCTCCCCCACACCGGTGCGTTGCACGTGCCGTTCGTGCGACGCACCTGATAGAGTTCACGCAAACCACCACACGATGAGCCCGGTGATGGCCGTGAGCAGAAAGGCGGGCACCAGGGTGTACTTGAGCACCTTGCCCTCCTGGTCGACGAGCCCCACCGTGGCGGCGCCGACGATGATCTTGGCCGGGGCGATCATGGAGCCCAGGGAGCCGCCCGTGGTCTGGGCCCCCAGGACCGCCAGGACGTCCAGCCCCAGCAGCCCGGCGGCCTGCTGCTGCAGCGGGACAAAGACGACGTTTGAGTTTGTATTGCTGCCGGTCATAAATGCGCCCAGTAGCCCGATAAAGGGCGAGACCAGGGCATAGAACGGGCCCGCGACCTGGCTCAAGCCCCGGGCCAGGACGTAGGTCATGCCGCTGTGGTCCATGGCCATGGCCATGCCCACCAGGGCCAGCATCGAGTAGGAGGCCGGCAGCGAGCCGCGCACCGTCTTGCGGACGATGCGGCGGGTGACCCCCGGGCCGTAAAAGCCCAGCAGCCGGTAGACGGCGTAGAACAGGACGGCCACGTAGAGGAGCAAGGCACCGGCGTGACCAAAGACGCTGATGCTCCGGCCCGGTCCCGCCCGCGTCGTCCAGCCGTAGGACGTCTGTACTTCGGGAAAATCGGCCGCCAGGGCTACCCTGTTGAGCACGTCGTTCAGCCAGGGCCACAGCTCGGCGGCGCCGACGACGACGATGAGGACCAGGTAGGGCGCCACCGCCAGCCAGAGGGGCACCAGGCGGCCCCCGCTGCCCGGGTTGGCCGCCTGCAGCACCGGCGCCGGGCCGCCCGCCGCCTGCCCCTCGACCGCCTCCGCCCGGGGGACAGAGTGGTAGCGGGGCAGGCGCACCACCAGCGCCGCCACCCCCAGGCCGGCCAGCCCCGCGCCAAAACCGGCCAGGTTCCACAGGCCGATGACGGCCAGGCCCGCCTGGACGGCGCCCATGACCGTGCCGATGATGAGCAGGGCCGGCCAGGCCTGGCGCACCGACGCCCATCCCCTGTCGATCCAGACCACCAGGAGGCCGCAGCCGAGGCAGGTGACCCCCAGGAGAAGCGCCGACCAGGGAGCCAGCGCGTAGCCCGTCAGGCCCGACTGGGCGATGAGGGTCAGGAAGGAGGAGCCCATGGAGCCAAAGTTGACGGCCCAGCTATGGCCGATGGCGACGGCCGAGAGGGCCAGGACCGGCGAAAAGCCAAGGCCGATGAGGAGCGGCGTGGAGATGGCGAGGCCCACGCCAAAGCCGGCCACGCCCTGGACGAAGGAACAAAAGATCCAGGCAATGAGCAGCAACTGCAGAGTGCGGTCGGCGGTGAGGCGCGAGATGCCGGCGCCCACGGCCGCCAGGGCGCCCGCCTCGTCCACCACCCGGTAGAGCGCCATGGCCGACCAGATGATATAGATCACAAAGAGGGTCAGCAACACCCCCCGCAGTTGCGAGACCCACAGCAGCTCCAGGCCCGCGCCAAAGCGCAGCCAGGCCAGCAGCATGGCTACGAGCCACCCGGCCGGGCCGGCCCGGGTGCCGCCCCACCGAAAGCCGACCATGAGCACCAGCACCGTGGCGATGGGCGCCACGGCGAGGAGCCAGTTCCAGAGATTGACGTCGGGGGTTTGCATCGCGCCGATCCGGTCCTAGGCCTCCAGGGCCTGGGCCAGGTCGGCGATGATGTCCTCGGCCGCCTCGATGCCCACGCTCAAGCGCACGAGGCCGTCGCCGATGCCGATGGCGGCCCGTGCCTGGGGCGACAGCATGCGGTGGGACGAGTGGGCCGGGTAGAGCGTCAGGCTGTACACGTCGCCCAGGGTCGTGGCGGGCAACACCAGGCGCAGCGCCTCCATGAAGCGAAAGACCTCCTGCCGGCCCGCGCCGCGCAGGTCAAAGCTCAACATCCCGCCAAAGCCGCGCCCCTCGAACAGTCGCCCTGCAAGCTCGTGCTGGGGGTGTTCCGGCAGCCCGGGGTAGTTCACCCGGGCGACGGCCCGCTGACCGACCAGCCACCGGGCCACCTCCATGGCGTTGGCGCAGTGCTGCCGCATGCGCAGCGGCAAGGTTTTCATCCCCCGCAAGGCCAGCCAGGCCTCCTGGGGCCCCAGGTTGGCGCCCAGCAGCTTTTGCCGCTCGCGCAGATCCAGGGCCCGCTCCGCCGAGCAGGCCACCACCCCAGCCATGACGTCGCCGTGGCCGCCGATGTACTTGGTCGCCGAATGGACGACGTAATCGGCGCCGTGGGCCAGGGGCCGGTAGAGGTAGGGCGTGGCAAAGGTGTTGTCCACGATGAGCGCCGCCCCCACCCCGTGGGCAATCTCTACCAGGGCCGGCACGTCGGCAACCTTGACCAGGGGGTTGGAGATGATCTCGCACAGCACCGCCGCCGGCCGCTCGGTGCCGACGGTCTGGCGCACCTGCTCCACGTCGGTGATGTCCACGAAACAGGTCTTGACCCCCAGGGTCGACAGCGAGCGCTCCAGGAGGGCATAGGTGGCGCCGTAGACGTCGGCGGCCGAGACGATGGTCGTCCCTGCCCGGGCGCCAGCGCTCAGCAGCGCAGCGTGGACGGCGGCCATGCCCGAGGCAAACGCCACGGCGTCCTCCGCGCCCTCCACCCCGGCGATGACCCGCTCAAAGCCGGTGACCGTCGGGCTGCCGTAGCGCGTGTACACGTAGCCGGACTGCTGCCCGCCAAATACGGCGTCCAGGTCGGCCATGTCGTCGTACAGATAGCCCACCGAATGATGGATGGGCGTGCTGACAGGCGTATAATCAGGACGGGGGGCGCGCTCGCCCCCGTGCACTGCTTCGGTAAAGATGCTTCTCTCTTTGTTCAACTCTCACCTCTCAATCCTGCTGTCTTGAGGCCCGCAGCCCTGGCCTAGCCGAACCGCCCCGTAACGTAATCCTCGGTACGCGTCTCGCGCGGGCTGGTGAACAGCACCTGGCCCGGGCCCGCCTCCACCAGCTCGCCGTTGAGCAAAAAGACGGCCAGGTCGGCCACGCGGGCCGCCTGCTGGACGCTGTGGGGCACCAGGACCACGGTGTAGCTCGCCTTCAGGTCCTCCAACGAGGCCTCGACCTTGGCCGTAGACAGCGGATCGAGCCCCGACGTGGGGTTGTCGAGGAGGATGACCTCGGGCTCCAGGGCCAGGCTGCGGGCGATGCACAGCCGCTGCTGCTGGCCACCCGACAGCCTCATGGCCGGCTCGTCCAGGCGGTCCTTGACCTCGTCCCAGATGGCGGCCTGCTTGAGGCAGCGCTCCACCAGCTCGTCGAGGCGGGCATGGTCCTTTTCGCCGCTCATCACCGGGCCGTAGGTGACGTTCTGCCGGATGGTGAGGGGCAGGGGGATGGGCAGGGCAAAGACCATACCCACCCGCCGGCGCAGCTCGGTCACGTCGGTGCCCGGCCGGTAAATGTCCTCGCCGTCGAGGAGAACCTGGCCCTCGAGGCGCAGGTGCACGTTCTCGATGAGGTCGTTGAGGCGGTTCAGGCAGCGCAGCAGCGTGCTCTTGCCGGCGTGGGATGGGCCAAAGACGACGGTGATCTGGTTGGCCGGGACGTCGAGGGTCACATTGCGCAGCGCCTGGTGGCCGTCGTAGTAAAAGCCCAGGTCGCGAATCGAAAACTTGTTCACCACTGGCGCCTCCGGCGGAAGCGGCTGCGGAGCACCGTGGCCACCAGGTTCAGGCCCAGGACCAGCACCAGGAGGACGAGGGCGGTGCCGTACTGGATCTCCAGGGGCATGCCCGGCACCTGTGTGGCAATGACATACAGGTGGTAGGGCAGGGCCATGGTCGGGCTGAGGGCGCTCTGGGGCAACTGGGGCAGGTAAAAGGCGGCGGCGGTAAACAGGATGGGGGCCGTCTCGCCCGCCGCCCGCTCCAGGCCCAGGATGACCCCTGTCAGGATGCCGGGCAGGGCGTTGGGCAACACCACGTTCCGCACCGTCTGCCACTGGCTGGCCCCCAGGCTGCGGCTCACCACGCGAAAACGCTGGGGCACCGTCAAGAGCGCTTCCTCGGCCGTGGAAATGACCACCGGCATGGTCATGAGACCCAGGGTGAGGCTGCCGGCCACGATGCTGGCGCCAAAGCCCAGGAACAGGACAAAGAGCCCCAGGCCAAAGAGCCCATAGACCACCGAGGGAATGCCCGCCAGGTTGATGATGGCCAGGCGAATGGCGCGGGTTAGCCAGGTATCGCGGGCGTACTCGGCCAGGTAGATCGCCGCGCCCAGGGCAATGGGAATGCTGGCGATGGCCGTGCCAAAGGTGAGGAGCACCGTGCCGATGATGGCCGGCAGGATGCCGCCCTCCTTCATGCCGTTCCGCGGAAAGTCGGCGAGGAACTCCCAGCTAATCGCTCCCAGCCCCTGCACGACGATATAGCCCACGACCAGCACGATGGGCACGACCACGACCACGGCCATGAGCGTCAGCAGCCCAAA